>NZ_RCWE01000182.1 GCF_018448925.1 Photorhabdus akhurstii | reverse complement strand
TCCCAGCCGTCAAACACCAGATGGCGGATCATTTTCAGCCGGCCGTGCTGATATTCGCGGATTTCCGCCGGCACGTCGCCGTCCCACACGACTGGAGTCTCCCGACGTCATCATACGGTTGAGCAGACTTTTGTCATTGATTTAACAGCCTTTTTTCTGGCTGCTTTTTCCCGCGTTGTTAAAGAGCATTCCAATTCGTCCC
>NZ_RCWE01000181.1 GCF_018448925.1 Photorhabdus akhurstii | reverse complement strand
GAAAACCAAGCGATAATTGTTGAGACGCTGAAATCGGCCAACATGATGAAGAATCCCAGGCTGGCTCGCGCTATCGGCGATGCGGGCTGGCATGGCTTCATCAAGAAACTGGAATACAAAGCCGCAGAGAAAGGGGTTCATCTGGTGAAGCTGGATCAGTGGTTCGCCAGTTCGAAAACCTGTCACTGTTGCGGTCACAAAATGC
>NZ_RCWE01000180.1 GCF_018448925.1 Photorhabdus akhurstii | reverse complement strand
GCTCTTTAACAATCTGGAACAAGCTGAAAAATTGAAACACTCAGTAATATCGACAAGGTATTATTGGGGAGTCTCTCAAGCTGAACAATCCGAGACCTTTTCGGGTTGTGAGGTTAAGCGAATAAGCGTACACGGTGGATGCCTAGGCAGTCAGAGGCGATGAAGGACGTGCTAATCTGCGAAAAGCGTCGGTAAGCTGATATGAAGCG
>NZ_RCWE01000179.1 GCF_018448925.1 Photorhabdus akhurstii | reverse complement strand
GCATCAGCCGGCTGATAACCCAATTGCAAGATCAGCTCATTAATCACGGTTATGTCACCAGCCGGGTTCTGGCTCCTCCCCAGGATCTGCGTACCCAAACCTTAAAACTGGTGATGATACCGGGCAACATCCGGCATATCCGCTATACCCCAGACAGCGGGAACTATATCCAGCGGATAACTCCCTTTCCCGCGCGTGAAGGCAAACTGTTGGA
>NZ_RCWE01000178.1 GCF_018448925.1 Photorhabdus akhurstii | reverse complement strand
CAAGCAGTGGAGCGTTTTGGGGTGGGGTGACTGCGTACCTTTTGTATAATGGGTCAGCGACTTATATTCTGTAGCAAGGTTAACCGTATAGGGGAGCCGCAGGGAAACCGAGTCTTAACTGGGCGAATGAGTTGCAGGGTATAGACCCGAAACCCGGTGAGCTAGCCATGGGCAGGTTGAAGGTTGGGTAACACTAACTGGAGGACCGAACCGA
>NZ_RCWE01000177.1 GCF_018448925.1 Photorhabdus akhurstii | reverse complement strand
GCACCCTCCGTATTACCGCGGCTGCTGGCACGGAGTTAGCCGGTGCTTCTTCTGCGGGTAACGTCAAGGCCCAGCCCTGTTCAGGCTCAACCCTTCCTCCCCGCTGAAAGTACTTTACAACCCGAAGGCCTTCTTCATACACGCGGCATGGCTGCATCAGGCTTGCGCCCATTGTGCAATATTCCCCACTGCTGCCTCCCGTAGGAGTCTGGGCCGTG
>NZ_RCWE01000176.1 GCF_018448925.1 Photorhabdus akhurstii | reverse complement strand
GCACCCTCCGTATTACCGCGGCTGCTGGCACGGAGTTAGCCGGTGCTTCTTCTGCGGGTAACGTCAAAATCCAACTCTGTTCAAGTTAAATCCTTCCTCCCCGCTGAAAGTACTTTACAACCCGAAGGCCTTCTTCATACACGCGGCATGGCTGCATCAGGCTTGCGCCCATTGTGCAATATTCCCCACTGCTGCCTCCCGTAGGAGTCTGGGCCGTG
>NZ_RCWE01000175.1 GCF_018448925.1 Photorhabdus akhurstii | reverse complement strand
TCGGTTGATTTCTTTTCCTCGGGGTACTGAGATGTTTCAGTTCCCCCGGTTCGCCTCATTAACCTATGGATTCAGTTAATGATAGTGCAACGCATTGCACTGGGTTTCCCCATTCGGACATCGCCGGTTATGGCGCTTCATATCAGCTTACCGACGCTTTTCGCAGATTAGCACGTCCTTCATCGCCTCTGACTGCCTAGGCATCCACCGTGTACGCTTATTC
>NZ_RCWE01000174.1 GCF_018448925.1 Photorhabdus akhurstii | reverse complement strand
GAATAAGCGTACACGGTGGATGCCTAGGCAGTCAGAGGCGATGAAGGACGTGCTAATCTGCGAAAAGCGTCGGTAAGCTGATATGAAGCGATATAGCCGGCGATGTCCGAATGGGGAAACCCAGTGCAATGCGTTGCACTATCATTAACTGAATCCATAGGTTAATGAGGCGAACCGGGGGAACTGAAACATCTCAGTACCCCGAGGAAAAGAAATCAACCGA
>NZ_RCWE01000173.1 GCF_018448925.1 Photorhabdus akhurstii | reverse complement strand
GAATAAGCGTACACGGTGGATGCCTAGGCAGTCAGAGGCGATGAAGGACGTGCTAATCTGCGAAAAGCGTCGGTAAGCTGATATGAAGCGATATAGCCGGCGATGTCCGAATGGGGAAACCCAGTGCGATGCGTCGCACTATCATTAACTGAATCCATAGGTTAATGAGGCGAACCGGGGGAACTGAAACATCTCAGTACCCCGAGGAAAAGAAATCAACCGA
>NZ_RCWE01000172.1 GCF_018448925.1 Photorhabdus akhurstii | reverse complement strand
CCTTTGTTAGTGACAAACTGGAATAATTTCCACCTGTTTTAATATTGTGATTGCCTGATGTGAATGATTCAGCTGAGTCTTTAGGAAGAGCATTTTTCGCCAAATTCACCGTTTCCATCAAACCAAGATTTTTTAAAACTCACTTATCGGTGAAATTTCCGAAAGAATAGTTTCGTATTGGTACTAAGCGGGACTATATATGCCGAAAATTGGCTATATTCGGGT
>NZ_RCWE01000171.1 GCF_018448925.1 Photorhabdus akhurstii | reverse complement strand
GATTGAGCGTAAACTGTTGCGTCTGCTGCGCTATCAGCTCCCAGCCGTCAAACACCAGATGGCGGATCATTTTCAGCCGGCCGTGCTGATACTCGCGGATTTCCGCCGGCACATCGCCGTCCCACACGACTGGAGTCTCCCGACGTCATCATACGGTTGAGCAGACTTTTGTCATTGATTTAACAGCCTTTTTTCTGGCTGCTTTTTCCCGCGTTGTTAAAGAGC
>NZ_RCWE01000170.1 GCF_018448925.1 Photorhabdus akhurstii | reverse complement strand
AAACAGCCTGTCCATGAAAAATATCCTGAGACGTAATATTGATATCCTCAGTCAGAACTTTGCCATTTACTTTTCGACTATTCGGTACTGCTCCCTGAGCCAAATTCACCGTTTCCATCAAACCAAGGTTTTTAAAAACTCGCTAATCCGTGATAGTTTCTATAATAATAGTCTCATATTGGTATTAGGTAGGGTTACATATGGCAAAGATTGGCTATGTTAGGG
>NZ_RCWE01000169.1 GCF_018448925.1 Photorhabdus akhurstii | reverse complement strand
TCAAGCCTGGCAGTGTCCTACTCTCACATGGGGAGACCCCACACTACCATCGGCGCTACGGCGTTTCACTGCTGAGTTCGGCATGGGGTCAGGTGGGACCGCCGCGCTATCGCCGCCAGGCATATTCGGTTTCCTTCCGGCCGTTGCGTCTCTTCCGACACAACCACCCGAAGCAATCTGTTCAACAAGCTGAAATCTGTCTCTCTTCCGGCCGCTGTCTTCTGACAA
>NZ_RCWE01000168.1 GCF_018448925.1 Photorhabdus akhurstii | reverse complement strand
GGGTGACTGCGTACCTTTTGTATAATGGGTCAGCGACTTATATTCTGTAGCAAGGTTAACCGTATAGGGGAGCCGCAGGGAAACCGAGTCTTAACTGGGCGAAGTAGTTGCAGGGTATAGACCCGAAACCCGGTGAGCTAGCCATGGGCAGGTTGAAGGTTGGGTAACACTAACTGGAGGACCGAACCGACTAATGTTGAAAAATTAGCGGATGACCTGTGGCTGGGGGTGA
>NZ_RCWE01000167.1 GCF_018448925.1 Photorhabdus akhurstii | reverse complement strand
TTTGCTGCTTGAGGCTCAGATCTTCCATTTCCTTCGTGATCTGTTTGCAGTCGCCGCGTCCCTCACACCCTTTGGCTCTGGCCGCAAAGTCATCTATCTGCTCCGCGCTCAAAAAGTTATTCTCAACAACAACGCATTCCATTGCAACGTTAACCGCCGGACGCCGATTTTCCTAATGCCCTCAGTCAGTTACAACCCGGTTTTTCCCGTGCTGCTTTGTCGCCGACCCCAAAACCCCCTGAC
>NZ_RCWE01000166.1 GCF_018448925.1 Photorhabdus akhurstii | reverse complement strand
CCACTGACGGCAAGCCTTTATCCAGAATGCGCTGGCTCAGCTCCTTAGCCTTGCCGCACGCTTCCGGTGACAGCGTGCGGCAATCACCCAGATTTCGCGAGGCCAGCGCATTATTCTCAACAACAACCCATTCCATTGCGAAGTTGGCCGCCGGACACCAATTTTCCTAATGCCCTCAGTCAGTTACCACCCGGTTTTTCCCGTGCTGCTTTGTCGCCGACCCCAAAACCCCCTGACGCGCTTTTC
>NZ_RCWE01000165.1 GCF_018448925.1 Photorhabdus akhurstii | reverse complement strand
CCTGCCGGGCAAGCAGTACTTCTTTGCTCAGGGTACGATGTCTTTTGATGTTCCAGGTACAAAACCGGGCACAACCCTCTGGCATCTGATCCGGGAAGCGGCAAATATGTGGGAATAACAGATTATCCACCGACTCATAACTCACAGAGAAAATGATGGAAACTGTAGATTACTTTGCCCAGTTGAAATCACAACTGACCGCGTTTACCTTCCTCAATGGCGATGGGCTGACTGTTTCTCGTCTTGG
>NZ_RCWE01000164.1 GCF_018448925.1 Photorhabdus akhurstii | reverse complement strand
TAACAGGTGAGTTACCCCTTAATATTTCTGCTTGTTTAGCCGTTATATGTCCGCCCGGCGATGCAACTTTATTTGCATCATTAACAATTTGATCAATGAGAGGACATCCCGCTAATCCTAACGGGTCTTAGGGACTGCCCCGACACGACCATACTTTTTGGCCGGGATTTTTTCTTTAATAACAACCTGTTAAAGAGCCACTTTGTCCCACTGCACTCACCCGTGCGAACCTAAAACCCCGATGTGCAC
>NZ_RCWE01000163.1 GCF_018448925.1 Photorhabdus akhurstii | reverse complement strand
CAAAGCCAGCTTTATTTGTATAGTGAATAAATACATTTTCACCAGCTAGCCCCAGAGGATCAATCCAGTTCGCCGGATTATGGACGTACGCATACGGGTTCTCACCCCCATTTAGCCCTAGCGGATCTTAGGGACTATCCCGACGCCATCATACGGTTGAGCGAACTTTTCCCCTTGATTTAGCAGCCTTTTTCTCAGCCGCTTTTTCCCACCCTGTTAAAGAGCATATCAACTCGCCCCGACGGGCAC
>NZ_RCWE01000162.1 GCF_018448925.1 Photorhabdus akhurstii | reverse complement strand
GCAACATTAGTATGTACTTGAAAGTCAGTACATCTGGATTTCTAGTCGGCTTTGTGCTTTGGTTATTTGATATTCGTTAGTTACCCGATAAGAACGATCCCAGCTGTTGAGCTGGGATTTTTTTGTTATTGAGAATAACTATCTGAGTGTGAATGAGCTGGACAGTTTTGCGCACCAAGCCCGCACCTGTGAAGGGGAAAGCTGTCAGCAGGTGATCAAGGATATGGTGGAGACCAATGTCCGTAATCA
>NZ_RCWE01000161.1 GCF_018448925.1 Photorhabdus akhurstii | reverse complement strand
GCGAAAAACGCGCCAGGGGGTTTTGGGTTCGGCGGTGAACGCACATTGGAAAAAACGGGTTGTAACTGACTGAGGACATTGGGAAAATCGGCGTCTGGCGGTCAACTTTGCAATGGAATGCATTGTTGTGGAGAACAACTATCTTTATGAAGACGAAAGCCACCGTTTTGATAAAGAGTTGGCCGAGTGTAAGGCCAAAGGAGGAGACTGCGGTGCAGTTATTCAGAAGTATTTAGACATCAGCAATAA
>NZ_RCWE01000160.1 GCF_018448925.1 Photorhabdus akhurstii | reverse complement strand
TGTCCTCCACTGACGGCAAGCCTTTATCCAGAATGCGCTGGCTCAGCTCCTTAGCCTTGCCGCACGCTTCCGGTGACAGCGTGCGGCAATCACCCAGATTTCGCGAGGCCAGCGCATTATTCTCAACTGCATTCTTCCCTGCCTGCGCCCCAGTGAGGGCACTGGCGCTGGAGTCACCAGCAATGCCGCCTGCCAGTCCTGCCGCCAGGGTGGAAAGGGTGCTGATAGTTTGTTTTTGCTCTTCCGTTAACTC
>NZ_RCWE01000159.1 GCF_018448925.1 Photorhabdus akhurstii | reverse complement strand
ATTTAAGCATTTAAGCATTTAAGCATTTAAGCATTTAAGCATTTAAGCATTTAAGCATTTAAGCATTTAAGCATTTAAGCATTTAAGCATTTAAGCATTTAAGCATTTAAGCATTTAAGCATTTAAGCATTTAAGCATTTAAGCATTTAAGCATTTAAGCATTTAAGCATTTAAGCATTTAAGCATTTAAGCATTTAAGCATTTAAGCATTTAAGCATTTAAGCATTTAAGCATTTAAGCATTTAAGCATTTAA
>NZ_RCWE01000158.1 GCF_018448925.1 Photorhabdus akhurstii | reverse complement strand
TGTCTTCAACCGACGGCAGACCTTTATCCAGAATCCGCTGGCTCAATTCTTTGGCCTTACCGCACGCTTCCGGTGACAGCGTGCGGCAATCACCCAGATTTCGCGAGGCCAGCGCATTATTCTCAATAACAACGCATTCCATTGCGAAGTTGATTACCGAACGCCGATTTTCCTAATGCCCTCAGTCAGTTACACCCCGTTTTTTCCAATGTCCGTTCACCGCCGAACTCAAAACCCCTGACGCGCTTTTCGCC
>NZ_RCWE01000157.1 GCF_018448925.1 Photorhabdus akhurstii | reverse complement strand
GCGACCGGGTAGAAATCCGCACCACCGAAGGGGCATCGCTTTACTTTGCCTTACCGGCCGCTTATACCCACAGCGTCAACCCGGACCACCCGGATTTCACCCTCAGCCGGGGAGAACAGGGCTATATTCTCCGGCACCGGGATTCACCGGTTCACAAGTATTTTGCGCTGTCCTCCCCGGCCTCATCCGAAGGGACACAGCGCTGGCGGCTCACGGAACACCGGGACGTGTATGACAACCGGCTGCGGTTTATCT
>NZ_RCWE01000156.1 GCF_018448925.1 Photorhabdus akhurstii | reverse complement strand
TGTGGATTTCAGTTATTAATTGCTGGTCGTTGTAATGCCAGGTGGTGGTGTGCCCCTGTGGGGTGGTGGAGCGGGTGATGCCGGGGGCATAATCCAGGTGAACCGGATAGTAGCCGCCGGCCCCCACACTGTCGGTACAGCGCCCCTGTTTATCATAACGGTAATCCACCCAGGTCTGGTCGCCATCGGACCAGCGGCTTATCAGGCCCTGGGCATTATATTCATAATACAGATGAAAATGCTGGGCGCTGTCCG
>NZ_RCWE01000155.1 GCF_018448925.1 Photorhabdus akhurstii | reverse complement strand
GGGGGGGGGGGGGGGGGGGGGGGGGGGGGGGGGGGGGGGGGGGGGGGGGGGGGGGGGGGGGGGGGGGGGGGGGGGGGGGGGGGGGGGGGGGGGGGGGGGGGGGGGGGGGGGGGGGGGGGGGGGGGGGTGGGGGGGGGGGGGGGGGGGGGGGGGGGGGGGGGGGGGGGGGGGGGGGGGGGGGGGGGGGGGGGGGGGGGGGGGGGGGGGGGGGGGGGGGGGGGGGGGGGGGGGGGGGGGGGGGGGGGGGGGGGGGGG
>NZ_RCWE01000154.1 GCF_018448925.1 Photorhabdus akhurstii | reverse complement strand
GGTGAAAAGCATTACGCTGAGTTGTTCAGCCACCGGTAAATACTACGCCTCGATACTCTGTGATGACGGCCTGGCCGCGCCCGCGAAGCCCGCTTTGATAACCCAGATGACAGGTTTGGATATGGGATTGTCTCACTACGCTGTCAAATCCAGCGGAGATAAGATGGCCAATCCCCGTCATCTTATCAATGCCGGCCGTAATCTGAGGCGTAAACAGAAGGCCCTCTCCCGGAAACAAAAAGGCAGCGCCAACCGTC
>NZ_RCWE01000153.1 GCF_018448925.1 Photorhabdus akhurstii | reverse complement strand
TTCGGGTCTATACCCTGCAACTACTTCGCCCAGTTAAGACTCGGTTTCCCTGCGGCTCCCCTATACGGTTAACCTTGCTACAGAATATAAGTCGCTGACCCATTATACAAAAGGTACGCAGTCACCCTGACGAATCAAGGCTCCCACTGCTTGTACGTACACGGTTTCAGGTTCTCTTTCACTCCCCTCGCCGGGGTTCTTTTCGCCTTTCCCTCACGGTACTGGTTCACTATCGGTCAGTCAGGAGTATTTAGCCTTGGAGGAT
>NZ_RCWE01000152.1 GCF_018448925.1 Photorhabdus akhurstii | reverse complement strand
CCCCGTTCTCCAGCATCTGGGTTGCCATCGCATGCCGGAACAGGTGGCAGGCGCCTTTTTTCTCAATGCCGGCGGCCCGGATATAACCGCTCACGGCATGGGTGATACCGTTCGGCTGCAACCCGTCGAGACCGTCCATTGCCACGAACAGCGACTGGATGTCCGGGGTGACCAGCAGTTGCGGGCGAATCTGCTGCTGATAGAACTGGAGCCAGTTTAAGGCCCGTTCGCCGAGGGGCAATACCCGGTCTTTATTCCCCTTGCCCTGCC
>NZ_RCWE01000150.1 GCF_018448925.1 Photorhabdus akhurstii | reverse complement strand
ATTCTACGCCGCGGGCATCGGTCCAGCAGGTTAAGTTGCCGTGGCGGTCATGGGTGAAGTGTTCCAGCTGGTTGTCCGGCCGGTCACTGACCGCCACCCGGTGATGACGGTCGTAACGCCAGCGCCACAGCGCCCCCGCCGCGGTCAGGCTGCGCAGCCGGTCCTGGCTGTCATAACCCAGACTGACGGTCCGGTTCTCTTCATCCAGCACCCGCACCAGCCGCTGATGCTTATCATATTCCTGTGTGCGGCAGTTGCCGTCCGGGTCTGTTTCGGCCGTCACCAG
>NZ_RCWE01000149.1 GCF_018448925.1 Photorhabdus akhurstii | reverse complement strand
CCGGTGGCTGAACGACTCAGGGTCATGCTTTTCACCTCTCCGGTCATTTCACGGTGCAGACGGGCTTCTATCGGCGATAACTTGGGTATTTTTATTGCCCCGTCCAGCACCTTCACCCCGACACAATGATAGCTGGACTGCCTGCCATGCTTGCGTTTGAACGCCGGGAAGCGCGCTTTCAGCTTCGGATTAAAAAAGTGGGAAAACGCCATATCGAGGTTAATCACCGCCTGCTGCAAGGCGATGGCGTCATACGCTTTGAGCCAGGCATACCGGCGGGATTTTTTCGCCACTGACAG
>NZ_RCWE01000148.1 GCF_018448925.1 Photorhabdus akhurstii | reverse complement strand
GCAGAAATACCAGCGGCAGGGTCTGGCCGAGGGTGATATCGGTCCGCTGGTCAAACAGCTGGCCGGTGGTGACGTCAATCGGGTCGCCGGTAAAGAATTTTTTCGTCGCTTCCCGGTAACGTTTCACGCCCTGAGTTTCTTTGAAGGCGGTTTTGGCACAGCAGAAGGTTTTACCCGATATCACTTTTCCGGCATGCCGGGCACCGGCAATCGCCCCGCTGACGGCCTTTTTACCGGCCTGTCGGGTAAACAGCTTACCCAGCCCTTTAAGGGCGCCTCGTGACGGCGGCGCCAGAAATTCAA
>NZ_RCWE01000147.1 GCF_018448925.1 Photorhabdus akhurstii | reverse complement strand
CGTGTCCCGCCTTACTCGTCAAACTCACAGCCATGCCACCTTCGAGTACGGGGCTGTCACCCTCTCTCGCCGGCCTTTCCAGACCGTTCCTCTGATGGCATCGCTGATGCTGGTTCTGGGCTGCTCCCCGTTCGCTCGCCGCTACTGGGGGAATCTCGGTTGATTTCTTTTCCTCGGGGTACTGAGATGTTTCAGTTCCCCCGGTTCGCCTCATTAACCTATGGATTCAGTTAATGATAGTGCGACGCATCGCACTGGGTTTCCCCATTCGGACATCGCCGGTTATGGCGCTTCATATCAGCTTCCCGACGC
>NZ_RCWE01000146.1 GCF_018448925.1 Photorhabdus akhurstii | reverse complement strand
TTATTGCTGATGTCTAAATACTTCTGAATAACTGCACCGCAGTCTCCTCCTTTGGCCTTACACTCGGCCAACTCTTTATCAAAACGGTGGCTTTCGTCTTCATAAAGATAGTTGTTCTCCACAACAACCCATTCCATTGCGAAGTTGGCCGCCGGACACCAATTTTCCTAATGCCCTCAGTCAGTTACCACCCGGTTTTTCCCGTGCTGCTTTGTCGCCGACCCCAAAACCCCCTGACGCGCTTTTCGCCCCCGAAGGCCGGTTTTTCCCGCCGTGCCATTGTCAGTGTCGCGCCTTTTTCGGCAACGGGCGAACG
>NZ_RCWE01000145.1 GCF_018448925.1 Photorhabdus akhurstii | reverse complement strand
CGTTCGCCCGTTGCCGAAAAAGGCGCGACACTGACAATGGCACGGCGGGAAAAACCGGCCTTCGGGGGCGAAAAGCGCGTCAGGGGGTTTTGGGGTCGGCGACAAAGCAGCACGGGAAAAACCGGGTTGTAACTGACTGAGGGCATTAGGAAAATCGGCGTCCGGCGGTTAACGTTGCAATGGAATGCGTTGTTGTTGAGAATAATGCGCTGGCCTCGCGAAATCTGGGTGATTGCCGCACGCTGTCACCGGAAGCGTGCGGCAAGGCTAAGGAGCTGAGCCAGCGCATTCTGGATAAAGGCTTGCCGTCAGTGGAGGACA
>NZ_RCWE01000144.1 GCF_018448925.1 Photorhabdus akhurstii | reverse complement strand
GGGGGGGGGGGGGGGGGAGGGAGGGGGGGGTGGGGGGGGGGTGGGGGGGGGGGGGGGGGGGGGGGGGGGGGGTGGGGGGGGGGGGGGGGGGGTGGGGGGGGGGGGGGGGGGGGGGGGGGGGGGGGGGGGGGGGGGGGGGGGGGGGGGGGGGGGGGGGGGGGGGGGGGGTGGGGGGGGGGGGGGGTGGGGGGGGGGGGGGGGGGGGGGGGGGGGGGGGGGGGGGGGGGGGGGGGGGGGGGGGGGGGGGGGGGGGGGGGGGGGGTGGGGGGGGGGGGGGGCGGGGGGGGGGGGGGGGGGGGGGGGCGGGGGGGGGGGGGGTGGGGG
>NZ_RCWE01000143.1 GCF_018448925.1 Photorhabdus akhurstii | reverse complement strand
CCACGCTCAAGCCCTTTTTGTTCAAGCTGTTCTGCAATAGTCATCAACATCGTTTCATGCTCCGGAGATTGTTCAATCAGTTGATGGACAAATTGGGAGAGATCCAGCGTATGCCCATTCAGTAAAAATAAAAACAAAAATGCCGATCTTGAATATCGGCATTTTACTGTAAAAGAGAAGATGAATTTAATGCTTTAACGCTTCAATTTTATCCCGGCTCAGTCCGGTACTGGTGACAATAATGTCTAAACTCACGCCATGCCGTAATAAGGCACGAGCCGTTTCCACTTTACCTTTCTCTCGGCCTAGTTCAATACCTTCCTCTCGACCTAGCTC
>NZ_RCWE01000142.1 GCF_018448925.1 Photorhabdus akhurstii | reverse complement strand
TATCTCACTACGCTATCAAATCCAGCGGAGATAAGATGGCCAATCCCCGTCATCTTATCAATGCCGGCCGTAATCTGAGGCGTAAACAGAAGGCCCTCTCCCGGAAACAAAAAGGCAGCGCCAACCGCCGTAAAGCACGACAGAGGCTTGCCGCCGTACACGAGCGGGTAGCGAATGCTCGCGCCGATTTTCAACACAAACTCTCCCGAACAATGGTTGACGAAAACCAAGCGATAATTGTTGAGACGCTGAAATCGGCCAACATGATGAAGAATCCCAGGCTGGCTCGCGCTATCGGCGATGCGGGCTGGCATGGCTTCATCAAGAAACTGGAATA
>NZ_RCWE01000141.1 GCF_018448925.1 Photorhabdus akhurstii | reverse complement strand
TCCCATATCCAAACCTGTCATCTGGGTTATCAAAGCGGGCTTCGCGGGCGCGGCCAGGCCGTCATCACAGAGTATCGAGGCGTAGTATTTACCGGTGGCTGAACGGCTCAGCGTAATGCTTTTCACCTCTCCGGTCATTTCACGGTGCAGACGGGCTTCTATCGGCGATAATTTGGGTATTTTTATTGCCCCGTCCAACACCTTCACCCCGACACAATGATAGCTGGACTGCCTGCCATGCTTGCGTTTGAACGCCGGGAAGCGTGCTTTCAGCTTCGGATTAAAAAAGTGGGAAAACGCCATATCGAGGTTAATCACCGCCTGCTGCAAGGCGATGG
>NZ_RCWE01000140.1 GCF_018448925.1 Photorhabdus akhurstii | reverse complement strand
GGACCCATGCTGCCACAAAAAAAGATATAGGGGGCTGCCTTTATCCATGACATATAGCCACATCGGAGACATTTAATGATGCAATTTGAGCCCTGTGCCGAAGCTCAGTACCATATTACATGCCTCAAAGTGGTATCCAACCGTTAACTACAAATTAGAAACGTATACGGATCCCCCGGGCCATACTAGTACTGGATGCATCTGCAGGATATCGCGGCCGCTCGACGTAGAACTCAATCTAAAACTTCGATTTGCAACTTACCAAACAAAAAGAGCAACTCTTAAAGGGTTATACGAGCTCGCTGCATTTGGAACGTAGGATCCCCCGGGCCATACTAGT
>NZ_RCWE01000139.1 GCF_018448925.1 Photorhabdus akhurstii | reverse complement strand
TTGCCGGTCAGTCCGTCAGGGTCAACCGCCCTGAAGGCAGGCCAGCAAGCTGGCCGCGGTTTATTGCCCCCGCCCAACCCTGCTGCGCTGGCTGCGTCCGGCTCGCAGTCGCAGGCTCCTCGCTCGTTACCGTACTCGCCATCTCCGCCCCGTCCGCCCCCGCGGGCGGGGGCTCCCCGCTGAAAAGCGTCACCTGCGGGCCTCGCCGGCCCGCACCCGGCCAACCCGCGTCAGCGGCGCAGGCAAGCTGCCCCGCGGCCACGGGTTATCGAGAAAACCCGGTGCGGCAAGAAAAACGGGCGGAAACCCGGCACTGACATCGGGGAAAAAGTGAGCTAAAATCGGCCAA
>NZ_RCWE01000138.1 GCF_018448925.1 Photorhabdus akhurstii | reverse complement strand
GATCCCCCGGGCCATACTAGTACTGGATGCATCTGCAGGATATCGCGGCCGCTCTAAACGTGGTAAATTGTTAACTCCGAGCTAGACTTCAGGTGGCCGTATTTATCAGATTTCCTCGTTGTGTCCTCAGAAAAAAATGCCAATACCACTTTCAGCTGTGAATATCCACCATGAAGGGCAAGACATGCTCATAATTAACTGTCAGGCAGGCCAGGCCTTCAGCTACAACGACCTTGAATTGGTTTATTCTGCTTGTCCTCTATAAGTTTGCCAGAGGGAATCACACATGAGCCAAACCTATTGAAGAAAGCATTAGGACAGTGCCAGTCTTAATCACAGTGGGGGGTATGTTATTCCCAATGAAGTCGTCC
>NZ_RCWE01000137.1 GCF_018448925.1 Photorhabdus akhurstii | reverse complement strand
GGCCAAAAAAAGCGGTTAAAATACATAAACTATCCCGATGAGCGCTGATGATGTTAAGAGCCACCAAAGTCCGCATTTACCCGACACCCGAACAGGCTGATTATCTCAATGCTCAGTTCGGTGCGGTCCGTTTCGCGTACAACAAGGCGCTCCACATTAAGAAGCACGCTCATCAACGCCACGGGGTGAACCTCAGCCCGCGTAAAGACCTCAAACCCTTACTGTCAGTGGCGAAAAAATCCCGCCGGTATGCCTGGCTCAAAGCGTATGATTCCATCGCCTTGCAGCAGGCGGTGATTAACCTCGATATGGCGTTTTCCCACTTTTTTAATCCGAAGCTGAAAGCGCGCTTCCCGGCGTTCAAACGCAAGCATGGCAGGCAGTCCAGCTATCATTGTGT
>NZ_RCWE01000136.1 GCF_018448925.1 Photorhabdus akhurstii | reverse complement strand
TTTAATTTCTCTGACAATCGAATTTGTAACGATCCCTCATCAAGCGCAACATTCGTATTTACTTGAATAATTTCTTCATAAGTCACGCAGGTAATACCGCCTCCTTTGCATTTTTCCTCTAATTCGGTACTATTCTTATTGCTGATGTCTAAATACTTCTGAATAACTGCACCGCAGTCTCCTCCTTTGGCCTTACACTCGGCCAACTCTTTATCAAAACGGTGGCTTTCGTCTTCATGAAGATAGTTGTTCTCCACCGCATTCTTCCCAGCCTGGGCCCCGGTGACGGCGCTGCCGGTGGAGTCACCGGCAATGCCGCCTGCCAGCCCTGCCGCCAGGGTGGAGAGGGTGCTGATGGTCTGTTTTTCCTCTTCACTTAAGTCGCTGACTTTAGCATTTTCGCCGTGAATATGCTTCATCA
>NZ_RCWE01000135.1 GCF_018448925.1 Photorhabdus akhurstii | reverse complement strand
GATAGCGCAGCAGACGCAGGCGTTTACGCTTAATCTGGACAACCGGGTGGAGCTGATGGCTGGGGAGGTGCAGACCCAGTATGCGGTCAGCGCCCCGACCGGCGAGCCGCTGGCGCTGTTCGACCCGACGGGTAAACGGGTGTGGCGGCGGCCGAAGCAGTCGCTATACGGCCTGCGTCTGAGCGGACACGGCGAGAATCCCCAGCTCGATCCGGGCCTCCGATTCGCCGGACAACTTTTTGATGAGGAAAGTGGTTTATTTTATAATCGGTTCCGCTATTATTTGCCGGAAGCGGCGTGCTACCTCAGCCCTGACCCGCTCGGGCTAAATGGGGGTCCGAATCCGTATGCGTACGTCCATAATCCGGCAAACTGGATTGATCCGCTGGGTCTTGCTGGCTGTCCAACTGACTATAGTCAAAAGAGAAAAT
>NZ_RCWE01000134.1 GCF_018448925.1 Photorhabdus akhurstii | reverse complement strand
CATTGGAATAAGAAGTCATCACCACATCCCGGTAGGGGCGCAGCACCTGACGTATCCAGTATTCCCCACCCAGTCGGTTTACAAAGCGTTTGGACAGCAGGGTGATCCAGTTAATGCTTCGGATGGAGTGGGCATAATCGTCCAGCGTGGTGTGAACAGTGGAGTTGACTTGCAGGGCAGGGTAACGCAGGGCCAGTTGGTACTCCAGAGGAAAATAGTCATGATAATCTCTGGGTAAGACCAGACAGTAACCACAGTCTCCCCAGTCAGGTTCGAGTTGTTCACACAGAAAGTCCAGCCAGGCCATAAACCGGGTCATGCCCTCTTGTTCTTTCAGATAATCCCAGGGCAATACCAGACTGAGGTAAGAACTACTGTCGTCACCATCATCCTCATCGGAATCTAGGTAATGCATCAGATAGCGAGGGGCTTCATAGAGATTT
>NZ_RCWE01000133.1 GCF_018448925.1 Photorhabdus akhurstii | reverse complement strand
TGATTAAAGACCTGACTACCGACCCGAAAACCCATCAAGTCGATGTCGTCACCAATACTCTGGCCCATGCAATTCTGGGGGCAGTGGCCGCCGAAGTCAGTGGTAACAATGCGCTGGCGGGCGCGGCCGGAGCAGCTTCCGGTGAACTGGCCGCGCGAGAACTGATGAAGCATATTCATGGTGAAAATGTTAAAGTCAGTGACTTAAGTGAAGAGGAAAAACAGACCATCAGCACCCTCTCCACCCTGGCGGCAGGGCTAGCGGGTGGAATTGCCGGTGACTCCACCGGCAGCGCCGTCACCGGTGCCCAGGCCGGGAAGAATGCGATTGAGAATAATGCGCTGGCCTCGCGAAATCTGGGTGATTGCCGCACGCTGTCACCGGAAGCGTGCGGTAAGGCCAAAGAATTGAGCCAGCGGATTCTGGATAAAGGTCTGCCGTCGGTTGAAGACA
>NZ_RCWE01000132.1 GCF_018448925.1 Photorhabdus akhurstii | reverse complement strand
GCCCGTTGCGCGGTTAACTGGCCCATCAGGCTGTACTGCTGGCGCAGAATAAATCCCCCTTCCACGTAACGCCCCGTATCCCGGCCGGCGTCATCCCGTTCCAGGGTCAGGGGCGCCTGTCCTTCCAGCGCCAGCGTAATCAGCTCCCCCACCCGGTTGACTTCCCGGCGACTCTGCCAGCGGCAGAGGTGAGTCTGCCCGCTAAACCGGGCAGGGCCGGCAACCGGCGCTGTTTCGCCGGTCAGCAACTGCCGTTCTGCGGCGCGGTTATCCGGGTAGTGACGCAGAATCTCGCCGTGCGGCTGAATTTCCCGCACTATCCGGTCCTGCTCGTCATATTCAAAATGCAGGGCGCTGTCCGGGGAGTCCACGGTTAACAGCCGGCCCAGGATGTCGTAATGATAACGGGTGGTCCCTTCCGGGGCGCGCAGCGTCGTCAGCCGGCGGGCGGCATCATAATCAT
>NZ_RCWE01000131.1 GCF_018448925.1 Photorhabdus akhurstii | reverse complement strand
TCGATAATTAATGGGGCTTGTCGACGTAAAAAAAACATAGCCCATACAAAAGGTGGAATAATCAGTAGGTAGAGTAGCAGGAAACCTATATCAATTTTAAAATAATAGTCACTATATTCATAATAATTATAGCGGTAATGCAAGTATTTTATCAGGGAAAGATCTTTATCATCACCAATATAATCCATACCGTTCAAATAGTCAGGTAGATCATCACGTAGGTAAAACTTCTCCCCATATTCTTTTTTAGCTACATCAACCCAATGATAAATTTCTGATTCATTACTCTTTCGTTCTTCTATGAAATCATTTACTGTTAATAACATACTGGTGATTAGTCCTAGAGTTACCGGAATCAAAGTAATACTCCGAGCGCGGCGCTGAGTGTTACGAACATGGCACTCCCTATTATCAAGGTAATCCAGTATCTCCACGTGTTTAATGGTTTCTTCATCCTTAATATC
>NZ_RCWE01000130.1 GCF_018448925.1 Photorhabdus akhurstii | reverse complement strand
TGGCACGGGAGCGTTATCCCTTATCGTTCGCTCAGGAGCGGATGCTATTTATCGAGCAATTTGAACAAGGCTCCGATACCTACCATATCCCTTATCTGGTTCAACTGGATAATGATGCCTGTCTGCCTCTGTTGGAGGCCGCCATTAACCGGCTGGCTGAACGCCATGCTGTAATGAAGATGGCGTACCGCAGCGATGATGATGGACAGGTTTACCCGCAGAGACTGGACGGGAATTTGGTTATCCAATCCCAACCCTGTGAAAACACTGACATGCTGCGGAACACGGTTCGGGCAGAAATAGCCACCCCGTTTAATTTGACCACAGAACCCAGCCTGCGCCTGCGCCAATATTCGGTGTCTGGTCGGCACTACTTACTAATGCTATGGCACCATATCGCCATTGATGGCTGGTCGGTCGATATCTTTATGGCTGAACTGGCGGAGATTTACCACTCCTTGCAGGAAGGCCGCGACA
>NZ_RCWE01000129.1 GCF_018448925.1 Photorhabdus akhurstii | reverse complement strand
CCTGCTCTCGAATTAATAGATTCAATAACGAAATAGACGGTTATTGAATAAGTCAATTCTCCTCATTAGCGCATATTAAAATCAAGTGTTTTTTTATCAAACAGCACAATTTGTTTAATCTCAACGGCAAAATTCAGCATATTTAAACCAATCTTAAACGGAATGTCATTTGTATACACAAAAAGGTTGCATCGATCAAAATAATATGAACCAAATTCACCCCATTGATATTTTCACGTCATAAACCCATAATAAGACATATATTTCGATTACTTTCAGCATGTTATATACAAACAAAAATACAATAAATGTATTATTCCAACCTTAATCTTATCTTACCCCCAACAACAATATGTTACGTCGAGGTAAAAAATAATGATTCTCAATTAGATAATGCGAATGAGAATAGATTTCATTACCCAAAATAATCACAGATAATAACTCAATCCTAATTCAAGGCAGCGATTATCCTGCTTCATCCTGCAAG
>NZ_RCWE01000128.1 GCF_018448925.1 Photorhabdus akhurstii | reverse complement strand
ACCACCCCACAGGGGCACACCACCACCTGGCATTACAACGACCAGCAATTAATAACTGAAATCCACACCCCGCGCGGCGGCGTGACCCGTTATGACTATGACCGCTGGGGCAATCTGGTCAGACAGATATCACCGGAAGGGGAAACCCTGACGCTGACTTATCTGGCCGATACCGGTCGGGTAACCTCGCTGACGGAGGCGACCGGCGCGGTATGGCAGTACAGCTATGAGGCTGACAGCCTGCAACTGACCGGCATGACCGACCCGCTGCAACGCGCCTGGCTGCCTCTGTATGATGAACAGGGCCAGCCGGCCGGATTTATTGCGCCGGACGGCCGGAAAACCACGCTGACCCGCAATGCCTTCGGGCTGGTGACGGCCGAAACAGACCCGGACGGCAACTGCCGCACACAGGAATATGATAAGCATCAGCGGCTGGTGCGGGTGCTGGATGAAGAGAACCGGACCGTCAGTCTGGGTTATGACAGCCAGGACC
>NZ_RCWE01000127.1 GCF_018448925.1 Photorhabdus akhurstii | reverse complement strand
GGGTCTTAGGGACTGCCCCGACACGACCATACTTTTTGGCCGGGATTTTTTCTTTAATAACAACCTGTTAAAGAGCCACTTTGTCCCACTGCACTCACCCGTGCGAACCTAAAACCCCGATGTGCACTTTGCCGATTTTAGCTCACTTTTTCCCCGATGTCAGTGCCGGGTTTCGGCCCGCTTTTTCTGCCGGAACCGGGTTTTCTCGGGAACCCGGGGCGGCGGGGCAGCTTGCCTGCGCCGCTGACGCGGGTTGGCCGGGTGCGGGCCGGCGAGGCCCGCAGGTGAAGTTTTTCAGCGGGGAGCCCCCGCCCGCGGGGGCGGACGGGGCGGAGATGGCGAGTACGGGAACGAGCAAGGAGCCTGCGACTGCGAGCCGGACGCAGCCAGTGCAGCGGGGTTGGGCGGGGGCAATAAACCGCGGCCAGCTCGCTGGCCTGCCTTTAGGGCAGTTGACCCTGACGGACTGACCGGCAACGGTTTAAGGCGGATGTTAACACCGGAGCCG
>NZ_RCWE01000126.1 GCF_018448925.1 Photorhabdus akhurstii | reverse complement strand
TCGGTCCGCTGGTCAAACAGCTGGCCGGTGGTGACGTCAATCGGGTCGCCGGTAAAGAATTTTTTCGTCGCTTCCCGGTAACGTTTCACCCCCTGAGTTTCTTTGAAGGCGGTTTTGGCACAGCAGAGGGTTTTCCCCGTGATTATCTTCGCGGCATGCCTGACGCCGGCAATCGCCCCGCTGACGACCTTTTTACCGGCCTGTCGGGTAAACAGCTTACCCAGCCCTTTAAGGGCGCCTCGTGACGGCGGCGCCAGAAATTCAACCGCCATCAGTATCGCCCGTTCCCAGGCGGAGAACTCTTCGGCGACAGCCAGGTAAGTTCCCTGACCGGAGCCGATAAACACCGTTTTAGCCCCGGATTTTATGGTGGCGCCACACGCCAGTTTGTCATCCACCCGGGCTGCCGGAGAACCGTTAATAAACACGGTTTCACTGCCCTGGGCAATCAGGGGCGGCGCCGGGTGTTGACTACAGGCGGCGATATCGGTGGTGGCTCTGGCCGCCGGTTTGCCTTCGATAA
>NZ_RCWE01000125.1 GCF_018448925.1 Photorhabdus akhurstii | reverse complement strand
CCGATGGCATTAGTGGTACTTTGTGTCGTATAGACCTCACTTGCCAGCATTCCCTGCCAGACAGTTTCGTCGTCACCGCTCCAGTTAGCCTCCTGCCCTTCCGCCAGCAATTGGTGAGATTGGGATAACATGGCGCCCGCCAGTGACTGACTTATCAACCGGGTCACTCCCGCTGTGTCGTAGTGGCGGATACACAGACCGGAGAGGTTATACTCTTTCTCCGCGGTTGTATTCCCAGCCCAGATAAAGCGCTCGGTCACTTGAGCACTCTCTTGGTCGGAAACTTGCTCGCTCACAGATAACAAGCGACCGGGCAAAGTATTGCCTTCATAGCGACGGGTCTGACGAACACCGGTCGCATTCATCGTCATTACCGAACGACCTTCAATATCATTTAATGCAACAGTACGGCCAGCATCGACACTCTCTGTCCGCAGGGCATGACCGGCCAGATCATGCTGCCAGACAAAATTAGGCTTTACTGAGTTATCAGCCTGCTTTGCATCATACAAGCGTGGGTCAATACTGTAGTTCAGGT
>NZ_RCWE01000124.1 GCF_018448925.1 Photorhabdus akhurstii | reverse complement strand
TCTGCTCAACCGTATGATGACGTCGGGAGACTCCAGTCGTGTGGGACGGCGACGTGCCGGCGGAAATCCGCGAATATCAGCACGGCCGGCTGAAAATGATCCGCCATCTGGTGTTTGACGGCTGGGAACTGGTGGCGCAGCAGACGCAGGCGTTTACGCTTAATCTGGACAACCGGGTGGAACTGATGGCCGGGGAGGTGCAGACTCAATATGCGGTCAGCGCCCCGACCGGCGAGCCGCTGGCGCTGTTCGACCCGACGGGTAAACGGGTGTGGCGGCGGCCGAAGCAGTCCCTGTACGGGCTGCGGCTGGGCGGACACGGCGAGAACCCGCAACTGGACCCGGGCCTCCGATTTGCCGGGCAACTTTTTGATGAAGAAAGTGGTTTATTTTATAACCGGTTCCGCTATTATTTGCCGGAAGGCTGTTGTTATCTCAGCCCTGACCCGCTCGGGCTAAATGGGGGTCCGAATCCGTATGCGTACGTCCATAATCCGGCAAACTGGATTGATCCGCTGGGTCTTGCTGGCTGTCCAACTGACTATAGTCAAAAGAGAAAAT
>NZ_RCWE01000183.1 GCF_018448925.1 Photorhabdus akhurstii | reverse complement strand
TACTCCCTTGCCGTCGCGATTAATCTTGAAATTTATTGGGTATAAGTCTAGAATCCAGAAAATAACTTTTAATAAGTTATTAAAATAAGTGATATTTTATTCGGATTTTTTGTTTCCACAGAGGAAGTTCATTCATAACGATGAACAAGGAATATAAAAATATCCTTGTTCATCGTGAAAAACAGTTTATTTCTAGATTAAGTTTTGGGCCGATTGGGTATTAGCCTCAGAATTCGGAAACACCCACTATATTATTTCCCGTTTAAACCGTAATTCGTCCAACATGGCGTTATGACTCCAGGCTTGTCTATCACCATCTGAATCCGTATTTTTGTCAGCTTGAATGGCATATTATAACCTGCATTTATTATTTTTACTTTTCTGACAAATCAGACATGCAAGGTAAATAACGAATGTCTGTAATGAATCCTTTTTATCGTTTTTTGGCCGTAGAGTGACCAAAC
>NZ_RCWE01000123.1 GCF_018448925.1 Photorhabdus akhurstii | reverse complement strand
TCTCACTACGCTGTCAAATCCAGCGGAGATAAGATGGCCAATCCCCGTCATCTTATCAATGCCGGCCGTAATCTGAGGCGTAAACAGAAGGCCCTCTCCCGGAAACAAAAAGGCAGCGCCAACCGTCGTAAAGCACGACAGAGGCTTGCCGCCGTACATGAGCGGGTAGCGAATGCCCGCGCCGATTTTCAACACAAACTGTCTCGTTCAATGGTTGACGAAAACCAAGCGATAATTGTGGAGACACTGAAATCGGCCAACATGATGAAGAATCACCACCTTGCCCGCGCTATCGGGGATGCGGGCTGGCATGGCTTCATCAAGAAACTGGAATACAAAGCCGCAGCGGCAGGCGTCCATCTGGTCAAACTGGATCAGTGGTTCGCCAGTTCGAAAACCTGCCATTGCTGCGGTCACAAAATGCTGGAAATGCCGCTGCGTAAGCGGCTCTGGCAATGCCCTTTCTGTCGAGTCGAACATGACCGCGATATCAATGCGGCGCTCAACATCGAGCGCAAGGGCATAACAGAATTACAGGCGGCGGGACTCGTCGTCTCTGCCCACGGAGGCCAGCGT
>NZ_RCWE01000122.1 GCF_018448925.1 Photorhabdus akhurstii | reverse complement strand
GCGGATTTGTTGAGCATCACCGCCGGGTCGATATCCCGGGTCGGGCTGGTGAAATCAATGGTGTAGCAATAGGGCGCGCACAGGCGCTCTTCGCCGGTGAAGCTGAATACCTCCAGTTCGGCGCCACAGCGCCGCACTTCAAGGCGGTAGCGGGCATGGCCCGGCAGCGCGGCTTGACTCGCTCGCAGCTGGCGAGCCCGCAACATTTTTCTATCCATTAATAGGTTTTCCCCGGATATCAGATAAAACGGCTGTGCAGTAGCAAGCGAGGCGCTTCCTACTGTTTCAATAAAGTCCCAGTTGCTATCAGCGATGAGGTCAATTCATCCATTCAACTGGCACAAATCCAACCGAATAAATGCTCGGTTGTCAGCCCTGGTTAATCCGGGGAACAAGAGATTTCATCCGGTATTTCCTGACTCAGCAGTTAACCGGAATGAAAATAATCGTGAGGGCCTGATGCCTGCTCTCGAATTAATAGATTCAATAACGAAATAGACGGTTATTGAATAAGTCAATTCTCCTCATTAGCGCATATTAAAATCAAGTGTTTTTTTATCAAACAGCACAATTTGTTTAATCTCAACGG
>NZ_RCWE01000121.1 GCF_018448925.1 Photorhabdus akhurstii | reverse complement strand
GATCAAGACGTACCATGTAACTTATATGGTTTGGAGTGATTTTTTCTCTGATCTGGTATCCGAGTTTTATCTTCATGAGGATTATAAAACAGCAAAAAAAGGATATCCTTGACAGAATAAAAATATCTACCCAGGATCAAGTTAAAGAAAATATGAGAAAAAGAAAACTATATCTTATAAGAAAGAAACAAGGGTTAGTTGATAACATAGAACACGATAACTTTCTAAATAAAGTAAATGACAAATGTAATAACATGTTAAATATAATAAACATTTATCGATATTTATTTTCTTTTAATCAGAACGCTAAATTAGAAACCATATTGTCTATATTCAAAAAAGGAGTTATGTCGTGCAGTATAAAAAAAGATAAAAAGACATGAATTATTTTCAATCCTATTCTTTTGAAGAATAGAGAATAAAGAGAGAACAGAGTCTGACACTGGCCCCTTACTGGCTGGACGGGTACGCTATCGCGGCTCAGGCGGCCGAAAAACTGGGTTACCGCCCTGTCGCTGATGCTATCCGCGATGAACTCCGGGCCTTTCTTGACCGCCTGCCGGTCCTGCAAAACCTGTCTTTCTCCGATATGAGCCCGTTTATCT
>NZ_RCWE01000120.1 GCF_018448925.1 Photorhabdus akhurstii | reverse complement strand
GCTTATTCGCTTAACCTCACAACCCGAAAAGGTCTCGGATTGCTCAGCTTGAGAGACGCCTCAATAATACCTCGGTGATATTATTGGGCATTCCAATTTTTCAGCTTGTTGCAGATTGTTAAAGAGCAAAATAGTTCGCAGCATACTGTCGCCAATATACTCTGAACTACATTTAGTATGGTGGAGCTAAGCGGGATCGAACCGCTGACCTCCTGCGTGCAAGGCAGGCGCTCTCCCAGCTGAGCTATAGCCCCATACAGAAATAGACCGTCATCGTCTGTTCAATCAACTCGCTTAGCCGCCGGGTATTTCAACGCGAGTAACGCAGTGTGCGCCAGCACATGAGTCACGCAGCGTCTGAAAGACACCAGGATAAGTAGAGTTGGTAGGCCTGAGTGGACTTGAACCACCGACCTCACCCTTATCAGGGGTGCGCTCTAACCACCTGAGCTACAAGCCTGTCACGATAACCTATTCTCTTCTTTCATCAGACAATCTGTGTGAGCACTGCACTCAACCTATCTCAGGTAAGGAGGTGATCCAACCGCAGGTTCCCCTACGGTTACCTTGTTACGACTTCACCCCAGTCATGAGCCACAAAGTGGTCA
>NZ_RCWE01000119.1 GCF_018448925.1 Photorhabdus akhurstii | reverse complement strand
AATCCTCGGTTAAAGTGACCGCCATATCGCCCTGCGATAACAGTTGGCCGTCACCGCTCAGAGAGTGTGCGTTAATCGTGGCCTGTTCCCCGGCAATTAAGGTGCCTTGCCGGTTGTTAATCACCAGCGAGGTGTACCCGCTCTTGTCGTCTACGGTAAGCTGTTTGCCCGCGGAGATTAACCCCTCGGCATTCTCCAGCGTGTGACTCACCTGAGCTTGCAGATGGTTGGCTGCCCGTAAAGCGCCCTGGGTATTGTCCACCTGTTGAGCGTTGACCGTCAGGTTTTGCGCTTCCACCCCGTTATCCGTGTGCGCCGTCTCGCGGTTAATCAGGCGAGCGGTGTTCAGGGTCAATTGCTGACCGCCACGGATAAGGCCGCCGGTGTTATCGGTTTGAGTGTCAACATCAAGCTGAGTGTCGCCCACCGCCTGCACCTGCCCGTGACGATTATCGAGTTGGTGAGTGTTCAGGGTTAACGTGTCGGTGGATAACAATTTGCCGTCCCGGTTATCCAGCGCGGCGTGTCGGGTATCGATAGCCAACTGTCCGCCTTGAAGATGACCGTGGCGATTGTCCAGCGGGCCACTGGTGATGGTCGTCTTGCCCTCACCGAGAA
>NZ_RCWE01000118.1 GCF_018448925.1 Photorhabdus akhurstii | reverse complement strand
ACCGATTAAAATCATACGTTAAAAAAATAACTTTTAATCACAGTTTAAAACCGTCCTTTCAATTAAAGGCTTTAGCATTGGATAATTATGACCGTACTTTTACCGGTCGGGCAACCACAATTAACAAAGTGTCCCTCCAGCGCGACAGGTATTCCTTGTATATTGAACAAGTTAGAACCTTCCGCAATCGCGCCGGTTTGTTTACAGGCGGGACAAAACACCGGAGCACCTTTACAGGCAACCGAGAGTTGTTGGTTTACCAAATCGGAACCATTTAAAACCTCACCTCCGGTTATTGTGGTATCGCCTTTAAGGATAATTTTTTTACTTTCCACGACACTGCGCATTATTTTCCGGCGAATATTTTCTTAACCCTTTCAGCTCATGACTGTGAAAACGCAGATGAGTACCGAACTCCTCCCGAAAACGCTGGTAGCAAGCCAGAATGCGCTGTTTTTTCTCTAGGGTGTAGCCTTGTTTAAAAAACAGGGTGATAGAAATCCCAAGACGAGAAACAGTCAGCCCATCGCCATTGAGGAAGGTAAACGCGGTCAGTTGTGATTTCAACTGGGCAAAGTAATCTACAGTTTCCATCATTTTCTCTGTGAGTTATGAGTCGGTGGATAATC
>NZ_RCWE01000117.1 GCF_018448925.1 Photorhabdus akhurstii | reverse complement strand
TTGCCCGGTATCATCACCAGTTTTAAGGTTTGGGTACGCAGATCCTGGGGAGGAGCCAGAACCCGGCTGGTGACATAACCGTGATTAATGAGCTGATCTTGCAATTGGGTTATCAGCCGGCTGATGCCTTTATCGCCCAGGCAATGGTTTTCGCCCTGTTGAGCGACACGCCGGAACGGTAGCCAGTGCGGGAAATTTTCGGTGCCTGCCAATACCACATGAGTGACAGGAAAACAGGGGGTTTCCACCGCAAAGGCGGCTGACTCCCCGGTTTCCGGTACCGACAGGTGAACTTCCGCAGGCGGCGGGGCTAATTGCGCCTCCAGAGCGTGCTGACGGGCCTGTTGATGAATGAGTTGTTGATCTGCGATGTCGGCGGCTTGACTGCCTGAGGCTACGCTACAAAAAACCGTTAATACCAAAATACTGCTTTTCATTGACTTTCTATTCCACAATGTCGAAACAGCATTAACCACGAATTTAACTTAACGATCAATATTTAGGGTTAATTATCAACCGGGCAACTAAAATAGGGGGTTGGTTAAGATAGCAGCAAAAACAAGAGGTTATATGACAAAGCAAAAAACAGGCCAATGTGATTATTTTGTAACAGTATTGTATAAAAAATAGATTAA
>NZ_RCWE01000116.1 GCF_018448925.1 Photorhabdus akhurstii | reverse complement strand
CATGCCCTCTTGTTCTTTCAGATAATCCCAGGGCAATACCAGACTGAGGTAAGAACTACTGTCGTCACCATCATCCTCATCGGAATCTAGGTAATGCATCAGATAGCGAGGGGCTTCATAGAGATTTCTAGCGTCACTAACATCCCAACTAGAGGGCTGGTTTTTTTTCTGATTAAGAATACCTTCTTCCACCTTGACTATATTTTCCGGGGAATATTTTTTTAGCCCTTTTAGCTCATGAGTATGAAAACGCAGATGGGTACCAAACTCTTCGCGAAAGCGACGATAACAGGCCAGAATGCGTTGTTTTTTCTCCGGGGTGTAGCCTTGTTTAAAAAACAGGGTGATAGAAATCCCAAGACGAGAAACGGTCAGCCCATCGCCATTGAGGAAGGTAAACGCGGTCAGTTGTGATTTCAACTGGGCAAAGTAATCTGAAGTTTCCATATTCTCTCCATTAATTATGAGGCGGTGGCGAATGTCACACTCGCCAATATTGCCAGAACGGCGGCTAACGCGGCGGCGCTGACTGCGGCAGCGGCAGCTAAAATTTCCACCAGTGCAATCAATGCGGCAGCGACGGCAAGGGTGACAAGGATAACAACGGCAACACCGGCAATAATCACCACCATTTCCAGCATGCCTTCCCCCACCTCTTT
>NZ_RCWE01000115.1 GCF_018448925.1 Photorhabdus akhurstii | reverse complement strand
ACTTTTGCTGAGTGACGACGCAGGGGGATTGGGTATCGTCCAAAATAAACCGAACCCGCTCTAATGGATATTCAGGGGAAATGGGGACATAAGCGCCCCCGGCTTTCAGTGCCGCCAGAATACTGATGACCATGTCCAGACTGCGGTCGAGGTAGAGAGCGATGGGGGTATCCGCTTGCACAGGGACATGATGGTGCTGCTGACACCGTTCACGGAGCACATAAGCCAGTTGGTTGACTCGTTCGTTAAGCTGGCGGTAGGTCAGGGATTCGCCTTCAAACACCAGCGCGACGTTATCCGGTGTGCTTTCCACTTGGGCTTCAAACAGTTGTTGCAGGGTTTTATCCTGCGGGTAAGGCGCGTCGGTCTGATTCCAGCAGTGCAGCAGGGTATAACGTTCCTGGGCAGACAGGATGTCAATTTCGGACAGCGATTGTGTCTGGTCTGCCACGAATGCTTCTAGCACCCGTTGATAAATCCCCGCCAGTCTCTCGATGGCAGCCTCAGCAAACAGGCTGACGGCGTAGTTCAGACAAGCGGTAATATCGGTTTGCCCATCGGATAGAAACAGGCTCAGGTCAAACTTAGCAGGGCTGTATAACGATTCATCCAGTGTCACCGGCCTGAACGGCAGACGACTGTCTGGCGGATTTTCTTCAAAGTT
>NZ_RCWE01000114.1 GCF_018448925.1 Photorhabdus akhurstii | reverse complement strand
CGGCAATGGCGAATGCGTTGGCTAAGACGGTCTTTGAAGGGAAAAGCGCCGATTTGACCGATACACAGGGCTACGGCCGCCTGATAGCCGCCAGTCTGGGGGGACAATGGCGGGGTTTTGGTCAGGCAATGTTTGTGGAGCCGTTAACGCAGGCGTGGCAGGGCGTACTGAAACCGGCGGAAGCGAATCTGAATGCCCAGTGGCGGACGGCGATAGTGGACAACTGGAACCGGGCATTCACTGGCCGTTACCCGTTTGCCAGAGGGGAAAGTGAAATCTCATTGCCGATGCTGGGGCAGTTTATCCGGTCGGATTCGGGGCGGATAGAGCAGTTTTTGACGCGTCAGTTAGGCGGAATAGTGCATAAAGCGGGGAACCAGTGGGTGGTGGATGAGGTGAATGGTCAGGGCGTGCAGGTTAACCCGGATTTTTTGAAAGCGATAAATCAGCTCAGTCAGCTATCGGACCTGTTGTTTGCCGATGGCAGTCAGGGGCTGCGGTTTGAACTGCGGGCCAAACCGGTGCGGGATGTAGCGGAAACCGACCTGACGATAGATGGACAGCAATTGCGCTATTTTAACCAGATGGAAAGCTGGCAGAGTTTTCGCTGGCCGGGCGAGACCGATGAACCGGGGGTGACGCTGATGTGGACCAGTGTCAATAC
>NZ_RCWE01000113.1 GCF_018448925.1 Photorhabdus akhurstii | reverse complement strand
TCGAGGTAAAAAATAATGATTCTCAATTAGATAATGCGAATGAGAATAGATTTCATTACCCAAAATAATCACAGATAATAACTCAATCCTAATTCAAGGCAGCGATTATCCTGCTTCATCCTGCAAGGTAATCGTAGCAATCACTTTCTCCGGTAAAAATACATTATTGTGCAATACAGGCATATATCGGCTGGCCCAGGTTTGCCACTCTCTATCAATAGATAGTCGCTCTTGATTCCAAAAATGATATATCTCCCACCGATAATCAAAGAGCAATAACCGCAGCCCAAAGATAGCTAACCCGATTAAGCCCGCCGCACAAAAAATTATCCGCCACTGTCGCGACCTGATGTATCCAAACCATAATTTTACAGAAAACATTTGAAATAACCTAAAAATTACATAGATAAAACAATGCCTTATAAAAAATCATAAATACCATTGACTCTACGTCGCTTAATTTTTTCTTTTAAGCATGATTCTCATGATTTTCCAATGAAATTAAATCGGCTCAAAGGCGTTTTAATCACACGCTACAAAGAACATCATCTTTATTGCATGGGATTATCGACGGCCGGTATCCATCTGCATTCCGGCGGCGGTTCTTTTGCTAATATCGCATCCAGTTCAGAGATTTTAGCTTGAAGTTTCGCAATGGCTTTTTCTATCCCCTCTCTATCCTTA
>NZ_RCWE01000112.1 GCF_018448925.1 Photorhabdus akhurstii | reverse complement strand
ATAACCAGTTAAAAGTCCATTGTCAGCGACTGGCCGACATGGAATACCTGTTAGTCCACGGCGGCAGCCGGGGCCATCTGTTGCAGTATGAACTGCTGTGGAACGGCGACAGCGCAGAAGCAGCCCACCTGTGCGGCCTGATTGACCTGACAGCGCCGGAAAAACCAGTAAAACCCTGAATATGACTCACGCAAGTTGGACTGACTGAACCGCAAGTTGCCCTCAAGTTGGGGTCAAGTTGGGCCCAAGTTGGAGGGCGGGAAATGGACGCCAGACCTCAGCAATACTGGATGGAGCGGTCCGCAAGTTGGGGCAGGCAGAAAAGCACTGTTCCGGCCACCTAAGAATCAAGCCATCGTACCGTCGTGATGTATCACACACTGATAATAATAACCGCTGTTCTCTACAGGAAATCCCATCATGTCATCCCCCGTTAAACGTCAATCCCACCCGCTGACCCTGCGCCAGCATCTGGAGGCGTATCTGGATAACCTGCTGTTGCAGGGGGCGAGCCAAAAGAGCCAGTCCGCCCGTCATGAACGGCTGTCGCCGTTCGTCAACTGGTGCGAGGAACAGGGCGTAATATCCGCCGCTCAGGTCACTGAACCGTTACTGGCAAACTGGCAGCATTATCTGGCCCGGTACCGCAAGGCCAACGGCCAGCCCTATACGCCGGACAGTCAGCGC
>NZ_RCWE01000111.1 GCF_018448925.1 Photorhabdus akhurstii | reverse complement strand
GGCAGGGCAAGGGGAATAAAGACCGGGTATTGCCCCTCGGCGAACGGGCCTTAAACTGGCTCCAGTTCTATCAGCAGCAGATTCGCCCGCAACTGCTGGTCACCCCGGACATCCAGTCGCTGTTCGTAGCAATGGACGGTCTCGACGGGTTGCAGCCGAACGGTATCACGAATGCCGTGAGCGGCTATATCCGGGCCGCCGGCATCGAGAAAAAAGGCGCCTGCCACCTGTTTCGGCATGCGATGGCGACCCAGATGCTGGAGAACGGGGCGGACCTGCGCTGGATACAGGCCATGTTAGGCCATGCCAGCGTGGAGTCAACACAGGTGTATACGCAGGTCTCTATCCGGGCCTTGCAGGCGGTGCACGCCAGCACCCACCCGGCGGAGCAAATGGCCGACGAAAAAGTCAGCGATGCCGATGAGGTGGGTTTACTGGCCGACCTGTACGCCGAAGACAACGCCGACACGCTGCCGGACAGCCCGACGCCGACCTGAAACCTCAATATCCGCTGACCGTCCGCACGCCCCCGTTAAGTTGGGCGGGCTCGGTGTGGGGGCAGACCGTGGCCGGACTGCCCGTCGGCCCTGGCGCACGCGGGGGTAAATAGTCGTCAGGCGGCGCAAGCCCCGGCGTCCCCGTTGAGCTGGTACAGGCCGCCTAACGCCTATTCAACATAATGCGGGGGAATTATACGCACTGCGCCGGTGA
>NZ_RCWE01000110.1 GCF_018448925.1 Photorhabdus akhurstii | reverse complement strand
GCCCTGGCGCACGCGGGGGTAAATAGTCGTCAGGCGGCGCAAGCCCCGGCGTCCCCGTTGAGCTGGTACAGGCCGCCTAACGCCTATTCAACATAATGCGGGGGAATTATACGCACTGCGCCGGTGAGCCCGGGCAACCGCCTGAGCATTGATGAGCGGCTTAATGCGTATAATTGGCATTATGTCTTGCGCCCCCGCGGGTCGGCATTGCGGGGAGTGGCGCACAAGGCTGCGCCTTATGCTCTAACCGACTGAGCCGGACATCGGCAACCCTGAGTTCTTCTTTAGCTGCCGTGCCAACGTCCGGCCAACACCCCTGAAGGCAGGTCGGCCTGCGGCCTCCGTTAATTAACTTCCCCCCGCCCCAACCCCGCTGCACTGGCTGCGCCCGGTTCGCAGTCGCAGGCTCCTTGCTCATTCCCGTGCTCGCCATCTCCGCCCCGTGCAGCCCCCAGGGGCTTCCCTGAACAAAATCGCGTGGTCATGCAAGGTCATATGCAAGCCGAAGCCACAGTGCCTCAGAGCGTCGCAGGGGCGCCGCTTGCGGGCTCTCTGCCGCCCGCGCCCGCAGAACGGGCGCCCGCCGCCCAAGCGAGTTGGGCGACGTTCGCCCGTTGCCGAAAAAGGCGCGACACTGACAATGGCACGGCGGGAAAAACCGGCCTTCGGGGGCGAAAAGCGCGTCAGGGGGTTTTGGGGTCGGCGACAAAGCAGCACGGGAAAAACCGGGT
>NZ_RCWE01000109.1 GCF_018448925.1 Photorhabdus akhurstii | reverse complement strand
ACGAACAGCGACTGGATGTCCGGGGTGACCAGCAGTTGCGGGCGAATCTGCTGCTGATAGAACTGGAGCCAGTTTAAGGCCCGTTCGCCGAGGGGCAATACCCGGTCTTTATTCCCCTTGCCCTGCCGGACGGTCACGGTTTTGCGTGACCGGTCAATGCTGTAGATATCGAGCCGGGCCGCTTCACTGCGTCGTATCCCTGTTGACCAGAGCAGTTCCATCAGGGCCCGGTCGCGTACGCCCTGCAACGTATTTGGGTCAGGCAGCGACAGGATATGCTCGATTTCATCAATGCTCAGGATATACCGCGGCAGGCGTTTTTCCTCCCGCGGCAACTCAATGTCCGCCGCCGGGTTTGCCAGTATCAGGTTCTGTTTCGTCAGCCATTTGAACCACACCTGCAACGGCTGCAACTGCGTGCGCTGGGTGCGGATGCTCAGCGGCTCTCCGTTGGTCTTGCGGTACTGATACAGATAACGCTGGTAACGCTCCAGTATTGGCCGCGTGATATCCGCGGCATAGTACAGGCCCCGGTCCGTGGCCCACAGGATAAAGCGATAGGTGTGATGGGTCTGCACTTTCAGCGTGGTTTCCGACCAGTTCCGCTCCTGCCGCCATGCCACGAAGCGCAGCAGCAGCGCATACAGGCTTTTTGGGTCATGTGCCGGACCCACCGGCTGACGGTAGACGTCATCGACGGTCAGGAGACTTCCTTTGCGCGGTTTACGGTTTGCCATGATT
>NZ_RCWE01000108.1 GCF_018448925.1 Photorhabdus akhurstii | reverse complement strand
ACCGTGGTCGGCCCGGAAGGCGAAGAGATTTATGTCAATGAAGAGGGGTGTATCCGCATCCATTTTCACTGGGATCGTTATGATAAAGCCGATGAAAACGCCACCTGTTGGGTACGATTCGCGCAAGGCTGGAATGGCAGCGGTTACGGTTTTATGGCGGTTCCCCGTATCGGTCAGGAGGTGATTGTTTCTTATCTGAACGGTGATATTGATCGCCCGATTGTCACCGGTTGCACCTACAACGGTTCAAACCGGCCGCCGTTAAATTTACCTGCGGAAAAGACCCGCACGACATTTAAAACCCAAACCCACAAAGGGGAAGGTTTTAATGAATTGCGCTTTGAAGATGAGAAAGACCGGGAGGAGATTTACCTGCGCGGGCAGAAAGATCTGACCGCCCATATTCAGCACGATGCTTACTGGCATATTAAACATGACCATAAACAGCGCATCGATAATAACCGCTACAGTGAAATTCATGCTGATGACCACCGGAAAATCACCGGTTCCGGTAAATACAGCACCGATGGCGATGTTTCACACCGTATCTCAGGCAGTCAGCATTTACAGACCGGGGAGGCATTGGTGGCTGAAAGTGGTCAGGAAACGCACCTGAAAAGCGGCGGTAAGATGGTGTTGGAGGCGACGTCAGAGATTACCTTAAAAGTCGGCGGCCATTTTATCCGGTTAACTCCCGGCGGTATTCTGACTTCCCCCAATTTGCTGGTCGGGCAAGGTTCAGCCGGT
>NZ_RCWE01000107.1 GCF_018448925.1 Photorhabdus akhurstii | reverse complement strand
ATTATTATGAATATAGTGACTATTATTTTAAAATTGATATAGGTTTCCTGCTACTCTACCTACTGATTATTCCACCTTTTGTATGGGCTATGTTTTTTTTACGTCGACAAGCCCCATTAATTATCGACCGTGAACGACAGATTTTCTACACCTGGTATAAAGGCAAAGCTTATGCTGCTCGCTATCCACAAGTCGGTATGGCAGAAAAAACTAATATTCTGTTCCTCAAAGTTTATGGCCTGGATGAGAACAATCAACTTATCGGGCGTGGTTTTATCCCTAACGTCAGCAGTTATTCTTTTGCTTTTTTAAGCAGTGGTAATGATAAAGGGTTAGCCGTGGCCTTTATGGTGAAATTCTTATTAAACGGCAAAGAGGCGGTCAGTAAGGTGGATTATAAATGCCGTGAGCCGCTTATTTGGTGGAGTAAAGATAAAAGACCCGCCGATTTAGACGCTCAAATTCCGTTGATTTTGGCAGAACTGGATCGCTTAGGTCCCCCTGATGAAGATCTTTCCGAATGAAGCAACGATTAAAAAACTTACTTAAAAAATGGTTTCCCACTATTCATCCATTGCCAGCCCAACGGCTGGCATGCTGGGAAAAAGAAATTCTGGCAGTACCACCGGATATTAAGGATGAAGAAACCATTAAACACGTGGAGATACTGGATTACCTTGATAATAGGGAGTGCCATGTTCGTAACACTCAGCGCCGCGCTCGGAGTATTACTTTGATTCCGGTAACTCTAGGAC
>NZ_RCWE01000106.1 GCF_018448925.1 Photorhabdus akhurstii | reverse complement strand
GCATCCTGCATCGACACGGCACTGTCCAGCAACAACCCGAAGGCCCGTTCCGGCTCGGCGACCTGACACAGATAGCCGTTGGCATCCATGCCCTCGGGGAACACCACCCGGAACACGGCGATACCGGTGGCGGTCAGTTCGGCGGCCAGTTTCACCGCTGCGTCATTCCCGGCGGGGTCATTATCGAAGGCAATCAGCACCTGTCTGACCTGATGCTGTTTCAGGGCCTGCCAGTGGTCGGGAGTAAAACCATTGACGCCATAGGCGGCGGTGACATTACGGTAACCGGCTACCCAGAACGACATCGCGTCGATTAACGATTCACACAGGATAAGCGAGGCTGACGCCGCCATTGCCGGTTCATTCCAGACGCCGCCATGTGCGCCGGGCAGATACAGATGCCTGGGGGTGTTTTTGCGCAGGTCCTCACCGATTTTACGCCCGTAGATTTCGCGTATCTGGCCGTGCCTGTCGATAACCGGTATCACCAGTGAACCCCGGAAGTGTTCATGCCCGTTGTCCCGCAGGATACCTGCCGCCATTAACCGGGTACGGATAGCCGACCCGGCCTTGTATTTACTGGCGGGCAGCCGGTAACCCAGCGTGCGGTTGGCCAGGCCCGGTTTAAAACAGGCGACTAATTCCGGGTGGTTTAACCGGCGTTTTTCCAGATAAGCCAGCGCTTCGGGGGCGTTCAGCAACGTCTGGTGATAGAACTCCACCACCCGATTAAGCAGCGCCTGCCGTCCGGCTTCGTCTTCGGCCAGCA
>NZ_RCWE01000105.1 GCF_018448925.1 Photorhabdus akhurstii | reverse complement strand
CAATCGCCCCGCTGACGGCCTTTTTACCGGCCTGTCGGGTAAACAGCTTACCCAGCCCTTTAAGGGCGCCTCGTGACGGCGGCGCCAGAAATTCAACCGCCATCAGTATCGCCCGTTCCCAGGCGGAAAACTCTTCGGCCACCGCCAGGTAAGTTCCCTGACCGGAGCCGATAAACACCGTTTTGGCCCCGGATTTTATGGTGGCGCCACACGCCAGTTTGTCATCTACCCGGGCTGCCGGAGAACCGTTAATAAACACGGTTTCACTGCCCTGGGCAATCAGGGGCGGCGCCGGGTGTTGACTACAAACGGCGATATCGGTGGTGGCTCTGGCCGCCGGTTTGCCTTCGATAAAGACATTGGGGGAGCCACTCGCCAGGGTACCGCTCGGCGGGCCGATGCTGTCCACCATTTTCGTGACGGCCGAACTGGCGGCGCTGATGACATCGCCAAGGGCGAATGTGGCCGCGGTTCCCAGGGCGATGACGGCGACGGTAGCCAGCCCGCCGGTAAGGAGGGTCAGTCCCACCAGTGCCGATGCCGCGGCAAAGACCGCCGCCCCTATCAACGCCCCGGTAATGGCGCCCGCCAGCGCTCCCAGGAAGCTGGCATGTTTAATTGGGTCGCCCTCACGGGCGGCGGCCGGACCGGGAGTGCCCTGTGGCGGGGAGACGTGCGCCGCGTGCCGGGCGCTAACCCGCGCTATCCGGGTGACGATTTCATCACCAAGTGACATGGTGTTCCTCCTGTCAGGTCATCAGGCCGCCTGAAAACTGTGGACAATTGCCA
>NZ_RCWE01000104.1 GCF_018448925.1 Photorhabdus akhurstii | reverse complement strand
CTGGCGCGTAAGCAAGGCCGTGCGATGAAAAAACGCGGTGAGGATTATGTGCTGCGCTGTCCGTTCCATCACGAGAAAACGCCCTCAATGGTGATATCGCCGGCTAAGAACCTGTATCACTGCTTTGGCTGTGGCGCAGCGGGGTCGGTGCTGGACTGGGTGATACAAACGGAAGGCGTGACGCTGAAAATCGCTATCCGCCGGCTGCGGGAGCTGGCCGGGCTGCCGGACATGGACAATGCAGTTATGGCCGCTTCTTCTTTAGCCGTCCCGCCGGGATCACAGTCTGCACCCCTGCCGCGCCCGAAACTGGCCGACCTGGACGATGACGGACAGGCGCTGTTGTATCAGGTGATTGATTTTTATCATCAGAACTTACTGGCGTCACCGGAAGCCAAAGCCTGGCTGGAAAAACGCGGGCTGCATCATCCTGAACTGGTCAGTCACTTTAAGCTGGGGTATGCGGGTCATCACGGTATCAGTGGTTCGGCGGGATTGTTGCCGTCCAAAGACAGTCAGGAAGGTCAGCAGTTGCGCGGCAAGCTATCGGGGCTAGGCGTGTTGCGTACGACCACCCGGCAGGACCACTTCCGGGGCTGCGTCGTGGTGCCGATAATCGGCTGGGCCGAATCGGCCAGTGTGGCCAGCCGCGGGCGGGTGCTGCAACTGTATGGTCGCCGAACCCAGCCGGATTACAAAGTGCTGAAAGACAGCCCAAAGCATCTGTACCTGTCCTCACCCCTGGCCGGGGTCTGGAATGAGGCAGCGATGAAAGCCGCTGCGGAAATTATCCTGTGCGAAGCGCTGATCGATGCCATGAC
>NZ_RCWE01000103.1 GCF_018448925.1 Photorhabdus akhurstii | reverse complement strand
TATTCGGTGTCTGGTCGGCACTACTTACTAATGCTATGGCACCATATCGCCATTGATGGCTGGTCGGTCGATATCTTTATGGCTGAACTGGCGGAGATTTACCACTCCTTGCAGGAAGGCCGCGACAGTCAGCTTCCCCCGCTGGAGATTACCTACGGCGATTACGCCGCCTGGCAACGGGACTATTTACAGGGCGACATCGGTGAACGCCAGCTCGCCTACTGGCAACAGGCCCTGTCCGGCTACGAATCACTGGCCCTGCCCACCGATTATCCCAGACCCACACAGGTGAATTATCAGGGACGGGATTTTAATTTTGTACTGGACACCCGGCTGTCTGAACAGTTAAGGACGCTGGCAAAAGCGCAGGAAACCACCCTGTATACCGTGCTGCTCAGCGCCTTTTATCTCACGCTGGCAAAATTGTCCGGGCAAAACGATATCGTCCTGGGGACGCCGACCGATAACCGTCACCACGCCCAAACCCAGTCCCTGATTGGGATGTTTGTCAACTCACTGGCCTTAAGGATACAATTTCAACAAACCGCCAGTGTGGAAGCACTGATTCAACAGACCCATCAACGAGTGACTGAGGCCAAGACCCATCAGGACATGCCGTTTGAACAACTGGTTGAGGCGCTGGATATTGAGCGTGACACCGCCCGCCATCCGATTTTTCAGGTGATGTTCGGGTTGCAGAACTTTGAAGAAAATCCGCCAGACAGTCGTCTGCCGTTCAGGCCGGTGACACTGGATGAATCGTTATACAGCCCTGCTAAGTTTGACCTGAGCCTGTTTCTATCCGATGGGCAAACCGATATTACCG
>NZ_RCWE01000102.1 GCF_018448925.1 Photorhabdus akhurstii | reverse complement strand
CGGCAGGCCGCCTATGCCCTCAAGCTGTTACAAAGCGACGGCGAACTGACCATTGCCAGCACCGGTAAAGACGATGCCAGCGGGAATCTGGTCACCAAACAGTACACGGTGAAAGGGCCGGTGATGCTGATGCTCACCACCACCGCAATAGATGTCGATGAAGAATTACTGAATCGTTGTCTGGTGCTGACGGTGAACGAATCGCGGGAACAGACCGAAGCTATCCATGCCTTGCAACGTCATAAGCAGACCCTTGAAGGTTTACTGGCCGAAAATGAAAAGGCATATATCACCGAACTGCATCAGAACGCCCAGCGGCTGTTGCGCCCGCTGAATGTGGTTAACCCTTATGCCTCACAGTTAACGTTCATGAGCGATAAAACCCGCACCCGGCGCGACCACATGAAATATCTCACCCTGATACAAAGTATCGCCCTGCTGCATCAGCACCAGCGGACGGTGAAAAAGGCCGAACATCGGGGAAAAACACTGGAGTATATCGAGGTGACCAAAGACGATATTAGCTTAGCAAACCGGCTGGCCCACGAGATATTAGGCCGCACGCTGGATGAAATGTCGCCCCAGACCCGAAAACTGTTGCTGCTGATACAGGCGATGGTGAAAGAGACGGCGACAGCGCAGCAACGCCCGGTGAACGCGGTCCGCTTTACCCGCCGGGATATCCGCAGTTACACCCAATGGAGCGATAACCAGTTAAAAGTCCATTGTCAGCGACTGGCCGACATGGAATACCTGTTAGTCCACGGCGGCAGCCGGGGCCATCTGTTGCAGTATGAACTGCTGTGGAACGGCGACAGCGCAGAAGCAGCCCA
>NZ_RCWE01000101.1 GCF_018448925.1 Photorhabdus akhurstii | reverse complement strand
CATTAGGGATAAAGACACGTTCGATAAGGTTGTTATTTTCATCCAGTCCGTAGACTTTGAGATACAGAATATTGGTTTTTTCCATCATACCTAATTGTGGGTAACGGGCGGCATAGGCTTTACCTTTATACCAAGTGTAAAAAATTTGCTGTTCGCGATCGATAATTAATGGTGCTTGGCTATGCCAGAAAAATATACAATAGACAAAGGGGGGAATAATCAATAGATAAAGTAGAAGGAAACTTATATCAATTATGAGCAACTGGGAGCTACTTGGGTAAAAGGTATAGCGATAATATAAATATTTTCTTAATGAGATCTCTTTATCATTGCCAATATAACGCATATCTTCCATATCCGCAGGTAAATCATTACGTAAATAAAACTCTTCCCCATAATCTTTTTTTGCGTAACCAACCCATCGATGAATAGCTTGCTCATTTTTTTCTCTTGATTCTATAAAATCGTTAACGTTTAACACCAGACTACTAATAATCCCTAGGGTTACTGGGATCAAGTTAATACTCCTAAAACGGCGTTGAGGATTGCGGATATGACACTCCTTATCATCAAGATAGTCCAATATCTCCACGTGCTTAATGGTTTCTGCATCCTTAATATCCGGTGGTGCTGCCAGAATTTCTTTTTCCCAGCGTGCCAGCCGTTGGGCTGGCAAAGGATGAATAGTGGGAAACCATTTTTTGAGTAAATTTCTTAATCGTTGCTTCATTCGGAAAGATCTTCATCAGGGGGACCTAAGCGATCCAATTCGGCCAGAATCAACGGAATTTGAGCTTCTAAATCGGCAGGTCTTTTATCTTTACTCCACCAGATAAGCGGCTCACGGCGTTTATAATCCACCTTACTGACCGC
>NZ_RCWE01000100.1 GCF_018448925.1 Photorhabdus akhurstii | reverse complement strand
AGATCCCGACGCCATCAAGATAGTGCAGTATTTGAATGGTAAGGATTTGCAGTTTTTGAAGGATAATATTACCACTTCTAACAGAGTTGCCGCTGTCGCCTTAGATCCAACTTCATGGCCTGTAATGATCTTTGGTGCAAAGGCAATCATTCAGGGGGCGAAAGGGAAAGAGCAGCTACTTGCGGCAGGCGTCACCAGTGGTGTAAATGCAGCTATTCAATATGGCACAACAGGAGAAGTGAAGTTATCTGATGTAATTGGAGCAGGTGTTATCGGCGCTATCACAGCAGGGAAAGATTATAACCCAACCGTTACCTGGAATGCAGTAGGCGGCTATTACACCGCAGAAATCAAAGGAGATGATCCTTTCTTGAATGCAATAATAAGTAAAGGCGGAGCCAGTGTCGGATATGCGGCTGGTAATGTTCTGAAAATCCCAATGGAGAAGATTCTCAATCCAATATCGAAGCAACTTGAATGGGAACCAATCGGGATTTGGACAATTACAAAGCCTGTGAAACAAAGTTCAATTCCATCAGTGGCTGGTAACGTTGGTGATTCAGTAACATCAGGTATATTTAACGATAGCATGGGGAAAGCTATAAAAGATAAGGCGCAACAAGATGAAAAAAAATAAGTCTATATTAGCTTTGTTGTATTTATCTTGTTCTTTTTTTCTCTTCATATTTTTTATGTGCATACTAGCTGCAACACTTGGCTATTGGGTTGGAGGTGGAAAAGAAATTTTCCACTTCATTAGTAGCAACATTAGTATGTACTTGAAAGTCAGTACATCTGGATTTCTAGTCGGCTTTGTGCTTTGGTTATTTGATATTCGTTAGTTACCCGATAAGAACGATCCCAGCTGTTGAGCTGGGATTTTTTTGTT
>NZ_RCWE01000099.1 GCF_018448925.1 Photorhabdus akhurstii | reverse complement strand
TTTCATAAACATCGCCTGACGCGCTTCAAAATCTTCGGTGACTTTTTTCAATTTCGGCCAGTCGTTGTTCCAGCGGTCCTGATGAATACTGTCATCTATTTTCTTTTTCAGCTCCGGGTTTTTGGTGGCTTTGAGCTTTTCGACATAGAAACCGATGGTCAGTGGGTAGATGTTGGAGGCGTTATAGCTCTGTTGCCACAAATTCAGGATGGAGTAGGCTTCCACAATGTCCCGCTGACGGCCTACCGGGTCATGCAGGATCACAATCCGCGCCTGTTCATTGAAGTGCAGATAACTGTTGATTTCCTGGATAATCTTACCGGCGTCCATTTCGTAGCTGTCCTGAGTGGTCAGCGTATCAATACTGACGTCAGCCAAATCCAGTTCATTGATGTCTTTTTCAATGATGGCCTTGATGTTGGCAAACTGTTCCTGCCGGATTTTGTAATCGACAATCAGTTTTCGAAAATACTTGTCTGAGGCGTTAACCGCAAAAGGGGATTGCTTCTGTTCGAGATTGATAAACTGCATGGTTTTCTGCCGCAGTTCAAGACTGCTGTCAATCTTAGCCAGTACCGAGGAGTGCCACGGGTGTTCACTGTAGGCGATACTGATATTGATGACATCTTTGGCGACAAACAGGAATGGATGACCTTCGCCCCGAATGCCCGGCTCAGGGATAAGCCCTTCACTGGCATCTCTGCGGTTGAGAAACATATATTTTTTGAATTTCTCTACCCGCTGTTTTTTGCCGTTAACCTCTTTCTCTGACACGCAGTATTTAAAGATGTGCAGATAGCCCCGGGCCTTGCTGCCGCGAGCGGTAAGCGGGTCTTCTTCCTTAATGTATATCCAGCCGGGACGCAGAAGGCGGGCGGCATAGCCTTTGGTTTGTTGGAGTGATGA
>NZ_RCWE01000098.1 GCF_018448925.1 Photorhabdus akhurstii | reverse complement strand
ATAACCAGTTAAAAGTCCATTGTCAGCGACTGGCCGACATGGAATACCTGTTAGTCCACGGCGGCAGCCGGGGCCATCTGTTGCAGTATGAACTGCTGTGGAACGGCGACAGCGCAGAAGCAGCCCATCTGTGCGGCCTGATTGACCTGACAGCGCCGGAAAAACCGGTAAAACCCTGAATATGACTTACACAAGTTGGACTGACTGAACCGCAAGTTGCCCCTAAGTTGGGGTCAAGTTGGGTCCAAGTTGGAGGTCGGAAAACCGACTTCAGGCCGCAGCAATACTGGGCGGAATGGCTCGCAAGTTGGGGAAGGTTGAAAAACACTGTTCCGGCAATAATCAGAAAAAGTCGTCGTATCGTACTGCCAGCTCATCATCGAACCCGAAAACCCGGAATACGACCGACGCAAGTTGGACTGACTGAACCGCAAGTTGCCCTCAAGTTGGGGTCAAGTTGGGCCCAAGTTGGAGGCCGGGAAATGGACGCCAGACCGCAGCAATACCGGGCTGAACGGTCCGCAAGTTGGGGCAGACAGAAAAGCACTGTTCCGGCCACCTAAGAATCAAGCCATCGTACCGTCGTGATGTATCACACACTGATAATAATAACCGCTGTTCTCTACAGGAAATCCCATCATGTCATCACCCGTTAAACGTCAATCCCACCCGCTGACCCTGCGCCAGCATCTGGACGCGTATCTGGATAACCTGCTGTTGCAGGGGGCGAGTCAAAAGAGCCAGTCCGCCCGTCATGAACGGCTGTCGCCGTTCGTCAGCTGGTGCGAGGAACAGGGCGTAATATCCGCCGCTCAGGTCACTGAACCGTTACTGGCAAACTGGCAGCATTATCTGGCCCGGTACCGCAAGGCCAACGGCCAGCCCTATACGCCGGACAGTCAGCGC
>NZ_RCWE01000097.1 GCF_018448925.1 Photorhabdus akhurstii | reverse complement strand
AGCGGTGGCTCTGATATTAGGGATTATTTTTAGCCTGTTATCCATACAAATAACAGGCTGCCCAAAGTCAGTGATTGAATTTAACTTGATGCTTGAAAAAGTGACCTTAACCTTTTGCGACACCCTCAATGCGGGCGGTGATATAAGGCGAAAAGCCCGCAGGGCTTTCAGGTTATTAACCATCACGTTCACTGCCAGCCCGTGGGGGACACGGCCAAAAAAAGCGGTTAAAATACATCAACTATCCCGATGAGCGCTGATGATGTTAAGAGCCACCAAAGTCCGCATTTACCCGACACCCGAACAGGCTGATTATCTCAATGCTCAGTTCGGTGCGGTCCGTTTCGCGTACAACAAGGCGCTCCACATTAAGAAGCACGCTTATCAACGCCACGGGGTGAACCTCAGCCCGCGTAAAGACCTCAAGCCCTTACTGTCAACGGCGAAAAAATCCCGCCGGTATGCCTGGCTCAAAGCGTATGACGCCATCGCCTTGCAGCAGGCGGTGATTAACCTCGATATGGCGTTTTCCCACTTTTTTAATCCGAAGCTGAAAGCGCGCTTCCCGACATTCAAACGCAAGCATGGCAGGCTGTCCAGCTATCATTGTGTCGGGGTGAAGGTGCTGGACGGGGCAATAAAAATACCCAAGTTATCGCCGATAGAAGCCCGCCTGCACCGTGAAATGACCGGAGAGGTGAAAAGCATGACCCTGAGCCGTTCAGCCACCGGTAAATACTACGCCTCGATACTCTGTGATGACGGCCTGGCCGCGCCCGCGAAGCCCGCTTTGATAACCCAGATGACAGGTTTGGATATGGGATTATCTCACTACGCTGTCAAATCCAGCGGAGATAAGATGGCCAATCCCCGTCATCTTATCAATGCCGGCCGTAATCTGAGGCGTAAACAGAAGGCCCTCTCCCGGAAACAAAAAGGCAGCGCCAACCGTC
>NZ_RCWE01000096.1 GCF_018448925.1 Photorhabdus akhurstii | reverse complement strand
CCAAGACGAGAAACAGTCAGCCCATCGCCATTGAGGAAGGTAAACGCGGTCAGTTGTGATTTCAACTGGGCAAAGTAATCTACAGTTTCCATCATTTTCTCTGTGAGTTATGAGTCGGTGGATAATCAGTTATTCCCACATATTTGCCGCTTCCCGGATCAGATGCCAGAGGGTTGTGCCCGGTTTTGTACCTGGAACATCAAAAGACATCGTACCCTGAGCAAAGAAGTACTGCTTGCCCGGCAAGCTATCGGTTTGCCAGATCCCGCTGACCAGTGCAGGGTGGTTGCCTCTCAAAGGGGTCACTTGCAGCGGTCCCCGGTCATAACGGGCATACCAGGCCAGGGTGGAAGTTGAATTAAAATGACCCTCACCATAGAAGTGCAATGAATGGCCTTCACGAGGTATCACCCGTATCGGACGTATCAACTGGTTAATGGCAAAATAACTCTCCGGGACACTGCCCGGCAGTGGCGTTAAGTCCGGGTATTGACCGGCCCGGATAATCAGGCCATCACGGTAAGAACTAATCACCACATCCCGGTAGGGGCGCAGCACCTGACGTATCCAGTATTCCCCACCCAGTCGGTTTACAAATCGTTTAGACAGCAGGGTGATCCAGTTAATGCCCCGGATGGAATGTCCATACTGTAATACCGCAGTATGAACCGCAGAATTGACTTGCAGGGAGGGGTAACGTTGCGCTAGCTGGTACTCTAAAGGAAAGTAGTCATGGTAATCTCTGGGCAGGACCAGACAATAACCGCAGTCCCCACTGTCCGGTTCGAGTTGTTCGCACAGAAACTCCAGCCAGGCCATAAATCGGGGCATGCCCTCTTGTTCTTTCAGATAATCCCAGGGCAATACCAGACTGAGGTAAGAACTACTGTCGTCACCATCATCCTCATCGGAATCTAGGTAATGCATCAGATAGCGAGGGGCTTCATAGAGATTT
>NZ_RCWE01000095.1 GCF_018448925.1 Photorhabdus akhurstii | reverse complement strand
GCCGCGCCCGCCAGCGCATTGTTACCACTGACTTCGGCGGCCACTGCCCCCAGAATTGCATGGGCCAGAGTATTGGTGACGACATCGACTTGATGGGTTTTCGGGTCGGTAGTCAGGTCTTTAATCACCCCGGCCAGGTAAGGGGAAGCGCCGCCTGCCAGTGCCTGACCAATATTTCCGCCCGCGAGTCCCTGAATGGCTGCGGTAGCTGCCTGTAAAGCGGTGTGGTATTTCCCTCCGGTGCCAAGACCGGACTCATTCAATGCCTGGTTATAGGCGGTTTTGTAAATCTGGTCTTTAATTTGCTCAGGCGTAATGTTAGTTTTGCCGGCGTTTTCCAGTTTCTTTCGGGCCGCTTCTCTATCCGGGTCACTGATATTCTCCAGTTTAGCGTGGGCCGCTTTGGTGGCGATAATTGCTCCTTCAGTACTGGCGATGTCAATCACCTGCGCACTGATTTCGCCAATCAGTTGGGCCTGTTTCAGCCGTTGCTGCTCTTTCTCTTTGTCAAAGATAGGACTGAGAGCATTGTTGGCATGGTCGGTATCCCGGCTGAGGGTGGTGACATCCTGTTGCTGGCTGTCTTTATCCCGGATAATCAGGGTGCCGTCGCTGACGGCGGCATGGGTGGTGCTTTGGGCATGGCCTTCCCGGTTAGCGCCGCCCAGGGTATTGGCCGCCATATTACTGAGTAACATGCCGCCTACTGAGCCGCCAGTGCTGATACTCACGCTATGGTGTTCGGTTTTAAAATCCGCTTTGTTTTTGATATCGCCAAAGCCGAGAGTGCCGGTATCGAGGGTGTTTTTGTCTTTGTCTGCGGTACTGGCAATGACTGCACCGTCAAGCTGGGTGTGTTCACCTACTTTGACTTCATAGCCGCCTTTACCGGCAAACAGTCCGGTCTGCTCTTGTACGGAGTCAAAGTTGCTGTGGATTTTGTCGCGGCTGGCGCT
>NZ_RCWE01000094.1 GCF_018448925.1 Photorhabdus akhurstii | reverse complement strand
GGAACACTGGCATATGGAACTAAAATAAACGGATTATTCAACTGATTCAGATCAGTAATGACAACAGACGCACTTGGTGTTTCGTCATTATCTTCTCTGATCATCAAGAAAATTCTATCTCTCGGCCTAACACCTTCATAGAATGGAATACTCACATGGAAACCTGTACTACTATTTCCTACTAATGGCGCTAATTTATTACCATTCAACTCTTCAATATCTGGCGCTGCAAGCGTTGGGTTAATATCTTTTATAATAAACAGAATATTCGATGAAGCTCTCTTTGAAAAATCCGGCAACTCTGTAAACATATCAACTGCATAGTTCCCCTTCCCTTTCTGACTGGGGAAAATCCTTAAAGCAACAAAACCGTTTTTATCCGTATTAATATAATATTTATTACTATTTAATATTTGAATAAAAGGAGATATTTCCTCCGTAATTTTTTCTCCATCATACCCAAAAATACGCACTATCCTATCAGTTACCAGAGGAATTTGAAAATAGGGTAATGGATCATTTGTTTTACTCAGCGCATATAGATTAACAAGCAGGCTGCCATTTGATTCAGAAGGTTTCTCATTATCCTCTGCCGGAGATGTGTCTTTTATCAGCGCATCACCAATAACTATAGGTTCAAATGCTGCATATGAAAAACCATTTTTATCAATAGAATGAAATGCAATTTCCAATTTAGCATCGGGGTCCGTAGCCCTATCCATTGAAAATGTTATGGTAAAATCACCGGCTCCAGAACCAGCAGTAACAACAAATTTCGCAGTACAGGTATTTTTCTCAACATCTCTTGAAATACGAGGGATCTCATCAAAACTGGTATTTTTCGGGTTATCGTACACTATGTCAGTCGAACCCGTTACTTTGTGAGTATCATCGCCTGAATAAGTCACCGTGATAACAACCGGGCACTCTTCTAAAACCGTTATTCCTGAAATTATATCTGCTGTAAGTGTCGACATATTAAACCTCATATTAAAGTTAAACACC
>NZ_RCWE01000093.1 GCF_018448925.1 Photorhabdus akhurstii | reverse complement strand
CCGGTATCGCCGTGTTCCGGGTGGTGTTCCCCGAGGGCATGGATGCCAACGGCTATCTGTGTCAGGTCGCCGAGCCGGAACGGGCCTTCGGGTTGTTGCTGGACAGTGCCGTGTCGATGCAGGATGCAGCAGAGGTACAGGCCACCACCGCCACAGAGCGGGCCGCGCTGGCAGAACATCAGCCGGTTCCGGTGCCGGAAACGGTCAGCGCCTTAGCCGCCGGAATAGCCGCGTTGCCGTCAATGCCCAATGTGGTCTGGGAAACCGGCGCTAACGGCGAGATATCCCTGACGCTGGGCACACAACAGTGGGGTATCCGGGGCCTGTCACAGGTGAAAGCCGGGGCGGCAGTGATGAAAGTGAATGTTCAGGTCGTTGATACCGACAGCGGCGTGATGTTCGCCGACAGCGTGGACATGATGAGCGCCCGCAGCCGGGGCGGGTATGCGCGGCTGGCCGCCACCGAACTCGGGCTGGCCGAAGGTGACCTGCGCCGGGCGCTGGGGCAGGTGTTGCTGGTACTGGAGCAGTGTCAACAGGCCGGCGTCAGTGAGCAAACCGAAACCCCGCCGGTTCCCGAACTGAGCGAGGACCAGCGGGCCGCGGCGCTGGCGCTGCTGCAAGACCCGAAACTGAGCGAGCGCATCACCGCTGATTTAGCCGCCTGTGGCGTGGTGGGCGAATCCACTAACCTGCTGGCCGGTTACTTAGCCGCCGTCAGTCGCAAGCTGGAGCGTCCGCTGGCGGTGCTGATACAAAGCAGTTCGGCGGCAGGGAAAAGCAGCTTAATGGATGCGGTCCTCAATCTGATACCGGAAGAGGAACGGCTGCAATACAGCGCCATGACCGGCCAGAGTCTGTTTTATCTGGGGGAAACCAATCTCCAGCACAAGATACTGGCGATAGCGGAAGAAGAAGGAGTGCGGCAGGCCGCCTATGCCCTCAAGCTGTTACAAAGCGACGGCGAACTGACCATTGCCAGCACCGGTAAAGACGATGCCAGCGGGAATCTGGTCACCAAACAGTACACGGTGAAAGGGCCGGTGATGC
>NZ_RCWE01000092.1 GCF_018448925.1 Photorhabdus akhurstii | reverse complement strand
CCGGTATCGCCGTGTTCCGGGTGGTGTTCCCCGAGGGCATGGATGCCAACGGCTATCTGTGTCAGGTCGCCGAGCCGGAACGGGCCTTCGGGTTGTTGCTGGACAGTGCCGTGTCGATGCAGGATGCGGCAGAGGTACAGGCAACCACCGCCACAGAGCGGGCCGTGCTGGCAGAACATCAGCCGGTTCCGGTGCCGGAAACGGTCAGCGCCTTAGCCGCCGGAATAGCCGCGTTGCCGTCGATGCCGAATGTGGTCTGGGAAACCGGCGCTAACGGCGAGATATCCCTGACGCTGGGCACACAGCAGTGGGGTATCCGGGGCCTGTCACAGGTGAAAGCCGGGGCGGCAGTGATGAAAGTGAATGTTCAGGTCGTTGATACCGACAGCGGCGTGATGTTCGCGGACAGCGTGGACATGATGAGCGCCCGCAGCCGGGGCGGGTATGCGCGGCTGGCCGCCACCGAACTCGGGCTGGCCGAAGGTGACCTGCGCCGGGCGCTGGGGCAGGTGTTGCTGATACTGGAGCAGTGTCAACAGGCCGGTGTCGGTGAGCAAACCGAAACCCCGCCGGTTCCCGAACTGAGCGAGGAGCAGCGGGCCGCGGCGTTAGCCCTGTTGCAGGACCCGAAACTGAGTGAGCGCATCACCGCTGATTTAGCCGCCTGTGGCGTGGTGGGCGAATCCACTAACCTGCTGGCCGGTTACTTAGCCGCCGTCAGTCGCAAGCTGGACCGTCCGCTGGCGGTGCTGATACAGAGCAGCAGCGCGGCCGGGAAAAGCAGCTTAATGGATGCCGTCCTCAATCTGATACCGGAAGAAGAACGGCTGCAATACAGCGCCATGACCGGCCAGAGTCTGTTCTATCTGGGGGAAACCAATCTCCAGCACAAGATACTGGCGATAGCCGAAGAAGAAGGGGTACGGCAGGCCGCCTATGCCCTCAAGCTGTTACAAAGCGACGGCGAACTGACCATTGCCAGCACCGGTAAAGACGATGCCAGCGGGAATCTGGTCACCAAACAGTACACGGTGAAAGGGCCGGTGATGC
>NZ_RCWE01000091.1 GCF_018448925.1 Photorhabdus akhurstii | reverse complement strand
TGTCGCCACTGAGCGTGGTGCTCTGCGCCCGGCGTTCATGCACTTCGTCGTGGGTTTCGATGGAGGATTTGGAGAGTAAGCCCTTACTGGTCTGTTTGCTGTGTTCTATCAGGTCGGATGAAGCGGTGTCTACTTAAATGTGACAAATGCTTCCTGTACTTCTTCATGGAGAACTTCCCCCTACTTGTTGGGTGTCTAACTTTCGGGGGAAGTTCAAACAGCAGGGATCGTTCTTACTGGGCGACTAACGAATACCAAATAACCAAAATACAAAGCCTGCCAGAAATCCCGACGTACTGATTTTTAGATACATTCCGATATTATCACTGATGAAGTGAAAAATGTCTTTTCCCCCTCCGACCCAATAACCAAGTACGTGAAATATCATGCACATCAGAAACACCGCTAGAAAAAAAGAACAAGATAAATACAACATGACCATGATCGATTTGGCCTTATTTCTTTTCATTTTGTTTCTCCTTATTCTCTATCGCGCTTCCTACACCACTATTGAATAGGCCTGATGCAGCTGAATCGCCTATATTACCCACTGTAGATGGAATGGAACTTTTTGATGCAGGCTTTGTAATCGTCCAAATACCTATAGGTTACCATTCATATTCTTTTGATACAGGGTTAAAAACTTTATTGAATGGAACCTTGATAGTATTACCGATCGCATACCCTACACTGGCACCACCTTTACTTATTATTGCATTCAAAAATGGGTCATCGCCTTTAATTTCTGCTGTGTAGTAACCGCCTACTGCATTCCAAGTAACGGTTGGGTTATAACCTTTCCCTGCTGTGATAGCGCCGACAACACCTGCTCCAATTACATCAGATAACTTCACTTCTCCTGTTGTGCCATATTGAATAGCTGCATTTACACCACTGGTGACGCCTGCCGCAAGTAGCTGCTCTTTCCCTTTTGCCCCCTGAATCATCGTCTTTGCACCAAAGACCATTACAGGCCATGAAGTTGGATCTAAGGCGACAGCGGCAACTCTGTTAGAAGTGGTAATATTATCCTTCAAAAACTGCAAATCCTTACCATTCAAATACTGCACTATCTTG
>NZ_RCWE01000090.1 GCF_018448925.1 Photorhabdus akhurstii | reverse complement strand
GGTCCTGACTGTCATAACCCAGACTGACGGTCCGGTTCTCTTCATCCAGCACCCGCACCAGCCGCTGATGCTTATCATATTCCTGTGTGCGGCAGTTGCCGTCCGGGTCTGTTTCGGCCGTCACCAGTCCGAAGGCATTGCGGGTCAGCGTGGTTTTCCGGCCGTCCGGCGCAATAAATCCGGCAGGCTGGCCCTGTTCATCATACCGGGGCAGCCAGGCGCGTTGCAGCGGGTCGGTCATGCCGGTCAGTTGCAGGCTGTCAGCCTCATAGCTGTACTGCCATACCGCGCCGGTGGCCTCCGTCAGCGAAGTGACCCGGCCGGTATCGGCCAGATAAGTCAGCGTCAGGGTTTCCCCTTCCGGTGATATCTGTCTGACCAGATTGCCCCAGCGGTCATAGTCATAACGGGTCACGCCGCCGCGCGGGGTGTGGATTTCAGTTATTAATTGCTGGTCGTTGTAATGCCAGGTGGTGGTGTGCCCCTGTGGGGTGGTGGAGCGGGTGATGCCGGGGGCATAATCCAGGTGAACCGGATAGTAGCCGCCGGCCCCCACACTGTCGGTACAGCGCCCCTGTTTATCATAACGGTAATCCACCCAGGTCTGGTCGCCATCGGACCAGCGGCTTATCAGGCCCTGGGCATTATATTCATAATACAGATGAAAATGCTGGGCGCTGTCCGCTTCCGCCAGCCGGCCGTTATCATGGTAGTGATAACGGGCCATCACTTCCTGCAACCTTTCATCGGTGCGGAGTATCTCGGTCAGTTGTCCGCGCAGGTTATAAAGCAGCGTCAGCTCCGGCCCGTCACTGTGGAGAACCTGTGTCAGTTGACCGTGCTCGTTATAGATAAACCGCAGCCGGTTGTCATACACGTCCCGGTGTTCCGTGAGCCGCCAGCGCTGTGTCCCTTCGGATGAGGCCGGGGAGGACAGCGCAAAATACTTGTGAACCGGTGAATCCCGGTGCCGGAGAATATAGCCCTGTTCTCCCCGGCTGAGGGTGAAATCCGGGTGGTCCGGGTTGACGCTGTGGGTATAAGCGGCCGGTAAGGCAAAGTAAAGCGATGCCCCTTCGGTGGTGCGGATTTCTACCCGGTCGC
>NZ_RCWE01000089.1 GCF_018448925.1 Photorhabdus akhurstii | reverse complement strand
ATCAGTATTCTGGCGGCACTGAAAGCCGGGGGCGCTTATGTCCCCATTTCCCCTGAATATCCATTAGAGCGGGTTCGGTTTATTTTGGACGATACCCAATCCCCCTGCGTCGTCACTCAGCAAAAGTATCTGGCAACGCTGGCGACAGATACGCAAACAGGCGCAGGACAACCGGTACTGATAGCAACGGATGACCCGACAATCACCGCAGACCAGCTCGTAAACAATCCGGCATCGGTAAACAAACCCTCAGATTTGGCTTATATCATTTATACCTCAGGCACTACCGGCCAGCCGAAAGGGGTCATGATTGAGCACAAAAATGTGGCGCATCTGGTGGCGGCACAGGCAGCGCTTTTTCATGCGACAAAGAGAAAAAAAGCCTTAATGTTTGCTGCTTATGTCTTTGACGCCTCAGTTTCCGAGTTATTCCTCAGCCTGCTTCATGGTCATACCATTTACCTTTGCAGCGAAACCGAACGTAACATCCCCGCCGTTGAAAAGCTTATCCAGCGGGAAAATATTGAAATGGCCACCTTACCCCCGGCCATACTGAAATTATTAACTGGGGCTCAGTTGCCTTCCCTGCAATTATTAGTCACCGCCGGAGAGTCACCTTCTCCAGATTTTCTTGACTATTTCAGCCAATACAACAGCATACTGAATGCTTACGGCCCGACAGAAGTGACCGTTTGTGCGACAGGAAAGCAGTATCAACAGGGGGATATTGCAACAAACATTGGTAAAGCGATTAATAACGTCCGCCTTTACGTTCTTGATAATCAGGGCAATCTGTCTCCTGTCGGCGCACCGGGAGAACTCTATATTGGCGGTGCCGGGCTGGCGCGGGGATATTTGAACCAACCGGAACTGACGGCCGCATGTTTTGTAGCGAATCCCTTTGCCACCGCAGAAGACAAGGCACTCGGTTACACCCGCCTGTACAGAACTGGCGATTTAGTCCGCTGGCAGCCGGATGGCAATCTGGAATATCTGGGCCGCAATGATTTTCAGGTCAAAATCCGTGGCTACCGCGTTGAATTGGGTGAAATAGAAATTGCCCTGACTGCCCACCCACAGGTAAAACAGGCAGTGGTGATTGACC
>NZ_RCWE01000088.1 GCF_018448925.1 Photorhabdus akhurstii | reverse complement strand
AACCAGGGCAACCGCATGAATGCTTAAATATTATTCAGATTAGAAAATCCTGCTTGTACGACTTGTTCCAGAAATTGCGTTTTCATCCAGGCTCGCATTCGTTTCTTTCTTATACTTAATTTGCTGCCTTCTGTTTTCAGCATATTCAAGGCAATTCGCCTCAATATCGCGATATTTTCCGCCGCATTTTCTCGATAAATCTGACAATCATCCTCATGAAACGTCGCATCCAATACCCAATGGAGATTGTTCTCAATACGCCAATGGCTGCGCACTGCCTGAGCTAAGCTTTCTTCTGTCAGGGGGGCTGAGCTGATGTAATAACGATACTCCAGACTGGGTGATTGGCCTTTTTCTTGCCGGTAACCCATGACAACACCAAGGGTTTTTAATTCCGGCCAGGCGGGGAATTCTGCTTTGAGTGTCTCGGCACTGATGACATGACTTTCCCGGATTTCAAGGCGTCCATGCGACTGTTCCAGCATGACTTTTTCTCTTACCGAAGGCGCGATACGCTGGGCTTTTAACGCCTTTTGAATCGCCCTGTGGAGATGTTTTTGGTTATCTTTAACACTGAACAAATAATCCGCACCCGCATCAAGGAGTGCCTGAGCTATCCGGGTCTGACATCCCATCGCATCAAGGGAAACCAACGCGCCTTTTAGGTCTAACAATTTAATCAGCTCAGGAATAGCCGTGATTTCATTGGACTTCTTTTCTGTCCTAACCTGACCCATCACCAGTTTATTCGTGGTGGCATAAGCGCTCACCAAATGCAGCGTGGAAAGGCGCTCTTCCGGTGAATAAGCGCCCCGCAATACTTTACCGTCAATGGCCACTAATTCGCCCTGGGTGAGTTCATGAACAGCCTTCATCCAGTTGATAAAACAGAGGTTAAATTGTTCCGGGTTAATGCGCGAAATAAGGCGGGCAAACGTATCATCAACAGGGACACCTTCTTTGAACATGCCTTGTTTCAGGAACCAATCATGGTGCCCTTCGGTATACTCCTGAATATCACTCCAGCCTTCTGCGCCCGCAATCACGGCACACAGTGACGAAAACAGGATGTCAAATAAAGGATAGGTGACTTTCGCACTCTGGCGAGGGTCTTGGATTGCCGAAAAATGAAGGGTAAAGTTCTCAAGGCACATGATATAGGTTTTCACTCTCAAAAGAGAGTATAAGATCACAGTGCTTTATTTGAAGCAACCTATTTTATTTTTGGCTAAAAAACATTCGTGATCTTGCCCTG
>NZ_RCWE01000087.1 GCF_018448925.1 Photorhabdus akhurstii | reverse complement strand
GGCCGAGAGATAGAATTTTCTTGATGATCAGAGAAGATAATGACGAAACACCAAGTGCGTCTGTTGTCATTACTGATCTGAATCAGTTGAATAATCCGTTTATTTTAGTTCCATATGCCAGTGTTCCAAATATTGGCGATAATGAATTATATTATTATAGGGCTGATACAACGGGAAATATCACTATGTCATCTGTCCTCTATTTTGATTTAACGAGGTCAGTACCAAATGTACCACCAGAGGTTCAGCGTATATTAGCGAGACCTAGAATTTTTAATCATAGACGACAGGAGGAATTTTGGTGGCCAGCAAAGATTAATCTTGACGGTATCTTAGGAGGGGGGTTGGATGCCCATATTGCTGTGGGTAAAAACAGTGGAATAAAGGTAAATAATGTCATTAATGTACGTATTTACGTTAATGGTATTGTAAATGAGAATCCATTTTCGAAACTTTATGTTGTTAATCCTCATACGGTAACTGCCGAAGAAGTAGCGGCAGGAGAGACTATTATTCCGCTTGGTCAGTCGCCTTTTAGTAATATAGACTCACACCGTGATGGTACGCCAGGCTCGGTTTATATCACTTACAGTGTAGGCCGAAAAGAATCTAAGGTTTGGTTTGGATACATTGATACTGTTCCGTAGACTCATGTTGTGATGATACGCTAGGCTCAGTTTATATTACTTACAGTGTAGATCAAAAGGAATCTAATATTTGGTTTGGATACATTGGTTGGACAATAAATTTAATTAATTGAGCTTTTGCCTGTTTATTGGAAAATGCATAAGCATTTTCCGTTTTCCCAGACATATTTCTTATTGATGAACTGGCGATTTCTTTATTACTGAGCTATAATATTTTCTTAAGCATCTTTATTTTCAACCAGTGAATCATGGAATTAATGGTGGTAGTATGAATAATACCCAGCATGTTGAAAAGTTATTTAATAACTACCGGAATCTTAACTTGTAACTATATAGGGTATACTTGGATATAAAGCCTATATTATGAGTGGTGGTTACATTAACGGCTAAAGTAAATGATTTATTTGTGTGACAAACAGGAAGGAGGTAATAGAGAGTAAGCATCGTTGTATAAACGCATTATTTTGATAGAAAATTAAGTGTTTGTTACTTATAGGTGTTTAACTTTAATATGAGGTTTAATATGTCGACACTTACAGCAGATATAATTTCAGGAATAACGGTTTTAGAAGAGTGCCCGGTTGTTATCACGGTGACTTATTCAGGCGATGATACTCACAAA
>NZ_RCWE01000086.1 GCF_018448925.1 Photorhabdus akhurstii | reverse complement strand
CTGGTGATTAACAACCGGCAAGGCACCTTAATTGCCGGGGAACAGGCCACGATTAACGCACACTCTCTGAGCGGTGACGGCCAACTGTTATCGCAGGGCGATATGGCGGTCACTTTAACCGAGGATTTTCATCATACCGGCAACACCGCGGCCAATGGCAATCTGACCCTGAAAACAACCGGCAATCTCCTCAACGACCGCCAGATAAAAGCCGGTCGGGCGCTGCATCTTGACACTCACAATCTCACCAATAGCGCCTCCGGTGAAATCAGCGCCGGGCAAACGCAAATCCAGGCTCACGATACCCTGAGCAACACCGGACTGATTGACGGCGGTTTGACTCATCTCACGGCCAACACCCTGAACAATACCGGCACCGGGCGCATTTACGGGGACCAGCTGGCCCTCCAGACGGGCACATTGAATAACACCGCCCAGGACGGCAAAGCTGCGGTCATTGCGGCACGTGACCGGCTGGACATCGGCACCGGAACGCTCAACAACCAGCATCATGCGCAGATTTACAGCGTGGGCGACATGCGCATCGGCGGTCAGTTGGATAATACCCTGACGGCCACCGGTCAGGCGCGTGAGCTCAATAACCACGCGGCGACGATTGAAGCCGGGCGCCACTTGAAGATGAATGCCGACCGGATTAACAACACCAACGCCGGGTTGGTCACTCAGGTCGTCGAAACGGAAAAGTCTCAGCATCACGATGCAGTACTCAGCGGCCAGACCACTCGCTATGACTGGTCACAGGTGGACACTTCCCACCGCAATAAATACAAAGTGCACGATGCCATCATGCCGGATGGCAGCCGCAGTAATGACTTTTACGAATATCAGTACACCCGCACCGTCAAGGAAACTCAGGTTAAACAGAGCGACCCCGGTAAAATTCTGGCCGGGGGCAATATGACGCTCAACAGTGCGCAGGTCACTAATCACGACAGCCAGATTGTCGCTGGCGGCACGCTCGGTGGTGAAATTGGCGAACTGCACAATATCGCTACTCAGGGAGAACGGATTACCACCGATACGGGCAGTCAGACCCACTGGTATGCTAAAAAAACCAAAAAGAAAAAGTTCGGGTTCGGTGGCACCAAAACCTCGCAGGGGAAAAGCCGCAGCAATTATGACCCGGCCCCCGTAATAGAAACCATCGACCTGAAAACGCTGGCCTGGCAGGAGAATACCCGTCCACAGGGCACCGATATCACGATTACAGACCGACAGACCGGTCAGATACATTCTGCCCCCACGACGGTCACGCCGGTGAACGGTATCAAAAATCAGCCACTGGTATTGCCCCCGGAGAC
>NZ_RCWE01000085.1 GCF_018448925.1 Photorhabdus akhurstii | reverse complement strand
ATGCAACGCATGGGCGATGTAGGGCCGATCCGGGTTGCCCTGCTCAAACGCGATCGCCACTTCGGTCCCCTGAATCAACGGCCAGTGAAAACCGTGCGTTTTACCGGCGTACGGGCGGGCTAAACGTACCCGCAGGCTTTCTCTGCCTGACGGCCACTCATCCAAATCAAAATCAAATTTGACGCGGTAACGGCCCGTGGTGTCGATATGGCCGTAAGCGTCGTTCGGCCAGTCGCTGGTCACCCGTGCCGGAATGGTACCGGCAATCACCGGCCGCGCTCGCAACTCCGGCCGGTAGCTCAACACTTCGCTGTACGGAATGCCGCTAAAACTGACCAGATAGTTGCTGTCACGCCGGGCGCTGCTGTGCATAGAGACAATCAGCACCCCCGCTTTTCCCACCGCGGCCGGTCTCTCTCCATCAAGCTCCAGCACTAAGCCGGGGACCAACTCCGGGGAGGAACTTTTGCCGCTGACAAGGTGCTGCCGGTACAGGTCGCGCTCATGGTGCAAACGGGCGTAGAATCCCGCCGTTTCCGGCGCCGGTTGGATCTGGTCTCCCTTCTCAAGAAAGTTATCGCCATAGCGATAGACTTCACCGACCATCGTGGCATCCCGATCCCGGCGGATCTGATATTGCAGGTCGTTCCCCGCTTCTCGATAGTTGTAGTCCCGCACTTTCACGCCTTGCGTCACCACCTGATGCTCAACGTGCAAGTCCCACACCGAATCATGGTCGCTATGATTCATGCCCGCCGGGTCACGTAACGGCAAGCGCACGTCGTACTGATAGTTGCGCTGGTTATCCCCAAACCGCACCACTTCAATCCCCAGACGGCTGTCCATCTCGAAGCGATACCAGATCCCCACTTCCGCCAGAATGCGCTGGATAAAGTCCAGATCGCTCTCCTGCCACTGCACCACCAGTTCCCGCTTGGGGTATTCCCGCGCCAGCGTGAACAGGAAATCCTGCCCGCGAAATTCGTGTCGGTCGCGCAGAACCTTTTCCACAATCTCCGGCACCGACTGGTGCTGGTAAATCCCACTGCGGCGGGTGTGGCGCAGCAATGCCAGATAAGGCTCCAGACAGACCTGATAGCGCGTTTCATCCGCCGAGGCGGCAATCCGGTTAAAACGGGTGATGACGCCGTGCACTTTACGCACCTGTGCCGGGTTTTCCGGCGCCTGCAAGATAAACGTAGCGGATTTGTTGAGCATCACCGCCGGGTCGATATCCCGGGTCGGGCTGGTGAAATCAATGGTGTAGCAATAGGGCGCGCACAGGCGCTCTTCGCCGGTGAAGCTGAATACCTCCAGTTCGGCGCCAC
>NZ_RCWE01000084.1 GCF_018448925.1 Photorhabdus akhurstii | reverse complement strand
GAGATGATTGTCCAGTTCGATCTATCTTCCTTATCCTCCGTTATTGGTGGGTGGCAGGCAGAAACCGGGGTGATATTGCTGACTTTCAGCCCCGAGGCATTTTCTCCCAGTTGATTGATAGCACCGATACCTAGGTTAGCGGCCTGTGTCCGATAACCGGTAAATTGACAAAGAATGGATTGTGGCGGCAGGTTCTCCGCTGGTTTGCCATTGCAATCAAAGAAGTGAAGATGTTGCAGGGTTCGCTGCAAAATATCGCATTCCGTCCTAAGCTGATAATAGTAAAGAAACTCGGCGTCCGGCAGAAAATGAGCGGTTGGAATAAACTTTTCGATAGGCAGATAGCGGTAGGGTTGCCCGCGCTCCTGCTCCGGTTCAGTTGATATGTAAACATGGTTCAGTTTGAACAGTTGCTTAGTCGAATCTAATGGGATTTGATAATGGTTGGCTTCACTGTTTACCGAGATCTTCGCACTCATCGGCTCCAGATGTCTTACCGGCACGCAATCCAACAGAAAGGTTTGGGAAATATCGTTTAGCATCAGATGACCATCAAACCGAAAAATCAGCTCGAATGTCCGGTCTGCGTTCAACTCCACCAATCGACGATCTTTCTTGATATCAATCGTCACAAAATCATGTACATGGGGCAGGTAATAGTACTCAGTCATCAGTTGCAAGATAGAGTATGGCGTGGTTTTCATCGTCGGCAGGATGGCAACCTGCCGCGCAGTTCCCCACAATGCCGGGACTGGGTAACTTCTATCAAGCGTGATGGTTTTGTCCTGTGTTCGCAAAAAGACATCACACAGATGAAAGTCAAGCCATAAGGCTAATTCAGCGGCTTGCAGACGATCGCTGCCCAGAAAGAAATGCAGCGGTTGGCTGCGCCACTCTGAGGTATTCTCCGAACATTGCAGTGTTAGCGTTATCTCACTGTACTCTGGGGTTGCGTTCAGTTGCCGGTCAATCACCGCCAGTGGTTCGATATGCAGAGGGCAGCAGGTTTCAAAACTGATTTCTTCTTCTCCTTCACCGGCAGAAACCAACGTCCCTTCGGGTAACGTTAGCGCGGCCAGGTGATGTTTCCCAGCGGGTGAAAATTGAACGATGCTGGTGGGCAGGACCGGGCACATGGCATATGGCCAAATATGTGCCATCATCCCTAATGTGAGTTCGGGAAATTCATCCTCAATCTTTTCGCGAATACGGGCGGCTGACAGCGCAAAGCCCTGCATCACTCGCTCAATATCTGGATCACCGGCGCCCTCGGATAAAAAATCTGCCAGATGCGGATTTTTTTTTGCGACTTCCTGCGCCAATTGCCGTATATATTGCAATTCTTGTAGGAATAGAGACT
>NZ_RCWE01000083.1:824-1371 GCF_018448925.1 Photorhabdus akhurstii | reverse complement strand
ACTAGTATGGCCCGGGGGATCCTTGGACCGTTAATTCATATATCGAAGTAGCAGGTTGTTGCCCCGCCTGATGTTGCCACTACTTGCTCATGACAGTTTTTTTAGGCAATGCAAACTACTATTTGATATTTTTTTCCAAGTACAGTTGTAGGGTACTCCTTATACTGTTTCTTCTGAGCCTGTACGGGGAGCATTAGGTACTGATGTAGTAGGAGTTGAGCTTCACAAATTCACCAGGTAAGCCCAAATTTATTTTCTGCTTGGACAGGTCCACCTCACATGGGTCTGTCTAATATATTAAAAGAGGGATTTTCTTTGCTGTATTGCAGCCCAGTATATCTGTTACTTACAGTAGTAGTCCATTATTGCTGGCCTAGGGGCTTTTGCTCCTACACGAACACCACTCTGTAAAATTTGAGGTCGTCCTTAGAGTCAAACCATTCATGGAGCGCTCTGTGCATCTACCAACTATCGCTAAGCATTCACTTGGTTGGTTTAAGTGGAGGCAACTCCATTATCTTCTAGCATACCCTTCCCAGGCTACATG
>NZ_RCWE01000083.1:0-814 GCF_018448925.1 Photorhabdus akhurstii | reverse complement strand
TTCACCCAGGGAAGCCTACTTTAGTTATAGCTTGCCAGAGATTTTCTGTGTCATGTAGAAGTCATCCACTTTTAACACCAGGAGGTGGATGTGGGGCCAGGAAATATGTCAATAACGATACGGGACTTCTAACAGTGACTCGCGGCCGCGATATCCTGCAGATGCATCCAGTACTAGTATGGCCCGGGGGATCCTTAAGTCGTGTCCTTCTCCTACGATCTTGTGAACGATGGATATTTTCTTTCTAAACTTTAAACAAACAGTGGAGAGATGTTGTTGTGTGTGGAACGACGCTTAGCCTACCGAGGAAGATCCAGACTACAATAGAATATGTGGCCAAAACTCTCCGCAACTTCAGCAGCAAAAAGGATATTATTGACATAACCTCCTCACAAAAAGTACACAAATGGCTAAATAACAGAGCCCCTCTTTTTACTAGGGAAATGGTGGATGTGGACTTTAGAATTTAAGATAATAAAGCTCTTGATCCCAATGTTATTTCCATGTGAGGGACATTAAATTGAGTAACCTTTGCCACATACCCTCTCCCAGAGTCCATTCTCTAAAACTTGAAGCTCCGCCCCTTTTTACGCACATTAGGCTTCCAATTACGGTCAATGGTCTTGAAGATTGGGAGCTTTTGAAGAGTAATAAGAACCATCACAAAAAGGAACCCAGAAGCCGGGAGTGTCTACCAAAAAAATTCAAGGGTTAAAAAAAAGTGACATTTTCTCCTGTTTTTTACACATGATTTTGAATGCTGATGGGTCCACGTCCAGCTCTAAAGGTAGGTTCATGGTTCTCCAAAGTTGCT
>NZ_RCWE01000082.1 GCF_018448925.1 Photorhabdus akhurstii | reverse complement strand
TTTTTTATGCTCTATATGAACGCATCCCGTTTGCAAGACAAAAATTACTCTGGCATCGACGGTAGGTTGCAGCTCTATATCCGGCCTTATTGCAGCCAGAGCTGCGGGCCTCGATGTAATCCGCTGACTGGCTCCTCACTCTCCTAACGAGCTTTAAGCTCAGAGCATAAATCAGGTTTAGCAAGTCACGGTCTTACCTGCCTTTGTCATCATTATCATTGCTTTAGCAATCTTTCTGCATTCATCCTTGTCGTTAAAAGTGAAAGTTGATCAGTGAAACACTTCAGTAAGGTCTGACACTAACGTAATCTTTTTGGTATTCCTGCTGATGGGCGACCAATGCCCAAACGGTGCGAGCCAGCTTATTGGCCATCCCCACAATCGCCACACAGACCGGACGGCGTTTTTTCAGCTCCGTCACCCACGGCAGCGGGGTTTTCGTCAGTAAGGTGGCCACTCTTGCACCGTGAATAAACAGGGTTCTCAGGTAGGTATCTCCCCGTTTACTGATGCCCAGTAATTTGACCCGGCCTCCTGTTCCCGTTTGTTTCGGTACCAGGCCCAGATAGGCCGAAAATTCCCTGCCCGACCGAAATGCGCTGGGATCGCCCATCGTCGCGATGGCGGCGGTCGCAATCAGGACACCGACACCGGGAATTTTCATAATCCGCTGACAATCGGCATTCTGCTTTGCCCACGCCGTTAGTTGGTTTTCCATTTGTTCAATTTGTTCGTCGATTTCGGTCAAACGATGATATTGCGCTTCAAGCAGAGCAAGCAGGAACGGGGCCAGTTTTTTTCTGAGTCGCTCAAGTACCTCAGGCATGGCCTTATCCAGAGAAGCCCTGCCTTTATGCATGGTTTCACCAAATTCCAGTAGCAAACCATGCAGCGCATTGATTTGTGCGGTTCTGAATTTGACTAATTGGTGGCGCATTCGGTGTAATGACAGAATGGCCTGTTGCTCTTCATTTTTAATCGCGATCGATTTACCGGGTTGCTGAACCGCCAGCCAAATGGCCCGGGCATCCTGAACATCATTTTTATTTCCCATCCGGAACGCTTTAACAAATTTAGCCTGAAGCAAACGCACGTCATGCCCCAGCTTCCTCAGCTCCCGAGCCCAATAATGCGCACCGCCACAGGCTTCCATGCCAATCAGACAAGGTTCGCGGTTACTGAAGAACGTTAAAAAATCCGGCCTCCTCAGTTGCTTATCAATAAGTTCACCGGTGTATTCATCGACAAAATGAATTTGCATCAAATGTTTTGCAATATCGACGCCAAAAGGAGTAAATTTCATGGGTGGATCCTCCAGTCATCAGGGAGCAATAGTCTCCCGCTTTTAGGCACTATAAGGCCGGAAATCTGTGAGGATCCACATCTCATCTCTCAATTCCAGCACAATGCCAAAGGCTAAGTGGTTGGGATGCGTTCATTACATTCTCC
>NZ_RCWE01000081.1 GCF_018448925.1 Photorhabdus akhurstii | reverse complement strand
CTGGTGCGAGGAACAGGGCGTAATATCCGCCGCTCAGGTCACTGAACCGTTACTGGCAAACTGGCAGCATTATCTGGCCCGGTACCGCAAGGCCAACGGCCAGCCCTATACGCCGGACAGTCAGCGCCGACGCCTGCGGTCCTTACGCCTGTGGTTCGACTGGTTGCAGCAACAGCACGCTATCCCGGCCAGCCCGGCGACAACCCTCGCCTCGCCAGACAGAAAAAAACGCCCCTCGGTGACGGAGACCCACGGTCAACCCGACGCCATCCCGGCCCGCTTCGCCACCTTACGCCAGCATCTGGCCGCCTGGCTGGAAGCCGTGCAGGGACAGGGGTTAAGTGAACGGACTCAGGAGTCCTATGAAGAGCGGCTGTTGCCGTTCGTCACCTGGTGTGAAGCCCGCGGAGTGATGACGGCGCCGCAGGTCAGCCTGCCGTTGCTGGAAAGCTATCAGCGCTGGCTGAGAAGCTACCGTAAAACGAACGGTCAACCCTACAGCCCGGGCAGTCAACGGGACCGGCTGAGTGTCTTACGTCAGTGGTTCCGCTGGCTGCTGCAACGTCACCATATCCTGTATAACCCGGTGGACAGCCTGGTGTTGCCAAAGGAAGAAAAACGGCTGCCGGCACAGGTGATGAATGAAGACGAAACCCACACGGTCTTAGCCGCCGCCAATATCGACACCCTCACGGGCCTGAGAAACCGGGTTATCCTTGAAGTGTTGTGGAGTACCGGTATCCGGCGGATGGAAGTGGCGAACCTGCTGTTAAGCGAGGTGGACTTCGGGCGTGGGGTGGTGCTGGTCAGACAGGGAAAAGGCAATAAGGACCGGGTAGTGCCCATTGGCGAGCAGGCGTTGCACTGGTTAAGTCGCTGGCTCAGTGTCCGGCCCCAGTTAACGCGGCGGGGTGACAGCGGTCACCTGTTTATCACCAGAAAAGGCCGGGGGCTGGCCAGAGGCACGTTAACCCAGATAGCCGCCGACAGCATCCGTAAACAGGCGCAACTGGCGAAACCGGGGGCCTGCCATCTGTTCCGCCACTCAATGGCGACCCAGATGTTAGAGAACGGCGCGGACACCCGGCATATCCAGGCGATACTGGGGCATGAGAAGCTGGAAACCACCCAAATCTATACGCGGGTGGCCATCGGTCACTTAAAGAAAGTGCATGAGCAGACCCACCCGGCAGAACGGAAGCCCGAACAGAAAACACCGTCAGACAACCCGCAGGCGGAGAGTGATAAGCCGGACTGAACGCCCTGTGTTGCCGGACAGTCTTTAAAGTTAGCCGGTTCCCTGTGAGCGAGTGGGGTGCAGTGAAAGGCAGACTGCGCGCGTCCCTGCGCACAGACTGCCTCCCTGCCTCCGGCGTGCCCGGCAGTAAATGCCGGCCGCCCGGCGCTGAACCCCGGCGTTCTCTGTGACCGTCGTTGCCGGTCAGCCGCCATTCAACATAATGTGGCATTAAGCG
>NZ_RCWE01000080.1 GCF_018448925.1 Photorhabdus akhurstii | reverse complement strand
TATCCCAATCTCACCAATTGCTGGCGGAAGGGCAGGAGGCTAACTGGAGCGGTGACGACGAAACTGTCTGGCAGGGAATGCTGGCAAGTGAGGTCTATACGACACAAAGTACCACTAATGCCATCGGGGCTTTACTGACCCAAACCGATGCGAAAGGCAATATTCAGCGTCTGGCTTATGACATTGCCGGTCAGTTAAAAGGGAGTTGGTTGACGGTGAAAGGCCAGAGTGAACAGGTGATTGTTAAGTCCCTGAGCTGGTCAGCCGCAGGTCATAAATTGCGTGAAGAGCACGGTAACGGCGTGGTTACGGAGTACAGTTATGAGCCGGAAACTCAACGTCTGATAGGTATCACCACCCGGCGTGCCGAAGGGAGTCAATCAGGAGCCAGAGTATTGCAGGATCTACGCTATAAGTATGATCCGGTGGGGAATGTTATCAGTATCCATAATGATGCCGAAGCTACCCGCTTTTGGCGTAATCAGAAAGTGGAGCCGGAGAATCGCTATGTTTATGATTCTCTGTATCAGCTTATGAGTGCGACAGGGCGTGAAATGGCTAATATCGGTCAGCAAAGCAACCAACTTCCCTCACCCGTTATACCTGTTCCTACTGACGACAGCACTTATACCAATTACCTTCGTACCTATACTTATGACCGTGGCGGTAATTTGGTTCAAATCCGACACAGTTCACCCGCGACTCAAAATAGTTACACCACAGATATCACCGTTTCAAGCCGCAGTAACCGGGCGGTATTGAGTACATTAACGACAGATCCAACCCGAGTGGATGCGCTATTTGATTCCGGCGGTCATCAGAAGATGTTAATACCGGGGCAAAATCTGGATTGGAATATTCGGGGTGAATTGCAACGAGTCACACCGGTGAGCCGCGAAAATAGCAGTGACAGTGAATGGTATCGCTATAGCAGTGATGGCATGCGGCTGCTAAAAGTGAGTGAACAGCAGACGGGTAACAGTACTCAAGTACAACGGGTGACTTATCTGCCGGGATTAGAGCTACGGACAACTGGGGTTGCAGATAAAACAACCGAAGATTTGCAGGTGATTACGGTAGGTGAAGCGGGTCGCGCACAGGTAAGGGTATTGCACTGGGAAAGTGGTAAGCCGACAGATATTGACAACAATCAGGTGCGCTACAGCTACGATAATCTGCTTGGCTCCAGCCAGCTTGAACTGGATAGCGAAGGGCAGATTCTCAGTCAGGAAGAGTATTATCCGTATGGCGGCACGGCGATATGGGCGGCGAGAAATCAGACAGAAGCTAGCTACAAATTTGTTCGTTACTCCGGTAAAGAGCGGGATGCCACTGGATTGTATTATTACGGTTACCGTTATTATCAACCTTGGGTGGGTCGATGGTTGAGTGCTGATCCGGCGGGAACCGTGGATGGGCTGAATTTGTACCGAATGGTGAGGAATAACCCCATCACATTGACTGACCATGACGGATTAGCACCGTCTCCAAA
>NZ_RCWE01000079.1 GCF_018448925.1 Photorhabdus akhurstii | reverse complement strand
CGGCAGCGGCAGCTAAAATTTCCACCAGTGCAATCAATGCGGCAGCGACGGCAAGGGTGACAAGGATAACAACGGCAACACCGGCAATAATCACCACCATTTCCAGCATGCCTTCCCCCACCTCTTTTAATATCTGCATCCAACTGATGTTTTTTAACTCTTCCAGGGTGATGTCTGAACCCTGTTGCACCGTCTGCCACCGGGCTTTTATCTCACTCTCCGTCCAGGTCACGATTTTCCCCGTTTGTTCATTAACCCAGGAAAACGCGTAGCTGACCTGATGGCTTATCGGGTCAATAATCTCTTCACACACCCACTTGCCGGCTTGATTTAACCAGGTACCAAACTGGGCAAGCAGCTCCCGGGTACTGTCACGGACATAATTCAACCCATTTTCAGCCAAACCAGCCACCTCCTGCCCGAGGATTACCCAGTCTTCATAACTGGGTAAAAACGACCAGCGGGAAGTACTGAGAAGCGGTGGATTTTTTGTCAGGGGTTGCGGAATGGTCCCCGGCACGCCCTCTGCGGGAGGGGTGGGTAAAGCTTCCCCATCAGGCGGCGAACCGGGCGGCAGCGGGGCTAGTGGGATGGGATTTTTATAGTGTTGGGAACCGGGCTGATAAAGTTTCCGCCATGCTTCATCATACCGTTTTTGCTCCTCTGTGCGGTTATCGTCGACACGCATTACACCAAAGCGGTCCTCTGTTGCAATCCGGATATAATCTTTTTCTTGCCCTTTATTGAGGGAGTCCCCCGGAAATTTCACCTCAATCAACATTTTCAGATTATCGGGGTGCACAGAACCATCGAAGTAGGTGGCATTTCTGCCCGGCCAGCGAAGAGCCTCATCTTTAACCAGAATAATATCGGGGCGCCGAATACGTTTAACCCCAAATTTCTCCGCGTCTTCGGCAGAAGGCCGGGCAAATGGGTTACTGGATTGCGGTAAATTATTGCTATAACGTTGCTTAGAGTCTTGACTAGTGGCTAGCATGGGTAAAGGGACATCTTGCTCTCCTCGGATAGCAAACACCACTTCCGCTTTATAGGGCCACAGGAAGTCATGCTTAAGCTCCTCAACCTTAATCAACCCACTCATAATGACTTGATTAAGAAAGCGAATAGCCCCCAACCTGGTGATAATCATTGCCGGCAGACGCAGGGCGTATTCGGCTTTTCTCGCCAGATAACAGGGATCTTCATCGGCGGGAAAGACCCCTATTTCCATCGTACAGGTGATTGATGTGACAGCCGGGCACATCTTGCCGTTGTTGGATATTGCCATACTTATTCCTCCGTAAATTCCATAACATGCTCTACCGGTGTGTTATCACTGGCCTGATATAAAGTTTGCTTCGGCTTGGGTGTTGCTTCCGGCGAACGCAGTTGCAGATTGTCTTCGGCCGCACTCTGCACAGTCACCGTTCTGCCCAGCCCATCAGTTTTACCCGGGATGACCTGACCATCGCCGGTGGTGATGGTGTAGGGGACATTCACCAGCGGCTTATCGCTTTGCTCACTCAGCAGGGTATAGCGGGCTGAATAATCA
>NZ_RCWE01000078.1 GCF_018448925.1 Photorhabdus akhurstii | reverse complement strand
TGATTATTCAGCCCGCTATACCCTGCTGAGTGAGCAAAGCGATAAGCCGCTGGTGAATGTCCCCTACACCATCACCACCGGCGATGGTCAGGTCATCCCGGGTAAAACTGATGGGCTGGGCAGAACGATAACGGTGCAGAGTGCGGCAGAAGACAATCTGCAACTGCGTTCACCGGAAACCCCACCGAAACCGAAGCAAACCTTATACCGGGCCAGCGGTAACACGCCGGTAGAGTATGTTATGGAGTTTATGGAGAAATAAGTATGGCAATATCCAACAACGGCAAGATGTGCCCGGCTGTCACATCAATCACCTGTACGATGGAAATAGGCGTCTTTCCCGCCGATGAAGATCCCTGTTATCTGGCGGAAAAAGCCGAATACGCCCTGCGTCTGCCGGCAATGATTGTCACCAGGCTGGGGGCTATTCGCTTTCTTAATCAGGTCATTATGAGTGGATTGATTAAGGTTGAGGAGCTTAAGCATGACTTCCTGTGGCCCTATAAAGCGGAAGTGGTGTTTGCTATCAGAGCGGCTAAAGACGTTCCTCTGCCCATGCTGGCGACCAGTCAAGTCTCTAAACAGCGTTATGGTAATAACTTACCGCAATCCAGTAATCCGTTTGCCCGGCCTTCTGCCGACGATGTAGAGAAATTTGGTGTTAAGCGTATTCGCCATCCCGATATTATTCTGGTTAAAGAGGAAGCTCTCCGCTGGCCGGGCAGAAATGCCACCTACTTCGATGGCTCCGTACACCCCGATAATCTAAAGATGTTGATTGAAGTGAAATTTCCGGGAGATTCCCTCAGTAAAGGACAGGAAAAAGATTATATCCGGATTGCTACCCGTGACCGCTTTGGTGTAATGCGTGTTGACGATAACCGTACAGAGGAACAAAAACAGTATGACGAAGCGTGGCGAAAACTTTATCAGCCCGATTCCCAACACTATAAAAACCCGATACCGTTAGCCCCGCTGCCGCCCGGTTCGCCGCCTGATGGGGAAGCTTTACCCACCCCTCCCGCAGAGGGCGTGCCGGGGACCATTCCGCAACCCCTGACAAAAAATCCACCGCTTCTTAGTACTTCCCGCTGGTCGTTTTTACCCAGCTATGAAGACTGGGTTGTCCTCGGGCAGGAGGTGGCGGGTCTGGCCGAAAATGGGTTGAATTATATCCGCGACAGTACCCGGGAGCTTCTTGCCCAGTTTGGTACCTGGTTAAATCAAACCGGCAAGTGGGTGTGTGAAGAAATTATTGACCCGATAAGCCATCAGGCCAGCTACGCTTTTTCCTGGGTTAATGAACAAACGGGAAAAATCATGACCTGGACGGAGAGTGAGATAAAAGCCCGGTGGCAGATTGTGCAAGAAGGCTCAGATATCACCCTGGAAGAGCTTAAAAACATTAGCTGGATGCAGATACTGAAAGAGGTGGGGGAAGGCATGCTGGAAATGGTGGTGATTATTGCCGGTGTTGCCGTTGTTATCCTTGTCACCCTTGCCGTCGCTGCCGCATTGATTGCACTGGTGGAAATTTTAGCTGCCGCTGCCG
>NZ_RCWE01000077.1 GCF_018448925.1 Photorhabdus akhurstii | reverse complement strand
GAGGGTGTCGCAAAAGGCGTGTATTATCCGTTAAGATCTGCGTACTTCTTTTAAGCGCAGATCTTTTATGACCTTATTCATTCGAAAACGGGAACCTTCCCTTCATACCGGACGTCAGTTTGTCAAAGCTCAGCACTTACCTGTATTGGATGGCTCCCTTTCCCTTTCTGATTATCTCAGGCAAATGGGGGAGCGTAGCGCATTTATTGTTACTGACATTCTTGATGAGCAAGATTGGGGCCCTTTTGAACGCCATTATGCTCCGACAGGGAGAGCCCCTTATTCTCCACGCTCCATGATAGGGATCCTGCTTTATGGGATCATGAAAGGACACTGCTCGCTCAGAGAACTTGAACGACTTGCGCGTTTAGATTTAGGCTGTATTTTTGTCAGTCAGGGAATTACGCCCGATCATGCCAGTCTTGGGCGTTTTATTTATCAGCACCAATCCGTCCTGACGGGCTCGTTTTTTAAGGCACTGACCTTATCCATTTTGCACCGTAGTCATTCGGACGGCTCGTGCCTGGCCGGTGACGGGACAGTGATAGAGGCGGCCTGTTCTCATTACCACCTTTTAACTCAGGAAGCGATTTCACGTGAAAAAAATACTCTCACGGCCACCCCTGCCACAGCGCAGACAGAAAAACGCATAAAGCAATTGGAACAGGGAGCCAGCGTATTACGGCGCCGACAAGAAAATCGCGAAAAAAAAGGGAAGGATGCCAGCCAACTGCGTATCAATCCAACAGAACCCGAAGCCGTCGTCCAGAAACTTAAGCGGGGAAGGGGATTTTCAACTTCCTATAAACCGTCTGTTTTAGTCAACAACAGACGTCTTATCGTCGCTCACACGGTCGATCCCTCCAGTGAAACCCAAGTGATGGCCGCGTTATTGGCGCAGAATCTCACTATCTCGGGCGGTCACCCGGAAAAATTGATATTGGATGCCGGTTATTTCCATGACGATGTGATTGCTGAGGCGAAGAAACATCAGATCTTGCTGTTTTGTGCAGAAAATTCAGACCGACAGCGCGCACGAAAAATCTATCCTAAATCATTATTTACTTATGATGCTGAGCAAGATTGCTATATTTGTCCTGCGCATCACCAATTGTCCCTGCAAAGTACAGTGAAAGCCACTGAAAAAACGCGGCCCTATCGGGTTTATAGCGCTGACAATTGTGCCGGATGCCCGCAGAAAGCGGGCTGCACAAAGGCTAAAGGAGGAAGAAAAATAAAACGTTATCCGGAAGATGAAGGGAGGGAGGCGCTTCGTTTGCATATGGCCCGACCCGAGTCAAAACAGATATTGAGTCAACGAAAGAGCCTGGTAGAACCGGTATTTTCGGCATTACGGGGAATTCAGAGACTGGAACGCTTTCGGCGTAAGGGATTGTCAGCGGTAAAGCTGGAGTTTTCCCTGCATGCAATGGCCTATAACTTATCAAGAGCGGTGGCTCTGATATTAGGGATTATTTTTAGCCTGTTATCCATACAAATAACAGGCTGCCCAAAGTCAGTGATTGAATTTAACTTGATGCTTGAAAAAGTGACCTTAACCTTTTGCGACACCCTC
>NZ_RCWE01000076.1 GCF_018448925.1 Photorhabdus akhurstii | reverse complement strand
AACAATGCATTCCATTGCAAAGTTGACCGCCAGACGCCGATTTTCCCAATGTCCTCAGTCAGTTACAACCCGTTTTTTCCAATGTGCGTTCACCGCCGAACCCAAAACCCCCTGGCGCGTTTTTCGCCCCCGAAGATCGGTTTTTCCCACCGGGCACTTGTTAGTGTCGCGCCTTTTTCAGCAACGGGTGAACGGTACCCCTGCGATGTTCTGATACACGGTGACTTCGGGTTGCGCACGGTTTTTGCATGACCACACCTGGTCTTTGTTGTTATTACCCTGCAACAGCTGCAACTGGGGGCACTGAGTACGAATATTCAACGACTCTCCGTTGGTATTGCGATATAGGTAGTGCTAGTAACGCTCCCGTATCGGTCTCCTGATATCAGAGGTATAAAAGGATTGAAATTAGCGCAATGAGCAAGCCCTATGCGCTAATCTGATCATTGAGAGCAAATAATTAATACATATATTTAAGCAATATCACTTTCTTCATATCTTAACTGAATATTAACAGGTGCAAGAATTTCTCCAACCTTTTCCAAAAAATCGGCACATTCATGTGGGATATGATACTTAAAATAAACTTCTATTAGCATTTCACTTTTTCCACAGGAAGCAGGAAAGCTTTCGTATATCTCCCCGCTTTCAATAAAACGAATATAACTATTTATTTTTTCTTGTAGTTTCAGTAAATGTTCTTCTATCGAACCACTCCACGGCAAATGATCAGTTAATCCTAGAACAACTAAGTTTTCATTGTTATTAGGTATACCTATCATATCTATTTTGTTCACGTCTTCTATAGACATATTAACTCCTTACTCAATCTTTAGAAGTAGGTCTGATAATGTCAACCTTGGTTGGCGGTATTTTGCTCCCTTCTTCAAAACCCGGTTTTCCTTTACCAACGACAGTGCCCCCCTTGGTTTCAAGTTCAGGAAAACCTTTCTTTTGATTTGTTGTTAATGGAGCAGTTGATGAGCTTTTACATTCAACACAGATAATGTTTCCTTCTTTATCTTTTCCTATCATGTCAACCCTTATTTTTATATTACTCTCTGTTTTGACAGTAATTTCCCGTGCTGATTCAACTTTATCAACTTTGAATTTATCGTAAGTAGATTGTTCAAATTCTTTACCTTTCTCATAATTCTGTTGTGTCTGTGAGCCAGAATTAGGTGATTGAATTCTTGTCTTCACGCCATTTTCAAACGTATAGTACCCACCATTGTAACTATAAATTGTGTTTCCTGATGCGTCTATTTTTCCAGTGTTATTATAAACACCATCTTTTGGCCCAGTAACTGAATTTCCTTTTGGGGTATAGCCCGCAGGTAATGTTGTCCCTTTTCCTGTCTGAGTAGTTCCCTTTCCGACTATATTCACAGAAGTTCTATTAGCTTTTGCCCCAATAGCTCCGACCGCAGTCTCCAGCAGCAACAGGTTACGCTGCTCTTCCTGCACGTACTGCGCCGCATCGGCTTTGGATAACCCGGCGTTTTCCAGCTCTTTTTGGCGCAGTTCCGTGTTAAAGAACCCGGAGAGGGGTCCGTTGCCGCCATTTAGCCAACTGCTCTGCTCTGAACGCCCCAGCTTGTCATTGGCACGGTAACCTGAAACAGCCAGCTCTTTACCCAGCTCATGGTTGATGAATGCCAGTTCTTCGCGGCTCAACTCACCACTCAACGCCATCTGTTTCAGGCTGTTGATGGTCGCATCACTGGCCTGCCGGTATTCTGTCCAGACCCTTTTACGGCAGCTGTCATCCTGACACGATGCCAGTTTACCGCGCATGTCCTCCACTGACGGCAAGCCTTTATCCAGAATGCGCTGGCTCAGCTCCTTAGCCTTGCCGCACGCTTCCGGTGACAGCGTGCGGCAATCACCCAGATTTCGCGAGGCCAGCGCATTATTCTCAAC
>NZ_RCWE01000075.1 GCF_018448925.1 Photorhabdus akhurstii | reverse complement strand
CGTTCTGCCCAGCCCATCAGTTTTACCCGGGATGACCTGACCATCGCCGGTGGTGATGGTGTAGGGGACATTCACCAGCGGCTTATCGCTTTGCTCACTCAGCAGGGTATAGCGGGCTGAATAATCAAACAGCGCGCCGGCGGATTTCTTGCCGGTGATATGGTCAGTCATGGTGATGCTGACCCCTTCGATACGAATATTCCCCATCGGGTCAATGACTATCTGTCCGCCCGCGTTCCCAATGGTGATTTGCCCGCTTTCGGAGTGCACAGTGATATGTTTACCCACGGTAATTTGCTGGTTATCTTCGATGTTTAATTGATGGCTTTTACCAACGGAAACGACTTGCTGGCCTTTAATGGTCACTGTTTGATTTTGGCCGACTTCAAGCGTCTGGCAGCCCTGCACCGCTTCATCATCCTCGTTTTTAATTATCGCCGCGCGGTTATGCGCCACTTCTGTTTGCTGGTCATGGCCTATCTGCGTGGTTTTATCCCAGAGGATCTGCGTTTTCATATTCCGTTGAGCATGAATAAACACTTCTTCGCTGCCTCTTTCATCCTCAAAACGCAGTTCATTAAATCCCTGTCCTCCGCGAGTCCGGGTTTTAAAGGTGGTCCGGGTTTTCTCCAGCGGTAAATCAAGCGGCGGACGGTTGAGGCCATTGTAGGTACACCCCGTCACAATCGGACGGTCGATATCGCCGTTGAGATAGCTCACGATCACCTCCTGCCCGACGCGCGGTATCGCCATAAAACCGAAACCGTTGCCGTTCCAGCCCTGTGCCACCCGTACCCAGCAAGACGCGAGGTCGTCCGCTTTATCGTAACGGTTCCAGTGGAAATGAATCCGTATCGCGCCGTGTTCGTTCACATAAATCTCTTCGCTTCCCGGCCCGACCACCGTGGCGACTTCATCACCGTCCGCCAGCGGTTTGTAGCGGTAAGGGGGCCGCCAGTCCTTGTTTCCTGGAATAAAGGCGACCTCGTTGGTCAGGGTGGTTCCTTCGCCGCCGTCGTCCGACGCGACAGGTTGCTGCCCATAATGCGTGACAGAGAGCACCTGCCAGCGGTCGTTCATGGCCTCTATGGGATGGGATTGCAGGGTAAAAATTTTGCCCGGACGCAGCCGGATACAGTTGGTTTTGGCGGTGCCGACTTTGCTGTAGTTTCGTAACTGTTCCAGCCGCAGTTGGGTAAACGGTTTTCCTTCCTCATCCCACTGGAAACGCCCGTAACTTTCAAACACCGGATGGGGCCCGCTATCGTCGGCTCGCTTCTGATGCTCAAGCGAATATTTGGGGTTAAGAAAGTTATGGTCTTTCTGGACCGTGCCGTTCGGACACAGGTATTCGCCATAACTCCACTGGTACGCGGTAGTATCTGTCTCGTCCGTTTCCGGGTGCGTATTGTAAGTCAGTTCGATATCCGCCTGCATGCCCAGGCGGCAATCACAGAACAATGTCTGTTTTTCCTCAAACCAGAAGATAATGCCCTCCTCCGCCGCCAGCCGACACCAAAAATCATAGGCGGATTCGCGTTTTTGCGTGGTGTATTCCCGTTCGACATGGCGTTTATAGAGCGTATCGCGGGTAAATAAAATACGATGCTCTTTAAGCAGGATCGTTAAGATTTCCGGTACGGACTTCCGATGGAAAATACGGCTGTCCTGATTGAGCGTCATCAGCCACATTGTGGGGCGGACAGTGAAAATATAAAAAGTCCGACGGCCATCGGTATTATCCTGTTCAGCCCCGGTTATCAAGCCATTAATGGTCCGCTCGGTGACGCCATTGCGGGTAATGGTCAGTGACGCGCTGTCCCCCAGTTGTTCATTCAGGGGAATGTCATCACGTGAGCTAACTACTTTTAACGTCAGGCGATAAAGCTGTGACAGCTCTTCCTGTAAAGTAAATTGCGCTACCTGAAAGGTGGTTTGGGGCAGTACGCCAATTCGGCAGGTGAAAACTAATCCATCCATATTTGAAACCCTACATAATTGAGCCATTATCCTGAGATGGGGATAACGCAAGAAGCTATGCAAGAAGCCATTAAACGAGCCAT
>NZ_RCWE01000074.1 GCF_018448925.1 Photorhabdus akhurstii | reverse complement strand
TCACCCCCAGCCACAGGTCATCCGCTAATTTTTCAACATTAGTCGGTTCGGTCCTCCAGTTAGTGTTACCCAACCTTCAACCTGCCCATGGCTAGCTCACCGGGTTTCGGGTCTATACCCTGCAACTACTTCGCCCAGTTAAGACTCGGTTTCCCTGCGGCTCCCCTATACGGTTAACCTTGCTACAGAATATAAGTCGCTGACCCATTATACAAAAGGTACGCAGTCACCCCACCCCAAAACGCTCCACTGCTTGATTAGTGTGTTGGGCGTCGCTGCCGCTCCGCCAACCGTCATCTGAGATGACGTTACGCATTTTGTGCGCCACGCAAAGCGAAACGCTTTGGTGGTGGGGCTCCCACTGCTTGTACGTACACGGTTTCAGGTTCTCTTTCACTCCCCTCGCCGGGGTTCTTTTCGCCTTTCCCTCACGGTACTGGTTCACTATCGGTCAGTCAGGAGTATTTAGCCTTGGAGGATGGTCCCCCCCTCTTCAGACAGGATTTCTCGTGTCCCGCCTTACTCGTCGAACTCACAGCCATACCACCTTCGAGTACGGGGCTGTCACCCTCTCTCGCCGGCCTTTCCAGACCGTTCCTCTGATGGCATCGCTGATGCTGGTTCTGGGCTGCTCCCCGTTCGCTCGCCGCTACTGGGGGAATCTCGGTTGATTTCTTTTCCTCGGGGTACTGAGATGTTTCAGTTCCCCCGGTTCGCCTCATTAACCTATGGATTCAGTTAATGATAGTGCAACGCATTGCACTGGGTTTCCCCATTCGGACATCGCCGGTTATGGCGCTTCATATCAGCTTACCGACGCTTTTCGCAGATTAGCACGTCCTTCATCGCCTCTGACTGCCTAGGCATCCACCGTGTACGCTTATTCGCTTAACCTCACAACCCGAAAAGGTCTCGGATTGTTCAGCTTGAGAGACTCCTCAATAATACCTTGTCGATATTACTGAGTGTTTCAATTTTTCAGCTTGTTCCAGATTGTTAAAGAGCTTATATCGCTAAACAGATTCCTAAAATCCGCTTAAAGATACATCGACAACGCCTTTCACCCGTTATCCCGCAAGTGGCGTCCCCTAGGGGATTCGAACCCCTGTTACCGCCGTGAAAGGGCGGTGTCCTAGGCCTCTAGACGAAGGGGACCCTATGGTCGGCTTCGCAGACTCCCTTGCTCTCGACTTTCATCAGACAATCTGTGTGAGCACTGCACTCAACCTATCTCAGGTAAGGAGGTGATCCAACCGCAGGTTCCCCTACGGTTACCTTGTTACGACTTCACCCCAGTCATGAGCCACAAAGTGGTCAGCGCCCTCCAAAAAGGTTAAGCTACCGACTTCTTTTGCAACCCACTCCCATGGTGTGACGGGCGGTGTGTACAAGGCCCGGGAACGTATTCACCGTAGCATGCTGATCTACGATTACTAGCGATTCCGACTTCATGGAGTCGAGTTGCAGACTCCAATCCGGACTACGACAGACTTTGTGTGTTCCGCTTGCTCTCGCGAGGTCGCTTCACTTTGTATCCGCCATTGTAGCACGTGTGTAGCCCTACTCGTAAGGGCCATGATGACTTGACGTCATCCCCACCTTCCTCCGGTTTATCACCGGCAGTCTCCTTTGAGTTCCCACCTCGACGTGCTGGCAACAAAGGATAAGGGTTGCGCTCGTTGCGGGACTTAACCCAACATTTCACAACACGAGCTGACGACAGCCATGCAGCACCTGTCTCTCAGTTCCCGAAGGCACTTCGCTGTCTCCAGCAAATTCTGAGGATGTCAAGAGTAGGTAAGGTTCTTCGCGTTGCATCGAATTAAACCACATGCTCCACCGCTTGTGCGGGCCCCCGTCAATTCATTTGAGTTTTAACCTTGCGGCCGTACTCCCCAGGCGGTCGATTTAACGCGTTAGCTTCGGAAGCCACAGCTCAGGGCCACAACCTCCAAATCGACATCGTTTACAGCGTGGACTACCAGGGTATCTAATCCTGTTTGCTCCCCACGCTTTCGCACCTGAGCGTCAGTCTTCGTCCAGGGGGCCGCCTTCGCCACCGGTATTCCTCCACATCTCTACGCATTTCACCGCTACACATGGAATTCTACCCCCCTCTACGAGACTCCAGTCAACCAGTCTTAGATGCCGTTCCCAGGTTGAGCCCGGGGATTTCACATCTAACTTAATTGACCGCCTGCGTGCGCTTTACGCCCAGTCATTCCGATTAACGCT
>NZ_RCWE01000073.1 GCF_018448925.1 Photorhabdus akhurstii | reverse complement strand
AGACCCGCTATGACATGACCATCCGGCCCGATATGTGGCGCGCCACCCTGCGCCAGAATGCCCGGATTTTTCAGCAGCAGGATATCAAAACCATCATCACCACCCTGCTCAAAGAGAACGGCGTCCGCGATGTGGCGTTCAGTCTGCGCAATCCCCACCCGGAACGGGAGTTCTGCGTCCAGTACCGCGAAACCGATTTTGAATTCCTGCAACGGCTCACCGCCGAAGAAGGGATTTTTTACTTCTTTGAGTTCACCGGCAATAAAAACACCCTGGTGTTTGCCGACGATGCGGGCTCTGTCGTCAAAGGCCCGGTGCTGCCCTATCACCCCGAAGAGGCCGAACAGGCCCAGCAACTGTGCATTACCCGGCTGACCCGCCAGGCGCAGGTACGGCCGGCGGTGGTCGAGCTCAAAGATTACACCTTCAAAAACCCGGCCTGGGCGGCGGAGTTCCATCATCAGATGCGGGAACAGGACCTCCAGCATACCGGCTATGAACACTTCGATTTTCCCGGCCGCTTCAAAGACGAACAGCACGGCGCGGATTTCACCCGCTACCGGCTGGAAGCCCTGCGCAATAATGCCCTGACCGGCGACGGTGAAAGTAACGCCGCGACAATGCAGCCCGGCGTGCTGTTCACCCTGACTCACCATCCCCGGCCTGACCTCAACCGGCTCTGGCAGCTGGTCTGCGTCACCCACCGGGGCAGCCAGCCGCAGGCGCTGGAGCAGACCGCCGGGGAGAGCGGCACCACCCTGAGCAACGACTTTACCTTCATTGCCTACAATCAGCACTGGCGCCCGGCCCCGTTACCCAAACCGGCGATGGAGGGCCCGCAGATTGCCAAAGTGGTGGGTCCGGAGGGCGAAGAAATCTACTGTGACCCGTACGGCCGTATCCGCCTGCAATTCCTCTGGGACCGCTACGGCCAGAGTAATGACCACAGCTCCTGCTGGATACGGGTCACCCAGCCCTGGGCCGGTCAGGGCTGGGGCATGCTGGCGATACCGCGTATCGGTCAGGAAGTGGTGGTGGACTTTCTCAACGGCGACCCGGACCAGCCAATTGTCACCGGACGCACCTACCATGCCAGCAATCTCCCGCCGGGAGACCTGCCGGGCAGTAAAACCCAGATGACCTTCCGCTCCAAAACCCATAAAGGGGAAGGCTACAACGAGCTGCGCTTCGAGGATGCCAAAGGCAGTGAGGAACTGGCGCTGCATGCCCAGCGGGACATGAACACCGTGGTACTCAATAACCGCGAAACCCGGGTCATGAACAACCATACCGAAAGCATCGGCCATAATCAGATGCTTTCGGTCAGAAACGACCGCCACAAAGAGGTGACAGGCAATGAAGTCAGCGCTATCACCGGCCTGCGTCAAATCACGGTCGAAAAAGACAGCCTGCTGAATGTCAAAAATAATATCCAGATACATTCCCAGGCGGGGGGTATCGAAATTGCGACGGCCGGTGGCAGCATCACCATCGACAATGCCGGCAATATCAGCATTCAGGGGGCCAATATCACTATCAATGGCAAACAGGTCAATGTGAACTGACCGTTACTGACTATCAACTTATTTCAATCAACAACGGAAAAAACATGGAAAACACAATCTATCAAATGAATGAAGGCTCACTGACTATCCCGGGCAACTGGCGGGATGAATCCATGAATGTCTTTGTGCTGCCGGACGACAGCGGCATCAATCTGGTGGTCAGCCGCACCCCGGTCCCCGCCGGCATGGATAACAATGCTTACTATGAACAGACCCTGGAACAGTTTTGCGCCCATCTGCCCGGGTACCAGGAGCATCAGCGCGGCGAAATCACCCTCAGCCAGCAACCCGCCCGCCGTCTGGATTACCAGTGGAAAAGCCCGGAAGGCGACATGCACCAGACCGTGATACTGCAAATCCGGGGTCCGCTGCTGCTGACCTTCAACCTGACCTCCCCCGCGCCTTTTGAAGACGGTCAGCGTGAGGCATTGCTGGCAATTGTCCACAGTTTTCAGGCCGCCTGATAACCTGACAGGAGGAACACCATGTCACTTGGCGATGAAATCGTCACCCGGATAGCGCGGGTTAGCGCCCGGCACTCGGTACGCGTCTCCCCGCCGCAGGGCACTCCCGGTCCGGCCGCGGCCCGTGAGGGCGACCCGATTAAACATGCCAGCTTCCTGGGGGCGCTGGCGGGCGCCATTACCGGGGCGTTGATAGGGGCGGCGGTCTTT
>NZ_RCWE01000072.1 GCF_018448925.1 Photorhabdus akhurstii | reverse complement strand
AGTTGCAGGGTATAGACCCGAAACCCGGTGAGCTAGCCATGGGCAGGTTGAAGGTTGGGTAACACTAACTGGAGGACCGAACCGACTAATGTTGAAAAATTAGCGGATGACCTGTGGCTGGGGGTGAAAGGCCAATCAAACCGGGAGATAGCTGGTTCTCCCCGAAAGCTATTTAGGTAGCGCCTCGTGAAGTCATCTTCGGGGGTAGAGCACTGTTTCGGCTAGGGGGCCATCCCGGCTTACCAACCCGATGCAAACTGCGAATACCGAAGAATGTTATCACGGGAGACACACGGCGGGTGCTAACGTCCGTCGTGAAGAGGGAAACAACCCAGACCGCCAGCTAAGGTCCCGAAGTCATGGTTAAGTGGGAAACGATGTGGGAAGGCCCAGACAGCCAGGATGTTGGCTTAGAAGCAGCCATCATTGAAAGAAAGCGTAATAGCTCACTGGTCGAGTCGGCCTGCGCGGAAGATGTAACGGGGCTAAACCATGCACCGAAGCTGCGGCAATGACATTCAGGTGTTATTGGGTAGGGGAGCGTTCTGTAAGCCGTTGAAGGTGGCGCTGTGAGGCCCGCTGGAGGTATCAGAAGTGCGAATGCTGACATAAGTAACGATAAAGCGGGTGAAAAACCCGCTCGCCGGAAGACCAAGGGTTCCTGTCCAACGTTAATCGGGGCAGGGTGAGTCGACCCCTAAGGCGAGGCCGAACGGCGTAGCTGATGGGAAACAGGTTAATATTCCTGTACTGAATGTGACTGCGAAGGGGGGACGGAGAAGGCTAGGCCATCCGGGCGACGGTCGTCCCGGTTTAAGCGTGTAGGTGGGAGGAGCAGGCAAATCCGCTCTTCTGTAACACTGAGGCGTGATGACGAGCTGCTACGGCAGTGAAGTGGCTGATGCCCGGCTTCCAGGAAAAGCCTCTAAGCATCAGGTGACATTGAATCGTACCCCAAACCGACACAGGTGGTCAGGTAGAGAATACTCAGGCGCTTGAGAGAACTCGGGTGAAGGAACTAGGCAAAATGGTGCCGTAACTTCGGGAGAAGGCACGCTGGCGGTAGGTGAGGGGCTTTGCGCCCGGAGCCGAAGCCAGTCGCAGAGACCAGCTGGCTGCAACTGTTTATTAAAAACACAGCACTGTGCAAACACGTAAGTGGACGTATACGGTGTGACGCCTGCCCGGTGCTGGAAGGTTAATTGATGGGGTTAGCCGCAAGGCGACGCTCTTGATCGAAGCCCCAGTAAACGGCGGCCGTAACTATAACGGTCCTAAGGTAGCGAAATTCCTTGTCGGGTAAGTTCCGACCTGCACGAATGGCGTAATGATGGCCAGGCTGTCTCCACCCGAGACTCAGTGAAATTGAACTCGCTGTGAAGATGCAGTGTCCCCGCGGCAAGACGGAAAGACCCCGTGAACCTTTACTATAGCTTGACACTGAACATGGAGCCTTGATGTGTAGGATAGGTGGGAGGCCTGGAAGTGCGGACGCCAGTCTGCATGGAGCCATCCTTGAAATACCACCCTTGAATGTTCGATGTTCTCACTTAAGCCCGTTATCCGGGCTGAGGACAGTGTCTGGCGGGTAGTTTGACTGGGGCGGTCTCCTCCCAAAGCGTAACGGAGGAGCACGAAGGTTGGCTAATCACGGTCGGACATCGTGAGGTTAGTGCAAAGGCATAAGCCAGCTTAACTGCGAGAGTGACGGCTCGAGCAGGTACGAAAGTAGGTCTTAGTGATCCGGTGGTTCTGAATGGAAGGGCCATCGCTCAACGGATAAAAGGTACTCCGGGGATAACAGGCTGATACCGCCCAAGAGTTCATATCGACGGCGGTGTTTGGCACCTCGATGTCGGCTCATCACATCCTGGGGCTGAAGTAGGTCCCAAGGGTATGGCTGTTCGCCATTTAAAGTGGTACGCGAGCTGGGTTTAGAACGTCGTGAGACAGTTCGGTCCCTATCTGCCGTGGGCGCAGGAAGATTGAAAGGGGCTGCTCCTAGTACGAGAGGACCGGAGTGGACGCACCGCTGGTGTACGGGTTGTCATGCCAATGGCATCGCCCGGTAGCTAAGTGCGGGAGAGATAACCGCTGAAAGCATCTAAGCGGGAAACTTGCCTTGAGATGAGTCTTCCCTTGACTTAGAGTCACGGAAGGAACGTTTAAGACGAAGACGTGGATAGGCTGGGTGTGTAAGCGCAGCGATGCGTTGAGCTGACCAGTACTAATGAACCGAGCGGCTTAACCTTACAACGCCGAAGGGGTTTTGG
>NZ_RCWE01000071.1 GCF_018448925.1 Photorhabdus akhurstii | reverse complement strand
GCGAAAAACGCGCCAGGGGGTTTTGGGTTCGGCGGTGAACGCACATTGGAAAAAACGGGTTGTAACTGACTGAGGACATTGGGAAAATCGGCGTCTGGCGGTCAACTTTGCAATGGAATGCATTGTTATTGAGAATAACTATCTGAGTGTGAATGAGCTGGACAGTTTTGCGCACCAAGCCCGCACCTGTGAAGGGGAAAGCTGTCAGCAGGTGATCAAGGATATGGTGGAGACCAATGTCCGTAATCAGCAGGAAATGATGGACTTCTGCAACAGCAACCCGAACCAGTGTGCGCAGAAGTATGGTTATCTGGTTGATCAGTGGCCGGTGTTTGAACGCACCCTCAAAAATATGGACCGGGACGGCACATTGCCGGTTGAGTTCAGAAATTACCTGTCGGCGGTGAATACGTTAGGTCAGGCGGCAACCGGCAAGGTAGGCGAGCTCGGCTGGACAAAACGCTTTGAAGCGATGGGCATGAGTCAGGAGACTGCCGCTGCGATGGCGATGACGCTGCCTGTTATTGTTGAGGGCAGCAAAGGGCCGAAATCATCGCCAACAACAAAAGGAAGCACAGGCGCGGTTGTTAATACAGAGAAAGCGGCGCTGGAAAAGATTGGGAAAAACAGTCAAGGCACAACGAATCTGGGTGATAAATCGGCTAATACTGTTTATCATCAACAGCTTATCAAAAATGCTGAAAAGATATCTACCGCGAAACCAGGACAACAAGTTGCTGCGCCAAGGGATCTAAATGAGCAAACTTTCTGGAAACAGGTTGAATCAAATCCGTCACAGGGAAGTAAATTGTTAGGTATGAATAAAGATCCCCGTTTTCCTACAGCGGCTGGTTTTCAAAAAATGGAAGCAAAACATAGGCTCCCTAATGGACAAACAATAACTATCCATTACCAGTACAACTCAAATACTGGTAAAGCCTATGACATGAAAATTACTACTCCTCAGAGAATCCAACAGGATCCTAAAAAGGTAATAGATTCAATAAAGGATAATGTTAAATGAAAATACAAGAATCAGATGGCTCTATTGTTGATGTTTTTGCCATATATTGGTTTGGTGATGAAACATATTTTTATGGGTTACCGCCAAATTATGGAGGTTTACAGGCATATAAGTCTAATGAAGTCTCAGTTATCGATACAACAATAGGTTTTAAAACTGTTTTTTTCTCAAATGATGATGCTAAAAGTGTTCATCATTGGGCATTAATAGAAGAACGGTTGCTGGATGATCTACTTGAATTAGATGAAACTGCTTATCAACGCTTTTTGGCAATCCTAAAAGCGGAAGGTAATATAGAACAGGATTTTTGTTAATCAGGCGTCCCGGTCAGTTGAAGTGGCCGGGAGCTTCCTGCTTTTAACCGTCAGCTGTTCTCAACAAGCCGGATAATCAACTGCCCGTGCTCAACACTGACCTGCACCGGCAGTCCGGTCGCAAAGCCCGCTTCTTCCAGCCAGTTGCCTTTAAGGTGCAGGCTGGGATGCTGGCTGTAATAACGGGTCATGCCAGTGTGGCGGTCGGCGTGACATCGGCTGATATAGCCGACTTTATAGTGGCGTCGGGCTTTCGAACTGCCTGAATTTACATTACAATCGTGTTCAGCCATAGCTAACTACCTCTGATAGTGGGTTGTGGTTAGCGGTGCTGGGATGTTCTCAGCATCTCAACACCGCGTAAGTATTATCTCTTCTTGAGCGCCTAACGTTTTACCGTCCAACGTTTAGCATCATGCATATGCAGCATACTGCTAATCACTGTCTCAATCGCTTCCCGCTCTTTCTCATCCAACTGTGAGACCGCTTCGAACTGGAGCTTTAGCCGGTCATCGGGTCCGCGTTCATTGGGATCAAAAAGAAGCATATCGGCACTGACATTCAACGCTAATGCAATCCGCCGAAACACATCAATCGTCGGCTGGGATGTCCCGGCTTCATAGCGCTTGTACTGTGAAACGTGCATACCAATCTTGTCAGCCATCTGTTGTTGCGTGAAACCAAGCTCTTTACGGGAGGCAGCCAATTTATCAGAAAAGCTCATAGGAAATTCCAAAGTTGCTGTAACTGGCGTCACTATACCCCTCCCGTTTTTACCGCTTGACTCAAAGTATCATATCAGGGACTATATATATTATCAATATGAATCTTGACGCATTTTACAGGAGTAAAGGCAATGACCCGCGTTCCCGATACCGATTTAGCCCGCTTAAAGCAAACCGTCTCGTTGCTGGGGCTGGCGCGTAAGCAAGGCCGTGCGATGAAAAAACGCGGTGAGGATTATGTGCTGCGCTGTCCGTTCCATCACGAGAAAACGCCCTCAATGGTGATATCGCCGGCTAAGAACCTGTATCACTGCTTTG
>NZ_RCWE01000070.1 GCF_018448925.1 Photorhabdus akhurstii | reverse complement strand
CAAGTGCCCGTCGGGGCGAGTTGATATGTTCTTTAACAGGGTGGGAAAAAGCGGTGAAGAAAAAGGCTGCTAAATCAGGGGGAAAGGTCCGCTCAACTGTATGATGGCGTCGGGATAGTCCCTAAGATCCGCTCGGGCTAAATGGGGGTCCGAATCCGTATGCGTACGTCCATAATCCGGCAAACTGGATTGATCCGCTGGGTCTTGCTGGCTGTCCAACTGACTATAGTCAAAAGAGAAAATATTGGTCATCAGACCCGATTACATTTAAAGGGAATAAGGTATATCAAAGAAATGATCTGTTTGATCCTCAACATATGTCGGCATGGCGAGATCAAGGAAAAGTGATTCGAGGAACTAATATTGAACGAATGGCATCAGGTAGGGCCCCTGTTGGGCATGATGGAAAAGCTGTAAACTTACATCATATGTTACAAACTCAAAACGGTCCTATTGCTGAAATGAGCCAAACATTCCATAAAGTTAATCACAAAGCAATTCATATAAATCCTAATACGATTCCTTCAGGAATAGATCGAGCTACATTTAATAAATGGCGAGAACAGTATTGGATCAATAGAGCTGGAGATTTTAAATGAACAGAGATGAATTAATAGATTTATTCGCGGAATATCCCGATTTATTAAATATGGGAAGTGCAGATGATGCACCCTCTCCTGAATGGATAAATAAAACAGAAAAAGCATTATCACTAACATTACCTGATGATTATAAATGGTTTTTGAATAATTTTGGCGGTGGTGATATATGTGGAGATGAGATATATAGCATATATTGCATTCCGTTTGAGGAAGCTATTGGCGGTGATTTAGTATATCAAAATACAATAGCTAATAATTACCTTAATGAAGGAAGGTTAGTTGTCTCAAATACAGACTTCGGAGAAGAATTTTATTTCAACACAAATAATTTGGTCGAAGTTTATATATCATTAGGAACAGAAAATAAATTATATGCAAGCAATTTCATTGAGTTTTTATATAAGCGATTGATGTCATATAAATAAATATGAAAGGCTGGAAGATCTCAAAGATCTTCCAGCCTTATTAATATCTACCGTGGCGAATATCCACTGTACGCTAGAGCAGATTGAAGCTTAGAGATCGCATCCTTAATCTGATACGCTTCCTCGTCATTCACGGCACAGGCGCGTATCTCCGTCCAGTTCAACCGTTTAACCAGTTGGGCCAAGGCCAGCGCTTCAATGTGGGTTAACTGAATGTCCTGCAAATGTTCAATGGCTATCGTCATCTCATGCTCTCCCCTTAACCCGCAAAACCGGTTATCAGCGCCTGCATCTGCTGCTTAATCTCCCGCAGTTGGGCCTGTTGCCGCTGGTACTGTTGATGCTGTTGTTGCGTGGCTTCACTGTCAGGAATGAGCACCAGACAACCATCCATCACCTTCACCGTAATCTGGCCGCCGGTATTAAACCCCGCCTGTCTCAGCCACTGACCTTTAAGATGTATCGCCGGTGTGGCGTCGTTGACTCTGTTCCCGTTCGGCACATAGCCCACCGTGTAATAACGTTCTGTTTTCACAGCTTTATTTATCGCTGCTTCTGCTTTAGAATGCGCCTTAGCCATAGTCACTACTCCTATAGTTGCTGTGGTAAGCGGCGGTAACGGGTGCCAGCCCGTTATCCCCGCGCTAAATATCAACAGATTATCGCTTAATCACCTGCTTTATCTTGTCTTGTGTGATAGCCATATCCAGAAAATGACAAATCACTTCCTGATCTTCCGGCTTCAATGCATCGGCCTGTTTACACAACTCTTTTAGCCGCTTGTTTTTGATATCAAACTCCGGGGCGGCACTGCCTTTATCACCCAGTAACAGATGGTCAATACTGACCTCTAATATCTGCGCCAGCTTGATGATGTAATCAAACTGAGGCTTGGCTTTCCCTTGTTCCCAGCGCCCCACCATGCGGGGCTGAATATCTAACAGGTCCGCCAGTTTCAGTTGTGTTAACTGCCTTGATTTACGAATAGATGAGAGGTTTTTACCAAAATCAGTCATGGACAAACATAGCCAAGTTAGTTGTTTGTTCCACATGCTAAATCCCCTCCTGAAAATTAATTCTTGAAAGCATTCTAATGTCCTGTTTAAAATAGGTCAATATAGACCTTGACGTATTTTTTAAAGGATTAACGATATGGCCCGCATTCCCGAAGCCGAATTACAGCACCTGAAAGCCGCCGTCTCCTTAGTCGCCGTGGTGGAACAACAGGGGCGACAGCTCTTTAAACGCGGCAAAGATTACGTACTGCTGTGCCCGTTCCATCAGGAGAAAACCCCGTCAATGGTTATCTCTCCGGCAAAAAATCTCTATCACTGTTTTGGCTGTGACGCAGGCGGCTCAGTACTGGACTGGGTGATGAAAACCGAAGGCTTAAGCCTGCGCCATGCCGTGGAACGCCTGCGCGGGGAACTGGGCGAGAATCCGGCAATCGCCCCGCTGGTCCAGCCAAATGAACCCGCCGTGCTGGCCGAAGACGAAGCCGGACGGCAGGCGCTGCTTAATCGGGTGGTGGAGTTCTATCACCAGACGTTGCTGAACGCCCCCGAAGCGCTGGCTTATCTGGAAAAACGCCGGTTAAACCACCCGGA
>NZ_RCWE01000069.1 GCF_018448925.1 Photorhabdus akhurstii | reverse complement strand
ACAAAGTGCTGAAAGACAGCCCAAAGCATCTGTACCTGTCCTCACCCCTGGCCGGGGTCTGGAATGAGGCAGCGATGAAAGCCGCTGCGGAAATTATCCTGTGCGAAGCGCTGATCGATGCCATGACGTTCTGGTGTGCCGGGTTCCGCAACGTGATCGCCGCGTTCGGGGTGAACGGGTTTAACCGTGAGCATCTCGACGCCTTGCAGTATCACGGCGTGAAACGGGTGCTGATTGCCTTTGACCGGGACGAGGCCGGAGACCGTGGCGCGGCCAGTGTGGCCGCTGACTTACTGGAAGCCGGTATCGAGGCATGGCGGGTGCAGTTCCCGCCGGGTATGGATGCCAATGACTATGCGCTGAAAAGCGGCAATGCCGAACATGCGCTGGGGCTGGCCTTGCAACAGGCGGTCTGGCTGGGACAGGGAACAGCACCAGGTGCGGTGTTCAGCCATGAGCGGCCCGTCTTGCCGAGTGTGACGGAAAAACCTCACAATGCAGATGTGGCTAAACCGGCTGCCTTAGCCGCCCCGCCAGAGCTGACCGTTGCCCCCGTGCCCTGTGAGCGTACGGCCTGCGGTGAACTGCTGATGAAAAGCGGGCCACGTATCTGGCGGATACGGGGGATGAAAAAATCGCCGGTGCCCGATGTGATGAAAGTCAATGTGCAGGTGCGGGATGAAACGTCCGGCCTGTTCCATGTGGATACACTGGACATGTATCACGCGCGGCATCGTCAAAACTACATCAGCACGGCGGCGCAAGAGCTGGAATGCGAGCTGTCGGTCATCAAACGCGAAGCCGGGCGGGTCCTGCTGATGCTGGAGCAGCAACAGGATGCGCAACAGCAGGCCGACGCCGAAGCCTCAGGGACAACGGCGGTCACGGTCAGCGCGGAAGACGAAGCCGCCGCGCTGGCGTTGCTGACATTGCCGAACTTAACAGAACAGATTATCAACGACATGGCCGCCTGCGGGGTGGTCGGCGAATCCACCAATCTGCTGACCGGGTATCTGGCGGCGGTCTCGCGCAAACTCGATAAACCGCTGGCCGTGTTAATCCAGAGCAGCAGCGCGGCAGGCAAGAGCAGCCTGATGGAGGCGGTGCTGAACCTGATGCCGGAAGAGGAGCGTATCCAGTACTCGGCGATGACCGGACAGAGCCTCTACTATCTGGGAGAAACCAGCCTGCAACACAAAATACTGGCGATAGCCGAAGAAGAAGGCGTGCGGCAGGCGGCCTATGCCCTGAAACTGTTGCAGTCCGACGGCGAGCTGAAAATCGCCAGCACCGGCAAGAACGAACAGAGCGGCGAGCTGGTGACGCGGGAATACAAGGTGCAGGGACCGGTCATGCTGATGTTAACGACGACGGCCATTGATGTGGATGAAGAGCTGCTGAACCGCTGTCTGGTGCTGACGGTCAACGAATCGCGCGAACAGACGCAGGCCATCCACGCGATGCAGCGGCACCGTCAGACACTGGCCGGGTTGCTGGCTGACTCAGAGAAAGGTTATCTGACGCAGTTACACCAGAACGCCCAGCGCCTGTTAAGGCCGCTGAAAGTGGTGAATCCGTATGCCCATCAACTGACGTTCCTGTCAGACAAAACCCGGATGCGGCGCGACCATATGAAATACCTCACCTTAATACAGGCCATCGCGTTGCTGCACCAGTATCAACGTGAAGTGAAGAAAACCACGCATCGCGGGCAGGTGATTGAATATATCGAAGTGACGAAAGACGATATCCAGCTTGCTAACCAACTGGCACATGAAGTTCTGGGGCGCACACTGGATGAAATGCCGCCGCAGACGCGCAAGCTGTTGCTGCTGATACAAGCGATGGTGAACGAACAGGCGCAAATCCAGCACTGCCAGCCAAATGAAGTGCGCTTTACCCGGCGGGATATCCGCGCCTTTACCCACTGGAGCGACAGCCAGCTCAAAAACCACTGTCAACGACTGACGGAAATGGAATACCTGCTGTTGCATGGCGGCAGCCGGGGGCATCTGCTGCATTATGAACTGCTGTGGGACGGGGAAGACAACGGCGCGGCGCACCTGTGCGGCCTGCTGGATGTCGGAGAACCGGACTCAGAAACGGCAGGCAGTGAACGCAAGTCTGACCCGGAAGGTGGCAAGTCTTCCCTAAGTCTGGGGCAAGTCTGGTCTAAGTCTGGGGAAGAAAAATCCGCGTCAGCCCAGACAGCACAAGGTTCTGCGGGTGCACAAGTCCGGGCAGATGAAAACGCAGTTATCAGGGAAAATAATCACGGAGACGCATTGCCCGTGCCCGACAGGGATAAAACGCCGGCAGCCGTCCCGACAGGTCAGGAGAGCAAGTCTGACTTCAATGAACGCCAGTCTGCCTCAAGTCTGGGCCAGGTCCGGGTCAAGTCTGGGGTGAAAAAATCCCCATCAGGGCAGGCAGAACACGGGTTCAGCGTACCGCAAGTCGGGGTAACGGAAGACACGGTAATCAAAGGAAAAAAGAAAACGCGTCCCTTGTCTGCGCCCGCCACTCAATCTCAACCGGAGGTCAATCATGGCAAACCGTAAACCGCGCAAAGGAAGTCTCCTGACCGTCGATGACGTCTACCGTCAGCCGGTGGGTCCGGCACATGACCCAAAAAGCCTGTATGCGCTGCTGCTGCGCTTCGTGGCATGG
>NZ_RCWE01000068.1 GCF_018448925.1 Photorhabdus akhurstii | reverse complement strand
CCATGCCACGAAGCGCAGCAGCAGCGCATACAGGCTTTTTGGGTCATGTGCCGGACCCACCGGCTGACGGTAGACGTCATCGACGGTCAGGAGACTTCCTTTGCGCGGTTTACGGTTTGCCATGATTAACCTCCGTTTCGGATTGGGGATGGGCGGCTGAGGCAGCGGGCGGTGGGGCCTTTTGCGTTTTATGTCTGTTAACCGTTTTCTTTCCGGCTCCGCCCGGTTCTGTTGTTAAGCCTTGTGCTGTCTGTGCTGAGGCCGGATTTTGTCTGTCCGGCTGTATACCGACCTGGGGCCGACCTGTACCCGACTGAACATCCTCTGACCCCGACTGGAACGCCTTGCCCGCAACAGCGTCATTCGTCATTTCTGTTTCTTCGGGCAGGGGGATTGAAGCCGGTTTTTTTTCTGCTTTAATAGCCGTTTTTTGTTTTACCCCGGCCACTTCCGCCGATAAGTCTGGTGTTGCCTGCCCTGAGGCCGGATTTTGACTGACCGACTGACTGCCGACCCTGCCCCGACCTGTGCCCGACTGAACATCCTCTGACCCCGACCGGAACGCATCGCCTGCTGTTTCTGACTGGGATTCCGTCATCTCCAGTAATCCGCACAGATGTGGTTGCCCGGTATCTTCACCATCCCACAGCAGCGTATATTCGTAGGTCAGCCCGCGGCGATGCAGTAACAGGTATTCCATTTCCAGCAACCGCGCCAGATGCACTTTCAGCTGCGTATCGCCCCAGTGCAGAGCGGCCCGAATATCCCGCCGGGTAAAATGCAGTTCATCGACCCTGACCGCCTGTTGTCCGGCGGTTTTCCGTACCCACTCCTGTATTAATAACAACAGCTTACGCGTCTGCGGCGGCATTTCATCCAGTGTGCGCCCCAGAACTTCATGTGCCAGTTGGTTAGCGAGCTGGATATCGTTTTTCGTCACTTCGATATATTCAATCACCTGCCCGCGATGCGTGGTTTTCTTCACTTCACGTTGATACTGGTGCAGCAACGCGATGGCCTGTATTAAGGTGAGGTATTTCATATGGTCGCGCCGCATCCGCGTTTTATCGCTTAAAAAAGTGAGCTGGTGCGCATACGGATTCACCACTTTCAGCGGCCTTAACAGGCGCTGGGCGTTCTGGTGTAACTGCGTCAGATAACCTTTCTCTGAGTCAGCCAGCAACCCGGCCAGTGTCTGACGGTGCCGCTGCATCGCGTGGATGGCCTGCGTCTGTTCGCGCGATTCGTTGACCGTCAGCACCAGACAGCGGTTCAGCAGCTCTTCATCCACATCAATGGCCGTCGTCGTTAGCATCAGCATCACCGGTCCCTGTACCTTGTATTCCCGCGTCACCAGCTCGCCGCTCTGTTCGTTCTTGCCGGTGCTGGCGATTTTCAGCTCGCCGTCGGACTGCAACAGTTTCAGGGCATAGGCCGCCTGCCGCACGCCTTCTTCTTCGGCTATCGCCAGTATTTTGTGTTGCAGGCTGGTTTCTCCCAGATAGTAGAGGCTCTGCCCGGTCATTGCCGAGTACTGGATACGCTCCTCTTCCGGCATCAGGTTCAGCACCGCCTCCATCAGGCTGCTCTTGCCTGCCGCGCTGCTGCTCTGGATTAACACGGCCAGCGGTTTATCGAGTTTGCGCGAGACTGCCGCCAGATACCCGGTCAGCAGATTGGTGGATTCGCCGACCACCCCGCAGGCGGCCATGTCGTGGATAATTTGTTCTGTTAAGTTCGGCAATGTCAGCAACGCCAGCGCGGCGGCTTCGTCTTCCGCGCTGACCGTGACTGCCGTTGTCCCTGCGGCTTCGGCATCGGCCTGCTGTTGCGCATCCTGTTGCTGCTCCAGCATCAGCAGGACCCGCCCGGCTTCGCGTTTGATGACCGACAGCTCGCATTCCAGCTCTTGCGCCGCCGTACTGATGTAGTTTTGACGATGCCGCGCGTGATACATGTCCAGCGTATCCACATGGAACAGGCCGGACGTTTCATCCCGCACCTGCACATTGACTTTCATCACATCGGGCACCGGCGATTTTTTCATCCCCCGTATCCGCCAGATACGGGGTCCGCTTTTCATCAGCAGTTCACCGGACGCCGTGCGCTCGCAGGGCACTTGTGCAACGGTCAGCTCTGGCGGGGCGGCTAAAGAAGAGGATTCAGCCACACCGGCACTTTGGGGCTTTTCCGTCATATCTGACGAGACGGGCCGCTCATGGCTGAACACCGCGCCCGGCGCGGTTCCCTGTCCCAGCCAGACCGCCTGTTGCAGGGCCAGCCCCAGCGCATGTTCGGCGTTGCCGCTTTTCAGCGCATAGTCATTGGCATCCATACCCGGCGGGAACTGCACCCGCCATGCCTCGATACCGGCTTCCAGTAAATCAGCGGCTACATTAGCCACGCCACGGTCTCCGGCCTCATCGCGGTCAAAGGCAATCAGCACCCGTTTCACGCCGTGATACTGCAAAGCGTCGAGATGCTCACGGTTAAACCCGTTCACCCCGAATGCGGCGATCACATTGCGGAACCCGGCACACCAGAAGGTCATGGCATCGATCAGCGCTTCGCACAGGATAATTTCCGCAGCGGCTTTCATCGCTGCCTCATTCCAGACCCCGGCCAGGGGTGAGGACAGGTACAGATGCTTTGGGCTGTCTTTCAGCACTTTGT
>NZ_RCWE01000067.1 GCF_018448925.1 Photorhabdus akhurstii | reverse complement strand
AAATCCGAACTTTTAAAGAATTCAACAGGTTCCATATAAAAATTTATTATCTCACCCAGATTAAATTATCCTAAAATTTTACTCCAGAGATCAAAGATGCTTTGTCTTACTTTTTAATTTACGTCTTTCCTCTGAATATTAGTGTTATACCTATCTTTGGATTTAATAATATTGCCATTCTCCATATCTTTTTTAGCTATATTTTGGATGTTAGCTACTTGTTTCGATATGGTATCAGTTGATTGATTTAAATTTATTTTATCCAGAGCATTTCTTCTTGCATCAGTATATCCGTGATTACCTTGATGCCTTGCCATTGCACTAACCCGTCGGCATTGGCGTGGCATGGGTATTCACCTCGGTAAGAAAGAAGCCAGCCGGAAGCGATTCCGGCTTTTTGTTGTTTCAGAGAAAAAATAGAATAAAATAGCAAAAATATATCTTATGTATATATTTACTATGAATATTATATTTTTCTGTATTATTCTTTTTTTTATCTTATTATTTATTCTATATTTTTTTGATTTTAAGTTATATATTTAATATATAAGGTCAACACTGTAAAATATTTATTTTAAGCATAAAGATAACAAAGCCGAAAGATCGCGAGGATCTTTCCGGCTTTTTACCTTGGTCGAAAGAACTGGCTTTTTGCGGGCTCGCTCTGCGCAGGGCAACGTGCCGCCATGATAATGAGCCTGCTGGAAACGGCCAAAGCCAACGGACATGAGCCCTGGGTCTGGTTACGTGATGTTCTCAGCCGGCTGCCTGTCTGGCCGAACAATCGGTTGAATGAGCTGCTGCCCTGGCCTGAGAATCCCTTCAGTTAACATCCCATTTTGTTGTTATCTGACAACGCAAGGTGAGTCCACCGGAACATTACGGCCCAGCTCAGTGAGATCAAGCTCAAGATGCGGGAGCTGATTGGGGATTATCAGGCAGGATAATAATAAAAAGCCGGAAGATCATGGGGATCTTCCCGGCTTTTTTATATCTATAATAAAGTTAATGTATTAATAAAGAGTCATTCATCACATAAACATTCTAAAAGACATTTCCTACAAACTGAAAATATTTCCCTATCAATCTCTTTGATTAATAACCTGTCATTCATTTCATGAAGATGCTTATGTCTATCTTTCAAAATAACCTTGTTTTCAGTTACGTTAGGAAAGTATTTTTCGAACATATCATTATCAATCCATATTTCACTGGAATTTTCTACCGAATCTATATATATTTTTTTTATATCTTTTGTCTGGATACTTTCTCTGCGATCAATTAATTCTGCAATTCGTTTAGAAACAGAAAAGGTATGCGGCATGTCATGTTTATCACAATATAAAAACATATTATTCTCCTGGTTTTTGGCATTTTTTCATATTTTTCAACAAGAATTTAAACTGTCCCCCTGCTTCATTGGGAACATCCATTCCTCCTGCCTTTAATACTTCCATAACATGGGTCACACAACTTCTCGTTTTTGTGTCATACAGCGGTCCTACTTTTTCTAGAACAGATTTTTGGAAATCCAATGCAGCTTTTCCATTTGGTAATTCAAATACACCTATCTTATCAACAGGGACATTTTGTATCCCCCGCGTACTGATTTTTGTTTGTGATGGCCCATTTGGACCGAGTCCACCAAACTGATGTGTATGTATTGTTTGACCACCAAATTCAATCTTTACTGAATAATGTCCAAAACTATTACCGGGGCCTCGATTATCATGCCACAACACAGTTGCTATTCCTTTTTCTGGAGTCAATCCCAAAGGATCAAACCAAGATGTCGGATTTTCCACATAGGCATAATGGTTAGCGCCTCCCTCTAACCCAATCGGGTCTTAGGGACTATCCCGACGCCATCATACAGTTGAGCGGACCTTTCCCCCTGATTTAGCAGCCTTTTTCTTCACCGCTTTTTCCCACCCTGTTAAAGAACATATCAACTCGCCCCGACGGGCACTTGGCCGATTTTAGCTCACTTTTTCCCCGATGTCAGTGCCGGGTTTTGGCCCGCTTTTTCTGCCAGAACCGGGTTTTATCAGGAACCCGTGGCGGCGGGGCAGCTTGTCTGCGCCGCTGACGCGGGTTGGCCGGGTGCGGGCTGGCGAGGCCCGCAGGTGAAGCTTTTCAGCGGGGAGCCCCCGCCCGCGGGGGCGGACGGGGCGGAGATGGCGAGCACGGGAATGAGCAAGGAGCCTGCGACTGCGAACCGGGCGCAGCCAGTGCAGCGGGGTTGGGCGGGGGCAATAAACCGCGGCCAGCTCGCTGGCCTGCCTTTAGGGCAGTTGACCCTGACGGACTGACCGGCAACGGTTTAAGGCGGATGTTAACACCGGAGCCGCCAGGGAGGGCGGCGACTGCGGCGGCCGGTTTTAGCACTGCGGCTGACAGCGGAAGGCGTCAGCCTTGCGCGCCTCTGGGGCTAAGATGCCTCACCCGGCGGCCAGCCGCTCACCGGGGTTAAGGTGACCGCGCAGCGCCCGTGGGTGGGCGGCGCCGACATAATGTTTTGTTAAGCGTTGTGGGCCGTTCAGGCCCATTTCGCTTAATGCCACATTATGTTGAATGGCGGCTGACCGGCAACGACGGTCACAGAGAACGCCGGGGTTCAGCGCCGGGCGGCCGGCATTTACTGCCGGGCACGCCGGAGGCAGGGAGGCAGTCTGTGC
>NZ_RCWE01000066.1 GCF_018448925.1 Photorhabdus akhurstii | reverse complement strand
GCCGGTGTATGTGTGGAATGTGCGTCACAGCCACTGGGACCAGCACGACCGGCCGACTCAGACCGTGGGCTGTTTTCTGTCGGAAGGGGGGACGCCCGAGATGCTGGCGCAGAGTCTGGATAGCCTGATACCCATGCTGGCGAATCGGGGCATGGGACAGGCGATAGCGGAAAATCGTCACGATTTTCTGTTGCGACTGGCGCAGTCTTTGCGGGATGGTGGGGTGACACGTCTGGTGAAGCAGCTGACGCCGTTGTTAGAGCGGCCGCCGTTGAGGCTGGCGGGGGTGACGTTCAGTTTACCGCTGTTTGTGCCGTCAGGGATGGTGGAACATGGCTGGCTGGGGGATGCCAGTTGGAACGGGGTGCTGGAGCATGTGCGCGATAGCCGGGGGAAAGCGGTGGGCTTCCCGTGGGAGAAAAGCGCGCAGTGGGGCGTGATAGCGCTGGCGGCGTTGTGGGGCGCGGGCAGCGTGACCTCGTTTTGGGTTAACCGTCATCAGATAGCGGTCAGTCGTGAACGTATCAGCGAGGCCGGTGAGCGTCAGGGCGAGTTATCGGCCCGTTTGCTCAGTCAGCATGAGTTGCAACGGGAAATTGACCGGTTGCAGTCGCAGTCAGAGCGCGGGGCGCCCTGGTACAGCCGTTTTGGGTTAAATCAGAATGATGCCCTGCTGAAAGTGATGTGGCCGGTGTATCAGCGCAACAATGCCGAACTGATACGTGATGCCGCTGCCCGGTTGCTCCATCAGCGTTTGACCGAACTGGTGAATCTGCCGGCGGGCAGCGCACAGCGTTATCAGCGTATCACCTCGGCGTACAATCAACTGAAAGTGTATCTGATGATGGCGCGTCCTGAGAAAGCGGACGCGGCGGTGATGAGCCGGGTGCTGATGGCAAACTGGCCGCGCCGGGCCGGGGTGACGGATGGCCTGTGGCAACACAGCGGCGAGGCGTTACTGACGTTTTATGCCCAGAATTTACCGCGCCACCCGGAGTGGAAAATCAGCGTGGATAACGGGCTGGTCAGTGAAGTACGTCAGATACTGCTGAATCAGTTAGGGCAGCGTCATGCGGAAACGATGCTGTACCAGAAAATGCTGCGACAGGTGGCTCACAGCTACGGGGATTTAACTCTGGCGCAGATGACCGGCGCCACCGATGCCGGTCGCCTGTTTAGCAGCCGTCAGGTAGTGCCGGGAATGTTTACCCGTCAGGCGTGGGAAGGACAGGTGCAAAAAGCGATAGCGCAGGTGGCAGCCTCCCGGCAGGAAGCGATTGACTGGGTGCTCAGTGACGGCCGTCAGCCCGTATTGAAGGCGGTGTCCCCGGCGGAGCTGAAAGCCCGGCTGACAGCGCGTTACTTTACCGACTTCGCCGGGGCGTGGCTGAACTTCCTCAACAGCCTGCGCTGGCATAAAACCCATAACCTGTCCGACACCATTGACCAGTTAACCCTGATGGCGGACGTGCGTCAGTCGCCGTTGATTGCGCTGATGAATACGCTGGCTTATCAGGGAGAAACCGGGCAACAGGGGGCGGCGTTGGCGGACTCGCTGGTGAAATCGGCGCAAAACCTGTTGCAGAAAAATAAACCCTCGGTGATTGACCAGACCCGTATTCCACAGGGGCCATTGGATAACACCTTCGGTCCGTTATTAGCGCTGATGGGCAAGAGCGCGACGGAAAACGGCATGACGGCGGACCGGTCGCTGAGTCTGCAAACCTTCCTGACCCGGGTGACGCGGGTTCGTCTGGCGCTGCAACAACTGGCGAATACCGATGACCCGCCGGCAGTAATGGAGGCGCTGGCCCAGAGTGTGTTTCAGGGGAAAAGCGTGGAGCTGACCGACACCCGGACTTACGGCAGCCTGATAGCGGCCAGTCTGGGCGCGGAATGGAACGGGTTTGGTCAGGCGGTGTTTGTGCAACCGTTAACCGAAGCGTGGCAGACGGTATTACAACCGGCGGCGGCCAGTCTGAATGCGCAGTGGCAGTCGGCGGTGGTGGCAGACTGGCAAACCGACTTTGACGGCCGTTACCCGTTCGTAGCGGGGCAAAATGACGCCTCGTTGCCAATGCTGGGGCAGTTTATTCGGTCGGATACGGGGAGAATAGAACAGTTCCTGCACAGCCAGTTAGGCGGCGTGCTGCATAAAGAGGGGAAATATTGGGTAGTAGATAAAGTGAACAGTCAGGGACTGCATGTTAACCCGGCCTTTTTAAGCGCGATAAATCAACTGAGTCAGGTCGCGGATGTGCTGTTTGCCAGTGGCAGCGAGGGAATACGATTTGAATTGCGGGCCAAACCGGTGCGGGATGTGGCGGAAACGGACCTGACGATAGACGGTCAACGGTTGCGTTACTTTAACCAGATGGAGAGCTGGCAGCATTTGCGCTGGCCGGGAGACGAGGATAATCCCGGGGTGGTGCTGACCTGGACCGGCGTGAACACCGGCGCGCGGTTATATGGCGAGTATCCGGGGACGTGGGGGTTGATTCGCTGGCTGGAGGCCGCCCGGGTGCAAATGCTGGATGAAAGCCGTTACCGGCTGAGATTGACCACGCCGGAGGGGTTGCCGCTGACCTGGGTATTACGTACCGAAGTCGGGAAAGGGCCGCTGGTATTATTGAAACTGAGAGGATTTACCCTGCCGAAAACCATTTTTGAGGAGAATAGGGGAAATAACCGGCCTGAG
>NZ_RCWE01000065.1 GCF_018448925.1 Photorhabdus akhurstii | reverse complement strand
GGGACGAATTGGAATGCTCTTTAACAACGCGGGAAAAAGCAGCCAGAAAAAAGGCTGTTAAATCAATGACAAAAGTCTGCTCAACCGTATGATGACGTCGGGAGACTCCAGTCGTGTGGGACGGCGATGTGCCGGCGGAAATTCGGGAATATCAGCACGGCCGGCTGAAAATGGTCCGCCATCTGGTGTTTGACGGCTGGGAGCTGATAGCGCAGCAGACGCAACAGTTTACCCTCAATCTGGACAACCGGGTGGAGCTGATGGCCGGAGAGGTGCAGACCCAGTATGCGGTCAGCGCCCCGACCGGCGAGCCGCTGGCGCTGTTCGACCCGGCAGGGAAACGGGTGTGGCGGCGACCGAAGCAGTCCCTGTACGGGCTGCGGCTGGGCGGACAGGCAGAGAATCCCCAGCTCGATCCGGGCCTCCGATTCGCCGGGCAGTTATGGGATGAAGAGTCAGGGCTTTGCTACAACAGGCACCGCTTTTACTCACCGGAAGCCGCATGTTATCTCAGTCCCGATCCAACGGGCCTCTGGGGTGGTGAGAATCCGTATGCATACGTCGAAAATCCCACAGGATGGGTTGATCCTCTGGGGCTGTCTTCTAAGAAGTGCATACCGAATAAAGTAGCTGGAACAGCCAGAGAGAAAAGAGCGCAAGCTATATTTGAAAAACGCTATGGCAAGGAAAATGTCATAAATGAACGTTACTTACGTGATGCTAATGGCAAATCAGTTAAGGATCCTTTAACTGGAGAAAGGAGGAGGATTGACTTTGTGATTAAGGGACAAGATGGAAAATGGAGCCCTGTTGAAATAACTAGCCAAACAGCACCAAAAGTCGGGCAATTGGCTAAAGAACAACGCATCCAACAAGCTGGAGGGACATTTGTCAGAAATCCAAATACCCGAGAGTTAATAGAAATAAATGATATATCAAAAGTGATTAGGGCAAGGTAATGACTGATATCGACTTCGATTTACATAATATCCCAATGTTACTGGGAGCAAATAAAAGTAAAGATTATCAAGAGCAAATAATTAACTTATCTAATGCACTAATGTGTTTCTTAAAAGATAATAACTTGCTAATAAATATGGAACCATTTGCTGAAAATGGAGAGGTTAAAAAAGATCTTATATTGAAAATGTCTAATGTCACACCAGAAGGGCTAGAGCTTTTTAAAAAGGTAATTCCTGGTTGGTTTAGTTATCTTGATAAAAGTACTAAACCTGAAAAATATCAGAATATTAGTCGTCTCGAAAAAGGCTTGGCTAAGTTACGTGAGAATAAGTAATACGATAAGATACTGAAATTATAACCCAAGCCGGAAAGATCCCCCGCGATCTTTCCGGCTTTGTTATTTTTATGCTTAAAATAAATATCTTACAGGGTTGATGTTATATATTAAATATATAAATTAAAATCATAAAAATATAAAATAAATAAGAAGAAAAACAAAGAAATAATATAGAAAAATATTAGATTCATAGTAAATATATATATAGGCCATATTTCAGCTATTTTATTCTGTTTTCTCCCTGAAACAGTAAAAAGCCGGAATCGCTTCCGGCCGGCTTCTTTCTTACCGTGGTGAATACCCGTGATACGCCAATGCAGACTGGAGCCGCCCTATCGCAGCCTTGATAACCCAGGCTTCCGTATCATCAACCGCACAGGCCCGTATCTCCGCCCAGTTCAGCCGCTTAGCCAGTTGGGCCAGGGCCAGTGCTTCAATGTGAGTTAACTGAATGTCCTGTAAATGTTCAATCGCTATCGTCATCTCATCTCTCCCCTTAACCCGCAAAACCGGTTATCAACGCCCGCATCTGCTGCTTAATCTCCCGCAGTTGGGCCTGTTGTCGCTGGTACTGCTGATGCTGTTGTTGCGTGGCTTCACTGTCAGGAATGAGCACCAGACAGCCATCCATCACCTTCACTGTAATCTGGCCGCCAGTATTAAACCCCGCCTGTCTCAGCCACTGCCCCTTAAGATGTATCGCCGGCGGCGCGTTGGCCTTATCGTTTTGCGGGACGTATCCCACCGTGTAATACCGTTCTGTTTTAGTCGCTTTATTTTGAGCCGCGTTTTGCCTAGAATGCGCCTTAGCCATAGTAACTACCCTTTTTAGTTGCTTGTGGTAAGCGGGGTTAAGGTGTTGGTAGCACTTTAATCCCGCGTTAAATCAAATGGTTATCTCGCCAGCGCCTGTAACTGCTTCTTAGTTAAAAAAGCGTCCAGCAACTTCTTAATCACTTCCTTATCCTCATCCGGTAACTGTTCCACTGCCTGAAACTGTCTCAATAACTCCCGGTCCTCAAATCTTGCCTTCGCCGCTTCGGTGGCGGCCCCTTCCAGCAAGTAATCACTGGTCACGCCCAATACATCCGCTAACCGTTTTAACGTATCACTCCCCGGTCTGGAAGTTCCCCGCTCAAAACGGCCAATATGGGTGTAATGCAACTCCGCCAGTCTGCCCAGTTCAGACTGGGAGAACCCCTTTTGCCTGCGTAACTCACGCAAGCGTTGGGCGAATCCGGTCTCTGTCGCCGCTGTCATATCAAGCACCTCAGTCATCATAGCGGTATCAAATAGAGCTATGTTGCCGTAATTATCTGCCATCTTCCATGCTCCGGTGCGTTGATATGAACTTCACATGCTTGACATGATAAAGCCTTGAAGCTACCTTATCAAGCATAAATGCTTTATTGAAAAATATTTTATAAGGACCGCTTACATGGCACGCATCCCGGAAGCCGAATTACAGCACCTGAAAACCGCCGTCTCCTTAGTGACCGTAGCGGAACAACAGGGACACAAGCTGATTAAACGCGGCAAAGATTACGTGCTGCTGTGCCCGTTCCATGAGGAAAAAACCCCGTCAATGGTGCTGAGTTCGGAAAAGAACCTCTATCACTGTTTCGGCTGTCACACCGGCGGTTCCGTCCTCGACTGGGTCATGAAAACCGAACGTCTGAGCCTGCGGCGGGCCGCAGAAC
>NZ_RCWE01000064.1:471-3236 GCF_018448925.1 Photorhabdus akhurstii | reverse complement strand
GGGCCATACTAGTACTGGATGCATCTGCAGGATATCGCGGCCGCTTAATTAACTGGCCTCATGGGCCTTCACTTCACTGCCCGCTTTCCAGTCGGGAAACCTGTCGTGCCAGCTGCATTAACATGGTCATAGCTGTTTCCTTGCGTATTGGGCGCTCTCCGCTTCCTCGCTCACTGACTCGCTGCGCTCGGTCGTTCGGGTAAAGCCTGGGGTGCCTAATGAGCAAAAGGCCAGCAAAAGGCCAGGAACCGTAAAAAGGCCGCGTTGCTGGCGTTTTTCCATAGGCTCCGCCCCCCTGACGAGCATCACAAAAATCGACGCTCAAGTCAGAGGTGGCGAAACCCGACAGGACTATAAAGATACCAGGCGTTTCCCCCTGGAAGCTCCCTCGTGCGCTCTCCTGTTCCGACCCTGCCGCTTACCGGATACCTGTCCGCCTTTCTCCCTTCGGGAAGCGTGGCGCTTTCTCATAGCTCACGCTGTAGGTATCTCAGTTCGGTGTAGGTCGTTCGCTCCAAGCTGGGCTGTGTGCACGAACCCCCCGTTCAGCCCGACCGCTGCGCCTTATCCGGTAACTATCGTCTTGAGTCCAACCCGGTAAGACACGACTTATCGCCACTGGCAGCAGCCACTGGTAACAGGATTAGCAGAGCGAGGTATGTAGGCGGTGCTACAGAGTTCTTGAAGTGGTGGCCTAACTACGGCTACACTAGAAGAACAGTATTTGGTATCTGCGCTCTGCTGAAGCCAGTTACCTTCGGAAAAAGAGTTGGTAGCTCTTGATCCGGCAAACAAACCACCGCTGGTAGCGGTGGTTTTTTTGTTTGCAAGCAGCAGATTACGCGCAGAAAAAAAGGATCTCAAGAAGATCCTTTGATCTTTTCTACGGGGTCTGACGCTCAGTGGAACGAAAACTCACGTTAAGGGATTTTGGTCATGAGATTATCAAAAAGGATCTTCACCTAGATCCTTTTAAATTAAAAATGAAGTTTTAAATCAATCTAAAGTATATATGAGTAAACTTGGTCTGACAGTTATTATTTACCCACCACTTTGGTAATTTCGCCTTTCACGTAATGCACAAATTCTTCCAGCTGATCCGCACGGCTGGCCAGACGATCTTCTTCCTGGCCCAGATACGCCTGACGCGCTTCCAGAATCACCGGCTGATACTGCGCCGGCAGACGTTCCATGGCCCAATCCGCCGCCACATCTTTCGGCGCAATTTTGCCGGTCACCGCGCTATACCAAATACGGCTCAGGGTCAGCACCACGTTGCGTTCATCACCCGCCCAATCCGGCGGGCTGTTCCACAGGGTCAGGGTTTCGTTCAGCGCTTCAAACAGGTCCTGTTCCGGCACCGGATCAAACAGTTCTTCCGCTGCCGGACCAACCAGCGCCACGCTATGTTCACGCGCTTTGGTCAGCAGAATGGCCAGATCGATATCAATGGTCGCCGGTTCAAAAATGCCGGCCAGAATATCGTTACGCTGCCATTCGCCAAACTGCAGCTCACGTTTCGCCGGATAACGCCACGGAATAATGTCATCATGCACCACGATGGTCACTTCCACCGCACGCAGAATTTCGCTTTCACCCGGGCTCGCGCTGGTTTCCAGCAGATCGTTAATCAGCGCACGACGGGTGGTTTCATCCAGACGCACGGTCACGGTCACCAGCAGATCAATATCGCTATGCGGTTTCAGGCCGCCATCCACCGCGCTGCCATACAGATGCACGGCCAGCAGGGTCGGTTCCAGATGACGTTCAATCACGCCCACCACTTCAGACAGCTGGGTGCTCACTTCCGCAATCACCGCTTCACGCATAATGTTCAGTTTGGTTTTCGGACGGCTGCCCTGCTGGGTCACATCGTTGCTGCTCCACAGCATCAGGCAACGGCCCACCGCATAACGCGCCTGCTGTTTGCTCGCACGCGGCATGCTCTGCACGCCAAAAAAGCAATCATAGCACGCCATAAACACCGCCACCGCACCATTACCGCCGCTACGTTCGGTCAGGGTACGGCTCCAATTACGGCTACGCATACTCTTCCTTTTTCAATATTATTGAAGCATTTATCAGGGTTATTGTCTCATGAGCGGATACATATTTGAATGTATTTAGAAAAATAAACAAATAGGGGTTCCGCGCACATTTCCCCGAAAAGTGCCACCTAAATTGTAAGCGTTAATATTTTGTTAAAATTCGCGTTAAATTTTTGTTAAATCAGCTCATTTTTTAACCAATAGGCCGAAATCGGCAAAATCCCTTATAAATCAAAAGAATAGACCGAGATAGGGTTGAGTGGCCGCTACAGGGCGCTCCCATTCGCCATTCAGGCTGCGCAACTGTTGGGAAGGGCGTTTCGGTGCGGGCCTCTTCGCTATTACGCCAGCTGGCGAAAGGGGGATGTGCTGCAAGGCGATTAAGTTGGGTAACGCCAGGGTTTTCCCAGTCACGACGTTGTAAAACGACGGCCAGTGAGCGCGACGTAATACGACTCACTATAGGGCGAATTGAGTGAAGGCCGTCAAGGCCTAGGCGCGCCGGATCCCCCGGGCCATACTAGTACTGGATGCATCTGCAGGATATCGCGGCCGCACGCCCATATAAACGATCGGATAAATAGCTGAATTTCCATGCCTTACGCGGTTGTCAGGACACAAGCACCATAAAGAAACAAGGGTTGGTCCGGAAGCCTTTAGCCAAGTTTAGCCACCCTGAAAGTATCTCTGGGAGGTGTGGAGGGAAAAACTGCTGTG
>NZ_RCWE01000064.1:0-461 GCF_018448925.1 Photorhabdus akhurstii | reverse complement strand
TTAAACCTAAAAGTAACTTAACTCATAATAAGTTGGTAGTTAGACCACATGAAAAAATTGCTTTTGTTGGCCCAGTTCTGTTGATCTTTGAACCATGGTGGGAAAAGTGTAGTTTTAGTCAGTCTGAAGCTGCCATGTAACCAGTGCAAATGAGATAGTGAGTTACATAAACAATATACTTTGTGCTTTTTTTACTGCGCTGGTACATTTTAATGAAAGCAACTAAAAGGGAATCCCAAAATTGCATTTAGGGGGTCAGGCCAGGGCAATCTGTTGGGATATTTAATGACACACCTGGGGAGACTTTACAATAACTCTTTTTAAATCCATCTCCATTTAACTGGCTCTTAAAAGTTTGTACCATGATAATTTACTATCCAGGCAACAGCACAGACTAGACGAGCGCGAACCCCTTAACAGGCTAAGTGCGAGCGGATCCCCCGGGCCATACTAGTACTGGA
>NZ_RCWE01000063.1 GCF_018448925.1 Photorhabdus akhurstii | reverse complement strand
TCAGCAGTTATTCTTTTGCTTTTTTAAGCAGTGGCAATGATAAAGCGCTGGCAGTCGCCTTTATGGTGAAATTCTTATTAAACGGCAAAGAAGCGGTCAGTAAGGTGGATTATAAACGCCGTGAGCCACTTATCTGGTGGAGTAAAGATAAAAGACCTGCCGATTTAGAAGCTCAAATTCCGTTGATTCTGGCAGAATTGGATCGCTTAGGTCCCCCTGATGAAGATCTTTCCGAATGAAGAAACGATTAAAAAATTTACTCAAAAAATGGTTTCCCACTATTCATCCAATGCCAGCCCAACGGCTGGCCCGCTGGGAAAAAGAAATTCTGGCGGTACCACCGGATATTAAGGATGAAAAAACCATTAAACATGTGGAGATACTAGACAACCTTAATAATAAGGAGTGCTGGGTTAGGAATCCTCAGCGTCGTTATCGGAGTATTGTTCTAATTCCAGTTACTCTGGGGATTATTAGTAGTCTGGTGTTAAATGTTAACGATTTTATGGAATCGAGAAAAAAAAATGAAGCGTGGATTCATAGTTGGGTAAACTTGGCGAAAAAAAAGTATGGAGAAGAATTTTATCTACGGAATGATTTACCTGATTATATGGAAGATGCTCGCTATATTGGTAATGATGAAGAAATTTCACTAAGGAAATATTTATATTATCGTTATACTTTTTACCCAAGCAGCACCCGATTGCTCATAATTGATATAAGTTTCTTTCTGCTCTATCTATTGATTATTCCACCCTTTGTATATTGTATATTTTTTTGGCAGAGTCAGGCGCCATTAATTATTGACCGTGAACGACAGATTTTCTACACCTGGTATAAAGGTAAAGCCTATGCCGCCCGTTATCCACAATTAGGCATGGTGGAAAAAGCTAATATTTTGTATCTCAAAGTCTACGGCCTGGATGAAAATAATAACCTTATCGGACGCGGCTTTATTCCTAATGTCAGCAGCTATACTTTTGCTTTTTTAAGCAGTGGCAATGATAAAGCTCTGGCAGTCGCCTTTATGGTGAAGTTTTTATTAAACGGCAAAGAAGCGGTCAGTAAAGTGGATTATAAACGTCGTGAGCCGCTTATCTGGTGGAGTAAAGATAAAAGACCTGCCGATTTAGACGCTCAAATTCCGTTGATTTTGGCAGAATTAGATCGCTTAGGTCCCCCTGATGAAGATCTTTCCGAATGAAGCAACGATTAAGAAATTTACTTAAAAAATGGTTTCCCACTATTCATCCTTTGCCAGCCCAACGGCTGGCACGCTGGGAAAAAGAGATTCTGGCGGCACCGCCAGATATTAAGGATGCAGAAACCATCAAACATGTGGAAATACTGGACTATCTTGATGATAAGGAGTGTCATATCCGCAATCCTCAACGCCGTTTTAGGAGTATTACTCTAATTCCTGTTACACTAGGACTAATTACCAGTCTAGTGTTAACTGTGAATGATTTTATAAAAGAACGAAAGGATACTGAATCAGATATTCATTCCTGGGTAGAGCTAGTAAAAGAAAAATATGGAGAAAAGTTTTATCTGCGTAACGATTTACCAGACTATATGGAAAATGCCCGTTATATTGGTAATGATAAAGAAATTTCATTAAGGAAATATTTATATTATCGTTATACTTTTTTCCCAAGTAGCTCTCAACTACTCATAATTGATATAAGTTTCCTGCTACTTTACCTACTGGTTATTCCACCTTTTGTTTATTGCATATTTTTCTGGAGACGTCAGGCACCATTAATTATCGACCGTGAACGACAGATTTTCTACACCTGGCATAAAGGTAAAGCCTATGCTGCCCGTTATCCACAATTAGGTATGCTGGAAAAAACCAATATTCTGTATCTCAAAGTTTACGGATTGGATGAAAATAATAACCTTATCGAACGTGTCTTTATCCCTAATGTCAGCAGTTATACTTTTGCTTTTTTAAGCAGTGGCAATGATAAAGCGCTGGCAGTCGCCTTTATGGTGAAGTTTTTATTAAACGGCAAAGAAGCAATCAGTAAGGTGGATTATAAACGCCGTGAGCCGTTTATCTGGTGGAGTAAAGATAAAAGACCCGCCGATTTAGACGCTCAAATTCCATTGATTTTGGCAGAGTTGGATCGCTTAGGTCCCCCTGATGAAGATCTTTCCGAATGAAGCAACGATTAAGAAATTTACTTAAAAAATGGTTTCCTACTATTCATCCATTGCCAGCCCAACGGCTGGCACGCTGGGAGAAAGAAATTCTGGCAGCACCACCAGATATTAGGGATGCAGAAACCATCAAACATGTGGAAATACTGGACTATCTTGATGATAAGGAGTGTCATATTCGTAATACTCAACGCCGCGCTCGGAGTATTACTTTGATTCCTGTAACACTAGGACTAATTACCAGTATGTCATTGACAATAAATGACTTCATAGAAGAACGAAAGAGTAATGAATCAGAAATTTATCATTGGGTTGATGTCGCTAAAAAAGAATATGGGGAGAAATTTTACCTACGTGATGACCTGCCTGACTATTTAAACGGTATGAACTATATTGGTGATGATAAAGATCTGTCCCTGAGAAAGTACTTACATTATCGATATAATTATTATCGATATAGTGACTACCTTTTTAAGGTCGATATAGGTTTTCTTCTGCTCTATCTGTTGATTATACCTCCTTTTATCTGGGCCGTCTTTTTTTCACGCCGACAAGCACCATTAATTATCGACCGTGAACGACAAATTTTTTATACCTGGTATAAAGGCAAAGCCTATGCCGCTCGTTATCCACAAGTAGGCATGGCAGAAAAAACTAATATTATGTTCCTCAAAGTCTACGGCCTAGATGAGAACAATCAACTTATCGGGCGTGGTTTTATCCCTAACGTCAGCAGTTATTCTTTTGCTTTTTTAAGTAGTGGTAATGATAAAGCGCTGGCAGTCGCCTTTATGGTGAAATTCTTATTAAACGGCAAAGAGGCGGTCAGTAAGGTGGACTATAAACGCCGTGAGCCGCTTATCTGGTGGAGTAAAGATAAAAGACCCGCCGATTTAGAAGCTCAAATTCCATTGATTCTGGCAGAACTGGATCGCTTAGGTCCCCCTGATGAAGATCTTTCTGAATGAAACAACGATTAAAAAAATTACTTAAAAAATGGTTTCCCACTATTCACCCACTGCCAGCCAAACGACTGGCGCTCTGGGAAAAAGAAATTCTAGCAGTACCACCTGATATTAAGGATGAAGAAACCATTAAACACGTGGAGATACTGGATTACCTTGATAATAGGGAGTGCCATGTTCGTAACACTCAGCGCCGCGCTCGGAGTATTACTTTGATTCCGGTAACTCTAGGAC
>NZ_RCWE01000062.1 GCF_018448925.1 Photorhabdus akhurstii | reverse complement strand
TGGAAGGACAGGCGCCCCTGACCCTGGAACGGGATGACGCCGGCCGGGATACGGGGCGTTACGTGGAAGGGGGATTTATTCTGCGCCAGCAGTACAGCCTGATGGGCCAGTTAACCGCGCAACGGGCCGGCCGTAATCCCCATTTCTTCCGGCCGGCTGAACTGGAAGAGATTGCCGGACCCGCTTACGCGGGGGTGGCCCGCCGGTATGAATACGATGCCGCGCTGAACCTGACCGCCGTCAGTGATGACGGGCAGCCGTTAAATTATCTCCTCAACGGCAACGGCCAGGTGATGTCGGTGGGGGAGGGGCGGACACTGCGGGAACATTATCAGTATGATGAGACCGGGTACCCGTCAAGACGGTTTGACGGGGTGCAGGAGATTATGGGGGAAACCCTCTATCAGGAGGGGCATCGCCTGAACTGGGTGGACTCGCACCGGTTTGTTTACGACCGGGCCGGCCGCATGCAGGAGAAACAGTTTTTAGCGGAAGGTTGCCGGCTGGCGCTGACAAAATACCGGTGGAACAGCCAGAATCAGCTGACCGGGATTATCACCCCGGACGGGATACCGTGGGAATATCGCTATGACGCTTTCGGGCGACGGATAGAAAAACGGTGTATCCAGAGCGGTAAGCGGACCACCTATGTGTGGGACGGCGATGTGCCGGCGGAAATCCGCGAGTATCAGCACGGCCGGCTGAAAATGATCCGCCATCTGGTGTTTGACGGCTGGGAGCTGATAGCGCAGCAGACGCAACAGTTTACGCTCAATCTGGACAACCGGGTCGAACTGATGGCCGGGGAGGTGCAGACCCAGTATGCGGTCAGCGCGCCGACCGGGGAACCGCTGGCGCTGTTCGACCCGGCAGGGAAACGGGTGTGGCGGCGACCGAAGCAGTCCCTGTACGGGCTGCGGCTGGGCGGACAGGCAGAGAATCCCGAACTGGACCCGGGCCTCCGATTCGCCGGGCAGTTATGGGATGAAGAGTCGGGGCTTTGTTACAATCGGCACCGCTTTTACTCACCGGAAGCCGCGTGTTATCTCAGTCCTGATCCGATTGGGTTAGTCGGTGGCCTTAATCCTTACAGTTACGTGCAGAATCCGACGGGCTGGATCGACCCTCTGGGGCTCGCGCCTTGCCCAACTCCCCCTGACAAAATCAACTTAACTAAAGACGGTGTTAAGCATGTAAAGGATAGACATGTGGGCGATGTCAAAGGCTGGTCACATAAAAGTAAGTGGACTCTTAATAATGCCGACGTTAAATCGACCATAAGGGATGTATTCCGTAAACCAGATAGAATTATTCGCGATGGTGATCGTTTTATATATGAAAAAACTTTGAAAAGGAATGTAGGTATAACCCCAGAGGGTGAAATATTAAATAAAGTAAGGGTTGTTACTGAATCAAATGGTGATCTAGTTACGGCATTCCCGCAAAGTGTGTTTAAAGATCTTAAGCCAACAGATGTGATTTTTTGAGGATATTATGGGACTGGATATACATTTCACGACAGAAGATAATGAGATTATTCATGTTGTTATGAGCGAAACCTTACATTCAAATATATTCTCATCTCCAACGAGATGGAGTAGCGCGAAGAATTTAAGAAAGATTAAGGATTACTATAAAACTGATTGTTTATTAAAGAAAAAGGATGCAACTTCTTTTATTCATGAATTGTCTGAAATGAAAGATAGAATTATTGAAGGAAAAGATGAACTGCATAAGATCATTGAAAAAGTAAACGGAAAAGAAATCAATTTTATTAGAATAAGCGGCGATTAATAATCCTTGAAATCAGCCGGAAAGCTCCCCGTGATCTTTCCGGCTTTGTTATTTTTATGCTTAAAATAAATATTTTTTAGGGTTGATGTTATATATTAAATATATAAATTAAAATCACAAAAATATAAAACAAATAAGAAGATAAACAAAGAAATAATACAAGAAAATATAAAATTCATAGCAAATATATACATAGGCTATACTTTAGCTATTTTATTCTGCTTTCTCCCTGAAACAGTAAAAAGCCGGAATCGCTTCCGGCTGACTTCTCTCTTACCGTGGTGAATACCCGTGATACGCCAGTGCCGACTGGAGCCGCCCTATCGCAGCCTTGATAACCCAGGCTTCCATGTCATCAACCGCACAAGCCCGTATCTCCGCCCAGTTCAGCCGCTTAACCAGTTGCGCCAAGGCCAGCGCTTCAATGTGGGTTAACTGAATATCCTGTAAATGCTCAATCGCTATCGTCATCTCATGCGCTCCCCTCAACCCGCAAAACCGGTTATCAACGCCCGCATCTGCTGCTTAATCTCCCGCAGTTGGGCCTGTTGTCGCTGGTACTGCTGATGCTGTTGTTGCGTGGCCTCACTGTCAGGAATCAGCACCAGACAACCGTCCATCACCTTTACCGTAATCTGGCCGCCAGTATTAAACCCCGCCTGTCTGAGCCACTGCCCCTTAAGGTGTATCGCCGGTGTAGCGTTGTTGACCTTATTCCCATTCAGCACATACCCCACCGTGTAATAACGTTCTGTTTTCGCTGCTTTATTTACAACGACTTCTGCCTTAGAATGCGCCTTAGCCATAATCAACCCCTGTTTAGTTGCTTGTGGTGAGCGGGGTTGCTGTGCTGCGAACACAACAGCCCCGCGTTAACTTAATCCTTCTCTTTAGCGGCGGGTTTTGCCACTCGGGCTATCGTCTGTGATACCTGACTTTTCACAATCATGGCATCCAAAACCGCTTTAGCAATCTCCTGCTCTTCAACCGGCAATGCCGCTACCGCCTCAAAACGTAACTTCAATCCATCATCTTCCGGCTCACGTTCCCCGGGTTCAAACAGCAAAAAATCAGAGGTCACCTGTAACACAACAGCCAGCCGCTTTAACGCGTCGGCGGTAGGTTGTGAGCTACCGGCTTCGTATCGTTTAATCTGCTGCACATGTATCCCTGTTGCGTCAGATAACCCCTGCTGTGTCAGGTTGCGCTTTTTACGCAGTTCAATCACTCGTTGAGAGAAGCTCATGGATGTTAACCCGTCCTGAATAAATACCATGATACTAATCCCTCTCAATTTGCCCGCTTGATTTTAGTATCATATAATGTACTATAAAAATACACAATAGACATCTTGACGTGTTTTCGGAGGAACAGCGACATGGCACGGATACCCGAAGCAGAATTGCAACACCTGAAAACCGCCGTCTCCTTAGTGACCGTAGCGGAACAACAGGGACGCAAGCTGATTAAACGCGGCAAAGATTACGTGCTGCTGTGCCCGTTCCATGAGGAGAAAACCCCGTCAATGGTGCTGAGTTCGGAAAAGAACCTCTATCACTGTTTCGGCTGTCACACCGGCGGTTCCGTCCTCGACTGGGTCATGAAAACCGAACGTCTGAGCCTGCGGCGGGCCGCAGAAC
>NZ_RCWE01000061.1 GCF_018448925.1 Photorhabdus akhurstii | reverse complement strand
CTTGGTTTGATGGAAACGGTGAATTTGGCTCAGGGAGCAGTACCGAATAGTCGAAAAGTAAATGGCAAAGTTCTGACTGAGGATATCAATATTACGTCTCAGGATATTTTTCATGGACAGGCTGTTTATTTGGGTGATAAGGCAAATTTGGATAACTACAAAATACCAGGGATTTATTTCCAAGATTACAATATTTATGCTCAAAATGGTGCTAACTACCCTGAGTTGCTTGCTGGTTCACTTGTCGTTTTACAAGCTGCTGGGATCATTCAGCGTTATTTTGTTTATAACAGTAGCCGGATATATACACGCAGCCAATATCACAATTTACCGTGGACACCTTGGGCACAAGAATATAATACGCTCAATAAACCTACTACGTCGGATATTCTGAGTGAACCACGTTACACCACTAAGATTGATCTTACTGGCCTAAGTACTGACCGCTATTATCCAGTTTGGTGGGACTTTCCACCTAATGTTGGAGCGAATTCTTGGTTAACTCTTCATAGGCCCTATCCATATGATGCAGAAAAAAAACCATTCGGTGAAGGTGTGACACATGTTGCTGGATTACTTGCACAAATAGAGGGGGGAGAGCATCGGTGGGGTGGTGATGCACAATATTTAAATATTAAACGCATAAATCAAACCTATCGTAAAACAATAAAAGCGATCCACTACGCCATGATAAGCATCGCTAGACCCGTTGATGGTAAATATCCTATCTATGGTGATGTTAAATCTGGTGATGTTGTAGATTGTTACGTTTATAGTGGTTGTTATTTACGTGGTGGTTTAACCTATTTTACGACCAGTAATTTCCAACCAATTCATTATTCACGTGAAGAAGGAGAGGTTGAAATATATCAGTGGTCAAGTGCAGATCTTAAGCGTGAAATGAAATGGATGGTGAAATCGTTAGCCATTAACGATCCACTATTAGGCGAAGAATATAATGATAATACAACACCTTATTCTCTGGAATATGATTCGCGCTATCAAAAGAAACCATAATGAGGATATATGATAAAATTAAATAAATTAATAGATAAAAATGGCTATGAATATGTTAATGTGCCAGCTGAACCCCATCAATTAATCTCTATGGGGTTCAGTGCTCAAGAGGCTCAATCATTATATCAGAAGGCCATTATCGAACAGAAAAATAAAGCCTATCACCGCCAACAATATTATTTATTGGAACAAGCGACAATTAAAATGGCACCATTACAAGATGCTATTGATTTAGGCATTGCTACTGATAACGAAATAACAATGTTGATGGAGTGGAAAAAATATCGCGTCGCGTTAAATCGAATGAATACCACGGCACAAGATATTGAATGGCCAGAGCAACCAGAATAAAACGAATCATTTTCATGGTGATAATTTGTTAATTTAATATTCCCATATATAAATAGCCAGATATGTTGAGTTGGCTATTTATATAATTTAAATTTTTCCATTCTATACTCTAAATAATATCGCTGATTGTATGGTCATCAATTATTATTGCAGAAAAATGATTGTTTATGATTTTATTGTCATTATTAGTGATTTTTGTGAACTACCAAGAGACATTGAGTACTACTGGTTTAATTACAACAATATGTAATTAAATATAAATACATATTGTTCTTAAATTAATTGTAAGTTCCTTATTTCAATAATTAAAAACGTTTTCTGAAAAAGCCATTAATGAATTTAATGTAAAAAATTGTTTCAGAAATAATAAATGCTTGCAAATTAGTTTATAAGCCTTAAATCTACGGCCTGAAAAACAGGCCGTTATTATTTATTCTGGTTTTTCAGGCCAATTAATATTATCTGGCGCTGATGAAATGTCAACACGACTCAGTAATACTAAATACTTTTTCCAATCTAACAACAATAACTTTTCTTTTTCTGAGGCCAATTTAATATCTACAGCATGTTGTAATAATGTAATTTTTTCATTCGCTTGTCGTAATAGTGCTATCCGCTGCTGCTCTGCCTGTTTAATCTGGCTATCCTTTATAGCATATTTGTCAGTTACCCACTGTTTACCATCCCATTTATCAAAATCAGTGACAGGTTGTTTGAATGTCAGATATTCTGGTAGTTCACCTAACGAAGTAATTTCATATTGTGCTAAGGTTTGCGTGTTATAAACTATTTTTCCTCGGTAATCAGGTACAATTTGCCAACAACTTTTATCTTCGCTGCGGCAAACAGCCATACTATCAGAATCTGGAAGTTTTGGGGCATCTGGATAAGAATTGGCAGGAAGTCCCACTCCTTCCATTAAATATTCTGGTCTGGCACCAATAAATTCTCTGGAATAAGGTTCTGCATGGTAGATTATCAACCAGCCAGCCTTGGTTGCTAATCCGTCATTTCCCAATATTGCAGTTTCTGGTTCTAGGGAATATTTTTGTTTCTGTGTTGTCATTACGCTGCTCTCACTATGTAGTTAAATGCGATATTACGGGGACGTACTCTAAATGTAGATAATGAAACTGTACCAGTAGGATTTAATTGGGTCGAAAAATATTGTCCGCTCCCGAGTTCTATTTCCTCAAAATCACTAGCCATAATTTCTGATGGATAATTATTTGAAAAACGATTAATAGGAGGAGATACCAGTAATCCTATATTTTCAGAGGTTGCATGGGTGTAAAGATTAGGTAACTTTGTTGAATTCTGATGAGATAATATCTCCCGCCCAGAATCAATACTTCTCCCATTATCCCAACCTCGAATAAACTCACCACGTAAATCAGGGAGTGTACCAGAGGGATATGCTTCCCCTAATTTAGGGTATACAGATTTGTCAAACTGCTGACCACTACAAATAAGATAACCTGCTGGTGCAGTTGACTTAGACCACGGTAGCGGAATACCAACAAGAATATCGTCCTCTGTTAATATCTTACGTTTTCCCCTGAAGTTACCACTTTCATCGAAAGCGTAAGTAGAAATACTGAATGCTTCTGAATAACCCCCATACCCGAAAGAAAGCCCGCGAGCGTGCTGAGAGCTATCAACGTCAGGATGAGCGATATGAATTGCTAATGCCCCCAGATTATCAATTCCATTGGGCCTCAAAAATCCCGAACGCCCCAAATGACGTGAATTAGGATCATCATAATAGTTTGCGGTTTTAGCTAATATATAACCTGATGTTTTTGTATTGGTATTTAACTGAATAAATCGACTGTCAGACTCTGATTTAGAATAGTGCTCATTCGCTATTGCAACATAGCCGTTCTTTCTAGGGAAGTGAACAACATTTATATTTGAGGAGTCGGGCTCACGATATCCTATTGCACAAAAAGAACTTTCTTCATGAGAAGTGGTTTCTACTAAAACATATCGGCCATCTCCCTTTGTTAGTGACAAACTGGAATAATTTCCACCTGTTTTAATATTGTGATTGCCTGATGTGAATGATTCAGCTGAGTCTTTAGGAAGAGCATTTTTCGCCAAATTCACCGTTTCCATCAAACCAAG
>NZ_RCWE01000060.1 GCF_018448925.1 Photorhabdus akhurstii | reverse complement strand
GCATCAGCCGGCTGATAACCCAATTGCAAGATCAGCTCATTAATCACGGTTATGTCACCAGCCGGGTTCTGGCTCCTCCCCAGGATCTGCGTACCCAAACCTTAAAACTGGTGATGATACCGGGCAAAATCCGGCATATCCGCTATACCCCAGACAGCGGGAACTATATCCAGCGGATAACCCCCTTTCCCGCGCGTGAAGGCAAGTTACTGGATTTACGGGATATCGAGCAGGGATTGGAAAACTTGCAACGTTTCCCGACCGTGCGGGCGGAGATGAACATTGTCCCGGCAGCGCAGCCGGGGGAGAGCGATATTGTGCTGGACTGGCGTCAGTCCCGCCACTGGCGAGTCGCCACGTATCTGGATGATACCGGCTCCAAAAGCACCGGGCGTTATCAGGGCGGACTCACCTTTTTTCTGGATAACCCGCTGGCGCTCAGCGATCTGTTCTATCTCTCCGAGGGACGCGATATTCACTCATCTGCCGGGAAAGGCAGCCAGAACGACACGCTCTATTACTCCCTGCCTTTCGGCTACTGGATGGCGAGCATGACGGCCAGTCATTACGATTATACCCAGACGATAGCCGGGCTGAATCAGGCGATCCAATACCGGGGCAAAAGCCAAAATCTGGTGGTCCAGCTTAGCCGGGTGCTGCATCGTAACGCCGACCAGAAAACCGGGCTTAACGGTGAAATTTATCGTCGGGCATCCCGTAATTTTATTGATAACACTGAAATCGATGTTCAGCGCCGGGAAACCGCGGGCTGGAAGCTGGGGCTGTCTCATCATCACTTTATCGGCAGCGCGACGCTGGATACCACAGTGACTTACCAGCAGGGCATGCGCTGGTTTGGCGCGCAACCTGCGCCGGAAGAGTACCGCAATGAGGGGACCGCCTTGCCTAAAATCACCCAGTTCTCGGCGACGCTGGCCGGGCCGTTAACGCTGTTTTCTCAGCCCTTTTCTTATCAAACCCAGTATCTGCGGCAGATAAGCGCCAGCCCATTGACGCCCCAGGATCGATTTTCAATCGGTGGCCGCTGGACGGTGCGCGGCTTTGATGGCGAGTTGACCTTATCCGCTGATCGGGGCTGGTACAGCCGCAACGAACTGGACTGGCAAACCCCGCTGAAAGGGCAGTCGCTGTATCTGGCAATCGATTATGGCGAAGTGGGCGGCCGGGGCAGTGACGCGCTGCTCGGAAAACACCTAGCGGGGAGCGCCCTGGGCTGGAGAGGCAACCTGAAAAAGGTGAGCTACGACCTGTTTGTCGGCGTCCCGCTGTCCAAACCCGCCGGTTTCCAAACCTCCCCCGTCACGGCCGGATTCAACCTGTATTGGCAGTATTAATTCAAATAGCAAAACTGCCGGTGGGTAGTGTTGTGTGGAGTAAAAATCATGAACAAGCAGTTGTATCGTATTATCTTTAATCAATCCCGCCAGATGTGGATGGTGGTGGCCGAGATAGCGCGGGCCGGACGGGGACGAACCGGGCGCCGATATCGGTGCACCTCTTCACCACAGCATCGTTGCCGACTCACCGCGCTACGGTTTGGGTTGTTGTTAGCCCTTGGCGGAGTTTCGCTCACCGTACAGGCGGCGATTGTGGCCGACGGACAGGCACCGGGCCGTCAGCAGCCCACCATCATTCGCAGCGCCAACGGCACGCCGCAGGTCAATATCCAGACCCCGGGCGCCGACGGCGTTTCCCACAATACCTACCGTCAGTTTGACGTGGATAAACAGGGGGTGATCCTCAATAACAGCCATCAGGCCACCCAGACGCAACTGGGCGGTATGGTCGCGGGCAATCCGTGGCTAGCCAAAGGGGACGCCAGCGTTATTCTTAACGAGGTCAACAGCCGTGACCCCAGTCACCTTAATGGCTGGATTGAAGTGGCCGGGCATAAAGCCGAGGTGATTATTGCCAATCCTTCGGGCATCACCTGTAACGGTTGCGGGTTCATTAACTCACATCGCACTACGCTCACCACCGGACAGGCGCTGATGGAGCAGGGCCGGCTGAAAGGGTTTGATGTCAATCAGGGGGAAGTGCGGATTGACGGGCGCGGCATGGACAGCACACAGCAAAGTTACACCGATATTATCGCCCGCTCCGTGGCGATTAACGCCAAATTACACGCCCAAGACCTGAAAGTGACTACCGGGCGTAATATTGTCGATGCGACGCATCAGCAGATTGAGAAAAAATCGGTTGACGATGAAAAGCACCCAGAGTTTGCGTTGGATGTGGCGGCACTGGGCGGCATGTACGCCCATAAAATTAGGTTGATAGGCACCGAGGCGGGGGTGGGCGTGCATAATGCCGGCAATATCGGCGCGTCTGCCGGCGAGGTCCATATCACCGCCGATGGTCGGATAGAGAACCGCGGCACCCTCAGCAGCCGGGATACGTTGCAATTAACCTCGTCTGCCGATGTCACTAACACCGGCAAATTGCTGTCACAATCGGCGGTGAATTTACAGACCAAAGGAGCACTGCGCAATCAGGGCCGGGTGGAAGCTCGCGGCGATACCACGGTCAACGCAGGCACAATACACAGCAGCCATGACAGCGTATGAGCCGCGGGACTGGATGATAACGGCAACACTACCCGTCCCGGCTCACTGACTCTGACCGCGCAGCATGTTCAGGCGAAGGGGAAAAATCTGGCCGCCGATACGCTGGCTGTCCACAGCCAACAGATTGACCTGAGCGACAGCCAGACCGCAGCCAGCCAGATTCAACTCACCGCCAGTCAATTGGGCATCAGTACCGCTCGCGCCAGCGTCAATGCCGCCCGTTTGACGGCGAAAACGCCGGGCCAGTTTAACAACGACGGCGGCCAGTTAGTGGCGAAGGAAATCCACCTCACAACCCCAGATTTATCTAATCAGCAGGGAAAAATTAACCAGACCGGCAGCGGTGAACTGGCGCTCCATACCCGTACGCTGAATAACCGTGAGGGGACAGTGTTCAATCAGGGGAAATTGACCCTCACCACTGACCGGCTTAACAACCGTCAGGGCAATATTGCCAGTCAGGGCGAGGACCTGCATCTCACCGCGCATCAGGCCGATAACAACCAGGGGACGGTGCAATTGGCCGGTCAGGGTCGATTATCGCTCAACACGCAACGGTGGCTGGGTGATAAGGGCAAACTGCTCACCAATGGCGCCCTGACGATACAGGCCGGTGAACTGCAACTCAACCAGGCTGAAACTCAAGCCGGGCAGATAACCGTCAACGCCGACACCCTGAACCATCAAGGCGGCGTGATGCAACAACAGGGCAAAGATACCCTGTCCCTCACCACCCGGAGGCTGGATAACCAGCGCGGTACCCTTGCGGGCAACGGCAACCTGAACCTTAAAGCAACGACCGTCGATAATCGTCACGGCAACATCGTGGCCGCCGAAAAAGGCTCGCTGACACTGGCGGTCAAAGACACGCTGGACAATCAGTCGGGCCGGGTGTTAAGCGGCGGGCAGTTAACCCTGCGCGCCGGCGATGTTGATAACACCGGCGGGATAATCGCCGCGGACGGTAAAACCACGCTGACCAGCGCCGAGCTCACTAATACTCAGGGACAGATTGCCGGCAATGGCGGGCTGGACATTCACAGTCAACA
>NZ_RCWE01000059.1 GCF_018448925.1 Photorhabdus akhurstii | reverse complement strand
TCCGGGTGGTTTAACCGGCGTTTTTCCAGATAAGCCAGCGCTTCGGGGGCGTTCAGCAACGTCTGGTGATAGAACTCCACCACCCGATTAAGCAGCGCCTGCCGTCCGGCTTCGTCTTCGGCCAGCATGGCGGGTTCATTTGGCTGGACCAGCGGGGCGATTGCCGGATTCTCGCCCAGTTCCCCGCGCAGGCGTTCCACGGCATGGCGCAGGCTTAACCCCTCGGTTTTCATCACCCAGTCCAGTACGGAGCCGCCGGCGTGACAGCCGAAACAGTGATAGAGGTTCTTTTCAGGGCTGAGCACCATTGACGGGGTTTTCTCCTGATGGAACGGGCACAGCAGCACGTAATCTTTGCCGCGTTTAAAGAGCTGTCGCCCCTGTTGCTCCACCACGGCGACTAAGGAGACGGCGGCTTTCAGGTGCTGTAATTCGGCTTCCGGGATGCGTGCCATGAGTTTGTTCCTTTAAAACCTTGTCAAGACCATTAATATGTTTTATTATGGTACACATATATGTACTATCGTCAAGTGGATATTAATCAAGGGGGTAAAATCATGAGTCACTCGGTTTACTGGTGCTTATCTATGCCCTTATCTGAACGACTCATTGCTTTACGTAAGCAACGTAGCCTATCTCAGCAGGCGATGGCTGATGCTATTGGGATTCATGCTAATAGCTGGAAGAAGTACGAGACAGGGCAGGCTCAGCCTTCCCTTGATGTATTGAAGAAGATTGCGACTTCGCTGAATGTCAGCACGGACTTTTTGTTATTTGATGAACATGAACGTGTACCGGTTGATGAACTTTCCTTGCAGTTTGAAGCCATCAGCCAGCTTCCTGATGATGAACAGAGTATTGTTCGTGAAGTGCTGGAGAGTTTAATTATCAAGTATCAGTCCCGACGTTGGGATTCAGCCAGACAGGCAGCGAAGAAGAAAGAAGAGTAACGAATAAAGCTAACGCGGATTGCCAGTGCGCCAACACTGTCAATCCGCTCACCACAGCAACTAATAGGAGTAGTCACTATGGCTAAGGCGCATTCTAAAGCAGAAGCGGCAGTAAATAAAGCCGTGAAAACAGAACGTTATTACACTGTGGGCTATGTGCCGAACGGGAACAAGGTCAACAACGCTACACCGGCGATACATCTGAAGGGGCAGTGGCTGAGACAGGCGGGGTTTAATACTGGCGGCCAGATTACGGTGAAGGTGATGGACGGCTGTCTGGTGCTGATACCGGACAGTGAGGCCACGCAACAACAGCATCAGCAATACCAGCGGCAACAGGAACAACTGCGGGAGATTAAGCAGCAGATGCGGGCGTTGATAACTGGTTTTGCGGGTTAAGAGGGGAGCATGAGATGACGATAGCCATTGAACATTTACAGGATATCCAGTTAACTCACATTGAAGCGCTGGCCTTAGCCCAACTGGTTAAGCGGCTGAACTGGGCGGAGATACGCGCCTGTGCGATTGATGATGCGGAAGCCTGGGTTATCAAGGTCGCGATAGGGCGGCTCCAGTCGGCACTGGCGTGTCACGGGTATTCACCACGGTAAGAAAGAAACAGGCCGGAAGCGATTCCGGCTTTTTGCGATTTCAGGGAGAAAACAGAATAAAATATCTAAAATATAGCCTATGTATATATTTATCATTAATCTTATATTTTTCTGTATTATTCCTTTGTTTATCTTCTTATTTATTTTATATTTTTGTGGTTTTAAATTATATATTTAATATATAAGACCAACCCTGAAAGATATTTATTTTAAGCATAAAAATAACAAGGCTGGAAGATCACGGGGATCTTTCCGGCCTTATTAATTATTAACTACCACTTATATGGATACGCATGATTTGATAAGATTTGCTGCTTAATTTCCTCATCAAGAGGACTATTTTCACGTTTTTCTAAATATTCGACTCTTTTGATTACAAAATTCTTATCTGCTTCTAGAAATTTTGAGAAAACTTTATCCCAATCATCCTTATAACCATACATATTCAACATTTTTTCCAATGCTGAATTTATCAAAGGACTACTTGAATATATCAGTGTTCCAGGATCCTCACATTCAAACTTTATATAAAGGATCAGCTTGATTATTGCATTCACCTCTTCCCTTGCTAATTGAATAGATTCGTGCTTCATTATTTCCCTCCGCACTTTCTGATTTTAACTTGATTATCAGTGAGTTTGAGTCTCGTATCATAATCAAGATGTTCTAATATGGTATATGGGTTTTTACCGGCATACAGAATATTATTCAATTTCAACTTTCCTTCATGAGTATATTCTAATCTAGAAGGTGAACGGATATTTCCTCTTTCCCCTGGGTCTATTTTGAAAATAATCGCATAGTCTCCTCGTCCTATATGATTGGGGTTGTTTATCAATAAATCTCTCATTACATCTTTTGGCGACATCAGTATATCCGTTATATAAACTTTTCCACTGACGTTTGGATTAAGAACACCGCTCTTCATAATGCCGTCAAAGCCAGCTTTATTTGTATAGTGAATAAATACATTTTCACCAGCTAGCCCCAGAGGATCAATCCAGTTCGCCGGATTATGGACGTACGCATACGGGTTCTCACCCCCATTTAGCCCTAGCGGATCAGGGCTGAGGTAGCACGCTGCTTCCGGCAAATAATACCTGAACCGGTTATAAAATAAACCACTTTCCTCATCAAAAAGTTGCCCGGCAAATCTCAGGCCCGGGTCCAATGGCGGGTTCTCGCCGTGTCCGCTCAGACGCAGGCCGTATAGCGACTGCTTCGGCCGCCGCCACACCCGCTTGCCCTCCGGGTCGAACAGCGCCAGCGGCTCGCCGGTCGGGGCGCTGACCGCATACTGGGTCTGCACCTCCCCAGCCATCAGCTCCACCCGGTTGTCCAGATTAAGCGTAAACGCCTGCGTCTGCTGCGCTATCAGCTCCCAGCCGTCAAACACCAGATGGCGGATCATTTTCAGCCGGCCGTGCTGATATTCCCGGATTTCCGCCGGCACGTCGCCGTCCCACACATACGTGGTCAGCTTACCGCTCTGGATACACCGTTTTTCTGTCCGCCGCCCGAAGGCGTCATAGCGATATTCCCACGGTATCCCGTCCGGGGTGATAAGCCCGGTCAGCTGATTCTGGCTGTTCCACCGGTATTTTGTCAGCGCCAGCCGGCAACCTTCCGCTAAAAACTGCTTCTCCTGCATGCGGCCGGCCCGGTCGTAAACAAACCGGTGCGAGCCCACCCAGTTCAGGCGATGGCCCTCCTGATAGAGGGTTTCCCCCATAATCTCCTGCGCCCCGTCAAACCGTCTTGACGGGTACCCGGTCTCATCATACTGATAATGCTCCCGCAGTGTCCGGCCCTCGCCCACCGACATCACCTGGCCATTGCCGTTGAGGAGATAATTTAACGGCTGCCCGTCATCACTGACAGCGGTCAGGTTCAGCGCGGCATCGTATTCATACCGGCGGGCCACCCCCGCGTAAGCGGGTCCGGCAATCTCTTCCAGTTCAGCCGGCCGGAAGAAATGGGGATTACGGCCCGCCCGTTGCGCGGTTAACTGGCCCATCAGGCTGTACTGCTGGCGCAGAATAAATCCCCCTTCCACGTAACGCCCCGTATCCCGGCCGGCGTCATCCCGTTCCAGGGTCAGGGGCGCCTGTCCTTCCA
>NZ_RCWE01000058.1 GCF_018448925.1 Photorhabdus akhurstii | reverse complement strand
ACTTTTGCTGAGTGACGACGCAGGGGGATTGGGTATCGTCCAAAATAAACCGAACCCGCTCTAATGGATATTCAGGGGAAATGGGGACATAAGCGCCCCCGGCTTTCAGTGCCGCCAGAATACTGATCACCATGTCCAGACTGCGGTCGAGGTAGAGAGCGATGGGGGTATCCGCTTGCACAGGGACATGATGGTGTGGCTGACAGCGTTCACGGATCACATAGGCCAGTTGATTTGCCCGTTCGTTAAGCTGGCGATAGGTCAGGGATTCGCCTTCAAACACCAGCGCGACGTTATCCGGTGTGCTTTCCACCTGGGCTTCAAACAGTTGTTGCAGGGTTTTATCCTGCGGGTAAGGGGCATCAGTCTGATTCCAGCGCTGCAACAGGGTATGACGCTCTGCTTCGCTGAGGAAGGTGATTGACGTATGTAACTGGTCTGGGTTGCATGCCGCTGCGTGCAGGATACGTTCAAGCTGACCCAGTAGGCGCTGTGTCTGTGCTTCTGTCAGCCAGTCTTTGCCATAACTGAATTTGATGATGAGACTGTTATCGTGCTCATAGGCTGCCAGCGATACCGGATAATCCACTTTTTCGACGGACTGACGGAATGTCAGGGTATGTTCTATACCGGTTGGGTTTTCACTTACCACCGGGGACGGATAGTTTTCAAATACCAGCAGGCTGTGGAATAAGCGTTCTCCGTCGGATTGTAAACTGGCCAGTGAGACAGCACTGTGGCTGTTGAGGGCTGCAATAGCCGTCTGAATATCTTGTAAAACCGCCGCTATACTGCCTGTTGGACGCCATTGCACCCTCAGTGGCAAGGTATTGATATACAGGCCAACACTGGATTCAATCCCCGCTACCGGAACATCGCGGCCGGAGACGGTGGTGCCGACAATGGTCTGTGCATCGCCTGTGTAGCTGTGAAGTAGCTTATGCCAGGCAAATTGCAAGGCCACATTCAGTGTCACCCCTTGTGTCCGGCACATATCCTTAAGCTGCGCATAAGCGCTGCCCTGAATAATGAGTTCTTGTTCAGCCGGGTTTTCAATGCTTTTTATTTGCGCTAAATCGACACGGTGACTTAACAACGCAGAAAAATCATTGGAGCTCTGAAATTGGGCTTTGTATGCCGCCCAATAGGTGTCTGATTCAGCTTGATGATCCAGATGATATTGCTGGGTTGCCAGATAAGTTTGTTCCACCGTAATCTGGGGCTTCTGCCCTCTTATCAATTGGTTGTAATACTCATGCACAGCTTGCAATAGAATCGGATGGCTCCAGCCATCAGCAATGCAGTGATGTTGCGTAAGCAGTATGGTGACTAACTGTTCATCCTGCCTGATGAGCGTGAAGCGGATTAACCCGGGCTGACTTAAATCAAAAGGTAGGGTACGGTCGTATTGTTGAATTTCGTCAATCGCCTCGTTTCGGCCTTCTTTGGGTAATTGACTGATATCTTTGAACTTGAAGTTCAATGGTCCAATACTGGCGCCCGTTGTTACGATCTGTAATATTTTTCCTTCCCAATCAAATGCGGTTCTGAGAATGGGGAAACGCAGTGAAGCCAGTGACCAAGCTTGTTGATAGACGGGAAAGTTGATATTGGTGTGATAATCCAACAGCAATTGCACACGATAAGCATCATCCTGTGGCTGAGTCAGATGATGATAAACAAACCCCTGTTGCAAGCTGGTAGCAGGAAATATCGCTTCAATTTTTTTTCTGGGGGAGATAACTGAATCATTCGAACCAGAATGATTTTCATTAAAAATAAAACTTTTAAAATCTTTTTCAGAGAAAATACTTTTTTTATTCAAAAAATCTAATATATTTTCTTTTCTCTGTTTAACCTTATCAATAAGTTGCGAGGGAGGAGTTTCTCCGGTGAACGCCAGTTTCAACTTATCTTCATAGACCCATACTGACATATGATTTTTATTAAGTTCTTTAAATAGCATCAACATTTTTTACACGTCCAAAATAGTTTTCTTTTCTGAGTGATAGTCTGAATTTTCATGATTCATATGATCAAAACGATGAGTGAGCTGGTTTAGCTGTTCCATTGAAATGTCTTTGAACCCGTAATCGCTGGGGGTTTTTATTCCGCCCAATTGAGCCTGCTTTTGACCAGCAGCAATGACGTTATTGAGTGCTTGCTCAAATGCCGTGATAAATATCTCTGTCCGGGCTTGTGGCAAGCGGGAATCCACGCTGAATTGCAGTTTTCCCGCCTGAACTGCGCCGTTAATACCCAGTAGTAAATGGCTGATATTTTTGCTGGCTAACACAGACCCACAATCATCGTTGGTTATGGACCAATCTTGATGGCTGGTTCCTCCTAACTGACCAAGGTAGTTGAAACTGATGGTTGGTAAATCGCCGGTCAGATATCCCGCTTGATGTAACGCACTATAACCAATACCTTTATTCGGTATGGCACGAAGCATTTCTTTGGTGTGAATGATGGTTTTTGCAATATCAGTCTGCATTTCCAGGCGGACAGGGTACGTGGTTGTAAACCAGCCAACGGTTTCGGAAAGATCTAATGTGTCGTCAATGGATTCTCGGCCATGTGCTTCCAGAATGATGTAGTTTACTGCTTGGTAGAAAGTCTCCTGCAAAGCCAGTGTCAATGCGCTTAACAGTAAGTCGTTAATTTCAGTGTGGTAACCGGTGTTGGCTTCATGTAGTAGCATGTCCGTCATTTCGGCAGGAATGCTTAACAGGTGTTGGGTGATGTCGCCCAGCGCGGGTTTGGTGCCGTTTCCGGCTATCACCTGTTGCCAGTAGGGTACTTCATCCTGATGCTGCTGTGCATAATGATGGACGGCTGTTACCCATTGTCGATAACTGCTGGTCTTCAATGGTAAGGTCATTCCCTGTAATAACAGACGCATATGTTCAGCAATAATTCGCCAGGAAACCACATCAATAATCAGATGGTGGAATGCGAAAAATAGCCGGGCGCTGCCATCCGTATATCCGGTCAGATGACCTGCCTGCCATAATGGCCCGCGACAATAATCAAAGCCACTTTGCCATTGGGTTAGTTGTTGATGTAATGCTTCCTTATTTAATCCCCTGATATCACAGTGATGTAAAAGGGAATATGAAGATGGCATTTCCGTGGAATAGTGCTGACGGTAGCCGTTTTCGGTATCTATAAAACGGACACGCAGCATATCATGCCGTTTAGCCAGCATTATCAGGGCCTGTTCAATCTGTGCGGATTTGATATCCCCGGGGATCTGGATCATAAATGCCTGATTCCAATGGTGTGGATTTGGCCAATTCCAGTCGAAGAAGGTTTGCTGGATAGGCAACAGGCTAAATTCCCCGCTTAACAGTCCCTGCTCTGCGAGCATATTAACGGTAGATGATGAGAGAGCTAGCAGTTGGGCTAACCGGGCCACCGTTGGTGCTTCAAAAATTGATTTAACCTGGAGGGAAAAGCCCGCTTGCCGCAGTTTTGACACCAGTTGGATACTGACAATGGAATCCCCCCCGATGCGGAAAAAGTTATCTTCAATGCCAATGCGCTCTAGCCCCAAGACCGCCTGCCAAATGGCACACAGTTGGGTTTCCAGCGCATTGCGGGGAGCCACATATCCCTCTTTATTTCCCCAGATTGGCTCAGGCAGGGCGCGGCGATCCAGTTTGCCATTTAGGGTCAGGGGGACTGTTTCAATACGGGTAAAGCTGGCCGGCAGCATATAGTCCGGTAAGCGGGAAGAGAGATGCTCAGTCAGGCTGTCATCAGACAGTCCCCCCGTCGTCACCAGATATGCCGCCAGTACTTTATGACTGTTATGCTCATGGTCAATCACCACTGCCTGTTTTACCTGTGGGTGGGCAGTCAGGGCAATTTCTATTTCACCCAATTCAACGCGGTAGCCACGGATTTTGACCTGAAAATCATTGCGGCCCAGATATTCCAGATTGCC
>NZ_RCWE01000057.1 GCF_018448925.1 Photorhabdus akhurstii | reverse complement strand
GTGGCGCCGAACTGGAGGTATTCAGCTTCACCGGCGAAGAGCGCCTGTGCGCGCCCTATTGCTACACCATTGATTTCACCAGCCCGACCCGGGATATCGACCCGGCGGTGATGCTCAACAAATCCGCCACGTTTATCTTGCAGGCGCCGGAAAACCCGGCACAGGTGCGTAAGGTGCACGGCGTCATAACTGTTTTTCCAATCAGTTGAAAAAACCGGTAAGTGCGAGCCAGCGCAAGACAAAGCTAATGTTTTGCTGTGTCCGGTAAAGATGCGGGTTAAACAGGCCAAAGTCGGGGAACCGATGCCACGTTATTATGAGGTGACGGATAAAATATCTATATATCAAAAAGATGGCGTATGGAAAGCCGATGACAATTCAAAAGGTCAGATACTGCTATCGATTATCGTTAACGATGCGAACGAAACATTGCTGGGCCGTCTTAACCCGGGAAACCTGAAATAAATTGTGTGCAATACAGGAGATTTTATTGTGAATAACCCCGGTTGTAATTTTTGTACCCGTGAGGGACTGCCTGTTTTACTGGTTCGTCCTGCCATCAAGGCGCAGGGTGATGGCGTGCCGGATTTGCCGACGAGCATATCGATGCCGGTAGAGGGAAAAGGCGAAACCGGCTATACCACCCGTCTGTTGCGTGCAGGCTTTTTGTATATCTGGGATGAGTTGGTCAATGGCTGGATCAATTATTACGTGACTGATGAGGGATACTACTATCTTCTGCCCGCCGATGGCAAAGTCCCGCCGCGTCTAGCCAATGGTGAAATGAAACCTTGCATTAATGAGCCAGATGAGTTGGCGCGTGCTTCACTGGTGACATTACCGGTGTTGCCGAAGGGGTTGACAAACAAAGCCTTTTGGTTGGCCTGGTCGGCGGTGGAGTGGACGGATGCGGTACGTAAAAAGCATGAAGATCCGGTATATCGTGCGCGATATATGCAGCGTTTTGATATGGAAAAATGGCTAAACCGTGGAGAGGGGGAGAATGCTCTGCCGTTCTCGTCACTGAGGGATACCGTAGCGGAATATCATACTCAGATAGATACCAACCGGCGTATTGCCGATTACACCAGCTCTCATTGGAATGGAAAATGGTTATTTGAGCCGGACAATCTATGGTGGGCTGTCAGAGAATTGCTGCCAGACAAAGGCGTCATACTGTATCTGTCTGATCCGGTTGCTGTGGTGCAGGATATTACCGCTCTGGCGAATTATCGGTTAAAGACCCAGTTTAATAAAAATCCACATTACACCAGAGGGATTGCGCTTTCGGCTTCTCTAAGCACGCTGAAAGAGGCGTTGTGCCGACAGTTTGAGCGAGATCAGCTAACTAAAGATGAAACTGAGGAGAATGAAGCTCGGTATGGCAGCTTTGATGGTGAATATTATATTCCTGGTTCTGAAAAGCGAGCGAATACTACGCATTACTTAAATGATATGGCATTAAAGCCATTGGTACAAAAGTATTGGGCGGATTATGAGAAGTACATTGATCGTGATAAAGAAAAAGCGTTTATGGATCGGTTCACCACCGATCTGACGCGGTATGACAACACTATTATCTCTCCGATGACCGAAATGTATCTGGACTGGCTGAAAAGCCAGCTCCTGCTGGACTATTTTGACCATAACTTTGATAGCACGGACGATTATAGCGGTGCGCTGTTTGTCCAGTCGGTCCATGATTGTGTTGCAGGCATGCAGGATAAACTGGGAGCATCCCGTTATTTTCAAGAACAGATGATGAGCACCACCATCACGCCAGATAATCTGCTGTTACGTGCGCTGGTGATGAACAGTGATAAAAAAATAGAGCAAATTCACGGAGTCTTAAAGACCGGTGGAAACTACGGCTCTCTTGCCTGGGATAAAATACCCGATGGGCTTAAAGACATCGCTGAGCACTTCGATGGACCGGTTTCGCTCACAATAGAAAAATACCTGAATGAACTGAGTAGCACTTTGTTTGCGGTGATGAATAAAGCCGTGGAGAAAGTGCCGCTTCCCGCACTAGTCGTATTAGCTAAGCTGCATGGCAAGGAATTAAAAGTCATTAAGTTCGTCGGAAAGCGTAAACATTTTATCAGCGCGGTAGTCGCTGTGATCGGTGATTTGGGGGATCTGAAACGGCGCCCTTCCTCAGATCAGCTTCGTCACTACGTTGACATTGAAATGCGTCGTTTGAAGATTGACGGCTTGCCGATGGAGGGGGATCAGGAATTCAACTTTATTGCGTTGGCAAACGCAGGTGAAGCGGAAAAGACCTTGGCCTTACCGGAGGCGGAACGGGCTAAGTCTTTGGTGAAAACCTTGTATTCTGTCGATGAGATCCGTGCGGAGCTGTTTCCGGGGACGTTACGCACAAAACTAGCGCAGTTAGAGGCCAGTTCTGTCGAGAGTGCTGCCAAGCAGTTGGCAAAAGTCCCTCCCTTTACCGGCTGTATTTTCTCTCTGGTGATGCAGATTTCCGCATTGCGGGCGGCCGGGTGGCCTAAGGAAAATACGGAGGCATGTACTCGGTTTGCGGCAGATTTGGTCGCTGCGATGGGGGCTATCGCTGAAACTTGTGAGCGGTTGTTGAATAATTTTAAAGTCCTGCGGTTAAAGCCTATGGTGCGTCTTGTCTTGGGACGGGAAAGCCTGCTTAAGTTAATGAGAGGGATTGAGATAGTGAAATTCCTTGGCGCCCGGGCTGCGATTGTTGGAATAGTCTGGGATAGCTGCCATGCGATAGATGAAATCGTGTTTAAAGGCAATATAGATTTGGGAATTGCCTATTTAATTTCAGCGGTGAGTGCAGGACTGTGGCTTGCCGGTGTTTTAGGTCCATTAGGTCTATTTGTTGCTTTATTACTATACCTTGGTGCCAATATCTATCTGGCGATGAAAAAGAAGAATGAGATCCAGAAATGGCTGGCGGCCTGTCTGTGGCGCAAGATTCCAGTGGGTGAAGAGGATATTCCCTCTATCTGGCCTGATAGCAGAATGGAAATGGACGCTTTTAATAAATTAATGACTGCGGGAGCATAATTATGCTATTAAGTCGATTTTATATGTCCTACGAACTGAATCGTCCTTTGACTCAACAAGAAAAAGACAATCAACTTTGTCAGGGAAAACCAACCCGGTTAACAGGTAAAACAGGCGAATATATGATTGAGTACGATACGGTGATCCGTATGAACTCGACTTATATGGAGACTGTGGATAAATATTACCGAAATAAAGGGTTTATTAGTTCACTATTTGCGCCGCTTTTTTTGAGCTGTTTTGGATTAATATTATACGCTTATGGTGGAATGGCTTATCAGTATATTATTTATAAAAAGATAATCCCTTCTTTATTCGGGGTATTTATGTTGACAGCAGGTTTTGCGCTATTGATCTATTTCAGTGGCAAACTGACCCTAAAAGAGTGGTTTGCTACGACACATTATCCAATTCGATTTAACCGCAAAACTCAGATGATCCATGTTTACCGTTTTAATGGAACGGTATTATCGGTTCCCTGGAAAGAGGTGTTTTTTACCCTGACCAAGTACAGCGGCAAGATGACGGAATGGTGTATTGACGGTCATATTCTGGCAGACGATAAGGAAACTGTATTGGATACATTTAGTCTGGGATTTTCTGGAGTATTTCGGGAGTTGATGCCGGGCTATTGGGAATTTATCCGTTGCTATATGGAGGAAGATGGTTTACAGGAACAGGCGGATATTATCTTATTGTGTCCGCCTATTGAGCAGAAGAAAGAAGGTTATATTTTTGGATTACAGTATCTAATGCGGATGAATTCTCGTTTGGACTGGTTTGTTGAACTGATAAATTTTCCATTTGATCTAATTACAAGTATTGCCCGTTATATTGCGATGCAGACTAGCAAAATACCGCAATGGCCTAAAGAAGTGGAAGATGCCTGTAAGGTTGATCCTGACGACCCGATTAATGTCAGTGCCGCTAATAATCCTGTGCATTTATGGCGTCATATTCTGGCGAACCAGACGCTGGAAGAATATCAGGCGATAAATAATCGTCTGTCATCAGCACATAAGCGTTTGAAAGAAAAAATTGCAATGGCGCATTCATTTACGGATAAATAAAGGCAAGCATATGAACGAAATTATTGCTTACAATGCGGTTATTTGTCCGAATAAAATCCTGGCGGAGGTGTAATTATGCAATTAAATAAATTTTCAAAATAGTAGATCACTGGAAGTGAACTCAGTCCGATTTTTGTGATCTGATCAATTGCGAAAAATCCCAAACCCCAACACGGACTGAGTGATGCCAATCATAGCACCCATACTTCAAAATGAATGCCAGAAAATGCCCAAACAGAGCAAGTCACCGGAATAGAAAAGAACTCTAATTTATCTATCAAAATGTTAGATGAACTGAATCATTAATATCCCCATGCGGAAACTCTCACATTAATCTTAGATAACTACGGTATTCATAAAAGTCAGAAGGTAAAGGAGTGGCTGGCACGACATCCCAAATTTACTCTGTTGTTTTTACCCGTCTATTCACCGTGGCTAAATAAAATAGAACGATTATGACAATCGCTCCATGAGACAATAACGCGAAATCATTGTTGTCAATTTATGTGGCAGTTGATTAATTATGTTGATGCTTTTTTGGCATCGTTTTCATCACAGCAAAAGTCAGGAAGACAAAAAATAAGTGTAGCACTATTATGAAACCTTATTT
>NZ_RCWE01000056.1 GCF_018448925.1 Photorhabdus akhurstii | reverse complement strand
TCGCCGTCCCACACGACTGGAGTCTCCCGACGTCATCATACGGTTGAGCAGACTTTTGTCATTGATTTAACAGCCTTTTTTCTGGCTGCTTTTTCCCGCGTTGTTAAAGAGCATTCCAATTCGTCCCGACGGGTACTTTGCCGATGTTAGCTCACTTTTTCCCCGCTGTCAGTGCCGGATTTTGGTTTCATTTTCCTGCCGGAACCGGGGTTTTATCGGGAACCCGTGACGGCGGGGCAGCTTGTCTGCGCCGCTGACGCGGGTTGGCCGGGTGCGGGCTGGCGAGGCCCGCAGGTGAAGCTTTTCCGCCGGGAAGCCCCCTCTGGGGGCTGCACGGGGCGGAGATGGCGAGCACGGCAACGAGCAAGGAGCCTGCGACTGCGAGCCGGGCGCAGCCAGTGCAGCGGGGTCGGGGCGGGGGTAATAAATTGAGGAGGCCGCAGGCCGACTGGCTTACCGGTCTGTGGCCGTTGACCTTGACGGACTGACCGGCAACGGTTTAAGGCAGATTTGGGCACCGGAGCCGCCACGGACGGCGGCGACTGCGGCGGTGGGTTTTAGTGCAGTAGCTGACAGCGGAAGGCGTCCGCCTTGCGCGCCACGGGGGCTAAGAAGCCCAACCCGGCGGCCAGCCGCGCACCGGGGGTTAGGTAACCGCGCAGCGCCCTTCGGTGGGCGGCGCCGACATAATGTTCCGTTAAGCGTGGCGGGCCGTTCAGGCCCATTGCGCTTAATGCCACATTATGTTGAATGGCGGCTGACCGGCAACGTGAGTTGCAGAGGACGCCGGGGTTCAGCGCCGGGCGGCCGGCATTTACTGCCGGGCACGCCGAAGGTAGGGGGCAGTCCGTGCGCAGGGACGCGCGCGGTCTGCCTTTCACTGAACCCCACGTGCTGACAGGGAACCGGCTAACCGCCGAACTGTCCAACTGCACTGAGGTTTCAGTCCGGCTTAGCGCTATCCGTTTGCCTGTCGTCTGGCGGCGTAGCCTGCTTTGATTTCCGTTCTGCCGGGTGCGTCTGCTCATGCACTTCCTTTAAGTGGCCGATAGCCACGCGCGTATAGATTTGGGTGGTTTCCAGACTCGCATGCCCTAATATTGCCTGAATGTGCCGGGTATCGGCGCCGTTCTCCAGCATTTGCGTCGCCATTGAGTGGCGGAACAGGTGACAGGCCCCGGCTTTGTCCAGTTGCGCTTTTTGGCGAATGCTGGCGCCCGTCAGGTGGGTGAGTCGGTCGCGTGACATCTGCCGGCCGTTGAGGGTGATAAACAGGTGGCCGCAGTCATAACGGCGGGCCAGTCGGGGCCGCACGCTGTCAAGGTAGCGTTGTAACCAGCGCAGGGCCTGTTCACCGATGGGCACCACCCGGTCTTTACGGCCTTTGCCCTGTCTCACCAGCAGTACGCCGCGCCCGAAGTCGATGTCGCTTAACCGCAGATTGGAGAGTTCCATCCGTCGTATCCCGCTGCTCCACAGCACTTCGAGGATGGCCCGGTTTCTTAAGCCTGTGGGCCTGTTGATATCAATGGCCTGTAATACCGTCTGTGTTTCGTCTTCGCTCAGGACCTGAGCGGGTAAGCGTTTATCTCTGCGGGGCAACACCAGTCCTTCGGCCGGGTTGTACAGGATATACTGGCGTTGTCGCAGCCAGCGGAACCAGGCCCGGAGGTCGCTCAGCCGTTTTGACTGGGTGCTTACGGCCAGCGTGTGGCCGTCGGCTTTACGGTAGGCTCTCAGCCAGGACTGATAACTTTCCAGTAACGGCGGGCTGACTTGCGGGGCGGATATTACCCCCCGGGCCTCACACCAGTTAATGAACGGTAACAACCGTTCCTGATAGCCGGTCAGCGTCCAGGTGCTGTAGTTTCTGGCGTTCAGGCAGTCCAGATACGCGTCGAGGTGCTGGCGTAATGAGGTGAGATGAGCGGAGTGTGTGGGAAAGATTATCTGAGTCATGACGGGGGTTCCTGTAAGATACATTGATTGTTGTTATGGGGGTAATCCGTGACTACGTTACGATGCGGTTTTTCTTTATTGTTGCCGGAACAGTGCTTTTCGGCCTGCCCCGACCGCTTTAGCGACGATGCCTTATGTGGCCTGTATTTTGGGTGGTTTATGCTGCCCGACCGGTCCCCGGCCTGCATCCGACTGGCGGGCGACCGTCGAAGTGATAACCCCGACCGGACGGAATCGTATTCCGGCTTTCAGGGCGCTATCAGACCGCACAGGTGCGCCGTGTCGTTATCTTCACCGTCGAACAGCAGTTCATAGACGTATGTTAGTCCGCGACGGTGCAACAGCAGGTATTCCATTTCGACCAGCCGTGACAGATGGATTTTCAACTGGGTATCGCCCCACTGTATGGCGTCACGCAACAGTTTGCGGGTGAACAGCCACTCATGGCGCGGCTGCCCGCTGGCTTTTACCCACGCCTGTATCAGCAATAACAGTTTGCGGGTCTGTGGCGGCATTTCATCCAGCGTGCGGCCTAATATCTCGTGGGCCAGCCGGTTGGCTAAGTGGATGTCTTCTTTGGTCACCTCGATATAGTCCAGCCGTTTTCCCCGGTGCTCGACGGTTTTTACTGCCCGCTGGTGCTGATGCAGCAGGGCGATACTTTGTATCAGGGTGAGATATTTCATGTGGTCGCGTCGGGTGCGGGTTTTATCGCTCATGAAGGTCAGTTGTGACGCATAAGGGTTAACCACATTGAGCGGGCGTAACAACCGCTGGGCGTTCTGATGCAGCTCGGTGATATAGGTCTTTTCATTCTCCGCCAGTAAGCCTTCGAGGGTCTGTTTATGGCGCTGCAACGCGTGGATAGCTTCGGTCTGTTCCCGCGATTCGTTCACGGTCAGCACCAGACAGCGGTTTAGCAGCTCTTCATCGACATCAATCGCGGTGGTGGTGAGCATCAGCATCACCGGGCCTTTTACCGTGTACTGTTTGGTGACCAGATTGCCGCTGGCGTCATCTTTACCGGTACTGGCAATGGTCAGTTCGCCGTCGCTTTGTAACAGCTTAAGCGCATAGGCGGCCTGTCTGACACCTTCCTCTTCGGCAATGGCGAGGATTTTATGCTGGAGATTGGTTTCGCCCAGATAGAACAGGCTCTGGCCGGTCATGGCGCTGTATTGCAGCCGTTCTTCTGCCGGTATCAGATTGAGTACCGCATCCATTAAGCTGCTTTTACCTGCCGCCGAACTGCTTTGTATCAGCACGGCCAGCGGACGGTCCAGTTTGCGGCTGACGGCAGCTAAGTAACCGGCCAGCAGATTGGTGCTTTCCCCCACGACGCCACAGGCGGCTAAGTCAGCGGTGATGCGCTCACTCAGTTGGGGGTCTTGCAGCAGTGCTAACGCGGCGGCTCGTTGGGTTTCGCTGAGTTCAGGAACCGGTCGGGCAGCCGTCTGTTCACGGATACCGGCCTGTTGACACTGTTCCAGTACCAGTAACACTTGTCCCAGTGAACGCCGTAAGTCAGCTTCGGCCCGTCCCAGTTCGGTGGCGGCCAGTCGCGCATACCCGCCCCGGCTGCGGGCGTTCATCATGTCCACGCTGTCGGCGAACATGACGCCGCTGTCGGTATCAATCACCTGAGCATTGACTTTCATGACGGCTGCGCCGGGTCGGACCTGAGCCAGCCCGCGAACACACCAGCGCTGCGAACCCAGCGAGATGAGGATTTCGCCGTTTGGCCCTGTCTCCCACACCACCCCTGGCAGAGATATCGGTCTTGTCGCCCCCTCAGCGGCTAAAGCGGAAGGGATGTCTGTTGCCGGTGACGGATGCGCTGCCGGTGCGGCCTGTTCTTCGGTGTCGGTTTCCTGCGTCAGGTCGTACATGGGGACTGCGCCATCCAGCAATAACCCGAATGCGGGTTCCGGCTCGGCGACCTGACACAGATAGCTGTTGGCATCCATGCCTTTGGGGAACACCACCCGGAACACGGCGAGGCCGGCGGCAATCAGGTCGGCGGCCAGTTTCATCGCGGCCTCATTGCCGGTATTGTCATTATCGAAGGCAATCAGCACCTGTCTGACCTGATGTTGTTTCAGTGCCTGCCAGTGGTCGGGGGTAAAGCCATTGACGCCGTAAGCGGCGGTTACGTTACGGTATCCCGCCACCCAGAACGACATGGCATCGATTAACGATTCACAGAGGATAAGCGATTTGGACGCTGTCATGGCGGCTGCATTCCACACGCCGCGGTGTTCACCGGGCAAGTATAAATGTTTCGGGGTGCCCGCTCGCAGGCGCTGGATGATTTTGCGGCCGTAGATTTCCTGCACCTGTCCGTGGCTGTCGAGTACCGGCACCACGAGCGAGCCGCTGAAGTGTTCATGCCCTGACTCCCGCAGCAGGCCCACGGCTTGTAACCGGGCGCGAATAGCGGCGCCGGCTTTCAGTTGTTTCTCCGGCAGCCGGTAGGCCAGAGTCCGGTTGGCAAAACCGAGCTTAAAACCGGCGACTAATTCGGGATGATGTAACCGGCGTTTTTCCAGATAGGCGACGGCTTCGGGGGCGTTGAGTAACGTATGATGGTAAAACTCGACGACCCGGTTGAGCAGCGCCTGCCGTCCGGCTTCGTCTTCGGCCAGCACGGCGGGTTCATTCGGCTGAACCAATGGCGCCACGGCAGGGTTATTTCCCAGTGTTCCGCGCAGGTGTTCTGCGGCCCGCCGCAGGCTCAGACGTTCGGTTTTCATGACCCAGTCGAGGACGGAACCGCCGGTGTGACAGCCGAAACAGTGATAGAGGTTCTTTTCCGAACTCAGCACCATTGACGGGGTTTT
>NZ_RCWE01000055.1 GCF_018448925.1 Photorhabdus akhurstii | reverse complement strand
GGCAATCTGGAATATCTGGGCCGCAATGATTTTCAGGTCAAAATCCGTGGCTACCGCGTTGAATTGGGTGAAATAGAAATTGCCCTGACTGCCCACCCACAGGTAAAACAGGCAGTGGTGATTGACCGTGAGCATAACAGCCATAAAGTACTGGCGGCATATCTGGTGACGACGGGGGGACTGTCTGATGACAGCCTGACTGAGCATCTCTCTTCTCGCTTACCGGACTATATGCTGCCGGCCAGCTTTACCCGTATTGAAACAGTCCCCCTGACCCTAAATGGCAAACTGGATCGCCGCGCCCTGCCTGAGCCAGTCTGGGGGAATCGTGACAGCTATGTCGCGCCCCGCAATGCGCTGGAAACTCAACTGTGTGCCATTTGGCAGGACGTGTTAGGGCTGGAGCGCATTGGCATTGAAGATAACTTTTTCCGCATCGGGGGGGATTCCATTGTCAGTATTCAACTGGTGTCAAAACTGCGGCAAGCGGGCTTTTCCCTCCAGGTTAAATCAATTTTTGAAGCACCAACGGTGGCCCGGTTAGCCCAACTGCTAGATCTCTCATCACCTACCATCAACATGCTCGCAGAGCAGGGACTGTTAAGCGGGGAATTTAGCCTGTTGCCTATCCAACAGACCTTCTTCGACTGGAATTGGCCAAATCCACACCATTGGAATCAGGCATTTATGATCCAGATCCCCGGGGATATCAAATCCGTACAGATTGAACAGGCCCTGATAATGCTGACTAAACAGCACGATATGCTGCGTGTCCGTTTTATAGATACCGAAAACGGCTACCGTCAGTACTATTCCACGGAAATGCCATCTCCATATTCCCTCTTACATCACTGTGATATCAGGGGATTAAATAAGGAAGCATTACATCAACAACTAACCCAATGGCAAAGTAACTTTGATTATTGCCGCGGGCCATTATGGCAGGCAGGTCATCTGACCGGATATACGGATGGCAGCGCCCGGCTATTTTTCGCATTCCACCATTTGATTATTGATGTGGTTTCCTGGCGAATTATTGCTGAAGATATACGCAGATTGTTGCATGGCGAAACACTGCCAGAAAAAACCAGTAGTTATCGTCAATGGGTGAGTGCCGTCCATCACTATGCAAAACTCAATCAACAGGAAGTTTCCTACTGGCAGCAAGTCATAGCAGGGAACCCTACTCACACAGCTTCAGATGAAATCAGTCATCACATGCTGAGCATCTCCGCCGAATTGACCAACACTCTGCTGCATGAAGCCAATGCCGGCTATGAGACCGAAATCAATGACTTACTTCTCAGCGCTCTCACGCTGGCATTACAAGCTGTTTTTTCTCAACCGGTTAACCACATCACGCTTGAAGGCCACGGTCGAGAGAGCATCGACAACAAACTGGATGTTTCTGAAACTATCGGCTGGTTTACCACGCTGTATCCCGTTCGTCTGGCAATGAAGACGAATATTGCAGACACCATCATTCACACCAAAGAGATGCTTCGTACTGTGCCCAATAAAGGCATTGGTTATGGGGCATTACATCAGGCAGGCTATTTGAATGGGGATTTACCGGCGATAAGCTTCAATTACCTCGGTCAATTGGGAGGAGCAATCGGGCAAAACTGGTCACTGACCAACGACTATTGTGGAAATGTAATAGCAAACAATAACTATAGTCATTTACTGCTAAATATTAACGGACTAATTCAAGCTGGCAGGCTGCAATTCAGTGTCAGTTCGCGCTTAACACCGACTCAGACACAAGTATTTATCACCGCATTTGAGCAGACTCTCCAGGTTGTCATTATGGCTGGTCAACAACAGGCGCAAGCCGGCGGGATAAGAACCCCCAGTGATTATGGTATTGACGGGCTGTCAATCTCTCGCCTACGCCAGCTACAACAGCGCTACCCGCTTGAAGCCTTGTACCCCGCTACCAGTTTGCAACAAGGATTTATTTATCATCATCTGACCCAGCCACAAGATGATGCCTATCGCGTACAACTGTTACTGGATTATCACACACAACTCGATCTTGCCGCCTACCAGCGGGCCTGGGCGCTGGCCTCGCTACGCTTCCCCATCCTCAGAACAGCATTTAACTGGGAAGACGAGGTGTTACAAGTTGTGACGAAAGACGCAAGTATTCATTCGGTGAATTTCGAGATCAAAGATATCAGTCAATTACCAAAAGAAGAATGGAACAGCGCCATTGACGCAATTCAACAACATGACCGTACCCTGCCGTTTGATCTAAGTCAGCCAGGCTTAATTCGCTTCACCTTAATTAAACAGAGTGAGCATCTGGTAACGGTGCTAATCACGCAACATCATTGTATTACCGATGGCTGGAGCAGCCCGATTTTATTGCAGGCTGTGCATGAATATTACAACGAACTCACACAAGAACGTGTCCCCCAAATAGTGGTAGATAAAGCCTATCTGGCAACCCAGCAATATTATCTGGATCATAAAGCAGAATCCGAGGCTTATTGGGCTGAACATAAATCACAACTCCACGGAATGAATGATTTTTCGCCCTTGCTAAGTCATTGCGTTGATTTAACGCAGATAAAAACCGTTGAAAAACCCGCTGAGCAACTATTCACTATACAGAGCAACACTTATGCGCAGCTTAAGGATATGTGCCGGACACAAGGTGTGACGCTGAATGTGGCCTTGCAATTTGCCTGGCATAAGCTACTTCACAGCTACACAGGCGATGCACAGACCATTGTCGGCACCACCGTCTCCGGCCGCGATGTTCCGGTGGCGGGGATTGAATCCAGTGTTGGCCTGTATATCAATACCTTGCCACTGAGGGTGCAATGGCGTCCAACAGACAGTATAGCCGCAGTTTTACAAGATATTCAGACGGCTATTGCAGCCCTCAACAGCCACAGTGCCGTCTCGCTGGCCAGTTTACAATCCGACGGAGAACGCTTATTCCACAGCCTGCTGGTATTTGAAAACTACCCGGCCCCCGTGGTAAGCCAAAACCCTGCCGGTATAGAACATACCCTGACATTCCGTCAGTCCGTCGAAAAAGTGGATTATCCGGTATCGCTGGCAGCCTATGAGCACGATAACAGTCTCATCATCAAATTTAGTTATGGCAAAGACTGGCTGACAGAAGCACAGGCACAGCGCCTACTGGGTCAGCTTGAGCGTATCCTGCACGCGGCGGCATGCAACCCAGACCAGTTACATACGTCAATCACCTTCCTCAGCGAAACAGAGCGTCATACTCTGTTGCACCGATGGAATCAGACTGATGCCCCTTACCCGCAGGATAAAACCCTGCAACAACTGTTTGAAGCTCAAGTGGAAAGCACACCGGATAACGTGGCGCTGGTGTTTGAAGGCGAATCCCTGACCTATCGCCAGCTTAACGAACGGGCAAATCAACTGGCCTATGTGATCCGTGAACGCTGTCAGCCACACCATCATGTTCCTATGCAAGCGGATACCCCCATCGCTCTCTACCTCGACCGCAGTCTGGACATGGTCATCAGTATTCTGGCGGCACTGAAAGCCGGGGGCGCTTATGTGCCCATTTCCCCTGAATATCCATTAGAGCGGGTTCGGTTTATTTTAGGCGATACCCAATCCCCCTGCGTCGTCACTCAGCAAAGGTATCTGGCAACGCTGGCGACAGATACGCAAACATGCGCAGGACAACCGGTACTGATAGCAACGGATGACCCGACAATCACCGCAGACCAGCCGGTAAACAATCCGGCATCGGTAAACAAACCCTCGGATTTGGCTTATATCATCTACACCTCAGGCACCACCGGCCAGCCGAAAGGGGTCATGATTGAGCACAAAAATGTGGCTCATCTGGTGGCGGCACAGGCAGCGCTTTTTAATGCGACAAAGAGAAAAAAAGCCTTAATGTTTGCCGCTTATGTCTTTGACGCCTCAGTTTCCGAGTTATTCCTCAGCCTGCTTCATGGTCATACCATTTACCTTTGCAGCGAAACCGAACGTAATGTCCCCGCCGTTGAAAAGCTTATCCAGCGGGAAAATATTGAAATAGCCACCTTACCCCCGGCCATACTGAAATTATTAACTGGGGCTCAGTTGCCTTCCCTGCAATTATTAGTCACCGCCGGAGAGTCACCTTCTCCAGATTTTCTTGACTATTTCAGCCAATACAACAGCATACTGAATGCTTACGGCCCGACAGAAGTGACCGTTTGTGCGACAGGAAAGCAGTATCAACATGGAGATATTGCAACAAACATTGGTAAAGCGATTAATAACGCCCGCCTTTATGTTCTTGATAGTCATGGTCATCTGTCTCCTGTCGGAGCGCCGGGAGAACTCTATATCGGCGGTGCCGGGCTGGCGCGGGGATATTTAAACCGTCCTGAACTAACGGCCGCATGTTTTGTAGCGAATCCCTTTGCCACCGCAGAAGACAAGGCACTCGGTTACACCCGCCTGTACAGAACTGGCGATTTGGTCCGCTGGCAGCCGGATGGCAATCTGGAATATCTGGGCCGCAATGATTTTCAGGTCAAAATCCGTGGCTATCGCGTTGAATTGGGTGAAATTGAAATTGCCCTGACTGCCCACCCACAGGTAAAACAGGCAGTGGTGATTGACCGTGAGCATAACAGCCATAAAGTACTGGCGGCATATCTGGTGACGACGGGGGAATTGTCTGATGACAGCCTGACTGAGCATCTCTCTTCCCGCTTACCGGACTATATGCTGCCTGCCAGCTTTACCCGTATTGAAACAGTCCCCCTGACTCTGAACGGCAAACTGGATCGCCGCGCCTTGCCTGAGCCAGTCTGGGGGGATCGTAACAACTATGTCGCGCCCCGCAATGCGCTGGAAACCCAACTGTGTGTCATTTGGCAGGACGTATTGGGGCTAGAGCGGGTGGGCATCGAGGATAATTTCTTCCGTATCGGGGGCAACTCCCTGACGGCAATTAAGCTGACCGCCGCCATCCGCCGCATACTGGCAACCGAGGTCTCACTGGCGCAGTTGTTTGCGCTGAAAACCATCGCGGGCCTGACAACCCAGATGGAACAGCAGATTTATACGGTTATCCCTCATCTGGC
>NZ_RCWE01000054.1:1081-5128 GCF_018448925.1 Photorhabdus akhurstii | reverse complement strand
CACCAAAAACCCGGAGCTGAAAAAGAAAATAGATGACAGTATTCATCAGGACCGCTGGAACAACGACTGGCCGAAATTGAAAAAAGTCACCGAAGATTTTGAAGCGCGTCAGGCGATGTTTATGAAACTGTTTGAAGCCTTTGCGGATAACCCGGACCTCAGTTATCAAGTCGGCGGGCTGCAAAATTACTTTCACTACTTCTTTTCACTGCAAGATGAAAAAGAGACGCTGGAAGAAGAGGATGCGCTGGAGTTCCGGTTTTTCAGTGAAATTCTCTCCGGTCTGCTCGGCAACCTGCAATCATCCTTGCCCGGCCAGCAGGTTTTAGCAAAGCTTGCGGCCAAAGAGTCAGACAGCAACGGCGATGGCAACTTCTGGCGCACCATTACCACTGGGGTTGTCACCGTACTGAATAACGACAAAGTAAAATCACCGCTGCTTAAGAGCCCGTTTATTAGTGGCGTCGATAATATTCTGCTGGGGATGGGGACCTTTCTGGCAACCGTCTGCGCCTATACCAATCAGACAATTTATCAGGGTTCAAGTTATGTCCGGCAGCTTCCCCAGAAAGCCATTGACCAGATAACCCAACAACTGGTTCCGGCCCTGTTATCCACGCTGGGGGTGGTGATTGAACCGGATGGCAGAGTGGCACTCAGTGAACAGAGCTATCAGGAAGTGCTTAAGCGGCTGGAATCGAAAACGAATCGCAACCGACCTGACCCAGCAGTGCGTCAACAGGCTATCGGAGAACGGATGATTAACTGGAGTAAACGCCTGGAATCACTTGGCAATAAACCGGTAATCACTCTGCCCGAAGTTAAGACCAGTGTGGACTCGCCGGTTCAGCTTTTTACCTTAGAAGGGGCTGGTAAACCCTCTATTGGTTTACTGTTTGATTCTTCATTGACCGGTGTCAGCCTGTTTCTGAATGCATTCACCCTGTCCGATGTGCTCATGCAGACAGAATATGCCCGCAACAACCCTTTACAGCCTGGATCTTCCTATATGAATCTGCTGCGCTTTAGTACCGCGGTGATTGGTATGAGTGCCGATTTGACTTCTATTGGTTTGACACTAGCAAGTAAGGTGAATTCCCCCATAGTCAAGGTACTGATGAGTGGGCTAAAAGTACCTACCATCAATGCGTCGGCGGTCAGTCAGTTCTCCCGTGTTGCGGGCAGTGTAGCAGGATACTTAGGCGCAATTATCTCCTTCTATGATGCAAGTAACGCTTTCAAAGTGGGTAATGACATGGAAGGTTATAGCCAAGTCGCTATAGGGACAGGTTCTACCATCTTAGCAACCGCAGTCTTGATCGGAGCTGTGGCAGGGTCCTTCCTGACTGCGGGTGTACTCACTGCAATAGTCGTCGGGGCCGGTTTGCTTATCGGTGGCAGTATTGTACAGGCTGGCAGCGCTTGGTCAGATTTGGAAAAAGTACTGAATAACTGTTTTTGGGGGGCTGGAAATAAGTATGCATTTTGGGGCAAAAAGGGAAGACCTACTACTATATACAATCAATTAGAAATAGCGAGAGGCATGAATAATGACACGCAAAAGCATTTCATTATCGAAAATCAAGAATTTTTAAATCTGTTTATTCAGCCAAGTCTAAATATAATTGAGGGATTTGGCGTCACTACCTATCGTTTCACCTTACCTGCTTTTCAGATCAATCTTTCAAATATTCGCGGAATCTTTGTGACTTCTCCTAAAACCTCTTACTGGGGAGAAGACGTCGATTATGTTGAGATTAACCGTCGCAAATATACCCTAGATGCTTTTCGCAATACCAAATTCAAGGAAGCTCAGGAACAAGCCAAATTTACCCTAAGTGGCGATACCGCAACACTAGAGATAGTATTCCCAGAAACAATAGGCGTTTATCCTCGCAGTAGCGAATTGTACTGGTACTATGAACAATCAGAAAATGTTATTGCCCCTCTGCGTTATTTATGGGGAGAAGAACCCACAGCAGAAAATACCATTAAGGGCAGTTTTGATGGAGAGCGTACTATATGAAACAACGACTCAAAAATCTGCTTAAAAAATGGTTTCCTACTATCCATCCATTACCAGCCAAACGGCTGGTACGCTGGGAAAAAGAAATTCTGGCGGCACCGCCAGATATTAAAGATGTAGAAACTATTAAGCATGTAGAAATATTGGACTACCTTGATAATAAAGAATGTCATATTCGCAACACCCAACGCCGTGCCCGGAGTATTGCTTTGATTCCTGTTACATTAGGAATTATTAGTAGTCTTATTTTAAATATTAACGGATTTATCGAAGACCGTAAAAATGATGAAGCAGGGATCCATCAGTGGGTAGCATTGGTAAAGAAGAAATATGGTGAAGAATTTTATCTGCGTAACGATTTACCAGACTATATGGAAGATGCCCGTTATATTGGTAATGATAAAGAAATTTCACTAAGAAAATATTTACATTACCGTTATAATTATTATCTGCATAGCGACTCTTTTTTGAAAATTGATATAGGTTTCCTGCTACTCTATCTACTGATTATTCCTCCTTTTGTCTGGGCCATATTTTTCTTACGCCGTCAGGCACCGTTAATTATCGATCGCGAACAGCAGATCTTTTATACCTGGTATAAAGGCAAAGCTTATGCTGCCCGCTATCCACAAGTAGGCATGGGAGAAAAAACTAATATCTTTTTCCTAAAAGTCTACGGCCTGGATGAAAACAATCAACTTATCGGGCGTGGTTTTATCCCTAACGTCAGCAGTTATTCTTTTGCCTTCTTAAGTAGTGGCAATGATAAAGCACTGGCAGTCGCCTTTATGGTGAAATTCTTATTAAACGGCAAAGAGGCGGTCAGTAAGGTCGATTATAAACGTCGTGGATCGCTTATCTGGTGGAGTAAAGATAAAAGACCTGCCGATTTAGACGCTCAAATTCCATTGATTTTGGCTGAATTGGATCGCTTGGGTCCCCCGGATGAAGATCTTTCCGAATGAAGCAACGATTAAAAAACTTACTCAAAAAATGGTTTCCTACTATTCACCCATTGCCAGCCCAACGGCTGGCACGCTGGGAAAAAGAAATTTTGGCAGTACCGCCAGATATTAAGGATGCAGAAACCATCAAACATGTGGAAATACTGGACTATCTTGATGATAAAGAGTGTCATATCCGCAATCCTCAACGCCGTTTTAGGAGTATTAATCTAATCCCAGTTACATTAGGGATTATTAGTAGTCTTATTTTGAATATTAACGGATTTATCGAAGACCGTAAAAATGATGAAAAAGCTATCCATCGATGGGTTAATTTAGTAAAAAAAGAATATGGTGATGCGTTTTATCTACGTAATGATCTGCCAGATTACATGGAAAATGCCCGTTATATTGGTAATGATAAAGAAATCTCTCTGAAAAAATATTTACACTATCGTTATACTTTTTACCCAAGCAGCACCCGATTGCTCATAATTGATATAAGTTTCCTTCTGCTCTATCTATTGATTATTCCACCCTTTGTATATTGTATATTTTTTTGGCAGAGTCAGGCACCATTAATTATCGACCGTGAACGACAGATTTTCTATACCTGGTACAAAGGTAAAGCCTATGCCGCCCGTTATCCACAATTAGGCATGGTGGAAAAAGCTAATATTTTATATTTCAAAGTCTACGGCCTGGATGAGAATAATCAACTTATCGGACGCGGCTTTATTCCTAATGTCAGTAGTTATACTTTTGCTTTCTTAAGTAGTGGAAATGATAAAGCTCTGGCAGTCGCCTTTATGGTGAAATTCTTATTAAACGGCAAAGAGGCGGTCAGTAAGGTCGATTATAAACGTCGTGGATCGCTTATCTGGTGGAGTAAAGATAAAAGACCTGCCGATTTAGACGCTCAAATTCCATTGATTTTGGCTGAATTGGATCGCTTGGGTCCCCCGGATGAAGATCTTTCCGAATGAAGCAACGATTAAAAAACTTACTCAAAAAATGGTTTCCTACTATTCACCCATTGCCAGCCCAACGGCTGGCACGCTGGGAAAAAGAAATTCT
>NZ_RCWE01000054.1:0-985 GCF_018448925.1 Photorhabdus akhurstii | reverse complement strand
GGATCGCTTGGGTCCCCCGGATGAAGATCTTTCCGAATGAAGCAACGATTAAAAAACTTACTCAAAAAATGGTTTCCTACTATTCACCCATTGCCAGCCCAACGGCTGGCACGCTGGGAAAAAGAAATTCTGGCAGCACCACCAGATATTAAGAATGCAGAAACCATCAAACATATGGAAATATTGGATTACCTTGATAATAAGGAATGCCATATCCGTAACACTCAACGCCGTGCCCGAAGTATTGCTTTGATTCCCGTAACTCTGGGGATTATTAGTAGCCTGATTTTGAGCATTAATAATTTTATAGAAGAACGAAGAAGTGGAGAAGCATACATTCACCGTTGGGTTAATTTAGTCAAAGAAGAATATGGTGAGAAATTTTATCTACGCAATGATTTACCGGATTATATGGAAAATGCACGTTATATTGGTAATGATAAAGAGATTTCTCTAAGAAAATACCTACATTATCGCTATAACTATTATGAATATAGTGATGATATTTTTATAATTGATATGACATTTATGCTACTTTATCTATTGATGATTCCGCTTTTTGTCTGGGCCGTCTTTTTTTTACGCCGGCAGGCACCATTAATTATTGATCGTGACCGACAGATTTTTTACACCTGGTATAAAGGCAAAGCTTATGCCGCCCGCTATCCCCAAGTAGGCATGGCAGAAAAAACTAATATTCTGTTCCTCAAAGTTTATGGCCTAGACGAAAATAATAACCTTGTCGGGCGTGGTTTTATCCCTAACGTCAGCAGTTATTCTTTTGCCTTCTTAAGTAGTGGCAATGATAAAGCTCTGGCAGTCGCCTTTATGGTGAAATTCTTATTAAACGGCAAAGAGGCGGTCAGTAAGGTGGATTATAAACGCCGTGAGCCGCTTATCTGGTGGAGTAAAGATAAAAGACCTGCCGATTTAGAAGCTCAAATTCCGTTGATTCTGGCCGAATTGGATCGCTTAGGTCCCCCTG
>NZ_RCWE01000053.1 GCF_018448925.1 Photorhabdus akhurstii | reverse complement strand
TCGGTGCTATCAATCAACTGGGAGAAAATGCCTCGGGGCTGAAAGTCAGCAATATCACCCCGGTTTCTGCCTGCCACCCACCAATAACGGAGGATAAGGAAGATAGATCGAACTGGACAATCATCTCTTTCCTTTCCATGTCCCCCTGGATGGCGTTTCACACTGACTCGTTAAAAGAGCTGATCAAACTATTCGATTTCTCCTACGACCAGTCATTAAGCAAACGTATCCAGGAACATATCGACGGTATCGTTCAACTGGACAACATCCTAATAGATCGTCTGGACAAAGGGGTTCCAGTGCGGGGCCATCAACTCGTCCTGACATTGAACCCGGATTGTTACGCCAATCAGGGGGAGATGCATCAGTTCAGTCTGGTGGTGTCACGCCTGATGACGCTTTTCATCAGCATGAGGACTTTTGTGATGATGAAAGTTATGGATGCCCACACAGGAAAAGTTCTGTGGAATTTTAACCACATGATGTTCGGGCTGCGTGCCTATCTGTAATTTAATTGTAAGGAAAGTGTATCAATGAGCAAATTAAGCCCACTCGATTGTATTGACTGTAAAAACATGCTGAAAAACTGGATAGAATTTCAGTTGGTGGATGAACAGGGGAAACCTCTGGTCAATATGCCTTATCGTTTGAAAATCCGTGGAAATCCTCTGCTGGGACGTAAAGGGGTTACCGATGGCAATGGATTGCTAAGGGAAGAAGATATGCCGTCCCATCCGGTAACTCTGTATATCGGCGCCCAACCACTGGCCGATGAGATGGAACAGCGTCCGTTGCGGGAAAAACGGGGAGAAGAGGCTTCGGTGGTGAAGCCAAAAGCGGAAGCCGAAGGCTATCAATATCGCTATGTGACTATCGGACAGATTAGTGATGGATTGCCGGTGATTAAAGGGTGGGACTCCAAAGACATCCCGCCTCCCTACCATTTCCCAGACCCGGAACCAAAAGGCTATCAGGTCCATCCGGTGAATCGACGATATGTTCTGGAAGTCTGTCCATTTCGGGCCTGGGTTCTGCTGCTACATCATCAGAAGGAGTATTCCATTGTGAATGCTTATAATCAGTGTTTGATGAGCGTGCTGGCCTATGCCGATGGGGATGTTGATATTGAAGGTTCTGTGAAACACTTTTTTAACCGGCAAATGGTGGATGTTTCAAAATTGCCCTATAAAGTGGAGACATTATCGGCAACGCCTGTGGTTTACGATGTGCCGTTTAGTGAACGTTATACTCAGATAGAATTTATTGATTCAAAAACGGCAGATAAACAGGGTGATACCCGACTGTTTTATATCGCCAGCAACAGAGATGTTCTTGTTAGCTGGCGGGGCACAGCCACTACGGAGAATTACCTGACCGATGTTACCTTCCAGCCCTTAAGCTTGAGTTGCGATAATGAGAAAGCCCTGTGTAGCGGGTTTATTCACCACGGCAAAGTGCATAAAGGGTTTTGGGAGGCATTCAGTCTGGTTGGGAAGTTAAAAGTTCCTGGTGAGAAAACCAAAGAAGTATTCAGTGAAATTACTCGTCTGGCTAAAAGTAAACGATTATTTATTTGCGGGCACAGCCTAGGGGGCGCACTGGCATTACTGCACAGCGCACAATTGAAAGAATATAATCCCTGTCTCTACAGTTACGGGATGCCGCGAACATTAACCCGTAGTGCAGTACAAGAATTATCTGCTATTATCCATTATCGCCATGTTAATGAAAATGACCCCATTCCTTTGGTTCCTTTTGAACAGGATATGGATAATGTTTTCTTCAATTACTGGACGTTGGCAGGGTATGACTGGGAAATCATAAAATTATTGTCACCCTCACCGATTATTCAGGCAATTAAACAGGCGACAGCCAGTAAAGAAATTTATCTGCATCACGGCAAAGTGGTTCATTTTTTAAAAGCCAGTGCCTGCCCGGAATGGCTGATTGCTGCCAGTAATGTATCGCTGATAACCAGATTGGGTGCAGAGGAAATATTAAACAATACGACAAAACTGTATTTAATTCCTGAACTGAATAAAGAAACAGAACACTTTTTCTCTCAGGCCGGTGAACAGCAAAATGCCCTGTTTAATCAGCTAAGCCCGCAAGAACAGGATAAATTGTTTGATGAAAATGAAAATCCTGAGTTAAAAGACAGAGTAAGTATCCTTAATCACTTCTCATCTAAATATGCCGGTTATATTGATGCACGTCTTAAAGAGTTATGCGAACCGGATAAAATGACGACTTATCAGGACAGTCAGCGTCAATTTAAGGAGAAAATGGATGTTTATAAGAGACTGATACCAGACGCAGTTTACTACCGTAATCTCTGTTTTCTGGAAATGGATAAACAGTTAATAAAATCATTGGCCGTCAGTCAGCAGGAAAAAAAAGGGAAACTGGCCTTACAGTACTACTGCGATGATAAGGAACTTCCAGTATGAGGATATTCAAAGTTACATTGTCATTATTACTATTGTCTTTTATTTACTGGTCGATGGGGGATACCTTTTTTAACTGGCTATTTCCCTTTTCATCTAAGGGTAAGGGGCCGTGGATCACCGTGGAAGGCGTCATGCCAAAATACACCGAGCCGTATGTAGCGGCAAGGTATATCTCAAAAGATTGTCTTGAATATGAGTTTAATTCAGATATGTCACCTCATAAAGTACCGACTTATAATGTGCTTTATCAGGAGGTAACTACCGATCCCCAAACAGGTTATTTTCAGACGAAATTGCCTTTCAGTGGCGGAGGTTGGTGTAAATGGAAAATTGAGCGGGCTTATGTATCGGCTAATTATACCGATGTCAGTCATCTGGTGAAAGATGCTGTTCCCTATGGGGGAACAGGTTTAATCGCATTTATCAATGATGCAGTCCAAACGAATATTAGCGAAATGCCCGCATCGAATACGATTGATTTTAGCCCGGTTATTTACCCTGTTTTAGAAATAGTTGAAGGATTTCCAAAAACCGTATCCTTACAAGGTGAAGTTTTAAAAATGCGCCCTTTTCGACTTATGTTAACTCCAGGAACTAAATGGAAAATTATTTTTAAGCCTAAACTGGACGAAACAAAAATGGCAAAGGTTACTGTGACTAACGGGAAAGGTGAATGGGTTGAATATCCGGGCGGCAAGATTGATAAGGGTACTCAATTAGTCGATTTTCGGTTCATGTACATGAATATGAAATAACGCCGTAGGAATTGAGGAAAATTTACCATGATAAATATTAAACAATACTTATCGGCCTTATCCGTGATTTTAATATCGGGCTGTGCTAACCCTAATGAGCCGCTTTCTCCACCCAAAGAGAATCAGTGGATCACAGTAGAAGGGGTAGCACCGAAATATACCGAACCGCATGTATCCGCTGTGTATATCTCAACAGATTGCCTTAAATATCGTCTGGATTCCAATATGTCGCCTTTTAAAGTACCGACTTATAACGGATTACGTTTGGAGGATATAAAGGCTGATCCGCAAACTGGTTACTTTCAGGCGAAATTACCTTTTAATGGTGGAGGCCGATGTAAGTGGAAGATTGATCGAGCCTTTGTGTCGGTCAGTTATACCGATGTCCACCATCTGGTGAAAGATGCGGTGCCCTATGGGGGAACAGGTTTGATCGCATTTATCAATGATGCAGTTCAGACGAATATTAGCGAAATTCCCGCATCGGATACGATTAATTTTAGCCCGGTTATTTACCCTGTTTTAGAAGTAGTTGAAGGATTTCCAAAAACCGTATCCTTACAAGGTGAAGTTTTAAAAATGCGCCCTTTTCGACTTATGCTAACTCCAGGAGCTAAATGGAAAATTATTTTTAAGCCTAAACTGGACGAAACAAAAATGGCAAAGGTCACTGTGACTAACGGGAAAGGTGAATGGGTTGAATATCCGGGTGGCAAGATTGATAAGGGTACTCAATTAGTCGATTTTCGGTTCATGTACATGAATATGAATATGAATATGAATATGAATATGAAATAACGCTGTAGGAATTGAGGAAAACTTACCATGATAAATATCAAGCAATTTACTCATTTACTTAAACATCAACATCAGAAATAAGGAGTCCATATGAACGATGGATTACACTTTCTTTGTCATATTACCGATTTGCCGGAGAAAACTTTTGCGGTAGCTGAATTTTCTTTACAGGAGGAATTATCCGAATTATTTACCCTATCCTTAACGCTGGTCAGTAAACGGGCCGATATTGATCTGGAATCACTGTTATTACAATCGGTGAAATTCCGGGTGATTTTCAACGATGTTGAGCAACGTCAGGTTAGCGGCATTGTCACACAGGCTATTCGGGGGGATACGAATGCTCATCGCACTATTTATTCCCTCACCGTCCAGCCCGCGCTCTGGCGGATGAATTTGAATCAGGACAGCCGGATTTATCATCGACAAAGCGTGCCGGAGATCCTCAAGAGTTTACTGAAAAAACATGGCATCCTGTTCGATTGCCAACTGGATGAGTTTCATTACACACGGGAGTATGTGACGCAAAAACGGGAGTCCGATTATGCCTTCTTTGCCCGGTTGGTTGCCGAAGAGGGGCTGAATTTCTGGTTTGAAGACGACAAGCTGTTTTTCAGCGACAGCCATTTAGGGATGACGGCCAATTTACCGCTGGTCTACAACCCGCAGATAGAGACGGCCACCGAAATGAATGTGGTTAATCAGGTGCGTCTGGGGGTCTCCATGACCCCGAATCGGGTTATTTATAAGGACTATAATCCCCAGAATCCCGCTTACCGCCTGACACACCGAGCCAATATCGATCCCCGTGTCGAGGGGCAGAAAACCTTGTTTGAGCTTTTTGAAAGCTATGGCCGCTTTCAGAAAGACGCGCAGGCGAAACCGTTTGTCCAGCGCCGTCAGCAGGCCGTCGAGAATCAACGTCAGGCCGGCTGCGGGCAAAGCAACTGTTTTAAACTGATGCCGGGTAAAATCTTTGAGCTTAACGAACACCCGGTTGACGCCATGAACACCCGCTGGCAAATCGTCACTATCCATCATCACGGCAAATGTCCGCAGGCATTGCAAGAACAGAGCGGAGAATCAGGTACTTATCTGCACAATGAATTCAGTTTTATTTCGGGTTATCGAGACTGGCGAGCGCTATACCGTTACAAACCGCTGGCGGACGGTGATGAAGTGGCCACCGTGGTCGGCCCGGAAGGCGAAGAGATTTATGTCAATGAAGAGGGGTGTATCCGCATCCATTTTCACTGGGATCGTTATGATAAAGCCGATGAAAACGCCACCTGCTGGGTACGATTCGCGCAAG
>NZ_RCWE01000052.1 GCF_018448925.1 Photorhabdus akhurstii | reverse complement strand
CGGACGCCGTTCTCTTTGAGCAGGGTGGTGATGATGGTTTTGATATCCTGCTGCTGAAAAATCCGGGCATTCTGGCGCAGGGTGGCGCGCCACATATCGGGCCGGATGGTCATGTCATAGCGGGTCTGATGTTTGCCGGTATTGCCCTGGACAAAGCTGGCGACCATGCCGGTGACGGTACGCTCGACTTTGCCTTCGCGCAGGATGGTCAGGGTGGCGCTTTTGTCGAGGACGGCGGTGAAATCAATGGCCGGGTCGGCACTGGCTAAACTGACCGTCAGCGTGAACGGGGTGGAGAGGGCCTCGCGCAGGGTAAAGCCGGCCACCACGAAGGTGTGCGGCGGCAGGCCGCCGGCGGTGAGGGTAAACTGTAAGCCGCCGGCGCTTTGGGGACTCAGCCGGTCAGCGAGGTGCCGGGCGAGGTTGCCGGCGGCGGACGTTTTTTTCTGGAATGACATAGGGGGATTCCTTCTCTGAATTTACGGGCGGGGTTGCCCGGGGAGCGCGGTCAGCCCGGCGGCTTTCTGCAACGCGTAATACTGGCTGAGCAGGGCGTTAAACCGGTCGTCGGTCTTTTTTATCAGCGCCGGTGAGACGGGCTGTCCCTGTTCGACGGCGGCGGAAAGCTGGCGCAGCAGCTCTTCCAGCGGGCGGTCACGGTTGTGGCTGTGCTGGATTTGGTAAATCGCCGTTTTCAGGTAAGAGAGGGTGAAACTGCCCCGGTTGCGCTCCTGCGCCAGGATGTTGTCCGCCAGTAACTGGAGCTGATGCCGGGTCTGCTGCCAGCTGCCGGAGACCGGCGCGTTTTCCAGCCGGATGGTCTGTAACTGCTGCCAGCGCTGCGTTTCACGCTGCTGCCGGCTGTCCTGCGGCCAGGTTTTTTGTGCCCTGTCGGTCAGCTGCTCAGCCTGTTGCAGCACCACCAGCGGAGAGGTGTCCGCCAGCCGGGTTAACTGCTGGGCATAGGTTGGCAGGTCAGGATGAGATAACCAGGCCAGTCTGGCTCCGTCCGGGGTGTCAGTCAGGGCAGTGAGCTGCTGTTGCAGCGGCCGGTAAAGTCCCAGCCAGCTGCCGGTCAGGACAAACACGCCCAGTAAGAGACCCAGGCCAAACCCCTGTAACGCGCTCATCGGCCGCGGGGGCGGTTCAGGGAAACGGACCTGGACTTTAGGCTGACTGTGGTCGTATCCCGCGTCGTCGTCAGTGTCCGGTTCCGATGGTGCCGGCTCGGTTGTGTTGGCCAGGTAAACCAGCGGCGGTATCTGCACGGGTTTGGCGGCGGGTTTGGGCAGGATGCGGGTCTGTTCCAGTTTTTTGGCGGTGTTCTGGAAGAACCACAACAGGTTTTCGACTTTTGGCAGGCGTTTCAGGTCGGACTGCTGGAGCCGGTCGACTATCAGTTGTAAGGCCCGCTCGGCCCGGTAAATCATCCGCAGGTCACGGGGGGTATAGTCGTGCTGGCGTAACGCGTTGCCGCAGCGGGTGTTAAACCAGTCCAGCATCTCAGTGCGGACCGCCGGCTGCGGGGGCCACAGTGCATCCCACTGGCTGACCATCACCCCGGCCAGCAGTTCACAGCCTTCGGTAAACCCCGCCAGGCCGCTGAGCTGCATCCGGGCCAGGGTGTAGTAAATCGCGCTCTGCAAATCGACGCCGTGGGTGCGAAACAGCGTCAGGGCCAGGGATTCGATAAGCGGCCAGTTCACTGCCGGCTGAGACGGGTGGTTGATTTTATTGATTTCCTCGCGTATTGCCGTGAACGCCGGCAGATTCATCGGGTTACTGCCGGCGCGGATAATCAGGTTTTCAGGGTGTTCACTCATGGCCGTTCATCCTTTCACCTGCCTCCGCCGGCGCGGAGGACAGGGCGGGTTTCTATTTTGCAATGAATAAAATTTGCCATTAATACAGCGTGTCAGGCAGTCTGAACTGGCTGAACAGGCCGCCGGCAAACGGGTTGTCGGATTCATCCACGTAGATACGGTAGGTCATGTCGCCCCCGTCCACCGTGAACCGCACATCAAACGCATCCTGACGCACGTTAGTCAGTTTGCCGCTGTTAATCAGACGTAACTGAGCCCACGGGCCGGTGAAGCGGATGGCGCGCGGGGATTTGCCGCTGGCATCCGGTATCAGCGTGAGCTGGCTTTCCACCCCGGCCCGCATCGAGTTGGGCCAGATGAGGTGTACAATGCTGCCGCGGCCGTGAGCATAATCGAGCAGCTGGCCGTCGAGATTGAGCAGGCTGCGGCGTTTATTGCCGGTCAGGCTGAGGGGCTCAATGGCGAACTGGGTGCCCAGACCGTTTTGCGGCGAGAAGAAGGTGTCGCGGATACGGTCGGCCAGTTTCAGTTGTTCCAGTACATCCTGGCGGATAAGTTGCTGGCCGTCAGCGCTGTGGGTCAGGTTGTTTTCCACAAACGGTTTCAGGTTCTGCTGATAGAAGGCATCCAGCGTGCCGCCGGGCCGGAAGAACCGCTCGAACTCACTGAGCGGCACGTCCTGCGTCGCTTCCGGGTCGAACGGGTAGCGGCCGGCCAGGTAGGTCTGGTACTGTCTGACCACGGTGTCGCGCCATTCGATTTCCAGCGAGCTGATGGCTTCCCTCATCACCACCCGCCATGCCTGTCCGGCCAGTTCGCCGACCCAGCGGTTGAGCGGCGCCGGCAGGTTTTTCGCCAGCTGCTGGACTTCGAAAATCGGGTCGCTGTTATGCTGCTCAAGCCGCTGCCGCACGGCGCTCAGGGCGGCTTTACCCGGTACCGGGGCATTCTGAATGCTCAGCAGGTAACGGTGCAGCGCCACCAGTTTCTGGTAAACCTCCTGCAAGGTACTGTTTTTGTCGCCGTACTCCACCAGCACCGCGGTTTCTGGCGCGAATTCCCGGTGAATACGCGCCCGCAGGCGGTAATCCGGGGTATCACGTAACGGCTGCTGGGCTTTGGCCGGCAGCGTCTCGTCAATCTCCGGCAGACGGGTGTTGTCGCTGAGGATTTGCAGGGCGCGGCTGATGGGCTGTTCGCCGCTGATAACCTGTTCAAGGGCGCTGATGGCCTGCGGGATATCGGTAAAATCACGAATATCCAGGTTGTTCATCGCCCCGCGCCAGGTGGCCGTGTAGTCCCCCAGGTACTGCTCGGTGATTTGTCGCTGGATTTCTTTGCGGTCCGTGTCGCTGTACTGCACGTTATGCGACAGGTTCAGGACCCAGCTGTCCATGACGGTGAGGTCGATGAGCTGGTCGTCCTGTTTGACGAAGTAGTTGTTCAGGCCGTTTATCGTCAGGAACTGCGGGATAATCAGTTGTTTGTCATTATTGGCAATAAAGAGGCGGTCAAAGCCCGGGCCAATCTGGTCGCGCAGGTTGAGGGGCGGCGGCAGTGAATCCTGGGCTTTAATGCGCAGGTTCTGATAGACCCGCTGATAAATGGAGAGCTGGCTCAGCTCTTTCTCCGCCTTGATGAGCGGCAGTTTGTAAGGCGCAAAGCTGCTGATCGCGGCCTGATCGCCCGACTCCCGCGCCGCCCGCCAGTCGGTGTGATCCAGCGCGTAGTCCAGGTGAGTCAGTAACTGCGCCTGTAACGGGCGCTGGCCATTAAAAGCCTGGCTCCAGCGCGCCTGCATATAGTGTTCCACCAGCGATTTATTGCGGCCGCTGCCATCTTCCAGCATCCGCATGATGCGCAGGACGGCCAGTTTTTCCTCGCTGCCTTTAGGTGCCCGGTTGAGGTCATCCAGCAGGCCGTTCATTAAGGCGGGCAGGAAGCGCTGAGACAGCAGTTGCAGGTAGGTGTTTTCCACATACGGGCCGACCGCCGCGCCCTGATAAAGTCCCATATCCGCCAGCAGCCCTTTCTGATGGTAATCCCCGTAGGCCAGCGTGGCCTCACGGACAGGATTGAGCAGGGGAAGCTGTAAATTGCCGTTACGGTCTTCGCCTTGGGGGGGCGGCACGGACAGGAAGGTTTTGGCCTGCGCCAGTACCTCGTCGCCGGCCCGGTAGTTCTTCTGATAGTAGTAGTGCCAGCCGGTCCACAGGGCCAGCACCACTCCGGCGCCCACGGTGGAGAAGGTCAGTAGTTTGTGGCGGTGGCGGTTTAACCACAGGCGGTTTTCAGCCGCCAGATTCGGTTCGGCCAGCAGGACCTCTTCAAACAGCGCGTGGGTGAAGTAGGGCGCGGTGTCCGCCACCGGCCAGGTGGGAAAAGCCTGTGGCCCGAGGTGATACTGCACCGCGGCAGACTGGGTAAAAATGTCATCCATCTGGCCGATTTGTGTAGACGAGGTGAGATAAACCCCCCGCAGGCCCGGCTGTGCCGGACCGCCGTTGTAAAGGAGCCCCTCCAGCAGCTGTACCAGCGCGCTGTGCAGCCCCTGTATCTGGCGGGTGAAGCTGAACAGGGGGCTGCGCTGACTGATATCCACTTTATTGAGCATCATGTCCGGCATGGCCGCGTTGAGTTGCTGCATCCACTGGCGCCAGAACTGTGCCAGCTCAGCGCGCCAGCTGTGCTCATCCTGCGCATTCAGGCTGAACGTGACGCCCAGGATCTGGGCGCGCTGCGATCTGTCCAGCGACTGGAAGGCGGCGCTGAAACCGTGCAGCCGGTCGAGTTTGGTCAGTACCAGATAGCAGGGCAGATGGTTATGCAGGGTTAATCGCAGATCCTGTAGGCGCAGGTGAAGCGCGGCAATAACCCGTTCCCGCTGCGCTTTGTTGTCGGTCAGTAAGCGGTGAATATCCACCGTCAGGATGATGCCGTTGAGCGGCTGGCGCTGACGGTTTTCAGTCAGCCAGGCGAGCAGAGCCTGCCACAGGCGGGCGGGCAGTTGAGGTTTGGGGGTGTCCGGCGGCGATATCTGGTCGATAAGGAACCCGTCCGGGTCAATGATGACGGCTTTCTCCCCCAGCCAGCAGCGCAGATGCAGGGGCAGCGCCTCTTCCCCGGTCAGGGTGTCCGGCGCGGCAATGTCAGTCAGCCGGCAGCCTTCCTGAATCAGTGAGGTTTTGCCGCTGCCGGTGTTGCCCATCACCAGGTACCAGGGGCGCTGGTAGAGATAATCCCAGGTCCCCAGATGGCGTTGCAGCTGGGCTTTCCAGTGATGGAGATAACTGTCCTGACGGGTGATGTCGGCCAGCGCCGGATCGACGGCTTTCAGTTCCACCTCCAGCCTGAGCTTTTCAAGCTGGCGCAGGCGGCGCCAGATTTTTATCCCGACAACGCTCAGGGCCAGCAGGAGGAGGATGACCGTCGCCAGCCAGCGGGCAGACAGCGTTTCCAGCGGGCGGGTCTGTTTAAACTGCCAGCCGGGTCCCCACCACCACAGCCAGATAAGGGCAAGACAGGGCAGGAGGGCCAGTATCAGCGAGGCGGCGGCTTTCAGTGGCGGCAGACGCGGCATCGCCGGTTTTTTGATATTTTTCAGCAGTAGAGAAAGCCAGTTCATGGGTTAACGCTCCTGTTTGCGGTCGTCTCTTTTGAGGGGGCGGTCATCGGGGCTTTTTCTGCCAGTGCCGCCAGCAGGCCGGGTTCCCAGTCGGCGAGTGACAGGTGTCGTCCTGCCCGGAGCAGCTGTCGGTAATGTTGTTGTGCCAGCGCGCTCATCCCCGCCTGTTCCAGTAACTGTGCCGTCAGCAGCTGACCGTAGAACTGATCCCGGGGTTCGGTCAGGTGTTGCTGATAGTGCTCCGCGGCGTTGAGGGCGGCTTCCAGGCCGTGTTGCTGAAAGCATTGCCAGATAGCGTCCTGTTCCTGCGTGGCGCCGCGGCTGACGGCGGCGGTCGCCGGGGGATGCAGCCAGTTCAGCGTGGCGTCTGAGATAAACGGGCTCATATCGGAGAAAGACAGGTTTTGCAGGACCGGCAGGCGGTCAAGAAAGGCCCGGAGTTCATCGCGGATAGCATCAGCGACAGGGCGGTAACCCAGTTTTTCGGCCGCCTGAGC
>NZ_RCWE01000051.1 GCF_018448925.1 Photorhabdus akhurstii | reverse complement strand
TCGGTGCTATCAATCAACTGGGAGAAAATGCCTCGGGGCTGAAAGTCAGCAATATCACCCCGGTTTCTGCCTGCCACCCACCAATAACGGAGGATAAGGAAGATAGATCGAACTGGACAATCATCTCCTTCCTTTCCATGTCCCCCCTGGATGGCGTTTCACACCGACTCATTAAAAAATCTTATCAAGATGTTCGATTTCTCCTACGACCAGTCATTAAGCAAACGTATCCAGGAACATATCGACGGTATCGTTCGGCTGGACAACATTCCAATAGATCGTCTGGACAAAGGGATTCCAGTGCGGGGCCATCAACTCGTCCTGACATTGAACCCGGATTGTTACGCCAATCAAGGGGAGATGCATCAGTTCAGTCTGGTGGTGTCACGCCTGATGACGCTTTTCATCAGCATGAGGGCTTTTGTGATGATGAAAGTGATTGATAGCCAGACGGGAGAAATTCTGTGGGATTTTCACCACATGATGTTCGGGCTGCGTGCCTATCTGTAATAGTAAACAAAGGAAACAACACTGATGAGTACATTAGATCCGCGAGAATGCTTCGATTGTAGGCTGTTGAAACACTGGGTGGAATTTCAGTTGGTGGATGAACAGGGGAAGCCGCTGGTTAATATGCCTTATAGCCTGATAAGCAAGGGGCTACCGAATTATGTGCGCAAAGGGAAGACGGATGGTTTCGGGGTGCTCAGGGAAGAAGACCTGTCAGCTCATCCCGTGACATTGTATATCCACGCCCAATCGTTGGCCGATGAGATGGAACAGCGTCCGTTGCGGGAAAAACGGGGAGAAGAATTTTCGGTGGTGAAGCCAAAAGCGGAAGCTGAAGGCCATCAATATCGCTATGTGACTATCGGGCAGATCAGTGATGGGTTGCCAGTGATTCAAGGGTGGGACCCTAAAGACATCCCACCGCCCTATCATTTCCCAGATCCGGAACCCAAAGGGCTTTATTCCCGTCCGCTCAACTGTCGGCATGTGCTGGAGGTATGTCCATTCCGGGCTTGGGTTCTGCTGCTACACCATCAAAAAGAGTATTCCATTGTGAATGCTTATAACCAGTGTTTGATGAGCGTGCTGGCCTATGCCGATGGGGATGTCAATGTAGCAGGCTCCGTTAAACACTTTTTTAACCGGCAAATGGTGAATGTTTCAAAATTGCCCTATAAAGTGGAAACATTGTCAGCAACGCCTGTCGTTTACGATGTGCCGTTTAGTGAACGTTACATTCAGGTGGAATTTATTGATTCATCAAATATTGATGGTGTAGGAGGTGATACCCAACTGTTTTATGTGGCTAGTAAAAACGATGTGATTATCAGTTGGCGAGGCACAGCCAGCAAGGAGGATATCCTGACAGATGCTACGTACCAACCTTTGGGGTTAGATTGCGATGAAAAAGCCCTATGCAGCGGGTTTATTCATAATGGCAAAGTACATAAAGGTTTTTGGGAGGCATTTAATCTAGTTAGCAAGTTAAGAGTCCCCAGTGATACACTTCAAGAAGTATTCACCGATATTACCAAGTTGGCTCAAAATAAAAGATTGTTTGTCTGTGGTCACAGTTTAGGAGGTGCATTGGCATTACTACATTGCGCACAACTGAAAGAATATGATCCGTGTCTTTACAGCTATGGAATGCCCCGGGTGTTGACTGTTAGTGCGGTACAGGAACTGGCAAATATCACCCATTACCGTCATGTGAATGAAGATGATCCTATTCCTTCTTTACCACCGGAAAAAAATCTGGATAACTGGTTATATAATTGTTGGGGACCACTCGGTTATCTATTCAGCCCTATTGAATTACTGGATTTTACTAAAAGTGGTGAAATTTTCCTGCATCACGGAAAAATAGTGCACTTTTGTAAAATCAATCTGGTTATTGAATGGCTGGAAGAGCGTAACCCAAGCAACCATATACGGCTCAGAACCACCTTACCTACTAAAACAAAGCTATATTTAATCCCATCGTTGAACAGTGAAACGGCGCATAATATAAAGAGTGCTGGTGAGATTCAAAAAGGATTTTTTAAGCAAATAAGTGATGCGGATAAAGCCAAATGGTTTCCGTTGAATGAGAATCCGACCGAAAAAGATGCCTTAGGTTTCCCAGCTCACCGTTCAAGGAAATATGCCTGCTACATTGGCGCACGACTGGCAGAATTGATTGCACCGGGTAAATACCATTTTTTCCGAGATCAAGAACAGTTATTTGAAAAGACTCTAAATGAGAGGGCCGATATTGTTGCAGATATTCGGCAACGCGATGCACTATTTTTACAGATAGATCATCAATTAAAGCAAACTCTGATTTGCACTCAACAAAATAAACATGGACTATTGGCCTTAACACGCTATACGGATAATACCGTAGAGATTGAGGAAGATTTACTATGACAAATATCAAACAATGTTTATTAGTCTTGTTAATCACATTAATATCAGGCTGTGCTGATCCTAGCGAACCGCTTTCTCCTCCTAAAGAGAATCAGTGGATAACCGTAGAAGGGGTAGCGCCAAAATATACCGAACCGCATGTATCCGCTGTGTATATCTCAAAAGATTGCCTTAAATATCGTCTGGATTCCAATATGTCGCCTTTTAAAGTACCGACTTATAACGGATTACGTTTGGAGGATATAAAGGCTGATCCGCAAACTGGTTACTTTCAAGCGAAATTACCTTTTAATGGTGGAGGACGATGTAAATGGAAGATTGATCGAGCCTTTGTGTCGGTCAGTTATACCGATGTCCATCATCTGGTGAGAGATGCTATTCCGTATTCGGGAACCGGCTTAACTGCGTTTATTAATGATGCTGTCCAGACGAATATTAGTGAAACTGCGGCATTAAATACTATTAATTTTAGCCCCATCATCTACCCTGTTTTGGAAATGGTTGAAGGATTTCCTAAAAGCGTATATTTACAAGGTGAAGTATCAAAAATGCGCTCCTTTCGACTGAAATTAACTCCAGGAGCTAAATGGAAAATTATCTTTAAGCCTAAATTGGATGAAACCAAAATGGCGAAAGTCACTGTGACTAATGGGAAAGGTGAGTGGGTTGAATATCCGGGCGGCAAGATTGATAAGGGTACTCAATTAGTGGATTTTCGGTTCATGTACATGAATATGAAGTAACGCCGTAGGAATTGAGGAAAACTTACCATGATAAATATTAAACAATACTTATCGATCTTATCAGTGATTTTAATATCAGGCTGTGCTGACCCTAATGAGCCGCTTTCTCCTCCTAAAGAGAATCAGTGGATCACCGTAGAAGGGGTGGCGCCAAAATATACCGAACCACATGTGTCCGCAGAGTATATCTCAAAAGATTGCCTTGAATATCAGCTACATGCTGACATGTCACCTTATAAAGTGCCAACCTACAACGGGCTTCGTCTGAAAGTGGCAGTTGATCCGCAAACCGGTTACTTTCAGACGAAATTACCTTTCAATGGCGGAGGACGGTGTAAATGGAAAATTAACCGAGCCTTTGTGTCAGTCAGTTATACCGATGTCCATCATCTGGCAAAAGATGCTGTTATATATGAAGGAGGAGGAGGAACTGGTTTGACTGCATTTATCAATAATGCAGCTCAAACAGACGGTGATGAGACCTCTGCATCGAATATCCTGAATTTCAGCCCTGTCATTCATCCTGTCCTGAAAATAGTTGAGGGGTATCCAAACAGAATATTCTTACAAGGTGAAGTCGACGTGCGTTCTTTCCGGCTAACTTTAGTACCAAAAGCTGAATGGAAAATTATCTTTAAGCCTAAACTAGATGAAACCAAAATACCCAAGATCACGGTGACTAAAAAAAAGGAATGGGTTGAATATCCTGACGGGAGTATTAAAACCGATACTCAACAAGTCAACTTCCGATACATAAAATAAGCAAATTGCAATTTCAAAAGCAATCTAGCCCTAACACGCTATATAGATAACTCTGTAGGAATTGAGAAAAGTTTACCATGATAAATATTAAACAATACTTATCGATCTTATCAGTGATTTTAATATCAGGCTGTGCTAACCCTAATGAGCCGCTTTCTCCGCCTAAAGAGAATCAGTGGATAACCGTAGAAGGAGTGGCACCGAAGTATACAAAACCACATGTGTCCGCAGAGTATATCTCAAAAGATTGCCTTGAGTATCAGCTACATGCTGACATGTCACCTTATAAAGTGCCAACCTACAACGGGCTTCGTCTGAAAGTGGAGGTTGATCCGCAAACCGGTTACTTTCAGACGAAATTACCTTTCAATGGCGGAGGACGGTGTAAATGGAAAATTAACCGAGCCTTTGTGTCAGTCAGTTATACCGATGTCCATCATCTGGTAAAAGATGCTGCACCTTATGGGGGAACAGGTTTAATCGCATTTATCAATGATGCAGTCCAGACGAATATTAGCGAAATTCCCGCATCGAATACGATTGATTTTAGCCCGGTTATTTACCCTGTTTTAGAACTAGTTGAAGGATTTCCGAAAAGTGTATCCTTGCACGGTGAAGTTAGTATGTATCCCTTTAGGTTGAAGTTAACACCGGACGCTAAATGGAAAATCACCTATAAACCTAAACTAGATGAAACCAAAATGCCAAAAATTACGGTAACTAATGGGAGAGGCGAATGGGTTGAATATCCTAATGGAAGAATTGACCTCCATCGCCAAACGATAGACTACTGGAAAATAAAATGACACCACCAAGGCCATATTATTAATTTACCTAAACACCAAAAATAAGGAGTCCATATGAACGATGGATTACACTTTCTTTGTCATATTACTGACTTGCCGGAGAAAACTTTTGCAGTAGCTGAATTTTCTTTACAGGAGGAATTATCCGAATTATTTACCCTATCCTTAACGCTGGTCAGTAAACGGGCCGATATTGATCTGGAATCACTGCTATTACAATCTGTGAAATTCCGGGTGGTTTTCAACGACGTTGAGCAACGTCAGGTTAGCGGCATTATCTCACAGGCTATACGGGGGGATACGCATGCGCATCGTACCATTTATCACCTCACCGTCCAGCCCGCGCTCTGGCGGATGAATTTGAATCAGGACAGCCGGATTTATCATCGGCAAAGCGTGCCGGAGATCCTCAAGAGTTTACTGAAAAAACATGGCATCCTGTTCGACTGCCAACTGGATGAATTTCATTACACACGGGAGTATGTGACGCAGAAACGGGAGTCCGATTATGCCTTTTTTGCCCGGTTAGTTGCCGAAGAGGGGCTGAATTTCTGGTTTGAAGACGACAAGCTGTTTTTCAGCGACAGCCATTTAGGGATGACGGCCAATTTACCGCTGGTCTACAACCCGCAGATAGAGACGGCCACCGAAATGAATGTGATGAATCAGGTGCGTCTGGGCGTCTCCATGACCCCGAATCGGGTCATTTATAAGGACTATAATCCCCAAAATCCCGATTACCGCCTGACGCACCGGGCCAATATCGATCCCCGTGTCGAGGGGCAGAAAACCTTGTTTGAACTCTTTGAGAGCTATGGCCGCTTTCAGAAAGACGCGCAGGCGAAACCGTTTGTCCAGCGCCGTCAGCAGGCCGTCGAAAATCAACGTCAGGCCGGCTGCGGGCAAAGCAACTGTTTTAAACTGATGCCCGGTAAAATCTTTGAGCTTAACGAACACCCGGTTGACGCCATGAACACCCGCTGGCAAATCGTCACTATCCATCATCACGGCAAGTGTCCGCAGGCATTGCAAGAACAGAGCGGAGAATCAGGTACTTATCTGCACAATGAATTCAGTTTTATTTCGGGTTATAGAGACTGGCGAGCGCTATACCGTTACAAACCGCTGGCGGACGGTGATGAAATCGCAACCGTGGTCGGCCCGGAAGGCGAAGAGATTTATGTCAATGAAGAGGGGTGTATCCGCATCCATTTTCACTGGGATCGTTATGATAAAGCCGATGAAAACGCCACCTGTTGGGTACGATTCGCGCAAG
>NZ_RCWE01000050.1 GCF_018448925.1 Photorhabdus akhurstii | reverse complement strand
ACACAATGATAGCTGGACTGCCTGCCATGCTTGCGTTTGAACGCCGGGAAGCGTGCTTTCAGCTTCGGATTAAAAAAGTGGGAAAACGCCATATCGAGGTTAATCACCGCCTGCTGCAAGGCGATGGCGTCATACGCTTTGAGCCAGGCATACCGGCGGGATTTTTTCGCCACTGACAGTAAGGGCTTGAGGTCTTTACGCGGGCTGAGGTTCACCCCGTGGCGTTGATAAGCGTGCTTCTTGATGTGGAGCGCCTTGTTGTACGCGAAACGGACCGCACCGAACTGAGCATTGAGATAATCAGCCTGTTCGGGTGTCGGGTAAATGCGGACTTTGGTGGCTCTTAACATCATCAGCGCTCATCGGGATAGTTTATGTATTTTAACCGCTTTTTTGGGCCGTGTCCCCCCCCCCGGGCTGCCAGTGAACGTGATGGTTAATAACCTGAAAGCCCTGCGGGCTTTTCGCCTTATATCACCGCCCGCATTGGGCGAGGGTTTACGGCGGATTTTGCTAAAATTCAATGAGATGCTCCTCATGTTAACTGTAATGGAGGAGCCATTTCTCTGGGCCGCCCACCAGGGGCATCTGGAGGGAGAATTTTGGCAAATGCGATCTATCAACTACATCGGCAACAAGGAAAATTGGCTTTAGGCAGAACCGCCGCCTGTAATGCTGATGTGCCCTTGCGCTCAATGTTGATCTCCGCATTGATATCATAGATATTTATCAATTACCTATTTTCCCCAATAAAATAATCACTCTACTCTCTTTAATTCACTCTTTGGAGGCCAATTTTTTCCAGTTATAAGTGGAAATTAAATAGCAATTAACCAAAAGAAATCAACATAAGTGGTAATAAACAACCATATGATTTGTTCGATTTGAAATACATCAAAAAACAATTTAGATGATGTTAGATTGACAAAATTGGAAAATTGCACCAACATCAAGGTTGACAAATTTGAATTTTTGCACCTTTAGAGAAAACAGCAAATGCCAAACATCCGCTACCCTTGGGAATTTCATCCGCAGTTAAGTGAAGAACGTTTAAGTATCATTGCAAAAGAACTACTCAATGTGCTTGATCATACCTATGAGCAGCTTTCTACACCATTAGATGATAATTATACCCGAGGTACCTGTACATTTGGCCGACAAAGGCAATGTCTTATCCAGCTCTGCATGAAAGGTACTTATGATTGGCTGAGACTAACTAATCCTGGTATGGATACGACCATCGAAATAGAAACAATCCCACTTCGTTTTTTTACTGATGACCCAGAAAATCCCAAAAAATCAGGCTTCTTTCGCCGTAATAGTGTAGACCAACTCTGGGCACCAGAAATCACGATACCAACAATATGGCGCTTTATTGTAGAAAAACCCCAGTTTGAAGGCGAAGGCGCACAAGTTCATTTTGCTGGTTACAACGAGCATGAAGAAATGTTGTCTCAATGGACTTACGATAACAGCAAAATATCTGTGCTGCATTCTACAGACAACACACCGCCATCTGCGGTAACAATCGAATTGGATCCTATCAGTGCTGCGGTGCCTGATAAATCCAGAGAAAACAAGCGCAACAACAAGTAGTAGGTGACAAGTGTTCAATGGTTCTAATTTGCGGTTAGCTCGTCTGTATCACGAGCTATCTCTTGAGCAAGTGGCTGAGCGGGTTAATAAAACCCGCCAATATATTCAGCGGCTGGAATCCGGCTTTGCTGTGCCCACTAATGAACTTTCTAATGAATTAGCGACTGTATTGCAGGTTACTCCTGCGTTTTTTGAAACCCAAGTACAATCTCCTGTGAACGAGGAGATTGTTCATTTCCGTAAACGCAGCGCAATCAGAGTAGCAACAAAATTAGCAGCACTTGCAAAGGCTGAGTTATATAGACGATTAATCGTTGTTTTTGAAGAAAACCTAAATTTACCCCCGGTGTTATTTCCTGAATTAAAAGCAAATTCCCCGGAAGAAGTTGAACGAGCAGCAGAAAAATGTCGGATTGATTGGGGATTAGGGTTTGGGCCAATTGAAAATGTGACTCGACTAGCTGAAAAGCTAGGTGCATTTGTTACCTCGTTTGACTCGGTATCTGATGATGTTGACGCGTTATCCGTTCCATTAGATAGACCTTTCATTGTCAGAAATACAGCCAAGAAGTCACCATGCCGACAACGGTTTGATATTGCACATGAAATTGGACATCTTGTGTTACACGGCGGAATATCTACCGGTGACAGAATAACCGAATCTCAAGCCAACCAATTTGCCTCTGCCCTACTTTTACCACGAAGTGCAATGGCTAAATATTTCCCTGCCCCGATAGGCGGGAGAATCAATTGGCGAGGTCTAAGCGAGTTCAAGTTAACCTGGAAAGTAAGTAAAGCCGCAATTATTTATCGGGCGCATCAGCTTTCCCTTTTAAGCGATACGCAATACAAAACGGCTTTTTTGGGGCTTAAACGTAAGGGAGAAGCTATTGAGGAAAAAGAGGATTATCTTATTCCCCATGAAAAACCTGAATTATTTCATCGAGCAATAAAAGTGCTTATTAATGATGTTTGTATTGATATTGAAGCATTAGCAAAGCGTCTGAAAATTACAGTGCCAATGCTGCTTGAATTGGCTAACGATAATTCACTTTATGAGCTTCATGATCAGACAGATTCTGTAAATGTCATTTCGATGTTTTCTTATCGATCCAGAATAGCGTGATTATCCCTCATCCTGTTTAAATTAAGCTCTTAATTAATACAAACCAATTATCATTTTATCTCAACCGCGCTTTCCAGCGCGGTTAATCAATGGAAGAATCAGTGACAATTAACCCGATGAAACCGCTTCCATCCCTACCAAGCCTACTTTCAGATAGCCCGATTTACGCAAAGAGTCCATCACACTCATCAGTGTTTCATAATCCACGGTTTTATCAGCTTGAAAGAAGATGGTGGTCTCTTTATTAGATTGGGTGGTCTGATCCAATACCGCTGCCAAAGTATCATGATCGACCTGTTGATCACCGACATAAAGCTGACGATCAGCCTTAACCGTCAAGAATACCGGTTTTTCTGGACGTGGCTGCGGTTTTGCCGACGAAGCAGGTAGATCCACTTTAATATCAACGGTTGCCAATGGCGCTGCTACCATGAAGATAATCAATAACACCAACATCACGTCAATAAATGGTGTGACGTTGATTTCGTGCAATTCGCCGCTATCGTCCAAATCTTCATTAAGACGTATTGCCATAAATCACCTTGTCTTGCTATTTGCTAAATCCAGATCACGGCCAAGCAGTAATAGTGACTGTGCCGCCATATCACCAACCTGACCACGGTAAGCAGTGATCATTCGGGCGAAGATGTTATAAATCACAACGGCAGGAATCGCCGCCACCAGCCCAAGCGCTGTCGCTAATAAAGCTTCCGCAATACCCGGCGCCACAACCGCGAGGTTAGTTGTCTGTGAGTGAGCAATACCGATAAAGCTGTTCATGATGCCCCATACCGTACCAAACAGACCAACGAAAGGAGAGATCGCCCCAATGGTTGCCAGGTAGCCATTACCACGCCCCATATGACGGCTGATCGCCGCAACCGAACGCTCCATACGGAAAGCAGCACGCTCTTTTGTGCTATTCAGATCAGTACTCTCGGAAGATAACTGGCGTTCTGCCCGTGCTTCACCCAGTAACAAACGGCTGATACTGAGTTTGTTGAAACCTTCGGCAATTTCCGCAGCCTGATCAAGATTCTTCACGTCCGCCAAAGCCAGTCGCTCTTTACGTAAACGACGACCAGCAGCCAACAGTTCTGTGCCTTTTGAGAAGAATAAGGCCCAGGTAATCACAGAAGCGATCACCAGACCAATCATCACGGTCTTAACAACAACGTCGGCGTTCTGATACATGCCCCAAATAGACAGATCAGTCGCAAAGCCGCTGGAAAGGCTGGCTTCATCAGCAGGAACGTTAGGTGCAACCTCATCCGTTGCAACCGGCGTCACTTGGGCGGCCTCCGTCTCAGGTGCCGTTTGCGGTGCAATCTGATTTACAGGTGGTGCGATTGTACCCGTCGTTGCCGGAGTAGAACCTGCAATTTGGGCGATTTTTGCCGTAGTATTGTTATCTGTTGCCGATGCTGGTGCTGTATCAGCCAATGCTGAACCTGTCAGCCCGAACGCTAATATTATTGAAGCAGTCAAATTTCGCATCAGTTGGCCTTTACTCCCTTTGCTATAAACCTTGTTATTTAGCCGTGAATTACTGTTCGTCATCTCACTAACCTTATTTATACCGAGTCTTCACTCATCTTCACCAGATTGAATGAAAATGCAGGCTGATAATATCAAACCTTAAGTGATTTGATAGTAATTATCATTATTGTTTAATAAAAAAGTATTACCCCTTCACAAAATAAAGCTAAGGAGCTCCCACTCACAGGTAATCAGAATGAATTTTCGTCAAGTTGTTCTAATCCCTTTGTACAAAAAGGTCTAAATCTTTTAACGTGTTAACTCTATTTTTTTACACCATTTCAAAAATTGAAGTGTTCAAGGTAGCAATGGATCATGGCAGAAAAAAAACTAGAAACTTCACTGGTCAATGCAGGTAGAAGCAAAAAATTTACTCAAGGCGCAGTCAATCCAATCATTCAGCGGACATCATCGGTGATCTTCGATTCTGTCGCCGCCAAAAGACAGGCGACGCAAAACCGGGCCAAAGGTGAACTGTTTTATGGCCGCCGTGGTACACAGACTCATTTCTCTTTTCAAGCAGCAATGGCTGAACTGGAAGGTGGCGCAGGCTGTATGCTTTACCCTTCTGGTGCTGCCGCGGTTAGTAATGCCATTCTCGCTTTTGCCGCCGCCGGTGATCATATTCTATTAACAGGTTCGGCTTATGACCCGACGCAAGGCTTCTGCGACAAGATATTGTCACGGATGAATATTACCACTGATTATTTCGATCCCATGATTGGCGAGGAGATTGCTGATCTGATTAAGCCCAATACCAAAGTGGTGTTTCTTGAGTCCCCTGGCTCCATCACGATGGAAGTACAGGATATTCCCGCTATTGTCCGTGCAGTACGGCGCGTCAATCCAGATATTGTCATCATGATCGATAATACCTGGTCCGCAGGCGTGCTGTTTAAAGCACTAGAATTCGGCATCGATATTTCGATTCAATCAGGCACCAAATATATTATTGGTCACTCAGACGCAATGTTAGGGATTGCGGTGGCTAATGAACGCTGTTGTGTACAACTGCGAGAGAGTTCTTATTTGATGGGACAAATGGCAGATGCCGATACGGTTTATATGGCCAGTCGTGGATTACGTACTTTAGCTATTCGCCTGAAACAGCATGAAAAAAGCAGTATTGAAATCGCTCGCTGGCTGCAACAACGAACCGAAGTCGCCGCAGTCTATCATCCGGCTCTGCCTTCCTGCCCCGGTCACAAGAATTTCATCCGTGATTTCAGCGGCAGTAATGGTCTGTTCTCTTTTCAGTTGAAAGAGAAATTAACCCCGCAGCAATTTACCGATTATCTGGATAATTTTCACCACTTTAAAATGGCATTCTCATGGGGCGGTTTTGAATCTTTGATCCTGGGTTATCAACCAGAAGAGATAAAAATAATACGCCAGTACGGTGCGCCACAAAGAACGGGTACCCTGTTTCGCCTGCATGTCGGGCTGGAGAATGTTCAAGATTTGATTGATGATCTCACAGAGGGATTTAGTCGAATTTCGGTTGATTAATTTTATTGTTATTCAATGTAATAAACTGAAAAACTTAACACTTGGAAGTCGGCATGAAGCGATAATATAGATATATTGCCAGTACAATGTATTTGCATTACATTTCGTTAAGCAGATTCTCAAATCAGCATAACGAGGTAGAAATATGCACGTCTTACCAAATGTTGAGTTCGAAGTTAGTGCAGAATCCAAACTTACCCGTCGCAGCCAGACAACTATCCCAACATCTGTCCGTAAAGCGCTTAAGGTGACTGCTCCCCGCCGTAAAAACGGCGAGGCTTCCCACTTCTCAGGCCGCCACCGTCTTTATGACGGATTTACGCTGGCCTCCGTGGGCAGAGACGACGAGTCCCGCCGCCTGTAATTCTGTTATGCCCTTGCGCTCGATGTTGAGCGCCGCATTGATATCGCGGTCATGTTCGACTCGACAGAAAGGGCATTGCCAG
>NZ_RCWE01000049.1 GCF_018448925.1 Photorhabdus akhurstii | reverse complement strand
AAGATGCCTCACCCGGCGGCCAGCCGCTCACCGGGGTTAAGGTGACCGCGCAGCGCCCGTGGGTGGGCGGCGCCGACATAATGTTTTGTTAAGCGTTGTGGGCCGTTCAGGCCCATTTCGCTTAATGTCACATTATGTTGAATGGCGGCTGACCGGCAACGATTGTTACAGAGAACGCCGAAGTTCAGCGCCGGGCGGCCGGCATTTACCGCCGGGCACGCCGGAGGTAGGGAGGCAGTCTGTGCGCAGGGACGCGCACAGTCTGCCTTGCACTGCACCCCACGCGCTCACAGGGAACCGGCTAACATTAAGATTGTCCGGCAACACAGCACGTTCAGACCAGCTTCGGGCTGTCCGGCTTAGCGTTATCCGCCGGCCTGTCGTCTGGCCGCGTTGTCTGCTTTTTCTTCGGTTTCCGCTCTGCCGGGTGCGTCTGTTGATGAACTTCTTTGAGGTGTCCGATGGCAACCCGCGTGTAAATTTGCGTGGTCTCCAGCTTCTTATGCCCCAGTATCGCCTGGATATGCCGGGTATCCGCGCCGTTCTCCAGCATTTGCGTTGCCATTGTGTGCCGGAACACGTGGCAGGACCCCGGTTTGTCGAGTTTTGCCTGCTCCCGGATGGTTCGCCCTGCGATTTGCGTTAAGGTGTTGCGTGCCAGCGGTCTGCCTCTGACGGTGATGAACATATGCCCGCTGTCATACCGATAGGCCAGTTGCGGGCGCACGCTGGCCAGATACCGCTCCAGCCACGCCAGCGCCCGTTCTCCTATCGGCACCACCCGGTCATGGCCGTTTTTTCCCTGCCGCACTACCACCACCCCGCGATGGCGGTCTATGTCGCCGAGTCTCAGATTAATCAGTTCTGTACGCCGGATACCGGTATTCCAGAACACTTCCAGCATGGCGCGGTTACGCAGGCCGAGGGGCGTCTGGGTGTCGAGGCTGGTCAGCACATGCTCAGTCTCCGCGTCACTCAGTACCTGCGCGGGCAGCCGCTGCTCCTCTTTCGGCAGGATTAGCATTTCTGCCGGGTTATACAGGATATGGTGACGCTGCAATAACCAGCGGAACCATCCCCGTAAGGCGCGGAGCCGTTGTAACTGGCTGTTATTGCCGTAATGCTGTCCGTCTGCCTTGCGGTAACGGCGCAGATAACGCTGCCAGCTCTCCAGCAACGGCAGGGAGACCTGCGGCGCATGGTAGACCGCCCGCATCTCGCACCAGTCGACGAACGGCGTTAACCATTCCCGGTAGGTTTCTGGCGTTCGGGTGCTGTGCCCGCTGGCGGTCTGGATTTCCAGATACGCCTCAAGCTGCTGGCGTAAGGTCGCAAGGGTAAAAACAGGTTGTGTTTCCATTGTCTGCCTCTTAATGGGGGGTCTGTCGGTATGCTACGGTTTTTTTATCCTGTCCTGCCGGAACAGTAATTTTTTGCTGAACCCGACCGCTTTGCTGTGAAGCCTTGCTGTGTCTGACTTTGCGCTGATATTTGTAACCCGACCGCTTGCCGACCTGATACCGACCAGCAGGCGACCGCTTAACGCCTTATCCCGACCGGGCGATTTCATACTGCGCCATTCAGGGCACTATCAGCCCGCTCAGGTGGGCGGCGTCGCTGTCTTCTCCGTCGAACAGCAGTTCGTAGATGAACGTCAGCCCGCGCCGGTGCAACAGCAGGTACTCCATTTCAACCAGCCGTGAGAGATGGATTTTCAGCTGGGTATCGCCCCACTGCACCGCATCACGCAACATTTTGCGGGTAAACAACATTTCATGGCGCGGCTGCCCGCTTTCCCTGACCCAGTTTTGTATCAGCAGCAACAGCCTGCGCGTCTGCGGCGGCATCTCATCCAGTGTGCGGCCTAATATCTCGTGGGCCAGCCGGTTTGCTAAGCTAATATCGTCTTTGGTCACCTCGATATATTCAAGCCGTTTGCCCCGGTGTTCCGCGGTCTTCACCTCGCGCTGGTGCTGATACAGCAGGGCGATACTTTGTATCAGGGTGAGATATTTCATGTGGTCGCGCCGGGTGCGGGTTTTATCGCTCATGAACGTCAGTTGTGAGGCGTAGGGGTTAACCACATTGAGCGGGCGCAACAGCCGCTGGGCGTTCTGATGCAGTTCGGTGATATACGCCTTTTCATTTTCCGCCAGTAAGCCCTCAAGGGTCTGCTTATGACGTTGCAAGGCATGGATAGCTTCGGTCTGTTCCCGTGATTCGTTCACGGTCAGGACTAAACAGCGATTTAACAGCTCTTCATCGACATCAATCGCGGTGGTGGTGAGCATCAGCATTACCGGTCCTTTCACTGTGTACTGTTTGGTGACCAGATTCCCGCTGGCATCGTCTTTACCCGTGCTGGCAATGGTCAGTTCGCCGTCGCTTTGCAACAGCTTAAGCGCATAGGCGGCCTGCCGCACCCCTTCCTCTTCGGCAATGGCTAAGATTTTATGCTGGAGATTGGTTTCCCCCAGATAAAACAGACTCTGGCCGGTCATGGCGCTGTATTGCAGTCGTTCCTCTTCCGGTATCAGATTGAGGACGGCATCCATCAGTGAACTTTTCCCGGCAGCGCTGCTGCTCTGTATCAGCACGGCCAGCGGACGTTCCAGCTTGCGGCTGACGGCAGCTAAGTAACCGGCCAGAAGGTTGGTGCTTTCCCCCACCACGCCACAGGCGGCTAAGTCCGCGGTGATGCGCTCACTCAGCTGCGGGTCTTGCAGCAGCGCCAGCGCCGCGGACCGCTCGGCGTCGTTCATTTCTGGCGTTTTCTGCTCAGTCCCCATTTCCCCCTGCTGCTGCCACTGCTCAATCGCCAGTAATATCTGCCCCAGCGCGCGGCGAATATCCCCCTCGGCCAGCCCCAGCTCAGCCGCGGCCATCCGCGCGTAACCCTGACGGCTGCGTGCGCTCATCAGGTCAACGCCATCCAGGAACATCACGCCGCTTTGGGTATCAATGACCTGCGTATTGAGCTTCATGGCAACCGCGCCCGCTTTCACGGAAGACAACCCCCGAACGCACCAGCGCAGGCTGCCCAGCGAGACCTTAAGTTCCCCGTCAGCCCCTGCTTCCCAGATAAGGCCGGGCGTCGGGTTTTGTACTGCCGCCACAGCAGCGGCTAAAACCGGAGGCGGGGCGGCTTCTGCGGATACCTCCGCTTCCGTGCGCGCTGTCACTGCGGTTGACATCGGCGTCGCGCTCTCAAGCAACAGGGCGAAGGCGGCTTCCGGCTCGGCCACCTGACACAGATACTCATTCGCATCCATTTCGGGCGGGAACATCACGCGCAGCGGGGTGATACCTTTTGCCAGCAGCGCCTCTGCCAGTTTCACCGCCGTTTCATTGCCCGCACTGTCATTGTCGAAGGCGATAAGCACCTGTTTGATGCCATGCCGCTCAAACGCCTGCCAGTGGTCAGCCGTCACCCCGTTGACCCCGTAAGCGGCGGTCACGTTCCGATGACCGGCGACCCAGAACGACATCGCATCAATCAGCGATTCACACAAGATAAGGCTTTTCGAGGCCATCAGCGCCGCCTCATTCCAGACTCCGCGATGCGTACCCGGCAGATAGAGATGCGACGGCGTACCCACCCGCAGGTGGTCACCAATTTTACGCCCGTAGATTTCCTGTATTTGCTCCTGAGGATCGATAACCGGCACAACCAGCGAGCCGGTAAAATGTTCATGACCCGATTCACGCATCAGCCCTACCGCCCGCAGTCGCGTCCGGATTTCAGCGCCCGGTTTGAGTTTCTTTGACGGCAGGCGATACCCCAGTGTGCGGTTGGCAAAGCCCAGCCGGAAGTGAGCGACTAACTCCGGGTGATTGAGTCGCCGCTGGGTCAGATACGCCTGCATCTCCGGCGCGTTCAGCAACGTGTGGTGATAGAACTCAACCACCCGATGCAGCAGCGCCTGCCGGCCGGCTTCATCTTCGGCCAGCAATGTCGGTTCAGACGGCGCAACCAGCGGTTCGACCGCCGGATTTTCGCCCAATAAAGCCCGCAACCGCTCCGCCGCATGGCGCAGGCTTAAGCTTTCGGTTTTCATCACCCAGTCCAGCACCGAACCGCCCGCATTACAGCCGAAGCAGTGATACAGATTCTTTTTCGGGCTGAGCACCATTGACGGGGTTTTCTCCTGATGAAACGGACACAGCACCACGTAATCGTCTTTGCCGTGTTTAATCAACTTTCGTCCCTGTTGTTCCGCCACGGTCACTAAGGAGGCGGCGGCTTTCAGGTGCTGTAATTCTGCTTCCGGGATGCGTGCCATAAAAATGTTCCTTTTAAACCCTTGTCAATGCTCTATATGGATACTATTATATGTCCTATAAAGGTTATTTAGTCAAGTCTATTCAGAACAGGGGGAGATAATGGAAGCCATCACGACTGATAAAGGAACATTCTGGATGAGCTTTTCTGCCCGTTTTCTGCAACTGCGTAAGCAACAAGGACTGACTCAGCCACAGATGGCTGACAAGGTGGGGATACATCTGACACAAGTTCGCCGCTATGAATCTGGTGAGGCTCAACCCTCTTTAGACATTCTTAAACGTATTGCTGTTACGTTTAATGTTTCAGCCGACTGGCTGATATTTGAGGAGGGCGAGCGGGAGCCGCAGGACGAACTTAAGCTAAAGTTTGAGGCGGTTAAACAGATGGACGAGGAGGAGCAACGCTCTGTGACCTCGGTTCTGGATGCAATGATTTTAAAACATCAGGCAAAACGGTTATTGGGCTGACCTGATTTAACGCGGCTCTACCGTGGTTGCAACACGATACAGCCGCTAACCACAAGCAACTATGCGAGGTAGTTAATTATGGCTAAGACGCATTCTAAGGCAGAAGTCGCTGTAAATAAAGCAGCGAAAACAGAACGTTATTACACCGTGGGATACGTGCCGCAAAACGACAAGGCTAAAGCACCCCCTGCGATACACCTGAAAGGTCAATGGCTTAAGGCCGCAGGCTTTGATATTGGCGGTACTTTAACGGTGAAAGTGATGAATGGTTGTCTGGTGCTGATACCGGACAGTGACAACACCCACACCATCCGGCAACAGTACCAGCGCCAGCAGGAGCAACTCAGTGATATCAAACTCCGCATGCGCGAACTCATTGGCGACTACAAAACTGTTTAAGGGAGGGGAATAGCATGAGAGCAGGGATTGAGCAGCTAAAGGAAGTGCACCTGAGCCATGACGAAGCAATGGCACTGGCGCAACTGGTTAAGCGGTTGAGCTGGGCAGAGATACGGGCCTGTGCGGTTGATGACACGGAAGCCTGGGTTATCAAGGCCGCGATAGGGCGGCTCCAGTCAGCACTGGCGTATCATGGGTATTCACCACGGTAAGAATGAAGAAAGCCGGAAGATCATGGGATCTTTCCGGCTTTTTTATTAAATCACGATTACTCTTTCTTTAGAGATCCCGACAGGCCAATGTCCTGAATAATATATATTCACTATGCTTTCCCATTGACTGCCAAGATTGAAATATTTTTCAGTCATATACTGCCTAAACGCATAGCATATGGCATTCCGTGCGGCCTGATGAAAATCATGTGGTTTAGATATAAATTTACTTTTATCTAGCCCTTTTGTCGCATTCATCACAGCTTTATTTATTTTCATCCTGATCTCTATGAGATCTTTAGGATTGTCTTGTTTGTTATAAAATGGATCTTCTTGAGTTGGTGACGTTGGAAGCCATTCAGTATTTTTATAATATCCTTGAAATTCAATATCAGAGGGATTAATAAATACCTTTTCGACGTTCTCAATGAGAATAATCTTTTCATCATGAAGATCAAACAATCCCATATTAGAGAAAAAATTCGCCTTCTCAATTTTTTCTAACTCTTCATTAGTATCAACCATATTACAATCTCAAGTCAGTTATCGTGCCCGGAGGAAGAACTTTTCTTCCTTGTTGGATCGTAGTGCGAAGAACTCCTCCTGCTGCATGTGGGCCAGGTATTCCGGGGAGTGAATGATTAGGTAATTTTCCATGAGTTGGCATTAAATTCCACCATTTATTGGCTCCTCCACTTTCTAATGGAATGATATGGTGAGGGGTTGCCCCAGCAGGCCATTTCCTGCCTGTATTAGCTTCCCATTGCTTCATTAAATACTTCTGAGTCTTCTCAAATTCTTTTCTTGCAAATCTATTTTGAGCTGCACTGCGCCTTTGAATAACAGGTGAGTTACCCCTTAATATTTCTGCTTGTTTAGCCGTTATATGTCCGCCCGGCGATGCAACTTTATTTGCATCATTAACAATTTGATCAATGAGAGGACATCCCGCTAATCCTAACGGGTC
>NZ_RCWE01000048.1 GCF_018448925.1 Photorhabdus akhurstii | reverse complement strand
GCAATCGCCTGAGCATTGATGAGCGGCTTAATGCGTATAATTGGCATTATGTCTTGCGCCCCCGCGGGTCGGCATTGCGGGGAGTGGCGCACAAGGCTGCGCCTTATGCTCTAACCGACTGAGCCGGACATCGGCAACCCTAAGTTCTTCTTTAGCTGCCGTGCCAACGTCCGGCCAACACCCCTGAAGGCAGGTCGTCCTGCGGCCTCCGTTAATTAACTTCCCCCCGCCCCAACCCTGCTGCACTGGCTGCGCCCGGTTCGCAGTCGCAAGCTCCTTGCTCATTCCCGTGCTCGCCATCTCCGCCCCGTGCAGCCCCCCGAGGGGCTTCCCCTGAACCCGGCGGGGTCATGCAAAGCCGTGCCCGGTCTGAAACGCCCGTGCCCCAGAGCGTCGCAGGGGCGCCGCTTGCGGGCTCTCTGCCGCCCGCGCCCGCAGAACGGGCACCCGCCGCCCAAGCAAGTTGGGCGACGTTCGCCCGTTGCCGAAAAAGGCGCTACACTGACAATGGCACGGCGGGAAAAACCGGCCTTTGGAGGCGAAAAGCGCGTCAGGGGTTTTGAGTTCGGCGGTGAACGGACATTGGAAAAAACGGGGTGTAACTGACTGAGGGCATTAGGAAAATCGGCGTTCGGTAATCAACTTCGCAATGGAATGCGTTGTTGTGGAGAATAATTTCCTGACAGCCAAAGATGTCCACGAACTGAAAGAAGAACTGCTGGAAGCGGAGAAAACAGGCGCAAGCAAGCAGACGATTTACGACAAGTTTAAGGAGCGTAGCGAGAAAAACCGTCAGGAAGGTGTCGCGGATGACTGCTCCCATAACCCGGGCTGTGTGGTGTCCGTCTGGGAAATGATGAACTCGGGAACAGACGCCGCCAGTGGTTTGAACCGAACTTCGTCCTTCTCCAGCCTTAGCAATGAGGAGATGACAGAGTTAAACCGCTTTGTGCAGGCGGAGAATGCGGAAAGCGCCCAGGCGATTTACCAGTCGCTGCCAGATGTGGTAAAGAAGGTTGTTGAAGGCAAGGAGTTCGCGGAACAGTTTGGTGTAATGCCAAAAATGGGCAGCAGCGGGATGATTGGGCTGGGGATAGCCGGGAAGAAGCCTGCGACAAAAGATACAGGCAATACGGGTACAAAAGGCTCGGGGGCATCAGAAACATCACAAGGTAATGCGGAAACAAAAGGAGCTAGCCCATCTGTAAACCAGCCAGTTAATGCAACCAAAGGAACAACAGGGAATTACCGTGTTCATGATTTGAATCAAGCGCCTGATCCAGCGTTAGATCTGAATAAGATCCGGCAAGAAACTAAAACTCACCTCAAATCACGCCAACAAATGGATGATGCCGCAGTTAGTTATGCTGCGGGATCAGTAACTGTCAATGGCAAAACAGAGTATTATTTATCAGTGAGTGGTAAATCTTGGTCTGGTAATTCACCTACAACTGTAAACATTGGTGGTGTAAATTATAAGGTAATTAAAAGTGACAGTCAGAGCGTGCCCAGTGTAGAAGTTGAGGCAGGTAAAACTAACTTAAACCACGCTGAACAGAAATTATTCAGTCACATTCAGGATACTTACAAAGGACAAAAAGCAGATGTAAATATCTCTATCCAAAATACATCTGCAATTTCTCCTGGAATGTGTAAAGGATGTGGGAGTACAAGCCAAAGCTTTGCCGAGAATAACAAAGATTTTAATATTAATATTTATCACGGTACAACAGGTAGAAAAAAAGATGATTAATGAAGCACTAATAAACTATTTGCACTCAGTTTATCCTGAGCTAGAAATCGATATCAACTATATGCGAGGTTATTCTGCTGAAGAAATCTCGAAAATTGAACGCCTTTATGATATTGAAGTTAAAGGTCAGTTGTATGATTTTTTAATTTGTATGGGACGCTGTAGTGGCGGGCTTTTCGGTGATTTCCCTTTAGTTTTTTACAGGGAGCAAAAAACCCTTCGAGGTAGCCTATTATTTCAAACTGGCTTAAGAGAAGAGTTAGCTGAGATTCAACGCCATGATTTGCTTAAACAAAGACCATTTTTTATATCGGTGGAAAGTTACACTCAATACTATTTCGTATTAACTGAATCAGATAACCCTGACTTGGTTTATCGTTATGATGAAAACGAAGAAGTTGTTCAGGATACGGGCTTAATCCTAAATGATTACTTGAAAAGTGTGGTAGATACAGAAACACGTAATTATAAGTACAAAGCACCTGTCGATTATTCTGGTGATTTACTTATCATCTAGTTTTTTCAGTGTCATATATTAAAGACCCCAGCCAAATGAACTGCCCCCGAAAGTTGGACACCCAACAAGTAGGGGGAAGTTCTCCATGAAGAAGTACAGGAAGCATTTGTCACATTTAAGTAGACACCGCTTCATCAGACCTGGTAGAACACAGCAAACAGACCAGTAAAGGCTTACTCTCTAAATCCTCCATCGAAACCCACGACGAAGTGCATGAACGCCGGGCGCAGAGCACCACGCTCAGTGGCGACAGCGTGACTGTACAGGCCGGGAATGACCTAAACATCATCGGCAGTAACGTCGCAGGCACTCAGGATGTTAATCTGACCGCCGGCAACCAGCTCACCGTCACTACCGCTGATGAAGCCCGTCATGAAACGCACTTCAAGCAAGAGAAAAAATCGGGACTGATGGGGACCGGCGGTATCGGCTTCACCGTCGGCAAAGCCAGCCAAAAATCCACTACCGACATCGACAGCAACCTCAACAAAGGCAGCACGGTAGGCAGCAGTCAGGGCAGTGTAACATTCAGCGCCGGAAAACAGCTCAACCTTCACGGCAGTGATGTGGTGGCGGGCCGCGATATGCAACTTTCCGGTCAAAATATTAACATCACCAGTGCGGAAAACAGCCACACCGCTGTCACCAAAACCGAACAGAAACAAAGCGGCCTGACCGTAGCCCTGTCCGGCACCGCAGGCGGGGCCCTGAATTCCGCTGTTCAAACAGTTCAAGCGGCCAGAAGTGAAAGTGACAGCCGAATCAAAGCCTTACAAGGCACCAAAGCCGCCCTTAGCGGAGTACAGGCTGTCCAGGCAGCCCGTCTGGCCAATGCTAAAGGCGGTGACGACAAAGCCAACAACAACCTGGTGGGTGTCAACCTCTCCTACGGCAGCCAGTCCTCCCGGTCAGAACTGAAACAGCACCAGACCACTCAACAGGGCAGCAGCCTGATGACCGGGGATAATCTCACCCTTACCGCTTCCGGCACGCCAGACCAGAACGGCGATATCCGCATTCAGGGCGGCCAGTTGCAGGCGGGTAAAGACCTGCGACTCAATGCCAGCCGGGATATCCAGCTCTCATCCAGCCAGAACACCGAACAGACCACCGGCAAAAACAGCAGTCGCGGCAGCTCACTAGGAGTCGGTTTCACCGCCGGACCGGGGGGCACGGGTATCAATCTCTCCGTCAGTACCAACCGCGGTAAAGGCAGCGAAAGCGGCAACGGCGTCAGCCATAATGAAACTACGCTGGATGCGGGGCAAACCGTCACCCTCAACGCCGGTCGGGATGCGACGCTCAAAGGTGCCCAGGTCAGCGGCGAACAGATTGCCGCCGACGTCAAACGCCACCTGACACTCAGCAGCGAGCAGGACAGCAACCGCTACGATATGAAGCAACAAAACGTCAGTGCCGGCATCAGTGCTAATGTCGGTCCGGGTTCAGGAGGCTCATTGAACCTCAGCGCCAGCCGCGACAAAATCCACAGCAACTTTGACTCCGTACAAGAGCAGACCGGACTATTCGCCGGTAAAGGCGGCTATGAAGTCAAAGTAGGTGAACACACCCAGCTTGACGGCGCGGTCATTGCCAGTACCGCAGACAAAGACAAAAACACCCTCGATACCGGCACTCTCGGCTTTGGCGATATCAAAAACAAAGCGGATTTTAAAACCGAACACCATAGCGTGAGTATCAGCACTGGCGGCTCAGTAGGCGGCATGTTACTCAGTAATATGGCGGCCAATACCCTGGGCGGCGCTAACCGGGAAGGCCACGCCCAAAGCACCACCCATGCCGCGGTCAGTGACGGCACCCTGATTATCCGGGATAAAGACAACCAGCAACAGGATATCACCACCCTGAGCCGGGATACCGACCATGCCAATAACGCTCTCAGTCCTATCTTCGACAAAGAGAAAGAACAGCAACGACTGAAACAGGCCCAACTGATTGGCGAAATCAGTGCGCAGGTGATTGACATCGCCAGTACTGAAGGAGCAATTATCGCCACCAAAGCGGCCCACGCCAAACTGGAAAACATCAGTGACCCGGATAGAGAAGCGGCCCGAAAGAAACTGGAAAACGCAGGCAAAACCAACATTACGCCTGAGCAAATTAAAGACCAGATTTACAAAACCGCCTATAACCAGGCATTGAATGAGTCTGGCCTTGGCACCGGAGGGAAATACCACACCGCTTTACAGGCGGCTACCGCAGCTATTCAGGGACTCGCAGGCGGAAATATTGGTCAGGCACTGGCGGGCGGCGCTTCCCCTTACCTAGCTGGAGTGATTAAAGACCTGACTACCGACCCGAAAACCCATCAAGTCGATGTCGTCACCAATACTCTGGCCCATGCCATTCTGGGGGCAGTGGCCGCCGAAGTCAGCGGTAACAATGCGCTGGCGGGTGCGGCCGGAGCGGCGGGCGGTGAACTGGCCGCGCGAGAACTGATGAAGCATATTCATGGTGAAAATGTTAAAGTCAGTGACTTAAGTGAAGAGGAAAAACAGACCATCAGCACCCTCTCCACCCTGGCAGCAGGGCTGGCAGGCGGCATTGCCGGTGACTCCACCGGAAGCGCCATCACCGGTGCCCAGGCCGGGAAGAATGCGGTGGAGAATAATTTCCTGACTGTCAAAAAGAATGATGCGTTGATCAAAGCTCTTGACGACCAAAAGGCAGGTAAAAACCTCTTGGAAGCTTCACAAAATATCGTCAGACTCACCAATGAAGACAAAGCCAGTAATGTGATGTTAGACAAATATCGCAAAGGTACATTAGATGAGAAAGGAAAACAGGAGCTGTCTGTTTTGCTCAATCAATATGGCTATGAATTGCAGACAGAATATGGTTTTTCAGGAAAAGAAGCTGCGGCTGCAATTCAGAATTTAGTTAACGGGGGCGCATTTGTTGCGGCTGCCGCAGATGCGAAAGCCTATAATGAAGCATTAAGCTATCTGAAAACGTACAGCGTACATTCAGGGCAAGCTGCTCTCGGAACGGATGCATTAACGATATTACCCGGCACGCCAGGAACACTTATTCGGGGAAGCATTGTTGCCGGAGGTTCATATCAGGCTGGTACGGGTATTGGGCAGGTTATTGACGGAAAATATGGTAGTGGCGTAGCAAATATGAGTCTGGGTTCACTGGCTATATTTGGAGGTGTTGCCGGTAATAAAGCCATAACCAAACCAGCAGAAGGAATCGTCTCACCAGATAAACTCACAATTCAGGAAAGCAGTAGGGTTTTGGATAAAAAAACTCATACCTCCATTCCTAAGGTCACAGCAGAGTTAACTGATAAAGAAACCGGGAAAAAATTTACTGATACCAATCAGGGGAATAGACCTGATTATTATCTTGGGGATAAAAGTAGGCCTACTCTGATTAATGGTCGGATACAAGCCAAAATAGAAAAATATCCCGGTAAGAATCTTCCTAATGGAAATATGGCATCAGCACATGCAGAAGTTGGAACTATCCAACAAGCTTATGAAGACGGGATAACTATTGGTCGAGAGATGATATTGAGAGTATCAAAAGAACCTGTCTGTGGTTATTGCCGTGGTGACATTGCAGCAATGGCTGACAAAGCAGGACTAAAGTCACTTACAATATATGAAGAAAATACAGGAAAAACATTATATTGGGCCCCTGGAATGAAATCGATTAAGGAAAAAAATTAAGAATGAATTTTTCTATCAGCTGGACCTTGAATGGAAAAGGAGATAATTATAAATCTCCCACATGGTCGCATATTAAACAAATCATACTAGATTTAAAAGACCAATCAGGAACCGTAACATTAGATGTCACCGACAATATAACTGGTGCTGAAATGCTACAGGTAAGAACGGAAGATGGGTATTATTTACTTACATTAGGTGAAATATTAGAAGATGAATACAATGTCCGTTCTTACTGGAACCCTAAAGAACTTGATCAACAAATTGATATCTTAGGAGACTATTGGCCAGCACGCCAACTCACAAAAGATTTCGATTTTGTAGTGAAAGTATTTAAAGAGTTTTTTGAGACAGGTAATGTCTCGCCGGAGCTTCTTGATTAAAAAATAGCCATCAATCTTATACCCAGTCTCTTAGTCAAATCTCCTGATTAAGAGACTGAAGGCGATAGCCTTCAAACAATTCCTACAACTTAAACCAACCTTTCCATGACGTCTACCAGCCCCCCACTTAGCTTGTCAGTTTGGTAACAGTAGAAATAGCCACTACTAGCTGTCCCTGCACAGATCCGTCACTGCCGGACCGGGAGGAACGGGTATCAATCTCTCCGCCAGTGTTAACCGCGGTAAAGGCAGCGAAAGCGGCAACGGCGTCAGCCATAATGAAACTACGCTGGATGCGGGACAAACCGTCACCCTCAACGCCGGTCGGGACGCGACGCTCAAAGGCGCTCAGGTCAGTGGCGAACAGATTGCCGCCGACGTCAAACGCCACCTGACACTCAGCAGCGAGCAGGACAGTAACCGCTACGATATGAAGCAGCAGAATGTCAGTGCCAGCGACAGTACCACTTTCGGTCCACAACCGGGCGGCTCATTCAACCTCAGCGCCAGCCGCGACAAAATCCACAGCAACTTTGACTCCGTACAAGAGCAGACCGGACTGTTTGCCGGTAAAGGCGGCTATCAAGTGAAAGTAGGTGAACACACCCAGCTTGACGGCGCAGTCATTG
>NZ_RCWE01000047.1 GCF_018448925.1 Photorhabdus akhurstii | reverse complement strand
CAGGCTATCCAGACTCTGCGCCAGCATCTCGGGCGTCCCCCCTTCCGACAGAAAACAGCCCACGGTCTGAGTCGGCCGGTCGTGCTGGTCCCAGTGGCTGTGACGCACATTCCACACATACACCGGCACCTGCCAGCCCAGCTGTTGCCCCTGTTTCTCCAGCATGCGCAGCGCGGTATTGATGTGTACCCGTTGACCGAGCTGGTCTTCGGTCATCGCCCACACCACGCCATCCAGCGGACGACGGCGACGCAGTTGACGCAATGCCTGTAACTGCGCTTTATCCGGCTGAACCTGTAAACTGCCGCCCCACAGCAACAGATTGTTTTCGCCTTCCTGCCATTTCTGCTGAACGAGGCCAGGGACTATCTGATCTATTTCTTGATCTTCGCCCATCACCAGTAAGATACGTACTTTGTTACGCCAAAAGCGGCCATAACGTCGACTGAGGTGAAAGTTGATCATCTCCCTCTTTTCATCCTCAGATGTATAAATTTTTAACCGTTCCTCTCTGGCCGGACTCATACCTTGTTGCTCGATTTCCCTTCTGAGGTATTCCTGTCGATAGATCCCAACGATTACCGGGAAAAGACGCAGTACACTAAAGATCAATACCGATAATCCCCAGGCAAATATTTTTTTATCATTTGCATCCAATCCGATTTTTTCACCGTAAAACCAGATACAAAATGCCGATACAACAGCAACGACGATAAATAGCAGTGCGTTACCGATTTTGGTCCATTTATTACCGATCATTTTCATTCTTCCTCCAGAGCCTGAACTGTATTTACTGTCCAGTTACGACCATTTTTCGCTAAAACTAAATAATTTCCTGAATGGTATTGAGATAAATCAATAGCCAATCCAGTTGCCAACCAATAGGCGCCCGCTCCAGATTCCCCAATAAACTTTTCAATATCTTTAATCCGTTCCAGTTTTAACGCTGCATTCTGTTCTTGAATCACCGGCATAATTTGTGAAGTATAGGAATAGATATCATTATCATTCCCTAGCATACCTGTCGCTTCTTTCGCAGATAATTGAGTATTAATAAAGGTTTTAAATTGTTGTCCGAAATCTTCAAGGTCAATTTCCATCGGTCGATAGATTCTAGCTTTCTCAGCTAATTCAAATTTTTTCGTTAAATCATCAGTTGCCATAAGCAGTATTCCTAAGCCTTCTGAAAATTGCTCAGTATTTTCAATTTGCATTAATATCAGTAATTGCACTTCACTAGCAGGGTCTTTTAACCATTGTTCAATATGCACTGCCGATAAATAAGGCACCAGATTTAATTGAGACAATGGCTGACGAGAAGGAAAAATTGATTGCCACTGTTCCTGCAATATCATTTTTAATTTCTCATATTTCTGTTCAGCGCAATAGGTGATAACTGTTGCACAGACTTGCCTATCCAATGGAATGTTGGACATGGCCGTTTCAGTGCTGCGTAATAATATCTGCACTGAATCATGCCACTTATCTTCCGACCATGAAAAATAGTCTATGACTTTCTTTTCACCATATTGAACGGCAATTTTCGATTCTTCCTGTACGATGGTCTTGGCAGTCAGCTTCTCCGGTAAAAATAGACTACTGTGTAACACAGACATATGTCGACCGGCCCAATCTTGCCACTCTTTATCAATATATTGGCGCTCTTGACTCCAAAGATGATATATCTCCAGCCGATAGCCAAAGAGATATAACCGCAGTCCAAATGCAGCCAGCCAGATTAGGCCCACAGCACCAAATATTATTCCCCATTGTTGCGGCCTGAGATATCCCGACCATAACACATAGCAAGTCATATCGATGCAAATAATAAGCATGCCTGAAACCAGCCAGGGCCATAATATAGGAGAAACAGGCTCCTGCTGGATGGCGATTACGGGTTTATTCCAGCCCACATTCTTACCTTTATAGAAAACATTTGAAATAATCTGACAATGACATAGCGAAAACGATATTTTATCACTCAGAATAAAATCATCTTTATTTCATGGAATTATCCACTGCCGACCGAATGTTAATCTTATTTTTCAGATTATTTACCAAATAGTTCAACTAGCGCCTACATTAACCTGCTGCCAACCATGTTGATCAACCACCACCTGTGTACAACTACTTAATAATGCGACATTGACTGGCGTCAGTGGTTCATTAGCATTTGCTTTAAGAGAAGGCAATGAACGATAAATGTCTCGCAAGTTTTCAGCATAATGGCTTGGTTGGATAGTAACTTTCGCGGCAAAAGGGATAAAGTTATCACTGCGCCCATAACTTTTCGGCGTTTCACCCTGCCTTAAAAAGGCAATGACTTTAGCTTCATTCGCTCGCCAGTCGGCTTCTCCATCAACAGCCGGCATCATCTCTGCGTGTTGCATGACATTTTCGTAGTCATGCTTTGATTGTACCCATTTTAACGCAGCCAATACCGCGCGCTTACGTGCATCAACGACTGTCCCCTCTTCACATTTCTGCTCATCGTGTTTTACCGAATAATGTTTTACCGGATTTACCACGCCATCCCACAAGTGGCTATTAATCAAAACCGCAATGATTTCCCCTTTCGTTTTTGGTGATGCATATTTTAATATGTCCCCCTGACTGGCATTGATTTTCTCCATCAATTTAACCCGCTCATTTTTGTTATTGCGGATGCTTTTTAAATTAAAACTGCCACCAGACATTGACACTTCTTTTACCGAAGCCTGCGGCTCTGTTTGAGTTTTCTTTTCATCTTTACAACCTGACAATGCCAGTAATACTAAACCTGCTATTATAGGATTTACGGATTTATTCCGGTCCATACTCTTACCTTTATAGAAAACATTTGAAATAACCTAAAATCACATAGAGAAAACAATACTTTATAGTACAGAATAAAATACTATTAACTCTACGTTGTTTAATTTTCTCTTTTAAGAATGATTCTCATTACTTTTCAATTAAATTAAACCGGCTCAAGAGCGTTTTAATCACACCATATAAAAAAATAACCTTTATTTCATGGGATTACCGCCTGCCAGTAAATCTATCGATTGTCCACCGTCATCAGGTTGAACAGTAATATTTTTATATCGCCAATGTCCTGCATGTTTATCCGCATCAACATACACAGTACCACCAGACCGATTTCCTTTAATAGCAATTTCGAATCCCGCGTCACTCTCGCTAATACTGCCAGAAACAAACCAACCTGCTTCAATGGGTTGGCCTAAAATACTTTTCACCGCAGGATTAGATTGTGCCAGCGATAAAGCTTTTTTATAGGGCTCCGAAGATTTTATTGCGGTCATGGCAATCATAAATACCCCCACGATCAAAACAGGCATAAAGCAGACAATCATCCATTTCCATTTACGCACCACCCAACTACGTTTTTCAGAAAGAGAGGTTATTCCCGTCGTTGCTTCGTTATCCGATAAACTCCACTCTTTTTGTATCGTTACATTTTTTTCTTTCATCTCTTTAATACCTTTTCATTCGGGCGAAACGCCACGTTATCTTATGTTCGAATTTCTTATTCCATCAGATATAGGACAGAACCCTATTTACAGTTTTTTACAATTCATTTAGCTGTTGCTTATTTTCCTCTTTAATCGTGAAAGCAAAACCCATCGCCATTTCATAATGGTTATCATTATCCTTTTCTCATATAGCGACGTTACTGTTTTGTTTATTTAACTCTTTTTCCCCTTTTTAAGGATCGTTCTATTCAGTTATTGGCTTCTCCTTACAACCATAAAACTAGTTAGATTCAAAATCGTGTTTTTAGTTCAAAAAAAATTCATTACACAGAGAAAATTTTAACTCACAGATAAGGTTTATCTCTTTTTCAATACCCTTACCCTTTTACCCTTGCCAATGTTGTACTCCGGTGAATGTTGATAATCGCTTTCGGTGCACCAGCCATTATCCAGCCTTGCTACTAAGGGATAACAGAGTATGCTTTTCATGATTTTGCTATTCCCTGTTTATTAAGTTGGTTCACTGTCGGTTTTTCTCCGATATGTGAATCTTTTAAATCTAAAGTTGAATGCTTGGTTTCAGGGTTGTTAACTACACAGCGAAAGCCATAACCCGGTGGGTTAGTTTTAGGATTCTCAAAGTAATCCAAAGCTCTCTTATCACGATTAATAACATGATTACCTAATATATCAGCTCCCATCTGGCCCCTAATTACTTTTGCTTTTCCCTTTTCAGGCCCCTGTGGATTATGCTCCGGCGAATGCTGATAGTAATCGGTATCATACCAGTCATTAACCCAATCATGCCCATTACCCATCATGTCGTACAACCCTAACGGATTAGGTAAATATGAGCCGACAGGACGAAAATCATCTGTAAAATTTTTCCCTGGCTCATACACATTGTTATTATTGGCAAAAATAACTAACTGACCTCGACTACGAGCCGCATATTCCCATTGCGCTTCTGTCGGCAAATCTACTTTCTTACCACTCATTTTTCCCAACCATTGGCAATAATCCTTAGCCTCTTGCCAGTACACCGAAGCGGGATACTTTTCTCCCAACAAAGCACGATAATACTCATATTCTTTCCCATACTTTTTAAAGTGTTGATAGAAATCATTCTCTGGTAATCCAAGAATCCTCCGGTAACGATTAAACTGAGTCCAAGTCACCCGGTATTTCGAAATACTAAAACTATCTAGCGTCACTTTATGCTCTGGCTGATTATCTAGATCAAAACCATAAGGCAAGTGTTCACCTACCCGACGACCAAAATTTCCCATCATAAAACTACCACCTTCCACCGGCACCATCTCCGCCAATGCTTCTTTTACCAACGCCTGCGGTTCCGCCCGAGTTTTCTTTTCATCTTTACAGCCCATCAGTGTTAGCAGTACCAATCCCGCTACTAAGGGATAACAGAATATGCTTTTCATGATTTTGCTATTCCCTGTTTATTAAGTTGGTTCACTGTCGGTTTTTCTCCGTCATGTGAATCTTTTAAATCTAAAGTTGAATGCTTGGTTTCAGGGTAGTTAACTACACAACGAAAACCGTAGCCCGGTGGATAATGTTTTTCAAAGTAATTTAAAGCTACTTTGCCACGATTAATAACATGATTCCCCCATATATCAGCTCCCATTTGGCCTCTGATTACTTTTTCTTCCCCTTTTTCAGGGCCTTGTGGATTATGTTCTGGCGAGTGCTGATAGTAATCAGCAGCATACCAGTCATTAACCCAATCAGTGCCATTACCCATCATGTCATACAATCCTAACGGATTAGGTGGATAGGAGCCGACTGGGCGAAAATCGTCTGTAAAATTTTTCCCTGGTTCATACACATTGTTATTGTTGGCAAAAATAAACAACTGACCACGACTACGGGCTGCATATTCCCATTGTGCTTCTGTTGGCAAATCCACGATCTCGCCACTCACTTTACCCAACCACTGGCAGTAATCTTTAGCCTCCTGCCAATCCACTGAAGCCGGATAGTTATCTCCAGTACTGCGGTCCAGAAATTCATAGTCAGGATCTGAAGACTTTAAGTTTTTATAAATTGCCGTTTTCGGTAGCCCTAAAATTTCCCGATAACGGTTAAATTTCCCCCAAGTCACCCGGTATTTCGAAATACTAAAACTATCTAGTGTTACCTTATGTTCAGGTTTGTTATCCATATCAAAACTATAAGGCAAATGTTCTGCTACCCGACGGCCAAAATCCCCCATCATAAAACTGCCACCTTCCACTGGCACCATTCCCGCCAGCACTTCTTTTACCAACGCCTGCGGTTCTGCCTGAATTTTCTTTTTATCTTTACAGCCCGACAGTGTTAGTAACACCAAGCCGGCTATTAAGGGATAACAGATTATTCGTTTCATGGTTTTAATACCCTCTGATAACGGTGCTGTTCATCTACTAAGTGTGTCAAACTGGTCAAATACTCTTCTTTAACCGGTTTTAGAGGTTCATTCAGGCATTTCGCCAATTCTTCATTAGTAGGTAATGAGTTATAAAGGTTTTTCAGGTTTTCTGCATAATGACTAGGCTCAATAATCACCATAGGTGTGACTAAAGCAAAACCAACAGAAATGCCTGCAACAAGTGGTTGTTCACCCCGACCTAAAAAAGCAGATACTTCCTTTTCTCCTACCTTCCAATCATTTCCTCCTCCATCAGAGGTCTTCCCTCTGCCCGGTATTTTATGTAGGTTCTGCATCACATTTTCATAGTCGCGTTTTGACTGCACCCATTTCAGTACCGCCAGTATTGCCCGTTTACGCGCACTGAATACCGTCATGAATTCACCCTTTAATTCACGGTTACTGGCTGGACTCGCTACTTCATCCCAGAAATTAGTTTCAATTAGCGCGGCAATCATTGCCCCGCGAGTTTCTGGTGGGGCATATTTCAGCACATCTCCCTGACTGTCATTAATCTTCTCCATTAACGCCACCCGTTTTTCCTTGTCGTTCCAAGAGGCAACCAAATCATCTCTTAAATTGCTAAGTTCATTTCTCAGCACTACCTCTCCCAACTTCAATAACGGCATCATACAAAACGCGTAATAATCTTCTTCTACCATCAACTCCAACATCTTCACATAATCCATATTGCGCAACATATAGGTCAGGCACGGCATAAACTCTTCCCATATCGCCTCGCCATCAATATCAAAACTGACCGCCCCTTTAGCGCCAACGCCCCAACACAGACCACCCTTAGCGATAACCCGAATACGGCCATCCCGATAACTAAACGACACAATGCCACTGAAACCTTCACCAACCTGTCCCGTAACACCAACACTCACTTTCGCCAGCGGCCGAAATTCCATTGGATTCTTTTCCGAGTTTTTCCACATCAGGCCGCCACTGACATTGGCTCCGCACTCTGCCCCGACAAACATGCCTAGTTCCTCCCCGTTATTCGATCCCTCCAGCAGCTTGGAGACATCCACCTTGCGACGTCCCGGCACACCATTACCATCCAGCGCCATCTGTACCGGCACCCCTTTAGCCACATCCCCTTTCAGGTTTACTCCCGCCTCAATCCCCAAACTGGCTCCCACGCTGCCCGAGAGTGTCAGCGTCAGGTCAAATCGCCACATCCCCAGCACACCTTCGCTGCCATCCTTGCGCGGATAACACAGCTTCACCCCAGTTCTGTCCGGCAGATAGAGAGTTGCTCTGGTGCGAGATTCCGCCAAAGCAAAATTAGCATAAAAATTAATCTTCCCTGATGCGTCCAACAGCCCTTTCAAGCCATTTTTACTGATTTCCAGCGGGTTGAATGAGGCTTTAGCTCCCGCCCCATAAGACCAGCGCATCAGTTGCGATTGCGAATCAAACGCAATATGTTCCCCTTCATACGGCGATGTTTTCAGGCTGTTATTCAGGTCTTGCGCCCATTTACCCCAAACACCGCTGTGATCATCAATCAACTTCACATCCAGCACCGTTAATGAAGGTTTGAGTTTTTTAATTTGCGATTCCAGCTTTTTGCCATCTATCTCCATTCGGGTACGGCTGTTGCCCACTTTATCTGTATACGGCACTTCTCGTAAAAAGCTTTTACCGCCGCTTTTCTTATCCTGATCATTCAGCTTATAGCGCCGCCAGTGGTTTTTGATTTTGTCCGACCGAACGTAGGTGTATTTGTAACCCTGATAGCCTTTATCCATCGCTATCAGTTCCGTGATACCAATCGCGCTTTTTTTGGCGTTTTCATCCAATAACGTCGTTTTAGGTAAATTTTCTGGTGGACTTAATGTGGTTAGCTGATTGCGTAATTGTTCACAAGCCCCATTCAGTTCGTCATAAGCCGCCTTTAGCTGCACTTCTTGCCCGTAAGCAGGCGCCATTGTCTGCTGAGTACACTGTTTTGTCAGAGCGTCTAATTGCCGTTCCGCCTCAATGCGCTGTTCCACACAGTGACTCAGAAAGTTATGCTCCTCCACCAATGCGTGGACATCTTCTTTATCCACAAAAATCAAAGTTTCACTGTCAGGGTGAAAATAAATTGCTGGCTCCGCTTTGACATACACATCGGTGTTTTGCGGTTTTACCCCTGTTTTTCCGGTCGATACGGCCATACGGTTTTCCTCTCAGTAAGTTAAAAGTGTTCAATATTCAGTTTGTCCGGCGTGGCGGTATGAATTTCAACGGTTCTACCGTTTTCATCACTCATCCCTTCAAACACTTGCCCATCTTCGGTGGTAATGCGGTAACGTCTGTGAGGTAAAATCTGTCCACTGTCCTGATCCTTTAAGGTAAAAAACCCACTGTATCCCCGTGGCGGCACCGGCGCTGGTGTATGAATATTTTCAGCGCCCATTTTTTGTATATTGGCCGCTTTCAACAGGATGTTGCCGGGGCAACCTAATTCGATATTGCCGTCTTTAATCCGAATATAACCACCGCCGCTGGACAGCAAGATTTCCCGATCGGCGCTGACCGTGACTTTGCCCTCCGTGCTGGTGATATCAATATCCTTTTTAGCCAGCGCTGACAGTTCATCATCCTGTGCCTGTATCGCCAGCTTTCCCTGATGAGCAAATAATTGCATGCCGGACTTTTGCGCAAATAGATTCACCGATTCACCACCAATCGCCGTGATATCTTTCAACGCGCTGATATCGACATTTTTCCCCGCTATCACGCCAACACTGCGATTACCCGATGCCACTCTGACCGATTCAGGACTGACAATTCCTATCCCTTGTGGCGCATGCATCACTATTCCCGACTTTTTCAGCCCTTCCAGCGTCTGGTTAAGGTTAGTCTGTGCCGCACAATCCCCCGGTTTACCCTGGCCGATTTCTGCCGCCTGTGATAATGATTTTGCAATAGACAACGCCGTTTCTAATTGCTCTATCACCGCCGCCATATCCAATTGCTGGCCCGAGGCTTTAACCTGTTGATCGGCGCTGATAAACAGTCCTTTCCCGGCCCGGATCGCTCCCCAGTCGTCGGTGCGCAACTCAAACCCTTCGCCGCGTTTGTTGGGATGCGGTCGCTGTCCATCCACCAGATGGCCCAGATTGAGCTGGCTTTTCCCGCCATATTCGGTGCTCAGTTTGATGTGCTCTTTGCCGCGCTCATCGTCCATGCGCAGTTTGTTGTTGGCCGGCGTGCGCAGCACATTGCGTTTGTAGTTGTAGAGGGTTACGTGGTCTTCATGCCGGGAGTCATGCAACGCATGGGCGATGTAGGGCCGATCCGGGTTGCCCTGCTCAAACGCGATCGCCACTTCGGTCCCCTGAATCAACGGCCAGTGAAAACCGTGCGTTTTACCGGCGTACGGGCGGGCTAAACGT
>NZ_RCWE01000046.1 GCF_018448925.1 Photorhabdus akhurstii | reverse complement strand
AGTTCGTAATGAATTAACTGTTGTTCACTCTTCAAGACTTTAAAACGTATTTTTTTGTGATACGGTCTTGTGAGTGCCCACACAGATTGTCTGATTAATTGTTAAAGAGCAGGCTGAATCAAAAAATAACATTCTCGTTCAGCCGGGCTGCGTATACTACGCTGTTCGCCCGCAGAGTCAAGCGCTTATTCGCTTTCCTTCTGCCTGACCTCACAATGTTTATCAGCGTTGTGTCGGTCAGTGGTGGCGCATTATAGGGAGTTCTCTGGCGCTGGCAATAATTATTTTGAAAAAAATTGATCGTTTGATTAATTCCACAGCAACACGCCACCTTATACCTACTTACCAACAGATTTATCCACAAATGGCTAGTTGGATGAAAATTTATCGAGCATCACGCAAACGTTTTCGTTACAATCCCGTGGTTAAAATCATCAAGCGATTTTATCTGACTATATTGAAATGTTATTGCAGTGCCCATTTTTTATGTCCTGATATAGTGGGTTCTTCCCAATAACATGTTACTGCTTACTGCCTTACAAAATCCAAGGGATCAAATCAATGCAACAGCTTCGTCCAATCCGTCGTGCCCTGCTTAGTGTTTCCGATAAATCAGGGGTTGTTGAATTTGCAAAAGCCTTATCTCAACGCGGTGTCGAATTGCTTTCCACTGGTGGCACAGCTCGTTTACTCGCTGAATCAGATCTAAAGGTTACTGAAGTTTCAGATTATACCGGCTTTCCTGAAATGATGGATGGCCGTGTTAAGACGTTGCATCCTAAAGTACATGGCGGAATCCTTGGCCGCCGTGGACAAGATGATGAAATCATGGCACAACACCAAATCTCACCGATCGATATGGTGGTTGTGAATCTATATCCATTCGCCCAGACCGTAGCTAAACCCGATTGCACTTTAGCAGATGCTGTTGAAAACATTGATATCGGCGGCCCAACTATGGTTCGTTCTGCGGCTAAGAACCATAAAGATGTAGCAATTGTGGTTAATAGTAATGATTATGAAAAAATCATTGAAGAGATGGATAACAATCAGGGGTCATTAACACAATCGACCCGCTTCGATTTAGCCATTAAGGCTTTTGAACACACCGCTGCTTATGACAGCATGATTGCTAACTATTTTGGCAAGCTGGTTCCTCCTTATTATGGTGATACTACTCAGCCATCAGGACGTTTCCCCCGTACTCTGAATTTGAATTTTATTAAAAAACAGGATATGCGCTACGGTGAGAACAGTCATCAGGATGCTGCCTTCTATATAGAAGAAAATCTCTCTGAATCATCTATTGCAACTGCAACTCAGTTACAAGGTAAAGCTCTTTCCTATAATAACATTGCAGATACAGATGCAGCCCTGGAATGCGTTAAAGAATTCACCGAGTCCGCATGCGTTATTGTTAAGCATGCTAACCCCTGCGGTGTAGCCATTGGGAAAGATATTCACGAAGCTTATGATCGCGCATTCAAAACAGATCCAACCTCCGCTTTCGGCGGTATTATTGCTTTCAACCGTGAACTTGATGCTAAGACCGCACAAACCATTATCGACCGCCAATTTGTAGAGGTGATTATCGCCCCCTCAGTGGATGAAGATGCATTGCCGATATTGGCTACTAAGCAAAATGTCCGCGTTCTGGTATGTGGTGAATGGGAAACCCGAATTGCTGGCCTTGATTTTAAACGAGTTAACGGAGGTCTACTGGTACAAGATCGCGATCTTGGAATGGTAGCAGCAACTAACTTACGTGTAGTTTCCAAACGTCAACCTACTGAGCAAGAAATGAAAGATGCTCTGTTCTGCTGGAAGGTTGCTAAATTTGTCAAATCCAATGCCATTGTTTACGCAAAAAATGATATGACCATCGGTATTGGCGCAGGCCAAATGAGCCGTGTCTATTCCGCAAAAATTGCAGGGATCAAAGCAGCCGATGAAGGCTTGGAAGTTCAGGGATGCGCAATGGCGTCTGACGCATTTTTCCCATTCCGTGACGGTATTGATGCCGCCGCAGTTGTCGGCGTGAGTTGCATTATCCAACCCGGCGGTTCAATCCGTGACGACGAAGTGATTGCCGCGGCTGATGAACACGGTATTGCTATGATTTTCACCGGCATGCGCCACTTTCGCCACTAATCAATAAGCAGGAGTTAATCTGATGAATATTTTAATTGTTGGTAGCGGTGGACGCGAACATGCTCTGGCATGGAAAGCAGCCCAATCTCCTTTAGCTGATAAAGTCTATGTCGCTCCAGGAAATGCGGGAACGGCTCTAGAAAGCAATCTCGAAAATATTGACATCTCAGCGACAGATATCAACGGTTTGTTGGTATTTGCACAAAGCCATGATATTGGGCTGACTATCGTTGGTCCTGAAGCGCCACTGGTGATAGGTATTGTCGATGCATTTCAAAAAGCCGGGTTAACTATTTTTGGCCCAACTCAAGCGGCCGCTCAATTAGAAGGCTCAAAAGCCTTCACCAAAGATTTTCTGGCTCGCCATCAAATCCCAACTGCGGCTTATCAGAATTTTACAGAAATCGAACCGGCTCTTAACTACTTGGATAAAATCGGCGTCCCTATTGTTATAAAAGCTGACGGGCTGGCTGCGGGTAAAGGTGTAATTGTTGCGATGACACAGGAAGAAGCCCAATCCGCCATAAAAGATATGCTAGCAGGAAATGCGTTTGGTGATGCAGGCCACCGTATTGTTATTGAAGAATTTTTAACGGGTGAAGAAGCTAGTTTTATCGTTATGGTCGATGGCAAGAACGTTATTCCAATGGCGACCAGTCAGGATCATAAACGCATAGGTGACGGTGACACGGGTCCAAATACCGGCGGTATGGGAGCCTATTCTCCCGCTGCGGTCGTCACCGATGAAATCCACCAGCGTATTATGGAAGAGATTATTTATCCTACCGTTAATGGTATGGCTGCTGAGGGGCATGTCTATACCGGTTTTCTTTATGCCGGTTTGATGATCAACGAAAATGGCGAACCAAAAGTCATTGAATTTAACTGTCGCTTTGGTGATCCGGAAACTCAACCCATCATGATGCGTATGCGCTCTGATCTGGTTGAACTCTGTCTAGCTGGTGCAAAAGGAGAGCTTGCGGGTAAAACTTCTCATTGGGATGAACGCCCTGCTCTGGGTGTGGTACTCGCTGCCGGCGGGTATCCTGCTGATTATCACAAAGGGGATATTATTCATGGCTTGCCCCAACAAGAAAATGAAAGTAGCAAGGTTTTCCATGCAGGTACGGCAGTGAAAGGTAGTGAAGTTATTACCGCCGGTGGACGCGTTCTGTGTGTTACAGCATTGGGTGAAACCATTATAGATGCACAGAAAAATGCCTACCAACAAGCAGAAGAGATTGAATGGAATAACTGTTTTTACCGTAAGGATATCGGATATCGAGCAATTAACCGATTGAAGTAATCATAAAACTGACGAAGGTCAGAGGCTGTCCTTCGTCGGTTCCCAACGACAAAAGTCATTATTGGCTACCAACAATAATTCTCGGCCAACAGGCGCTTCCAACCAAGCAATGGTTAATTGGCCGTAGCTGCTTTTTTCGCGCTGTTCAAGCCATGACCTCGCGTAAGGTTCAAACTCTACAGAAATCGTTTCACCTGCACAGGTAGTAACTTTACCGTTATTCCAGTGCCCTTGCATCAAACGTACATTTCCCACGATCAACGCGTCACTTAATTCAAGCGTTCGTTTAGCGTCAAACTGCATACGAACAATATCATCGCTGGAGAGGAGTTCACGCCGCGCTTTCGACTGCTTTTGCATAAAAATCACCTCACCGGATTTATCCAGACGAAGTTGTTCAGACAGTGGATTTTTATCACTCAAAATTTCACGACGAATTTGGCGCAAATCGCCCTGTTTATATTCATAAAAAGTCACGACGGTATTGTCATTACGGTAGGGGCTGTAAACACTCATCAGCACCCGAGGTTTACTATCCTGATCGTTGAGACGCCACAAGCGGACAACGCCATCATCTGCAATGAATCCACTTGCGCTGAAAGAAGGTTGTTTAGGTTGATTGGTACAGGCGCTGAGCGCGAAGACGAATCCTAGTGTCATCAGCCCCTGACGAACCAACAAAAGGGGATAAATAATACCCCTTCTATTTTTTCTTTTTTGCAATGAAATTATTTAACTGCGTCTTTCAAAGCCTTACCAGCAGAGAAAGCAGGTACGTTTGCAGCCGCGATTGTAATTTCTTTACCGGTTTGCGGGTTACGACCCGTACGTTCTGCACGATGGTTAACTTTGAAAGTCCCAAAACCTACCAGTTGTACTGAATCACCCGCTTTCAGGGATTCGGTGATTGCATTCAAAGTTGATTCCAGAGCAGCCTTTGCCTGAGCTTTAGTCAGGTCTGTGCTTTCTGCGATTGCATCAACTAATTCAGTCTTATTCATAGATTATCCTTACAGTGTGTTTATCGTTTGCAAAGCATCGAGTGCGACGGATATGCCGAATGACAGCACCCCTGCATACACGCACCGATAGCCACTTCTTTTCACCCCCCAAATGTAGAACAGAGTGGGGGCAAAAGTGAAGCCTTTGAACATGGCATTTAAAGCATTAAATCACGTTTTTTCACTTTACTGCGTTAAATTTATGCCAATGTTGCTCGTTCCTGACTCCCGGAGGTCAGCTTTCAATCCTTTAATCAACTCAATATCCCGCTCTTCGCAGCTAACCAATAAGCGATAAATTTCCCATTGGATATCCCACTCTTGTTCAATAGCAGGTAACATTTTCAGTTCTTCATCGGTCATTTCTTTCCCGGCCTGAGTCATTTCAAGCATAGCAACGGTGCGAATTGAAATTTCACTCACTGCAATTGCATGCTCCAATGTTTCACCACTCAGACGAGCATGAACAGTTTCCCCTAATGCAATACATGCATCAATCGCCGGGTACACACCGTAAATATCGTAATCATCCGCTGAGGGAATAGCTTGTTCCAACTTTTCCAGCTGATTATCAAAATTCACTTTGGCATCTTTTACAACTAATATTTCCCACACCAAATCCAGAATACGGCGGTAAATAGCCGGTTCTGCAAACGCTGTCTGAAGACAGAACATCTGGTAATTTGGATACATCCGTTCGCACAGACTTGCCATAAAGGTCAGATGCTGCCAGCTTTCAAGTTTTTCCAGCCGTAAATGTATCGGGTTTCGTAACATTAGTTTTTACTCATTATGCACAATTTGCTCCGCAGTTTACCTGAAATTCAAGAATATCCACACGCTTACACCGAATTTAAGGATTTTTCTGTATCATTCGTTCAAAAAACGACCTATTTGAGGCTGCGCCATCTGCCCAACGGGTTGTTTCAGGCAGCCGATAGCCTTTCATACAACGTTCCACCCATAACAATGCACTATCAAGACTGATTCGGTGCCCTGTAGAAATATACAACGGATTACAACCTTTTTTACTCCGCCATACCCAACCAATCTGTTCTTCTTTATCAATCAAAGGTTGACAACTGCCGGGCTGTTCTCCCAATAGTTCACTCTCACCACATAAACGACGCTTTGCCACACCAATTGTAGGTACATTTGCTAATAAACCAAAATGGCTGGCAACACCTAAACGGCGTGGATGAGCAATGCCATGACCATCCACCATCACCAGATCAGGTATGTGTTTCAACAATTGCCAAGCAGCCATTAATGCAGGGTATTCACGGAAAGAGAGTAAACCGGGAATATAAGGCAGAGTAGTTTCAATTCGGGCTATCTGATATTCCACCAGTTCAAGGGCAGGATAAGAGAGAACCGCTATCGCCGCCCGGGTGATCGTCCCTTGCTGTTCAAAGCCCACATCAGCGCCAGCAATCAATTTAGGTGGGGGAAAATCATCATAACGGATAACCTGTTGAGCCTTTGCTATTTGCTCCTGGCGTAGCGCTTTCGTATTAATCATATGCTTACTGATGATATTTAGTTGAAAGGTTATGTACAGCCTCAACAAATACACCTGCGTGTTCCGGCAGTACATCCTGATGGATACCATGACCAAGATTAAAGACATGACCAGAACCCGCGCCAAAACCTTGCAAAATTGTCGAAACTTCCTGTTCAATGCGCTCTGGAGAAGCGTATAACATGGATGGGTCCATGTTGCCCTGCAAAGCAACTTTATTTCCCACACGACGACGTGCATCGGCAATATCTGTCGTCCAATCCAGACCAAGCGCATCACAACCGGTTTCAGCCATTGCTTCCAGCCATTGTCCGCCACCTTTAGTAAACAGTGTCACCGGCACACGACGACCTTCATTTTCACGGATCAGGCCATCAACAATCTTATGCATATAATGCAAGGAAAATTCCCGATAATCCCGCCCCGTCAGCACTCCGCCCCAAGTATCAAAAACCATTACAGACTGAGCGCCTGCTTTAATCTGAGCATTGAGATAAAGAATAACGCTGTCTGCCAGCTTATCCAGCAATAGATGCATTACGGCAGGTTCGACATACATCATTTTTTTGATTTTAGTGAATGCCTTACTGCTGCCACCTTCCACCATATAAGTCGCCAGTGTCCACGGACTACCGGAAAAGCCAATTAGAGGAACCTGCCCCGCCAGTGCCTTACGAATCGCACGTACTGCATCCATCACATAACCCAGCTCCATTTCCGGATCAGACACCGACAGTTTTTGCACATCGGCACGATTTAAAATGGGAGATTTAAAACGCGGACCTTCACCTGCTTCAAAATAGAGCCCCAGCCCCATAGCATCAGGAATGGTGAGAATATCAGAGAAGAGAATCGCTGCATCTAGCGAATAGCGCCGTAAAGGTTGCAAAGTGACTTCGCAGGCAAGTTCCGTATTTTTACATAGAGAAATAAAATCACCGGCTTCAGCACGGGTAGCTTGATACTCAGGCAAATAACGACCGGCCTGTCTCATCATCCAAACAGGTGTAACATCAACGGGTTGACGTAATAAAGCTCGCAAATAACGGTCGTTTTTCAGCTCATTCATGACAGGCTCCATCTATTTATTGGCCGCAATATAATCTGACTACAATTGATTAGGCGTCATTGTAACATGACAGGTAGATCTCTCCCGTTGAATTGCGCCAAACTGTAGATTACGCATTTCGGCACAGAACAATCGTATCTTCAATCAACCGACGAGCAATAGTATTGGGTGGTGGAATCAATGGCAGTTGCTCATAGTGATACCAATCCGCACTAATCAGCTCTTTCGGATCATGACGGATCTCCCCACTGTCATAATCAGCCAGAAATGCCATCATCAATGAATGAGGAAAAGGCCACGGTTGAGAAGCCACATAACGTAAGTTGCGAATTTTAATATTACTCTCTTCCATCACTTCACGAGCCACAGCTTCTTCCAGTGTTTCACCGACTTCGACAAATCCCGCAAGTACGGTGTAAATGCCTCCACGATGGCGCTGATGTTGAGCCAACAAAATATGATCATCCCGACGAATACCGACAATAATACAAGGCGCTATCTGCGGATAATAACGTTCGTGGCAGTGATGGCACAGACAAGCCCATTCACTGACACAATGGTACATTTTATTACCGCAATAACCACAATATTGGTGAGAGCGATAAAACTCCGCCAATTGCACTCCTCGGCCAGCTAATTGAAACAAGCCACGATCATCTTTAACAATCTGCCGTAAAGAAACCATATTTGCAGCCATTTTCTGACGAATAAGCCAAACCTTCTCACCTTGCCACTCACCGATAGACAAGGCTATTTTTCCTTGCAGTGACCATTGAGTTGCCATTCCAAAAGGTAATTCGCCTTTAGGGAGCCAAATACGATTTTCATCGCTGATAACCCACCAGCCACATTCTGTACCTGTAATTTGTTGTTGCATCATCACTATGACATCTTAATTTTAATATCTGTATAAATCATACGCTTTTTAATCAAAAAAACCTGTTTTATTACTCTTATCAAGATCGTATTGCTCGCTTTGACAGTAATCGGCATTATTCTCAACTATCGATATACTTTAGACTTGAGGAGCACAACACCATGCCACAACTGCTTGCCGTGTTTGATCTGGATGACACCTTAATTTCCGGTGATTCCAGCGCTATATGGACCGAGTTTTTATGGGAAAAAGGCATCATTACCGATCCAAGCTTTATTGAAGCAGATAAAAAAATGACGGCTGATTACAGTGCTGGCTCACTAGATATGAGTGGTTATCTGTCATTTAGCCTGCAAACACTGCATCAAGTTCCACAAGAACAAGTTGATCTTTGGCTGACTGAATTTGTTAACGAAAAAATTAAACCGCGATTTTATCCACAAGCCAAAGCCCTAATTACAGACTATCAACAGCAACAAATTCCAATCATTGTTATCTCAGCTACTGTCTCTTTTATTGTAAAAAAGATTGCTACCGAATTGGGCATTCACACGGCACTGGGCATTGATATGGTAATGGAAAATGGCTGTTATACCGGCAAAATAGATGGCATTGCGGCTTTTCGTGAAGGTAAAGTAAAACGGATAAAACAGTGGCTGGAACAGCAAAATAGCTATCCTGAAATTATCCGCTTTTACAGTGATTCAATTAATGATCTCCCAATGTGTCAGTTTGCCAACGAAGTAATTACAGTCAATGCCGATGCCCGTTTAAAAGCCGAAGCACAACAATATGGCTGGAAACAATTAATCTGGTCACTGTAAATACTTTCAATCAGTAATGGGTTTATGGTTTCCATAATTACCCGTTATCTTTCAACAGACAACCCAATTGCTGGGGAGAATATTGCAATAAAATTGAGGTCTTGACGAAACAGAACAAGTCATTTTGTTTCCGCAAACAACCCATCTAATCGCGTTCCCTATGCTCTTAAGGTGTCATTTCGCTCCCTATAAATAAAAACAAAAATGCCGATCTTGAATATCGGCATTTTACTGTAAAAGAGAAGATTAATTTAATGCTTTAACGCTTCAATTCTATCCCGGCTCAGTCCGGTACTGGTGACAATAATGTCTAAACTCACGCCATGCCGTAATAAGGCACGAGCCGTTTCCACTTTACCTTTCTCTCGGCCTAGTTCAATACCTTCCTCTCGACCTAGCTCAATACCTTTCTCTCGGCCTAGCTCAATACCTTCTTCTCGGCCTAGTTCAATACCACGCTCAAGCCCTTTTTGTTCAAGCTGTTCTGCAATAGTCATCAACATCGTTTCATGCTCCGGAGATTGTTCAATCAGTTGATGGACAAATTGGGAGAGATCCAGCGTATGCCCATTCAGTAAAA
>NZ_RCWE01000045.1 GCF_018448925.1 Photorhabdus akhurstii | reverse complement strand
CATACTGGTGACGGGTGACGCGGGTGTCAGTATCCCCCCCGATTACAATACGGTGAAAACCAATATCACGAATGGACAGACCGCGATTATCTAACACGCTGACTGTTGGGGTTTGAGTATAAAGAGTGGTCTCAGACGGACTCATATCATATTCCTTCTATTTTGTTTTACAGCTTCCCTTCCAATGAAATGGAGAAAGATCGCAAGATTGATTTTAGATATGACAGACCTCTCCCACTCTGGCGAACAGAGTGGGAGGGATTAGTTAAAAGTTAATTTAAGAGAGTGTTCTCTTGACCTGGTTCGCGAAACTGGCGCCGCCGTCGCAGGCGGTATAATGCACCTGCACCAGTACATCATCCATATTTGCCAACAGTGCGGCCTGCATCTCATCCGCTTTCAATGTCTTATCGTCAATATGCTCATCCACAGAACGTGGGAAGTTGAGCGTCCATTTGGAAACTGCTCCAGTCCCCTCAAATGATAGATAGCGCTCATCCTCCAGACACAGCTCAAAGCTACCGGCATCATTAATGCCAGAAGAGAGCGCCACCTGCTGGCTGGCTCGCAAATTGGTGACAATATGCGTCGCATCACCCTCTTTATCTACCGGATTATTAAGATATTTAACCCCCCGGATATCTGCTGTGAGCAGCGTACTACTGCTAGTCTGGGTGAGCGTTGCCTTCACATTTTGATACGGCCCGATCAACGTCGGCAACGTCACTGACACCGTTTTAATCTGGCGCAAATAGTGCCCCGGATAGTCGTTGTCAAACAGCTTTTCGCTTAATGGAAAGTCGACTTTGCCTTCGGTTTTTAACTTACCAAAACCATCATCACCCAATAGGCTTTTGAGCGACACAGTACGGATCACGTTAAGACGGCGTTCGTGACGAACCAAATAGGCCGCTTCCATCTGATGCAAATTGAGTTGCAATGTCTCCCCCACTTGCAGACCACGATAATGGTCATTCCAGGTACCGGTCTGAATAAAAGTGGTCATGTAATTCCCCAATTCATACTGCCAGCAAGCTTGGGCAGAGAGGCAGAGAGCAACCACAGCGTCGTACGCCTGATAGTACAACGCGGATAATTGACCACTCAGCCACTGATACAAAGTCGCCTGGGTAAAACGGGTAGTCAGGTAAGTCAACATGGTCCGAATTTGCACCTGCTGTGCCTTCGCCTGTTGCAAGGAAGTCTGAGCCGCTTTTTCACGCACTGCCAGCGCATCCAACTGCTTCTGTAATGCGTCGACCTCAGACTGTGCCTGCTGGTATTGGATTTGCCACTCTTCACGGCGGCGACGGTAGTTTTCCGTGGTTGCCAAACGATCGGCCACCACGCTGGTGGCTTGACCGGCTGCCATCAACCCGATAGCAATCGCTTCTGTTACCCCTTCATAGCGCGAGCCGCCATCAGCAAAACCAAAGATATTCGGGAGCACTTTCAACGCGCCACTGGCAGTTTGTACGCCGGTGGAAGAAGATATCAGGGATTGTGCTGACGTTTGGGTGTCCATCACCAGTTGTTCCGCACTGGAGATGTTGTTCTGATACAAGGTGTAATAGTGATCATGACGCTGTTGCACCGTCGCCTGACTAGCTAGCAGCGCCAGACGATCCGCCGCCAATCCATCCAGCGTCTGTTGTTGCAACGTGATGGCATAGCTGGACATATCCAACAGTTGCTGTTGCGCCAACTCTTCCTGGCCGGCCCGCTCGCTACGCTCCAACAAGCTAAGCAGGTTCTGACCAAAACCGGTCAGCGTACCCACGGCGCTGTAAGCCCGCGGCAACATAGCGCTGAAACGGTATGGCGACACCGTCAACATGGCGCCACTGACGCCATTCGTCAACGTGCCGGATTGAGCGCGCTGAGCCAACAGTGCGACTGGATCAACTGGCGCAGCATACAGCGGCAGTGAAAGCGGCTTGCCATCAACGGTCAGGTTATGACGCAAATTGTATAACCGTGCATCCAACGTATCCCAGTGGGACAACATCAGGACATTGAGCGGTTCATTAAAATAGCCATTATCTGCCAGTCGCAAGTAACTAATGTTACGGCCCAGCAATGCGGGTAAAACAGCATTACTGTTAGCTAGCTGGTGCTCAAAGTCACGCAAAGCCGTTTTTTGCCCGGCGGCTAAGGTATCCAGGGTTTGCGGCGTCCAAGTGCTACTCAACGATACATCCGGACGAGGCCCTAACAATTCAGCGGCCAGATTGTAATAGACACGGGCCTGAGTCAGACCGTCACGAGTCAACTGGCGATACCACATATCTCCCTGAGCAATCAGGTTACTGACATAGGCGATAAACACCGCTTTCTGGTATATCACCGGATGGGCATAAGCCTGAGTATCCGGATCTATCGGATCGCCCACATGGCGTGATAGATCGCTGTCCCCCTCAACCAATGGACGTACATTCCAGTAAGCCGGGGCATTGTGTGGCTTGTTTTTCATCGCCGGGTCAAAGATATAATGCAGAAACTTTTGAGCCGGCGAAAACTGCTGTTCGCTAGCAAAGCGCGTAGCAACCAGAAACGGCAGGTGAAAGAACAATTCCCAGAAATAGAGACCGTTTGAACCGTTAAAGTCCATCGGCTCACTTTTGCCGTCAGTGACCAGATCGGCCTCCAGAGAAGGATCTGCCTGCAAGGTGTAATCCAGCAAACTATCCAGCCCCTGATTAGCTTTCTCAATCAAGGTACGTACAAAAGTGGTGTTAAGACGGGTTTTAGCTGGCAGGTTATTGTGATTAAAATCCAAATACTGTACCAAACCACATTTACTATCATAACGCGATTTTAACTGCGGATGGACATTCAGCGCCTTAGCCTCAACATCACGGAATACAACATAGACATTGAACCACTTACTGACCCAAGAATGGGTCCCTTGTTTCTGTTTCTTTGACGGACGGTCATAATGATCCCATACAACGCTCAAACAAACCTGTAGATAGTTTTTATTTGGGTCAGTGGAGAAATCTGTGTCGGACAGGGTATAACTAGTAGAATAAGTCGCACTGCTAGCAAGTTCGAAAGTTTGGCTACCACAATGCCTGAACAGGTTGCGGCCATCCGCAGTGTAGACACTAATTTCCTGACAGAATTTACGGTTATTGGCGATTTTACCGAAATTTTTGATAGTGGTTAGTGATAGAAAATCTGAATGTGAAACAAATCCAGTCTGAAGCTTATCATCCTTAATTGCGTAATTTAAATTATCATATATTGTGTTATTATAATTACACATTCCCACACGTATGCCATCTGGGATAGGTAGACAATCACTCGCAGGAGTCTCCCCTTTCCAAGCGATATAATGATCCTTCACGGTAACCTTAGAGTGCCCAGCAAATAGGTCAATCGGAAACACTGCTTTTTTGCTCCACTGATATAAGCCCCACGTTCCATTAGGTACAGATCCTTTACCATATTTGGCGGGATGATAGTTTATTGCCGCATTATGAAAGGTGTAATAATCGCCATCATGGTAATCCAGATAAAAACTTTCGTCCTTTTGCCACGAGAAACCATAGCCAGACGTAGAATTGTTTTCTATGTCGTCATAACTAAATGTATGACGGTTAATAAAACCCCCATTAATTGTGGTTTGGATATGGAGTGTCAGACCATCTTGATCGATATATACATAAGCACCTGTAGTATCCAGTTTCAAGTCATCAACTTTACCTACCCAACCCGTGTTTTCGGGATCTTCTGTTGGCTTGCCTGGAACAACCTCTGCTGGCTTGCCTGGAACAACCTTAGGAATAATATAATTTTTATAGTACACCGCAAATTGCAGGCAGTTTTGATCATTTGTTTCATCACGATAGTTACTGAACAAGATGCTCCTACTTGACGGCTTGAGAATATGGCGATTGAAAGCTGAATCACAATACAAGTAACCATACACAGCAGGACGGTTTTGGTATGGAGCTCCCATAAAATTACGCACAAATACTCCCAACATGAGACGACCATATGGGTTACTGTCAATGTTCTCCGTCGGGTCAACACTAAAATCGGTAGTAGCCAGCAAATTCACATCCCGTAGCATAATGTTATTTTCATTAATCAACAAACTACTGCGTGATATATCCTGATCACCATCCCCATTTTGTCGCGTCATCAGCGTAGTAGTATTCGGTGCCGTCCAAGTATCATCATAACGTTTATAGCCAAATTTTATGCTGTAGGAATGGGTCTTATCGATATTTTTGCCGTCATCCCCCTTTTGCACCACCGGATCACGTTCAACCCAAGCCACATACAGCCGGTCGTTATAAAACACCGGACGAACCGTATGCTCCAATACCGTATCACCAGATAGCGGCAAGGTGATTTCCTGCCAATCATTCCAACAATTTGGTGTCACCGGATTTCCCGCCGGATCTTGACGATTTTTACTCAAATCCATCTGACGCCAGTAGTACTGATACGGTTTGGTGGTGCTACGGCCGATAAAATAGTAAATGGCCTGGTCAAATTTATCCTGATTAATATAACCACTGAGCACATACAGATTACTCACCGCCTCAAACTCATTGAGATACCCCAGAACAGCATCTTGCACCCGGTCCGGGTCTAATCGGTTCTGGTTTAATGTGGTCTCCAGCTTCGAGAAATAATGGCTTTTTTCCTGCCGGGTGATGGGAGAAATGTAGTTTTCTGCGTAATTTCGAACCTCAGCACCGGCTGCCCAGACCGCATATTGGTTATCATTGTCGCGCCATTCGTTAGCTGTAGAGGGTTCCATCGCCTGACGTCCCGGTTCAGAACCGTTGACCAGACGAGTCATATATTGCTGTATGCTGGCAATCGCTTGAGCTACTCGGCTGGTCTTAACCTCATCGGACACTTCCGGGTCAATCAGCAAGTATTCGTACAAGTCCTCCACCGTCACTGGTTGGTCGTCGACGCCTTTCAGTGTCGGTGCCACAAAATTCATATAACCGGTCACCAGCGCATCACGCTGGGATTCATTCAGTTGCTTTTCCATTGTCGATAACATAATTACACCAGCCTTACTTAAATGGCGGTTTAGAACCAGCCCATTGGGCCTACGGAAAAATCAGATTCACCTATTCATTTGGCGAGTTTCGGCCATGTTCAGCGGCTACCTTTGACATGAGATACACCGGCCACCAGCGCCTGACCAGTGCTTTGCCAAAGAGCATAATCACTATCACGGCTCACAGCATAGCCTTGCTGTTGCTGTGTAACACCAAGGCCAGTCTGGTTCTGTGCCTGTCGCAAACGCAGAAGCGTATCCAGTTGTGGTGTGGTTTTAGCAATCCCGCCCAATACTGTCCAAGCGGCTTGCAACTCGTTAGTATCCCAACCTAGTAGCGTTGCCAACGTTTGTGCAGCATCAGCCTGACTCAACGATGCAGCAGCATTGGCTGCGTGCAAGTAGGCCAGTACATCATCTTCCGTACCACCACCGGCTTTCCCCACCTGGAGCAGCAGATCGCTGTAACGGCTTAAGGTATAGAGCATCCACAAACTGATATCGGTCACTATTTCTGCGGAAGCGCCAAAATAGGCTGGATAGTCCAGCAAGGTTTGCACCATCGCTGGACTCAGCATGAATTGTTGAGTCAACAAGGAGCGGCGTACCACTTCACGCAATAGGCTCAAATAGTCTGCGGGAATATCAGCCGCGGTTTTAACGGTCTCCTTCAATGCCCAAGTCGCACTCAACCACTGATAGACAGTTTTTCCACACCAACGCAACAACAATGCGGACAATGACTGACTCACGTTCAGAGTTTGCGTCAACAAACTGACAGCCACGCCTTGCTGAGTTTGCTTTGCCTGATTCAACGTATTCGTCAGAGTAGTAATTGCCAGCTTCTTATCTGCATCGGACAGATTCTGTGTATTGACCACCGTTGCTATAACACTTTCTATGCCGGCATTGGTCACCAGACCAACCTTATCGATAAGCGGGCTATTACCTGCCGAGAGCAAAGCAAACCAGTCAATAACGTGGCCGCTGGTATCAACTAATGGCACACCACTACGGGATAACAATGTTGCATCCACAAACGTACTGCCTAAGTTCTGCCACACCTGACGGATAAAATTCAATTGATCGTCAGTGCCTTGAGCGATAGAGACAAAGTTATTAACCAAGATAGTACCTTGGGAGAAAGTAAGGATCGTATTATGGCTATAAGGATGAATTCTGACTTCTGAGATCAAAGTATTCAGCGCCGATAGATCTTTAAAAGTCCCTTTAAGCGGAATATTCAGAATGTAGGTTTTAGTTGTGCCGATATATAACCAAGTATTTGACCAAACGAAAGGCCGATCCGAAGAGGTACCATAATTATCATTGAACGTAGCACCATCTGGCGCATCACCCGTCCAACTCATTTTACCATTCAAGCTTAAGCCTGACGGTAGAAGATAATGGAACTCTGAAATCCCATAACTTCCAGCATTACTCCCGCCGCGAAATGCTATCTGCTGCGTCAGAGTCAACTCACCGGATTGAGCGTCATAGGTCAGATCTTTCCAGCCAATGGAGACACGTTCCATCTGACCTGGATCAGAAATCGTGCCATAACTACCCGCTTTAGGCAGTGCCACTGAACTCTCATCTGACAATAGCAATTGTTGAGTACTGAATGGCAAATTATGCTGCTGTCCCCACTGCGCCAGTGCACTCAATGCCTGTAACAGGCTAAGGATATCCGCCGCCAAAGGGGAATCTTTTTGCGGTGCAGTGATGGTGGGTTTCCCTGCCAATTGCCGCCAAATGGTTCCTGTACCAGCATCCAGTCGGTCAACCAAAGCACAGAACGCTTCTGGACTTATCCCCAATGTGTGCGCCAGATTAGCCAGACGGTAGAAAGCTGACACCACAAACAGATTACAGTTGAGTGTACTTTGAGTGACATTTCCCTGTTGACGGGCAATATTATCCGCCAATAACAAGAACTGACGATGATTGAGGCCCAGTGCCGTGCTGATATGCTTAACACGCGCCCCATCTCCCCCAGTAGTCAATGTATAGACAAAATCCTGATTATCTATCACAAACGGTGTATCAAAGGTGCCGACGGTGTTAAACACTTGGTCTAAAAACGGTGTTGCTGGTGTAATGGCAAACGGGGTCACCTCTCGCAGCCAAGCAGCAAATTGTTTAGCGCTAACACCATACTTCGCCTGATAATGTTTGAACACTCCCAACATACGCAGCGTATTGTTATTCATCAACAGCGCAGTATTTCCTGCTTCCGCATCCATAGCAGAAGCCACCAACAGATCAATATCCTCATAGGACAGATTCAACCATTTTTGCAGGCGTACTATGCGGTTAATACGAGCCAACTTGTCATCTGTCAGATTGTTAACCGTCAGAGCAAAATGATCCTCCGCTCCACTGCGGCTTAGGGTAATCGCCTCCGGCTTACCGGCATGAATGAAGCGGGCACCATAGGTAAACGGCGTCGCTGTTGTATCACCAGAACTGACATTACCAGACTTAACCACCGTAGAACCGCCAACCGTTAAACACAACATCCGTTCTACCTGGGGTACAGTCAAACTTGTTCGGCCAGTCAGTATGGTCATATCGCTGAAACTGTTCGCCGTCAGCGAACTGTCACCATAATTTAGCTGATAGAAATTCTGACCGACGGTTTCCACAATGATTTTTTGCTGCTCTGGCGAAAACTGACTCGCCATGATTTGCAGTCGGGTCAAAGCACCGGCAGTCGCATCACTGAGTTTTCCTGCTGCTGTTACCCAGAAGTTTTGCGGCAGATCCAGCGTCTGTGGCAGAGTGATATCTTGCAACGTGGTACCCAATACCGACTGAGCTGTCTGAATCTGCTGGTGACCATAATGATATGGCAAATTATTAGGGTAACGGGTGGTGGAAAGTTTGGCGTTTACCGCTTCCAGATTAGCCAAACTCAGTTTCTTCTGAATGGCTTTGGACAGAATTTCATTAACCAACTGCAATTGTGGTACAACTTCATTGATCGCTTTATCATTAATTAACAAGGTGCCCAAATCGGGACGACGTTCCGCCAGCGTATTCATAATGGCACTGGCACCACTCTTTTCCTGTTCAAGGGCCAGTTGATAAATGTGTGTCAAATAGGCCACCGGCGCATCGTTGGCTTCCGGTGACCCGCTAGGTGCTTTATCTTTCCAGCCGATATTCGCATCCAAAAACTGTTTAGCATAATCTGGACCTGATACGGAGAACGGACTTCTCAAGCTAATCTGAACTGCCTGGCTAATAGGATTGCGGCGAAAATGGTGTAACACCTGATGGGCATAGCCCACCGCCAGATCATACATTTTTTCAGCACTGCGCCCTAGATCGGCACGATGCTCACGAATAAAACGTTCACGCGGCATACGTACCACATCAAACACTGAGGCATAACCAAGGTTAGCTAATTTACCGGGTAGGTTGTGGATCTCTTCAGTGCAGGAAATCAGGGGACTGACAAGTTGATTCATACGGACTCCTGAATTGAGGCTTCTCATGAGAAACAGTTTTTTCCTGCAAACAAATAATCACCGTCGTTATGTGCAGGAAAGGTACCAGAACAAACACACGCCTTTAGAACATCAGGTCGCCTGCCCTTCTAAAGACACCACACGATGACGATGTGTGAAGAAAAATAGAACAAATCACACAACTTGCTTACATTAAAAAACAAGATACAAACAATAAAACAACTTCACCTTTATATAATGATTTAGAGTAAGTATGCAGAGTGAATATTTACTTATATTGATGATTAATTCACAAAATAATCAATAAGAGTTCGCGAGATCATACTTTGAATAAGGTAATACCCAGAGTGCCGGAACATTAATGCATGACGGAGGTAATGGTAGAAAAATAGTCAACTATATCAATAAGATAAATATTATTAGTGTATTTTCATTATTTTTTTAAATAATCTAGTTTACTGAAAGGTAATAGAGAAGTAGATAAATCAAATTCAGTATACCAGAACAACTAACGCCCTTGATTAACTACCAGAGTACTTCTGAGGTAGGTAAAAAAGTTAACGATTGGCTGGCACAACATCCGAAATTTAAACTTTTGTTTTTACCAAACCATTAACCCTAGTTGAATAAAATAGAACGGCTATGGTAATCATGGCATGAGACAGTCACACGGAATCATTGCTGTCAATCTATGTGGTTATTACTCTAATTATGTTGATGTTTTTCTGGAATTGATTTCATCACAGCAAAAACTAAGAATGAAGAAATGGGTGTAGCGCTATTATAAATCCTTATTTAGCTTCTATCATTAGTATTTTCTGCCAGACGATTTAAAATCTGGCATGTCGATCTATGATAATCGAATATCTCCGCCCAATGTTGGGCGAAGATTTCCGGTAATGCTTATTGCAAGATATTAATTACAAAGAAAAAACTCGTCGTGCGGCTCCCACAGCACTGGTGCCATAGTCTATCGCATTAGCGATCCCGGTTGTGGTCAAGACCCTGCCTCTGATCTGATTACCAATCATGCCAGCGACATGATCTATACCACTACCGGCAGCACTTAACGCTCTGGAAATCCAACTCTCTCTTCCCATCACTCTGTGCAGGCCAGTTCCAATACCACCGACAAGCCCGCCGAGAACACTAAATATCGGCTCAAAGACAGGTCTGGCGACACTGAAATGTACTAATTGTCTGGCTAAACCGGCGGCATATGGGCTGACAACCCGGCCTAAGAGCCTACTCAAAAATCCACCACCCATTATTCTGTTGACAGCCATTTCAGCACCCAAACCAGCGGCATAACCCACTGCGTAATTCGCTAAATGTCCGGCGGGGTTACTAGCGACATCTAAACCAAAACCAATCCAGGAGCCATAATAGGTGCCAATACCGGCATGGATACCTGCCCGAGTACTCCCTTGCGTACCGGTGATCATCCCACCCGCCGCCCCACCCGCCGCTGCCCCGACTTCATGGGTAAGGGTAGAGGCAGTCCCTAACATAGTATCAATGGTGCCTACCGCACTCCCGGCCCCAATAGCGCCGCCAATCCCCCGATCAGCATTATTTATCCATGATCCCACAGCCCCTGTTACCGCCCCGGCGGCTGATGCAACACCGACACCTTGTGCCCGTGCGCCATAAGCCGCGGCTGAACTCGCTCCGGCAGCCGCGCCAGCCGCCGACTGTACTAACGTCGATTTCCCCTGTACGAGTCGAGCAAGTAATGCCCCGCCTTTTTCCAGCAGGCTACCGACGTTATATCCCATCAACGCGCCAATCCCCGCGCCTACGGCCGCAACCCCCAGAATGACGGGGATAGCCGCGCCAGCCGTAGCGGCAATGGTAGCCGCAAGACCGCCAATCGCAATCCCGCCGGCAATGGCTCTGCCAATTTTTTGTCCCCGTCTCATTGACGCGGACATTCCCTCATCAGGTTTACGAAACAAAAATGAAGCAAACCAAAATGTATTTCGATTTCTATTTGGAGACGGTGCTAATCCGTCATGGTCAGTCAATGTGATGGGGTTATTCCTCACCATTCGGTACAAATTCAGCCCATCCACGGTTCCCGCCGGATCAGCACTCAACCATCGACCCACCCAAGGTT
>NZ_RCWE01000044.1 GCF_018448925.1 Photorhabdus akhurstii | reverse complement strand
CAGGCTATCCAGACTCTGCGCCAGCATCTCGGGCGTCCCTCCTTCCGACAGAAAACAGCCCACCGTCTGAGTCGGCCGGTCGTGCTGGTCCCAGTGGCTGTGACGCACATTCCACACATACACCGGCGCCTGCCAGCCCAGCTGTTGCCCCTGTTTCTCCAGCATGCGCAGCGCGGTATTGATGTGTACCCGTTGACTCAGTTGGTCTTCGGTCATCGCCCACACCACCCCATCCAGCGGGCGACGACGACGCAGTTGACGCAATGCCTGTAACTGCGCTTTATCCGGCTGAGTCTGCAAACTGCCGCCCCACAGCAACAGATTATTTTCGCCTTCCTGCCAGTGCTGGGCGGTCAACCCGGGGACAATGGCTTCTACCTGCTCCCGTTGTCCCATCACCAACAAAATACATACCCGCCGACGCCAGAAACGGCCATAACGCCGACCAAGCTGATATTCCAATCGCTGAAAATAAAATGGCGCTTCTGAGGATGCGACTTGTTCTACTGGCGCTTTAACCGCGCTTTCCCGTACGGGCAGACGCTGTTTGTAATCACGAAAAAGATTCAACAGCCATACCACACCCACCATGCTGACAATCCAGACGATTATTTTGACCGCCTGAGTAGATAACCCAAATCGATCGCCCCAGAAAGATAACAGTCCGCCCAAGACCAGTGCGATTAAACTGGTGACCAGACCTACCCCCAAGTTACGGGTAATAAAAGCTTTAAGCATGGAAGCCCCCTGATGAAGTGACATTGTTTAGCGGGGAGAGAGTCCCCAGTTGTAACGAGGCATTGTGCGCTAGCAGAAAAAGCTGTGGCGCCTGCTGATATTCGGCCATTTTCATGGCGAGTGTTAATACAAACCAATCCGCATATGGCCCTGATTTCCCAAACCAATGGGGTACAAACTGTTGATCAAGCGTTGTCGGCTCGCTCTGTTGTACGGATGATGGCAAGGTTTTTAATCTCTGATTCAGCCGAATTAACAACCTGTCTTTCTCCGGTGAATCCGCATCGTTGTACCACAGTGTCCCGGCCGTGATGGCAGGACGTTGATAACGCAGAAACTGAGCCACACTCTGCTCCATCTCCGCCGCTACCGTAGCCATAGGCCGATGCAGACAACATTTTGCCGACAGCTGAGAAGAGGGAGGCGCCAGTAGCCAAACCACCGCGCCCTCACTGGCTGTCGCGAGTGTTTTATCGTCTTGCCAACACCATGCCATGACCAACAGCAATCCTTTGATTTCCGTATTCAACCAGTCGCTTATCTGATGGGTATAATCGGATTTAAGCCCTATCGGGCCTTGTAGTTGAGACAGAGGCAGCCCCAGTTTTTGCCAAACCTGACAAAATTGCTCCCATACGACAGTTTCGGTCCTGTCTGATGAAAAATAGACATTCACTTTATGATTAGCCACATGCGCGGCCAAACTACTGCGCACCGCTCCCAGTAAATTTTCAAACATGTTGAAATAACTGGAAAAAGGGGGAAATACCAGTGCGCTATCGCCATTGACCAATACCGCCTTATCCGCCGGTGACGGCACTTCCGGCGGGAAAAGCGCATCATAATCCACAACCCGTATCGCCTGAGAAGCCCACGCTTGCCAGCGAGCCTCCTGCCAGGCGTTCTCTTGCGTCAGCACTTCCGCCTGCTCCAGTTCCACGCCGTAACGAAACAGCCGCCAACCGGCAATCACCCCGAACAGTGCTGTTATTCCGGCTAAAGCGATCAATGCATAAAGCAAGCTGGCGGGATCTTTAAACAGATACCAGAAACCGCCGACAGCAACGACGACAGCGAAACAAGCCATACTGAACAGCCGCCGCCAAAGCGACCAGACCGGCGGTTCTGGCCGGTGTACGGAATAAGACTCTGGAATTTCCCAAGCCATTGTTATGACTCCCCTATTCCGGCTTTCGTCGTACTGGAAATAACATAACAACCGCATTGGCAAAGCGCTTTATCAAATGCGACCGGTTTGCCATCGGAAATACATTGAGAATTGGCATTAACAATACGATTAATGCCATGCCCTTTTAGCGGACAACTGACTAAATCATTTAATAATGCAGCTTTTTTACCTTCAATTTCGATAGAAGAGGAGGCGGAAATCACTTCACCGCCGCTACTGAGCTTATCACCCAGGCGAATAATGCCTTCAAACATCATGATGCCTATATCAGTAAGGATAAATTTTTCACATTTAGAACGTGACAATACTATCGTTCGGATTATTCAATGCTGCCTGTGAAAGCAGTTTGATGACTTTTGTAAGATCGTCTCTTGCAACAAATTTCTTTGAAAATACAATGTCGATTTTTTTATTTAAATTAACAGAAATCAGTACATTACCCTCACGTTCTTCCACCCCTTTAATACATCGATAAGGCAAGAAAAGGGTTTTACTCAACGCGGTTGGTGTTAATAAAAATCCCCCTTCTGTCTCGGCAAAGAAATAACGACCTTCCGTTTTACGATATGAGAGACAATGCATAGCTGTCATCATCATACAAATACTATTCGCGCCCTTAATTGGCATAACCAGCGTTATGCAACCCAAAATACACATCCTTTTCCAATACCTATCCCGAAAAAAATAGATGGCGGAATGAGGAATCATATTACCTGTCTGATATTGATATTCATAGAATGGGGATAGCGCAACTCGTTGAATTGACAACAAACACCCAATAAAATAAACCGCGCCAAATGGGAAAAAACAAGATGTAATAAACGAACTGATTTTCGCATACTTTGGCGCTTTGAGAATAACAAACAGATTAACCACCTCCAGCAAAATGAAAATCAACATCAAGACATTGAATATTGATAATTTAGCAACAAAATATTGCTCTTGATAAGAAAGAGCAAAATAACCCTCACTGGCTACCTTTATAACAACCAGTAAGACAAGATAGGTTAATACATTAATAGCCAAGCCTATCCAAGCTATTTTATAGATCTGATTCACAAAAACTCCCTAATTTACACAAAATTACAAACAAACCCCATAAAAACAGATAAAACTTTACATTGGATAATTCGTTACTGAATTTTCCAAAGACAAGAAACTGCTTAATATCGCTATGACTCATCATAGATAATTCTGAGGACTATCTCATAAATCTTTAGCTCCATCCTATTACTTGAATCAGTAATAGTAGTAATAGCTGGAATAACAACGCTTATCTGGCAGCACTCTTTTACTATCCTTATTCAATTTTCCATCCGGGGAATGAGCTTTGATTTTCCTCAACCTCTTTTTTGTGAATTTCTCAAGATTAATCTCCGTAGGATTAGGGAACCCCAATACAGTAAAAATCTCTTCCGCCAGCCTGAGTGTTGGTTTAGGATTTCTCATGCAAGAAAAATAAACTAATGGTGAAAAGGCAATTGCTATCAAACCAAAAGACAAAGACATATATTTTATACAATTCACCATATATTTAACAAAATAGTCCACCATATATTCTATAATGAACTCCCAATCATCAAAAATCGCATCGATCGTGAATATAGGAAAAATAACTAAAGAACCATACCAGACGACACGTGCCTGATATTTGGCATTTGAATGAATACCCTGTTTACAACGTGGCGTCATAGAAACCACCCTTAATTCAGGATGGGCAATCGCATAAACCCTATAATGTCCCTCCTGCTCGGTTACCGCTAATTCAACATAATCACCCACTTTTGCGGCGGTAAACCCCAGCCAGCCGTGGAAGGGAACGCCATTGATTTTCCCCCGCACAAAATCACAGACATCACTTACCCTAACGGTGGTTTGTGAATGAGTGCCCGAGGTATTTCCTGCTATCGACACCCCGACTCCCCGATATAATTTCCGTTCATTTTGACAGGCAGAGGCGGCCGGACCATATTCACGATCGGTAAAATAACCAATCACACACAGGGCCTCGAACTCTTCCAATACACCACTCACTTTGATTAAGGGCTTACCCGGCGGCAATTCCGGTGGCGGCGGCTCTTTTGCTAAAATCGCATCCAGTTCAGGAATTTTAGCTTGAAGATTCATTATTTCCTGTTCTGCTTCTTTTTTGCTATCGGGAAAATTGATGGCATGTTTTCGGTTTACATTAATATCAATCTCAATGCCTTTTCTCTGCCTTTTTATTTGCTCAAAATCAATAGCCTCTTTGTCAGAACGAAAGGTACTCATAAGCCCTCCTTAATTGCATTAGTAAAATTTTCACTTTGTTTTTCATACTGTTGACTCCTGTTTTTAATTGCTTGAATCAGTAATAGTAATAATGGCTCAGGATACAAAGCTTATCCGGCAAGACTTCTTCGCTGTTTTCAGGCGATGGATTAGATTTTATCTCTCTAAGCCTTTTCTTAGTTAGTTTCTCAAGACTAATATCTTGCGGATTAGGAAATCCTAATACTGAGAAAATATCCTGAGCCAGTTTAACTGACGGCCACGGTTTCTTAATGCTGGCAGAATACGCATAGAAAGAAAATATGGTTGCCAGAAACATAAGACATAAGATTAAAAGGTCTGCCCCATCCCAAAAATTGCCCCCACCTGAAAAAAAGATGGCGCCAAGACAAACAACAATAATTATAAAAAATACGCAGGAAGTATAAAATACTGCATCCTTTGCTTTTGACCGGGTTCCTTTATTACAACACGGCGTGATAGAAATCGTTCTGCGTTCAGGGTTTGTTAATGCATAGACAACATAATATTCTCCCTGATCAGTCACCGCTAATTCAACATAATCACCTGTTTTGACTGTAGTCAATCCTATCCAACCATGAAAAGGGATGCCATTGATTTTCCCCTGCACAAAATGACATATTTTACTTAATCGTCCCTCAGTCCGTAAATTCACCGCAGCCTGAGAACTATTTCCCAACATCGCCAGCAATAATGCACCAAATTGCCTATTCTCCTCCCGGTGGGCAAATTCCTCGGGGTCATATTTGCGATCAGCAAAATAGCCTTTAACACAGAGTGTTTCCAACTCTTCCAATACACCACTCACTTTGATTAAAGGTTTACCCGGCGGCAATTCCGGTGGTGGCGGCTCTTTTGCTAATATTGCATCCAGTTCAGGGATTTTGGCTTGAAGTTCCTCTATCGCTTTTTCTACCTCCTCTCTATCCTCAGGACGACGCTGAATTCTTTCTTGCTTCACCTCTATCCATGTATCAAGACTGTTTCTCTGACTTTTTATTTCCTCAAAGTCAATAGCACCTCTTAACATCTGATAAGTATTCATGAGATATCCTTCATTGCATCAGCAAAACTTTTACTTTGTTCTTCATAAAACCGATATCCTCTGCTCAATTACTTGAATCAGTAATAATAGTAATAGCTGGAATAACAGCTCTTATCCGGCAAAACTCTTTCACTCTCTTTACCAGATTTCCCTGCCGGAGAATTAGCCTTCATTTCCTTCAACTTTTTCATCGTAAATTGATAAAGATTAATTTCCGTAGGATTAGGGAAATCCAATACCGTGAAAATCTCCTCAGCCAACCTAAATGTCGGTTTAGGTTTTCTCATACAGGAAAAATAGATTAACGGTGAAAAAACAATTGCCATCAAACCACAAAATAAAGAGGTATATTTTATATACAAAATAATATTTTCTCTGGTTTGCTCACTAAAAATTCCCCCTACCATGAAAGCAAAGAAAAGCACTAAAGAACCATACCAAGTGCCACGTATCTGATATTTAGCATTTGAGTGAATACCCTGTTTACAACGCGGGGTCATCGATATCACCCTTAATTCGGGATGGGCAATGGCATAAACCACATAGTGTCCCTCCTGCTCGGTTACTGCTAATTCAACGTAATCACCCGCTTTTGCTATAGTAAAACCTAACCAACCGTGAAATGGCACTCCATTAATTTTACCCCGGACAAAATCACAAACATCCCTTACCCTCACTTTGGTTTGCAAACTAACTGCCGCCGCTGAAGTATTTCCTGCCACTGCCATCAATAACCCTCCAAACAACTCTCGTTCTTCCTGACGGGCAAAAGCGGCCGGATCATATTCACGATCAGTAAAATAACCCATAACACAGAGTGTTTCGAGTTCTTCTAATACACCACTCACTTTGATTAACGGCTTACCCGGCGGCAATTCCGGTGGCGGTGGTTCTTTTGATAATATCGCATCCAGTTCGGGGATTTTAGCTTGAAGTTCCTCAATCGCTTTTTCTTCCTCCTTTCTATCCTCAGGATAGCGCGGAATTATTATTTCTCGCTTAACCTTTACCGATATATCAATATCTTTTCTCTGACGTTTTATTTCATCAAAGTCAATAGCTTCTTTGTAAGGACGAAAGGTACTCATAAGCCCCCCTTAATTGCGTCAGCAAAACTGTTACTTCGTTTTTCATACAGTTGATTCCTATTTTTAATTACTTAAATCAGTAATAGTAATAATGGCTCAGGATACAAAGCTTATCCGGTAATACCTCTTCACTGTTTTCAGTCGATGGATTAGCTTTTATCTCCTTAATCCTTTTCTTCGTTAATTTACTGAGACTAACATCCTGCGGATTAGGGAAACCCAACACTGAGAAAATATCCTGAGCCAGCTTAACTGACGGCCACGGTTTTTTGATGCTGACAGAGTATGCATAGAAAGAAAATACGGTTGCCACAGACATAATACATAAGGTTAAAAGATCTGGCCCATCCCAAAAACTGCCCCCTCCTGAAAAAAAGATAGCACCAAGACAAATAGCTATAATCATAAAAAATACACAGAAAGTATAAAAGACTTCATCCCATGCTTTTGACCGGGCTCCTTTATTACAACACGGCGTGATAGAAATCGTTCTGCGTTCAGGATTTGTTAATGCATAGACGACATAATATTCTCCCTGGTCTGTCACCGCTAATTCAACATAATCACCTGTTTTGACTGTCGTCAACCCTATCCAACCATGAAAAGGGATACCATTGATTTTCCCCTGCACAAAATGACATATTTCACTCAATCGCACTTCAGTCCGTAAATTCACCGCAGCCTGAGAACTATTTCCCAACATCGCCAACAATAATGCACCAAATTGCCTATTCTCCTCCCGGCGGGCAAATTCTTCGGGGTCATATTCACGATCAGAAAAATAGCCTTTGACACAGAGTGTTTCCCACTCTTCTAACACACCACTCACTTTGATTAATGGTTTACGCGGGGGCAATTCCGGCGGTGGCGGTTCTTTTGCTAATATTGCATCCAGTTCTGGGATTTTGGCTTGAAGCTCCTCTATCGCTTTTTCTATCTCCACTCTATCCTCAGGATAGCGCGGAATCATTATTTCTCTCTTAACTGCTATCTGCGTATTAAGACTTTTTCTCTGACTTTTTATTTCTTCAAAGTCAATGGCACCTCTTAACATCTGACAAGTATTCATGAGATATCCTTAATTGCATCGGCAAAGTTTTTACTTTGTTCTTCATACAACTTATCTTTCTGTGACTCAGGGTAAATCCATTGCGTGGCTTCCAAACCTTTCACCGGCTCTAACCCAAAAACACAACTCCGGCACCATTTTTGTAGATCATTATCGACATATAATGAAACCAGCCACTCAAGAATAAGCACCCCAAGCATGACTTGCCAGCTAGCCAGAAAGCCAACAACCCTGCCGGCAGCCAAAGATCCCAACGTTTTTAATGTAGCTTCTAAAACCCCCCTCTCTATCAGCTTTCTCTCTAGCAATACTTCTAACAACCCGCTGGATGCTTTTAGCATTGCGCCAACATCAGTCCCAATTTTACAGACGATTAATCCAAAATACTGCCAACGCCGTCTGCCATGACATTCAGATACAAAATCACTAATATCTACCCCCAGATTTAATGCAGAAGAGAGCGTGCCTGCACTCGACCCTATAAATTTAATGGTGTCGGTAGCTGCCATATTTTTTATGCCGTGCTTCACCATCGGCTCTACAATCTCCATTGCCGTACTCAGTGTACTTAAAAACGCCGCAGTCACCTGGGCGTGGCTCTTGACATCCCCTTTACTCTCTTTGAATTGATTGGCATATTCCAGCCCATTAAAAAATAAGACCAAACATTTAATCCGGGATTTTTTCAATACTGACTCTCCCTCGGCACTGTCAGCAAATTCTTTAAAATTACGCTCATAATTATTCTTCGCATCAAGACGAGCTTTTGCTCCTGATTCCTTAAGTTGCTTCAACACCTGCCGCCGGAATGAATCACCCTCTTGAAGCTGCAATACCGATAGTTTCACCGCCCTGCCAAAAGACACACCTGAAATCACAGAGAATAGAGTTTTACTCAACATTTCATTGGTGCTATTCAGCACTTTCCCTAAGCGGGTAAAATTAAAGAACCGGTCCCCCAGCGTGACCAGCCGCCGGTCACTGTGTAACATCGCCCGGGCAAAGGTACTATCGGATTTTGGCGGCTTTTCCAGCGCTTCATTCGCTTTATCGTAGGCTTCAACCAGTTTTCCACTCAGTGTCGTTACCGTCTTCATAAACACTGAGATGTCCGCCGGTTTTTCATTCCCCTTATTCAGCTTCATCTTCTGTAAAAACCCGTCCATCTCTTTCATCACTTCCGGGTTATTCAGCAATAACGAGCGCCAGACAATATTTTCCGGCGACAACGCAGAATATTCGTCAATTAAGGCATCTAAATAGGTACAGCCGGTTTCGGTCACATTCAGCGAAGCAATGGCATAATCCACTGCTTCGCGATAATTGAGGTTGTCCTCCAATCGGGTGGAATGAAAATCCTGACAACAAGTGATAAGTCGGCTCTGTTTTAGCCAGCTCACCCTGAACTGGGCCAGTTGCTCCAACTCTTTCGCCACATCGGCACAAAAATCGGCATAACATTGATTAAATGCCTGTCGTTTAGCCAAATTCAGCTCTGAGGTATATTTTTTCCAATCGTGGGCAAACGCTTTCTTATCCGATTCGATGGCGTGACGAATTGAATCCTCTCTGCGTTTTTCCCACTCCTGAATTGACAAACCCGTAGAAGCCGCCAACATGGCATCCATTTTTTTATCCGGCTTTTTGAAATGTGTGGTGTGCATTTGACGCAACTGATTCTCCACACCATTCAGTGAACTGTCGGTCATAAACTCAATCGACAATTCATCCAAAAAGGTTTTATGCGCCCCAGCGATATCATCACCCCAGCCCGCTAATTCATGCGCTATTCCTATCGGATCATGCAACGCGATTAATACCGGCGATACCGGCGTGCCATCCGCAGCCCGCCCGCGTTTTTGCATCGCCCTGACCGTAATGTCCGCACATCCCGCCCGCTTGCTACTCCACGGATACAAGGTGCTCTTTGGCCTCAACACACCGTGATAAATTTCATAGTAGGGCGCCTCTTCTAATGTCCGGCTGATACGCAGCACTTTCCGGTTACAAGGCAGAACATATTTGCCGGAATCATTGTCTCCCAGACAGTAATCGATGACGGTATTCAGGTTCTCTATCGTCGCCTGAGCAATCCCGACCCCTTCCGGCACCCCGCGCCACTGCCACGGTTTCACGCACTGCATCCTCTTTTCCCGCGCTGCGCGGTTGTTGTGATAATACTTGATGGTCTCCTGGCTCCACGCTGAGGGCGTGAAAGCCAGCCAAGTTTCCGTATACAAGGCCATATCCTGGAGTACGATAAATTCCATATTGGCGCTCTGATGGGTCGGCGCACGGCAATCTGAGGTTTTCTTGGGAGAGACACCAAAAGGCGCACAAAACTGTTGCCACAGCGCACCATCCTCGCTAACGCTCCAGGCATCCCAACTCTCCGGCTCATCTAATCCGGCACTCGCGTAATAGACATATAAAAACCCCTGCCGTAAGGCACGCAGCGCATAATGATAGCCCGGCGCCGCTGGTTCTGGCGTTTCCGCCCACACCGGCAAGGTTTCCGAAACATCATCAGGCACCACGGTATAACGCACCGGCAACAGTGCCGGTCCGGTGGACTCACATGTCCAACATAATGATTCATTCATCACAACATCTCCTGGTTCTTGGAGGGAATAATGGCAGGATTGGGACGGCCGCACTCACGAGCCAGTGCCGACCACGTTTCTGCTGTCAGTTCAGCGATGCGAATGACATAACCGCCAGCGCTCCTGCCCTCTTCATGGGATAACAGCGACTGTATTCGGGGGTGTAGATCTATCTCTGGATGGTAAAGCAGACCATGCAATGCACAGGCTTCGAGGTCCTGTACTGCATCAAAGGCGTAGCGTGCTGTCACCCGGCGCAGCAAGGCCAGCATAATATGCAGGGATTCCCGTTCTGTTCGACGTAACTGATTGCGGTGTGCCTGACGATATCGGCGCAGTGCCCGATTCATCGGCCCTGACCAGGCCATTTCTGCTACCTGTTCCGCTGTCAATGACAGTGAAAAGATGTACAGTTCCTGAGCAGACTCGGCATTGTCCCGGTGCAGTAACTGACTGTCGCCGTCAATCAGATACCAGTCGGTTAACGGCCCCAACAAACGCGAGCGTTGCCAGCTATCCAGCACCGGCCAAAAGGCATTATTGACCGCCGGATCATAAAAGCGCAGCATGGCCTGCGGTTGAAATGAGACGGACTGCACCGCCATCATACTGATATGGTGTGCAATCGCGGAGGCCGGGCTGGCACTAAACAGCCAGCCACACACCATTCGCCCACGTCCGGCTATCAACTCCGCCGGATCGGTTTCCTGCAACGCCTGCGTGACGCTCAGCGCCAGCAGTTCAGCATCCTCCGGCTGATTAAGATTGAGTGGCACCAGCCAGGGCGAATAACGGGATTCGAAATGATGATGCTTTATCTGCGTCGGTATGGCCGCCGGCTGATGATTCAGGATTGCCGCCGGGAGTCTCTCTTCCTGTCGGTTTTTGAGAAAAACCGCCGGGTCAACCAGTAAAAAACCGTGTTCGCCATGCTGAGTAAATGCCGTACGCAAGTCAGCCAACAAACCGGTTTGCCGTCTGGTTTCAGCCTCGGGGGAAAAATTGTAATCCACTGTCAGTGGAATAGTTGTTTCTATCATGGTCTACACCTTATTTTTTCGTTACACCATCTTGATTACCCATCATCCGCTCTGCCGTTGACGCGCAACGCTCAGGCAACGTCAGGTCTGAACTCTGACTCACCGGGCCGTTTTTCTGCAAAATGTCACACTGGAAGCGGGCATTTTTAGGACCGGCAAAAGAAATATGGCCGTCTTTCAGCGAGATATAAGCCCCGCCGCACTCCAGACGCAGTTCCGTTTTCGCCGAGACGGTCACACAATCCTGTTGACTTGCCAGCGTCAGCGCCTGTTGAGCCAACACCTCTACCGCATCAGTCTGTGCCTGAATCTCTACCTTGCCGGAAGCCGCCAACAGCTTTAGGCCCAAGGTTCGGGTGAACAAACTCAGCCCGTTCCCCACCGCCAGCCGGAATTTCTTCATGATGCTCATATCAGCATCACCGCCGACGGTGGTTATCAGGTTCTCCCCGGCGGAGAGCTGCAAATTGCCCGGCGTCACCTGAGCAATGCCGGAGGGCGCAGAGAGTAAGAGCGCTCGCTGTTGTAATTCTTTCAGGGTTTCATTCATAAAGGCGGCCTGGGTTTCAATGTCAGCCAGTTCCGCTTTCGCCGCCTCAGCGGCATAACGCAACCCCGCCGCGGTCTGCAACGCCGCATCCAGTTCAGCCAGCGTACGCTGCATATCCAATTGCTGGCCCGAGGCTTTAACCTGTTGATCGGCGCTGATAAACAGCCCTTTCCCGGCCCGGATCGCTCCCCAGTCGTCGGTGCGCAACTCAAACCCTTCGCCGCGCTTGTTGGGATGCGGTCGCTGTCCATCCACCAGATGGCCCAGATTGAGCTGACTTTTCCCGCCATATTCGGTGCTCAGTTTGATGTGCTCTTTGCCGCGCTCATCGTCCATGCGCAGTTTGTTGTTGGCCGGCGTGCGCAGCACATTGCGTTTGTAGTTGTAGAGGGTTACATGGTCTTCATGCCGGGAGTTATGCAACGCATGGGCGATGTAGGGCCGATCCGGGTTGCCCTGCTCAAACGCGATCGCCACTTCGGTCCCCTGAATCAACGGCCAGTGAAAACCGTGCGTTTTACCGGCGTACGGGCGGGCTAAACGT
>NZ_RCWE01000043.1 GCF_018448925.1 Photorhabdus akhurstii | reverse complement strand
TAACAGGTGAGTTACCCCTTAATATTTCTGCTTGTTTAGCCGTTATATGTCCGCCCGGCGATGCAACTTTATTTGCATCATTAACAATTTGATCAATGAGAGGACATCCCGCTAATCCTAACGGGTCGATCCATCCGGTCGGATTATGCACGTAACTGTAAGGATTTACTCCTCCTGCTAACCCCAAAGGGTCAGGGCTGAGGTAGCACGCCGCTTCCGGCAAATAATACCTGAACCGGTTATAAAATAAACCACTTTCTTCATCAAAAAGTTGTCCGGCGAATCGGAGGCCCGGGTCCAGTGGCGGGTTCTCGCCGTGTCCGCCCAGCCGCAGGCCGTACAGGGACTGCTTCGGCCGCCGCCACACCCGCTTGCCTGCCGGGTCGAACAGCGCCAGCGGCTCGCCGGTCGGGGCGCTGACCGCATACTGGGTCTGCACCTCCCCGGCCATCAGCTCCACCCGGTTGTCCAGATTAAGCGTAAACTGTTGCGTCTGCTGCGCTATCAGCTCCCAGCCGTCAAACACCAGATGGCGGATCATTTTCAGCCGGCCGTGCTGATATTCCCGGATTTCCGCCGGCACGTCGCCGTCCCATAAATACGTGGTCCGCTTACCGCTCTGAATACACCGTTTTTCTGTCCGCCGCCCGAAGGCATCATAGCGATATTCCCACGGTATCCCGTCCGGGGTGATAAGCCCGGTCAGCTGATTCTGGCTGTTCCACCGGTATGTCGTCAGCGCCAGCCGGCAACCTTCCGCTAAAAACTGCTTCTCCCGCATGCGGCCGGCCCGGTCGTAAACAAACCGGTGCGAGTCCACCCAGTTCAGGCGATGCCCCTCCTGATAGAGGGTTTCCCCCATAATCTCCTGCACCCCGTCAAACCGTCTTGACGGGTACCCGGTCTCATCATACTGATAATGCTCCCGCAGTGTCCGGCCCTCGCCCACCGACATCACCTGGCCATTGCCGTTGAGGAGATAATTTAACGGCTGCCCGTCATCACTGACGGCGGTCAGGTTCAGCGCGGCATCGTATTCATACCGGCGGGCCACCCCCGCGTAAGCGGGTCCGGCAATCTCATCCAGCTCAGCCGGCCGGAAGAAATGGGGATTACGGCCCGCCCGTTGCGCGGTTAACTGGCCCATCAGGCTGTACTGCTGACGCAGAATAAATCCCCCGTCCACGTAACGCCCCGTGTCCCGGCCGGCGTCATCCCGTTCCAGGGTCAGGGGCGCCTGTCCTTCCAGCGCCAGCTTAATCAGTTCCCCCACCCGGTTGACTTCCCGGCGACTCTGCCAGCGGCAGAGGTGAGTCTGCCCGCTAAACCGGGCAGGGCCGGCAACCGGCGCTGTTTCGCCGGTCAGCAACTGCCGTTCTGCGGCGCGGTTATCCGGGTAGTGACGCAGAATCTCGCCGTGCGGCTGAATTTCCCGCACTATCCGGTCCTGCTCGTCATATTCAAAATGCAGGGCGCTGTCCGGGGAGTCCACGGTTAACAGCCGGCCCAGGATGTCGTAATGATAACGGGTGGTCCCTTCCGGGGCGCGCAGCGTCGTCAGCCGGCGGGCGGCATCATAATCATAGCGGGTCACGTTCTCTTCCCCGTCCCGCTTTTCAATGCAGTTCCCCGACCGGTCATAGCGATAATGCCACTGCGTGCCGGCGTAATCCTGCTCGGTGATAACCCGCCCGTCGGCATCCAGGGTATAGGTGTAAGTTTCCCCCTGCGGGTTAATCACCTGCGTCAGTTGCAGCGTGTCGGCATCATAACGATACTGCCAGCGATGCCCCTCGCCGTCACGCCGGGCGACCGGCAGGTCAAACGGGCCGTATTCGACCTGCCATTCTACGCCGCGGGCATCGGTCCAGCAGGTTAAGTTGCCGTGGCGGTCATGGGTGAAGTGTTCCAGCTGGTTGTCCGGCCGGTCACTGACCGCCACCCGGTGATGACGGTCGTAACGCCAGCGCCATAGCGCCCCCGCCGCGGTCAGGCTGCGCAGCCGGTCCTGACTGTCATAACCCAGACTGACGGTCCGGTTCTCTTCATCCAGCACCCGCACCAGCCGCTGATGCTTATCATATTCCTGTGTGCGGCAGTTGCCGTCCGGGTCTGTTTCGGCCGTCACCAGCCCGAAGGCATTGCGGGTCAGCGTGGTTTTCCGGCCGTCCGGCGCAATAAATCCGGCCGGCTGGCCCTGTTCATCATACAGAGGCAGCCAGGCGCGTTGCAGCGGGTCGGTCATGCCGGTCAGTTGCAGGCTGTCAGCCTCATAGCTGTATTGCCATACCGCGCCAGTGGCCTCCGTCAGCGAGGTTACCCGACCGGTATCGGCCAGATAAGTCAGCGTCAGGGTTTCCCCCTCCGGTAATCTCTGTCTGACCAGATTGCCCCAGCGGTCATAGTCATAACGGGTCACGCCGCCGCGCGGGGTGTGGATTTCAGTTATTAATTGCTGGTCGTTGTAATGCCAGGTGGTGGTGTGCCCCTGTGGGGTGGTGGAGCGGGTGATGCCGGGGGCATAATCCAGGTGAACCGGATAGTAGCCGCCGGCCCCCACGCTGTCGGTACAGCGCCCCTGTTTATCATAACGGTAATCCACCCAGGTCTGGTCGCCATCGGACCAGCGGCTTATCAGGCCCTGCGCATTATATTCATAGTACAGATGAAAATGCTGGGCGCTGTCCGCTTCCGCCAGCCGGCCGTTATCATGGTAGTGATAACGGGCCATCACTTCCTGCAACCTTTCATCGGTGCGGAGTATCTCGGTCAGTTGTCCGCGCAGGTTATAAAGCAGCGTCAGCTCCGGCCCGTCACTGTGGAGAACCTGTGTCAGTTGACCGTGCTCGTTATAGATAAAGCGCAGCCGGTTGTCATACACATCCCGGTGTTCCGTGAGCCGCCAGCGCTGTGTCCCTTCGGATGAGGCCGGAGAGGACAGCGCAAAATACTTGTGAACCGGTGAATCCCGGTGCCGGAGGATATAGCCCTGTTCTCCCCGGCTGAGGGTGAAATCCGGGTGGTCCGGGTTGACGCTGTGGGTATAAGCGGCCGGTAAGGCAAAGTAAAGCGATGCCCCTTCGGTGGTGCGGATTTCTACCCGGTCGCCGGTGGCAAGGGCGCATTCGGAGAAGCTGTCCGTCCAGCCCGGTCCCAGTAAGCCCTGTTCCCCCGGTGCCCAGCTGCGCAGAAATACCAGCGGCAGGGTCTGGCCGAGGGTGATATCGGTCCGCTGGTCAAACAGCTGGCCGGTGGTGACGTCAATCGGGTCGCCGGTAAAGAATTTTTTCGTCGCTTCCCGGTAACGTTTCACCCCCTGAGTTTCTTTGAAGGCGGTTTTGGCACAGCAGAAGGTTTTACCTGATATCACTTTTCCGGCATGCCGGGCACCGGCAATCGCCCCGCTGACGGCCTTTTTACCGGCCTGTCGGGTAAACAGCTTACCCAGCCCTTTAAGGGCGCCTCGTGACGGCGGCGCCAGAAATTCAACCGCCATCAGTATCGCCCGTTCCCAGGCGGAAAACTCTTCGGCCACCGCCAGGTAAGTTCCCTGACCGGAGCCGATAAACACCGTTTTGGCCCCGGATTTTATGGTGGCGCCACACGCCAGTTTGTCATCTACCCGGGCTGCCGGAGAACCGTTAATAAACACGGTTTCACTGCCCTGGGCAATCAGGGGCGGCGCCGGGTGTTGACTACAGGCGGCGATATCGGTGGTGGCTCTGGCCGCCGGTTTGCCTTCGATAAAGACATTGGGGGAGCCACTCGCCAGGGTACCGCTCGGCGGGCCGATGCTGTCCACCATTTTCGTGACGGCCGAACTGGCGGCGCTGATGACATCGCCAAGGGCGAATGTGGCCGCGGTTCCCAGGGCGATGACGGCGACGGTAGCCAGCCCGCCGGTAAGGAGGGTCAGTCCCACCAGTGCCGATGCCGCGGCAAAGACCGCCGCCCCTATCAACGCCCCGGTAATGGCGCCCGCCAGCGCCCCCAGGAAGCTGGCATGTTTAATCGGGTCGCCCTCACGGGCCGCGGCCGGACCGGGAGTGCCCTGCGGCGGGGAGACGTGCGCCGCGTGCCGGGCGCTAACCCGCGCTATCCGGGTGACGATTTCATCACCAAGTGACATGGTGTTCCTCCTGTCAGGTTATCAGGACGCCTGAAAACTGTGGACAATTGCCAGCAGGGTATCGCGCTGGCCGTCTTCAAAAGGCGCGGGGGAGGTCAGGTTGAAGGTCAGCAGCAGCGGACCCCGGATTTGCAGTATCACGGTCTGGTACATGTCGCCTTCCGGGCTTTTCCACTGGTAATCCAGACGGCGGGCGGGTTGCTGGCTGAGGGTGATTTCACTGCGCTGATGCTCCTGGTACCCGGGCAGATGGGCGCAAAACTGTTCCAGGGTCTGTTCATAGTAAGCGTGGTTATCCATGCCGGCGGGGACCGGGGTGCGGCTGACCACCAGATTGATGCCGCTGTCGTCCGGCAGCACAAAGACATTCATGGATTCATCCCGCCAGTTGCCCGGGATAGTCAGTGAGCCTTCATTCATTTGATAGGGGGTGTTTTCCATGTTTTTTCCGTTGTTGATTGAAACAGGTTGTCATGTTCCAGTGAACTTACCTGGCGTGGTCAGATAATAACGATCAGATAACAAGGTTAACTGAACGTATTATCAGGTCAGGGGAGCAGCTCATAAGCTGCCCCAAAGGTTAAAGCGCCTCGGGCAAGTTATGTCAGAACGATGAAAGCGCTGGCAGTTTGTGGCTGACAGTCTTATTGATAACCTGTATGAACAGGCAACGTCGGGGATATTCCATTGCGGCTTGAGAATATCGTGAAGATAGCTCATCAGTCGTTTTATGTGTTTAATACCCAGTCAGGAACATATAATAAAAAATTCAGGTTGTCCCGTCTGTTTGGGTGATGACCATTTGATTAACTTAATAAATGTGACATAAATCGCAAATCCTTTAACCCGCTACGTTCACCCAACATCCGAATTTTATTCAATGGAAGCAATGATAAAACCTGAGGCTGCCCACAAGTAATCCTAAAAAAGCCAAGCGCAGCAACCTGACATGGGCATTAAATTCTTTTTTATCGCATTTTACTACCACCGGCAGAGTTTTAACGTTGTTTTTACTGTCTTGACTTTTTCGTTTTAGCGTTTTTTATTGACTTCGCCATGTTGAGATTAAATCATTTGGGGTGTCGTTTTTCATCGTGTTTGAAAGCAAGACGTGTCAGAAGTTTTCACTGATTCAGGTAAAATGAGATATGCTTTATCTGGATATGATAAAACCGTTGTTAAAAAGCCGGTTATGGTTTGCCCGTGTCGTTTTAACCTCGGGAAAAAGTAGTCAGTGTGTTATGAAAAAACAGCTGAAAAATTTAACCATTAACGGTAAAAATAGGTGATTAAGACTTTTTAAAACCGGGTAAAAAATTCGCTGCTATATTGATGAAAACATCAGGAAAAACCGGTCTTGAATTGATTAACCAAGTGACCGCGTTAATCCAATAATAAGAGTGAAAATATTTAACCAAATTAAGCTAATGTGCTTAAATAAGTGGTGTTGCATGGGCTGTAAGGCGTTGATGAAAAGCAGAGATAATCATTAAAGAAAATAAATAAGTTTTTAGATTGATTAGATTAGCCGTATTAAACATGACGAAATAATCAGGCATTGAGCTTAAATATTATTAGCCTCTCGGTTATCTGCTCGGGTTTTAATGTTGAAGAGTGAAATACAGGGAAAAGAGAAAACCTCAACATCAGTTTAATGAAAACGGGGACGTTAACTACGTACCAGGAAACGAAAAAACATTAGGTTAATAAAAACTACGTAATGGAAACCCGCTTTTGCTTTAAAAAACAGGAAAACCCCTAATCGTTGGGTATCCAACTTTCGGGGTTCACTTCAGAATGATGGTTGTTTTACCGACGCCATCCCTTTTAACATGGTTAACTTTCTCTTTTTACTTTATATTTTCTGTTGTTAACGATAGCAAACGATTTTTTATCGGTAATTAATTCAGCTGAGGATTTAAAAATTAGGTCTCCCATTAATGCCAGTTTTTTAAAAGCTAGCGCGCACGGGCTTGGAGTTATTTTCACGAAGATTTCGCGTAGTTTGAGACAATTTTTTTAATATACATTCGGTCAATATAATCACTAAAGGTTTCAAAAGAAAGTACACAATCTGAATTCATACAAATATGAAATTCAGGTTGTTTAATTGTATCTTTTGGAAGCTGTCTAATCGACAGGAGTTCTTAATATTTTCGGAGGAGTTCTTGCAAAGAATAAGTTAAAATTCTAATCTAAAATTAAAATACAAAAATATTTTGAAATTGCAATATAATCAATGTGATAATTTAGAATGCATTATTACATATAAATTTATATTCCTCAGAAAATATTTTCCCACTTCATAAAACAAACCCTAATATTACCAAGATTAAAATAAATATTTTTATAACTTCAATATTTTGACAAATTTCATAAAAACGATACAATTAATATCCAAGCTATAAAACCATGCAAATTATAAAAATATCAAAGGAGAGTTTTCATGTTCAAAAAGTTATTAATCGTTGGAGCATTAGCAACAGCATTAATCGGAGGAATTAGGACTGCATCGGCAGGAATACCTGAGCCTCCCACTGGATGTGATAAAAGTGAGACGGATGAAAAGATTTACAGAAGAAATAGTGATAACGTTTATATACATTATATTTATCTTCTTAAAGATATTAACAATTTTGCCAATATATATACTAAGAATGGGGTTAAATGGTATTTTAAAGGTTCATTCAAATTATATTGCGGGAAATATGCCGCTTTATATGAAAGAAGAGGATAATAAAATTTACTAAAAAGCCTCGTTAGAGGCTTTCAGAACCATGAAAAAACTCATTGAAAATAAAAGACTTTTCCTTTGCACCCATTGTTATCTTTCAAATTGCCTCTTTATTGGCTGCACTCGCTCACTCCGGTCACATAGTTTTATGCTCCCGGGGATTCACTCCCTTGCCGTTGCGATGCATCTCGAAATTCATAAAATATATCATAAATAATAATACTTCCTACTTTTCCTTATTAACCTGTTTCAACTGCCCTTCAAAACACTATTTACTGAATTAATATAACATTTAATGTATTCAATATGTTGATTGCCGTACATTATGTTGAAATTATTATGTAAAACCACATCAGATTTAAATAAAATAATAACAACAACAGAATATTGACTCAATAAATCATATAAGAATTATCACTTACTTTATTTTGTTTTAAAATAAAAATAATCCAGTATAAACAATATATACCGGATTATCATATCAAGGTTAAGTTATTTAAAACGCCTGACTATATCAGTAATTACACTACCTCCTTTGCAAAACCGATTTCCAACGCCCTATTCAAAGCCTGAGCTAAAGCAATTTTATTCTCATCATCTTCCAATAAACTAAAATGGTCACCCGGTATCGCAATCAGTTTAAGCGAAGTATCAGCTATTATCTGCGCCCAACCTAGCGATGGATCGATATTTAAAGGCTCTGACTTTTTATCCGTCACAAAAGAAATAGACGGGTAAGGTTCCATCGCATAAAACTGATGCAACGTTACCGCTAATGCTTGTGGCTTATAATCTTTGACTATTTGATCATAATGCTCTATCTGTTCCCAACGTTTTGCCATTAAGTCAGCACTCAGATTGACGGGATATAACGCTAGTTCCTGCGCCGCTGCAATAAATTGCACCAAATTCAACTCATCGATTCGCTGATGCAACTCAGCAATCTCTTCGGCCTGTTCTTCCCCTAATTGCCTGACCAATTCAGCAAAGAATTGATGTTTTGGTTGCTCTATCTGCTCACAAAAGCAATGAGGAGCAAGCGTGTCAATCAGCCCTAGGAAATTAATTCGCTCGCCAGCACTCAAAAGCTGTTGGGCAATGGCATAAGCCAATATTCCGCCAGAAGAGTAACCACTTATCCGATATGGGCCTACCGGTTGAACGGCTTTCATCAAAGTGATCATTCTGGCAGCCTGCTCTTCCATCGTTGACATCGGTTCTTCACTGATGGAAGGCCAGGGCAACGCATAAATCGGGTAGTCCGACGGAATATGCTGAGCCAACCCGAAGGCATAGGAGTAGTCACCCATGCCGCTGGGCACAAAGAACAGCGGCAGCTCTGTTCCATCAAGTCGTACCGATATAGCACTATTTTGCGGCTGAGACAGTAAATCTGAGGTGATTTTTGCAGCCAGTTCAGCCAGCACCGGGAATTGGAACAAGGTATTTAATGTGCAAATCATCCCCCGACCAGCGGCAATATTTATCATTCGCATAGCGAGCAATGAATGGCCGCCCAATGCGAAGAAGTTGTCATGGCGGCTGACCCGCTCAATACCCAGTAACTCACCCCAAATAGCCGCCAGAGTTGTCTCAGTTTCCCCTTGCGGCGCTTCATAGATCTGACGGGAAAAATCTTCCTCCCGCGGTGCCGGTAATGCCCGGCGATCTAGCTTGCCGTTCGGGGTTTGCGGGAAGGTATCCAAACGCACAAACGCTGACGGCACCATATAATCTGGCAAAATGGCGCTCAGATGAGCACGCAAACTGGCCGTTAGCTCTTCATTCGCTCCCGCTACCACATAAGCGACCAAATGTTTGTCTCGACCATCCTCCCACACCGACACCGCCGCCTCTTGCACTGCCGGGTGTTCCAACAACCGGATTTCAATCTCCCCTAACTCAATTCGGAAGCCGCGAATTTTTACCTGCTCGTCATTACGGCCCAGGAATTCTAGATTACCGTCCGGTAAGTAACGGGCCAAATCCCCTGTGCGATACATCCGCGCACCGGATACCGGACTAAAAGGATCGGCTATAAAACGTTCCGCACTTAATTCCGGCTGGTTAAGATAACCCCGTGCAACCCCGACGCCGCCAATATACATTTCGCCAACGCAGCCTAATGGGACCGGTTGACCATATCTGTCCAGTAGGTAGACGCAGGTATTTTTAAGCGGCCGGCCGATAGAACTATCATCAGCTAGGGATAATATCTCCTTACAGGTCGCCGTCACGGTATTTTCCGTCGGACCATAGGCGTTCAATAGTCGAGGTCGGTGGGTTTCCCGCGCAAACCAGTCCTGAATAGCGCTCTTTTTAACCGCTTCACCGCCAATAATGATGAATCTGAGGCAATCCGGTAGCGGTAATGGGTTGTCTCTGGCAATCAGTTCAGACCAAAATAACGCCGGCAGTGACATCACTGTGATACAGTTCTGCCAGGCCAAGGCAATAAACTCCTGCATCGAAGTCAGCCAGCGATCATCACGCATGACTAATGTGGCGCCATTACATAATGACAAGCAGCACTCTTCTACTGAAACGTCAAACGCAAAAGAGGCGAATTGTAACAGCCGGTCTTGCGCAGTCACCGCATAGGTTTCGTTAAAACCCAGATGACGTTGATACACCGCCTGATGTTCTATCATCACCCCTTTCGGCTGCCCGGTTGAACCGGAGGTATAGATAACATAAGCCAGATGTTGTGGCGTCAACCCGATTACCTGTGGGTTATTGTCCGGCTGATCTGGCAGGGTGTTCGAATCAAGTACCGTCAGCCCGGCTAGTACCTGTTCGCCAAGCGCCGTCCGGCCAGCTTCATCAACCAGTACCACTGACGGGGCCGTATCATCCAAAATATACGCCAGACGTTCTCCCGGATAAGCCGGGTCCAGCGGCACATAAGCCCCGCCAGCTTTCAGCACCGCCAATAACGCCGCCACTATCGCCGGTGAACGTGCCATGCAAATCGCTACTCTTTGATCCGGTACGACGCCTAATGTCATCAGTTGATGGGCAAGGCGGTTGGCGCGAGCGTTTAATTCGGCATAGCTGAAACTTTGCTCTTCATATACTAACGCAGTCGCTTCCGGGGTTTTCTCTACCTGTCGCTCAAACAGTTGGTGAACACATAATGGGTCAGGATACGGGTTTTCCGTGGTATTCCAGGTTTCCAGCAACAATGTACGTTCCATTTCAGGCAGGATGTTCAATGCGCGTACCGGCGTCTCTGGCGCCTGTTCAAGCGCTTCCACCAGACTTTCCAGCGCCTGCTGCATATAATCGCATAGTCTCTCTGGCGCAAACGGCTGCACCACCAGAGCGGTTAGCCCCAACGAGGAACCACCATCCTCCACCGACAGCCCAAATGGGTAGTTAGTCCGCTCCTGTCCATCCAGAAATTCAACGCCTGCGATGATGTCATCTGACATTGCCGATAAAGCATTATGTCGATAGTTGAACAAAGCGCTAAAGAGCGGCGTGCCGCTGGCAATACCACTGCACCGCTGGGCCAGCGCCAGTGAAGCATGCTCATGCTCCAGCAACCCGGCCAGGCGCAAATGTACCGCACGCACGCTATCCTGTATCGGGGTATCATCGATATCCAGTCGCAACGGCAGGGTATTCATAAACAGCCCCATGCCATTGTCTGCCCCCTCTCCCGCTTCCATCCGCCCAAACAGAACTGTGCCAAACACCACTTTCTTTTGTCCGCTGGTATGCGACAGTACCTGTGCCCAAGCCAGATGACACAACGCCGCCAAACTGACACCGAAACGCCGAGCCAGGCTGCGCAAACGGTCATTCAGCTCAGGCGCCAGCATCCGATGAAATTCCCTCATTTGAGAGCCGTCACGATGTACTTCCGCCAGCCCGAATGGGAATGTTGGTTCATCCACCTCCGCCAACATGTCGGTAAAGAAACGGGTATGTGCTGCCTGATCCCCCTTCAACCGAGTCTGAGCCACCAGATTGCGGAAAGGAACCGGCGCCGGCAAGCTATCCCCCTGCCCGGTAAAATAGGCCCGCACTTCACGGTGCATCACTTCCAACGTTTCATGGTCGCCAATCAAGTGATGCTGCAATTCCAGTAAGAACCAGCGGCCATCAGTTTCCTGAGTGATGACAAAATGCAGTAACGGCGCCTGACTCAAATTAAGACGATAGTGCCCCGGATCAAAACGCCGGGTTAACTGGTCAATAACTGGGCCGTCAGCCGGGTCTAACGTCAGTTCCGTCACAGGCAACCGTGCCTGACGCCAGACCACCTGCGCCGGAACTGATAATCCTTGCCAGATAAAAGCCGTACGCAAGATGTCATGGCGATCAATCGCCTGTTGTACCGCCGCCAGATAACGGTCCAATAGCGAGCGATTCTCAAAGATTACCGGATAGAGCAACAGATACGGGTCGCCTTTCTGTTCCAACAAATGATGGAACAGGATACCGTCCTGCAATGGCGACAAAGCATAGATATCCTGAATATTAGCCACTCCACCCGGCACCTGCCCGACGATGCGATCAATATCAGTCTGAGTGAGATCAATCAGCGGCAACATTTCCGGCGTCAGCGTCGTAGTGGCCGGGGTGATGACATTAGGCGGCACCACGACAGCCTGATGTTGTCCCAATGTTTGGGCCAAGTCTGACAACACCGGAAATTGGAACAGAGCCCGCGCCGTCAGTGTCAACCCCAAGTGACGCAAGCGTTCAATCATGCGTACAGCGAGCAATGAATGGCCGCCCAACACAAAGAAGCTGTCATGTCGGCTAATCTGCTCAATACCCAATAACTCACTCCAGATGGCAGCCAGGGCGATCTCTGCTTCCCCTTGCGGCGCTTCATAGACCTGACGGGCAAAATCCTCTTCCCGCAGTGCCGGTAATGCCCGGCGATCTAACTTGCCGTTCGGCGTCTGCGGGAAAGCATCCATACGTACAAAGGCCACCGGAACCATATAATCAGGTAAAATGGCACTCAAGTATTCACGTAAATCAGCAGCTAATCTCTCATGCGCTTCCGCTGCCACATAGGCGACCAGCCGTTTATGCTGCCCGTCATCCAATGCCAGCACCGCCGCTTCTCGTACCGCCGGGTGTTCGATCAACCGGGTTTCAATCTCCCCTAGTTCGATCCGGAAACCCCGAATTTTTACCTGCTCGTCGTTACGGCCCAGAAATTCCAGCTCGCCATCCGGCAGGTAGCGGGCTAAATCGCCGGTACGATACATTCGCGCACCGGATACCGGACTAAAAGGATCGGCTATAAAACGTTCCGCACTCAATTCCGGCTGGTTAAGATAACTCCGTGCCACGCCCACGCCGCCAATATACATTTCGCCAACGCAGCCTAATGGAACGGGCTGACCATATTTGTCCAGCAGGTAAATACGGGTATTTTTAACTGGCCGACCGATAGAACGATCGTCTGTCGGGAATAATATCTCCTTACAGGTCGCCGTCACGGTATTTTCCGTCGGGCCATAGGCGTTCAATAGTCGAGGTCGGTGGATTTCCTGCGTAAACCAATCCTGAACGGCGCTCTTTTTCACTGCCTCACCCCCAATGATGATGAGTCTGAGGCAATCCGGTAACGGTAATCCATTATCTCTGGCAACTAGTTCGGACCAAAATAACGCCGGCAGAGACATCACAGTGATACGGTTTTGCCGGGCTAAGGTAATAAATTCCTGCATAGAAGTTAGCCAACGCTCATCACGCATCACTAACGTGGCGCCATTACACAATGACAAGCAGCACTCCTCTACTGAAACATCAAACGCAAAAGAGGCAAATTGTAATAACCGGTCTTGCGCAGTGACGGCATAGGTGTCATTAAAGCCCTGATGACGTTGATACAGCGCCTGATGTTCTATCAGCACCCCTTTCGGCAACCCGGTTGAACCGGAGGTATAGATGACATAAGCCAGATGTTGCGGCGTCAATTCGGCTACCTGTGGGTTACTGTCCAGCTGGTCCGGTAGAATATTCGGGTCAAATACCGTCAGCCCGGCCAGTGCCTGTTCGCCAAGCGCCGCACGACCAGCTTCATCAGCCAATACCACTGACGGGGCCGTATCATTCAGGATATACACCAGACGTTCTCCCGGATAAGTCGGGTCCAGCGGCACATAAGCCCCGCCAGCTTTCAGCACCGCCAACAAAGCCGCCACTACCGCCGGTGAGCGTGCCATGCAAATTGCCACCCGCTGATCCGGTATCACGCCCAATGCAATCAGTTGGTGGGCAAGGCGGTTGGCGCGAGCATTTAATTCGGCATAACTGAGCGTTTGCTCTTCATATACTAACGCGATCGCTTCCGGGGTTTTCTCTACCTGTTGTTCAAACAGTTGGTGAATACATAGTGGGTCAGGATAGGGGATTTCAGTAGCATTCAAGGTTTCCAGTAACAGTGTCCGTTCCGTTTCAGGCAGGACATTTAGCACACGTATCGGCGTCTCCGGGGCCTGCTCAAGGGCTTCCGCCAGACTTTCCAGCGCCTGCTGCATATAACCGCATAGTCGATCCGGCTCAAACGGTTGTACCACCTGAGCGGTCAACCCCAACGTAGAACCACCATCTTCTACCGACAAGCCAAATGGATAGTTGGTCCGTTCCTGTTCCCCCAAGAATTCAATCCCGGCCATCGCCTCATCCAGCGCCGGCAGTTGCTCATTATGGCGATAGTTGAACAAGGCGCTAAAGAGTGGACTCTCACCCTGAACCCCACTGCACCGCTGGGCCAGCGCCAGTGAAGCATGCTCATGCTCCAGTAATTCAGCCAATCGTAACTGAACCGCCATCACGCTATCCTGTACCGGGGTATCATCGATATCCAATCGCAACGGCAGGGTATTCATAAATAGCCCCATGCCATTGTCTGCCCCCTCCCCAGCCGCCATACGCCCAAACAGCACAGTGCCAAACACCACTTTCTCTTGCCCGCTGATACGCGACAACACTTGCGCCCAGGCTAGATGACACAACGCCGCCAGACTGATGCCCAAACGCCGGGCCTGACTGCGTAGGCGATCATTTAACGTGGCGGTTAGCATCCGGTAGGATTCCGTCATGCGAGATCCGTCACGATGCACCTCCGCCAGTCCGAATGGCAATGTTGGCTCATCCACCGCCGCCAACATGTCGGTAAAGAAACGGGTATGCGCCGCCTGACTCACCCCCAACCGAGACTGAGCTATCAGATTGCGGAAAGGAGCCGGCGTAGGCAGGCGCTCTTGCTGCCCGGCAAAATAGGCCCGCACTTCACGATGCATCACTTCCATCGTTTCATGATCGCCAATCAAGTGATGCTGCACTTCCAGCAAGAACCAACGACCATCCGTTTCCTGAGCGATAACAAAATGCAATAACGGGGCCTGTCCCAAATCAAGACGATACTGACTCGGATCAAAACGCCGGGTTAACTGGTCAATGACTGGGCCGTCAGCCGGGTCTAGCGTCAGTTCCGTCACGGGCAACCGCGCCCGGCGCAAAACCACTTGTGCCGGGGCTGACAATCCTTGCCAAATAAAAGCCGTCCGCAGGGTGTCATGACGATCAATCGCCTGTTGCACTGCCGCCAGATAACGGTCCAACAAAGCTCGGTTAGCAAAGACCACCGGATAGAGCAACAGATACGGGTCGCCTTCCTGTTCCAACAGATGGTGGAACAGAATACCGTCCTGCAACGGCGACAACGCATAGATATCCTGAATATTAGTCATCCCGCCCGGCGCCAGTTCAACGATGTGATCAATCTCATTTTGGGTCAGATCAATCAATGGCAACATCTCCGGCGTCAGCGCCGTGGTAGTGGGAGTGATGACGTTAGGCGGTATTATCACGGTCTGATGCTGTCCCAACGCTTGGGCCAACGCTGACAGCGCCGGTGACTGGAAAAGATCACGCGCCGTTAGTGTCAATCCCAAGTGACGCAGACGTTCAATCATGCGTACAGCAAGCAGTGAATGGCCGCCTAACGCAAAGAAACTGTCATGCCGGCTTATCTGCTCAATGCCCAATAATTCACGCCAGATAGTTGCCAGTGCGATCTCAGCCTCCCCTTGCGGCGCCTCATAAATCTGACGGGCAAAATCTTCCTCTCTTGGCGCCGGTAATGCCCGACGATCCAGTTTGCCGCTCGGCGTCTGCGGGAAGGTATCCAGACGCACAAAAGCGACCGGAACCATATAGTCAGGCAAAATCGTACTCAAGTATTCACGTAAATCAGCCGCCAATCTCTCGTATGCTTCCGCCGCCACATAAGCGACCAGCCGTTTGTGCCGCCCATCATCCAGTGCCAGCACCGCCGCCTCTTGTACCGACGGGTGTTCCACCAAACGGGTTTCAATTTCTCCCAACTCAACCCGGAAGCCACGGATTTTAACTTGTTCATCGTTACGGCCCAGGAATTCCAGATCACCGTCCGGCAGAAAGCGGGCCAAATCCCCAGAGCGATACATCCGCGCGTCGGATACCGGGCTAAAGGAGTCCGGCAGAAAACGTTCCGCGCTCAATGTAGGTCTGTTCAGATAACCCCGAGCCACGCCCACGCCACCAATATACATTTCTCCAATGCCACCCAATGGAACCGGTTGCCCCTCTCTATCCAACAGATAGATGCGGGAATTTTTAGCTGGCCGACCGATAGAACGGGCATCTTCCGGGGATAATAGCTCCTTATAAGTCACCGTCACGGTATTTTCCGTCGGGCCATAACCGTTCAATAACCGGGGCCGGTGGCCTTCCTGCATAAACCAATCCTGAACGGCGTTCTTTTTTACCGCCTCACCACCAATCATGACGAGTCGAAGACAATCCGGTAACGATAACCCAGGCTCTCTGGCCGCCAGTTCAGACCAGAATAGAGTCGGCAGAGAAACAATCGTAATACGGTGTTGCCGGGTTAAAGCAATAAATTCCTGTACCGAAGCCAGCCAGCTATCATCCCGGATCACCAGTGTGGCCCCATTGCATAATGTCGAGAAAAATTCTTCTACTGAAACATCAAACGCAAACGCGGCAAATTGCAACACCCGATCTTGCACAGTGACGGCATAGGTGTCATTAACGCCTAGAAGACGTTGATAAATCGCCTGATGTTCTATCATCACCCCTTTCGGCTGCCCGGTTGAACCGGAGGTGTAAATCACATAGGCCAGATGCTGTGGCGTCAACGCAGTCACCAATGGATTGCTGTCCGGTTGGTCGGGGAGGATATTCGGGTCAAGCACTGTTAACCCAGTCAGCGCGGCTTCACCCAACGCTTCCCGACCAGCCGCATCAGCCAACACCACTGACGGGGCAGTATCATTTAGGATAAACGCCAGACGTTCCGCCGGGTAAGTTGAATCCAGCGGCACATAGGCCCCGCCAGCTTTCAGCACTGCCAACAGCGCCACCACCATCGCCGGGGAGCGTGCTACACAGATCGCTACTCGCTGGTCCGGTAAGACGCCCAATGCAATCAACTGGTGTGCCAGCCGGTTAGCGCCAGCATTTAATTCAGCATAACTGAGTTTTTGCCCTTGATACTCTAACGCCGTGGCCTCTGGAGTTTGCTCTACCTGTTGCTCAAATAACTGATGAATACATAACGGGTCAGGATAAGGGATTTCAGTCGTGTTCCAAGTTTCCAGCAATAATGTACGTTCAGCCTCAGGCAACAAATTAAGCTGCCCGACGGGAACTTCATCCCCCATCCTGTTCGACGCTGCCAGCACCTGTAAGTGCTCACTCATCCGTAAAACAACTTCCGTGCTCAGACGGTTTTCATCATAGATCCAGCGAAAACCGCCCTGCTCATTTATCTGGAAGGTCAACAATTCGCCAGATATCTTCTGATCACGTGGCTTATCATCCTTTATCAACGAGACGGCGATTCGCCACGGCCGACTGGTTGCCAACGCCGGGATAGCCTGCAACGAAGGAGAACAAGAGAAGAGATCACAACTAAATGTACCGTATTGCTCCAACCGGGACAGCTCATCATCAACCCAGCCAGCTACCTCACGCCAAGGCTTATCAAGCGCTACCTCAACGGCCATAGGCACCACCGTCGTCAGATTTGCCGACTCATCTTTTACCTCATCCACACGCCAACCGATTTGGAATGAGGTCTGTTGAGTCAGGCGCGCAAGGTAAATGACAAAAGTCTGCAACAACGTTCGCAATGGCTCCTCTTCACCATTTTTGGGTAGAGGGGACTGCCAAGCGCTCATTGTCCATCTGGGTTCTGTTTGTTCTCCGGCGGTTTCGAAAGGTAACTGGAGGGGTTGCAAAGCAGCAAGACGCTCATACCAAAATAATTCACTGGGTGTGAGTCTCTCAAGGATATTCTTTGTATTTCGAGTCTGTTGTGAAACGTCATTTGCGTCGGTCATATTTTCTGACGTCTGAGTTTTAAACGCACTTCCCACTTTAGCAATGTTATTTTTCATCTACTACCTCAATGAATCTGTTAGAAATTTGAAAACCGTCATTCCCGACAGTCATCACTAATGTTTCTCTCCTACTTCTTGCCCAAAAATAAAAATAAACACATCGGCTATCCATCCAAGAGACTCAGATACCGGATGCTACAGATCGATTAATTGACTGTAATTTTCGTTGACGGACGCTGATATTACATAATTAAAAACTTAATCATTAACTATATTTATTATCCATAACTACCCAATAACCTTTATATTTTATCCGTTTTCCATTAATGCCAAATTAAAACCATTTCAAAAACAAACCAAGTGTTTTTAAAGACAAAACAGATCAACTCACATTTAATTATCAAAGTATTACTTTGACAATCACCTATAAAACAGTCTCAATTACAATAATAAAAAGATATACTAATTTCAAATGCAGTTATTCAATAGACATAAAATAATCCTGTGCATTCAACTATATCAAAATATAACGCCAAGCTAAAAATAATTCATAAAAAATTATTTTTCAACAATAAGACAATACCGCTAACGAATATACCACAAATGGATAAATACAAATTACATTTAACTTAATTACGTATATCCTGCAATCATTAGAATGTAAAAAAACACAAATGTTATTATATCAACAACCAATAATAAACAATTTCAAATTAAAATAACTTAATTTTTCATTGTTTTATAATAATACATAACGTAATCTATATACCACTCAATAATATTTACTATCGCACAAATTAAACATCTTCCCATTTAAATAATTTAATTTTAAGACACCTTATATCTCATTTAAATTTTAAATATAAAAAATAACTTTTTCACCACATACATTTATAACTAAATATTAATATTATGATTAATCCTATTTTAAAATAGCATGGATATTAACACCAATTATCTTTAATATATTAATCAATTGTTATTTTTATAAAATTATCTATTTATGTCTTCTATAACTCACATCCTTAAATGTTAATGATAAAGCAGCTATAATAGCTGGAATGGATAAAATGGCAAAAATAGTGCCATGACTTAATTCAAGCTTGATCAGTTCTGCGCCAAATAAGATACCGAAAATCCCACCGAATCTTCCAAACCCTAACATCCAGGCAACACCCGTTGCCCTACAATGAGTAGGATAAAATTGTGCAGAGATTGCGCCCATCGACGCCTGAGCGCCATTCATCGTTATCCCGGCAAGAAATATAAGAATACTCAATAATAATACATTCTCTTCCTGACCAATAAAAAAGACCAACACACCAGCCAAGGCATAATTAGTTGCAACCACTTTATGAGGATTAATTCGATCCATTAACCAACCGGAAAAGACCGTACTAATTACGCCTCCCAAAGGAAATAATCCTGTCAGTGTTGCCGCCATGCTAATACTGAAACCAACATCGCTCATTAAGAACGGCATCCAACTTGTCAGAACATAAAAAACCAATGCTCCCATGCAATAGGTTATCCATAACATTGTCGTCCCAACTAAGAATCGATTAGATAAAACCGTTTTAATTGACGACTTATATATAACTTCTTCTCCATCAAAAGTAAATTTGTTTACATCATTTAAAGTATCGCCGGTCATTTTAGACAAAATTCGTCTTATATTATTATCCTTTGAACCACCTTTCAAAGCCAAATATCTAAGTGACTCAGGTAATAGAAAAAAGAGAAATAGCGATAGAAATAACGGCAGAATACCCCCTAAAATCAAAACTCCCTGCCAGCCAAAATGTGGAATAATCCATGCGGAAATTACCCCACCTACCGCAGCACCGAGAGGAAAACCACAAAAAACGATATTTATTAACAAAGATCGCCGATTCTCTGGTGCATATTCAGATATTAAGGTTATTGCATTTGACATCGCCGCACCAAGACCTAACCCAGTCAAAAAACGCAAAATAGTTAATGTCTGTATTGAATCTGCAACAGCGGTAGCAAGACTCAATAGGCCAAAAACCGTGACGGATATTGTCAGCACTGACTTTCGACCAAACCGATCGGCAAGTGGACCGGCAAAAATCGACCCCAACGATAACCCAAAAAGAGCGGCGCTCATAGCCGGCCCAAGAGCGGCGCCTTCTACTTTAAAATCATTAACCACGGCTGGCGCAATATACCCCATTAATACCGTATCAAAACCATCAATAACAACAATTAAGAAACATAAAATTAATACTTGCCATTGAACTTTAGAGAATCTTTGATTATTAATAACATGTTGAATACTGACTGTTTTAGTGCTATCCATCTTAAATCACCAATATTAAAAAACTCATTATTCTTAATTATAAAGATAAATTATCTGGTTTAATAATAGAGGTAAAGAAAATTTATTTTCAATATTTCCTGCGTTAATTTTATTAACATCCATATTATCATCATGAAAAACATAATTGACGTTATTATTTTCAATTTATAACATTTTCCTGAAATATTTTTATTGACTGATGGTCACATCTCTAATTTAAAATTTCTGTCCTCTGTCCTCTGTCCTCTGTCCTCTGTCCTCTGTCCTCTGAATTCACATTAATAATGACGAAAACATCTAATAACCTATCCCACTTTTGAGAATTCATGAATTCCTAATCAATTGTTTTAATTGCTCTTTTATGATTTTTCCACTTGCGTTTCTGGGCAAAGTTAAAAAAGTATATCCTTTAGGGCGCTTATACCGTGCTATTACCGTACAAACATAATTATTCAGTTCATACTCTGTAACTGATGAAGTTTCTTCGAGTTCTATAAATGCATACGGTACTTCACCCCAATGTGAATCTGGCTTTGCTACAACGGCGGCAGCTAAAACACCGGGATAGTTTGACAGTATATTTTCCAATTCCAGACTAGAAATATTTTCACCGCCAGAAATAATGATATCTTTCTTTCTATCTATAATTCTGACATAGCCATCATCTTCAACGACAGCCAAATCCCCCGTAAAAAGCCATTGACTTGCTGTATCAAAAGTCACATGCCGATCTGGATCATAAGATGCAACCATATTTCCACGAATTACAAGTTCACCAACAGTCTTGCCATCAAAAGGCACCTGTAGTCCCGTATTTTCCTCAAGAACACAAACTTGACCTTGTAAATTTGAGACAATGCCTTGACGCATCCTCTTGGATATTCTTGCGGATTTAGAGAGCTTCTCCCAATCACTCTTCTCTTCACACACAACGACCGGCCCATATGTCTCAGTCATACCATAGACTTGCGTTACTGCTATTCCAATGGAATCTAATAGAGAAAACATCATCTCTGTAGGCGGCGCGCCTGCGACTAATCCATGAATTCTCTCCTTAAAATGCAGCCCTTGTTTCCGCGCAATAGTACCTAATGCGCAATGAACAACAGGCGCTCCACAATAGTGTGTTACCTTATGCTTCTGCATTAACAATACCGCTTCTTCTGCGTCAAACTTGCGCATACAGATGTGTGTACCTCCCCGAGCAGTGATAGCCCACGGAAAACACCACCCATTACAGTGAAACATTGGTAACGTCCATAAGAATGTCGGTCGTTTTGGTATATCCCAATCCAGAACATTAGAAATGGCATTAAGAAATACGCCACGGTGAGAATAGACAATAAGTTTAGGTTGTCCACTTGTTCCTGAAGTTACATTTATGCTGATCGCCTCTTGTTCATCTCGTAGAGAAAAAGACAACTCCCCCGATTTATACGTAGTTATCAGCGATTCATATTGAATAAATTCTCGGTCAGAAATTGATTCTGAAATGACTACACCATCCACATCAACAACGATGATCTTTACTTGTTTGTCTAGGGAAACATCATCCAACAGTGAAATAAAGGTTCTATCAATGAACAATACCTTAGGATTAAGTTTTTTAAATATAAAATTTAAAGTATTTGAGTCTGTTCGGGTACTGAGCGCATTCAATATACCGCCTGCCATTGGAACCGCAAAATGTAATTCAAGAAGTTCGTGTATATTGGGTAGAAGCGCGGACACAACTGTTTCTTTACAAACGCCAATTTTTTTCAGAGCTATTGCAAGCCTTTCGCACCGAGATGCATATTGGCTCCAAGTCCAATGACATTCTCCATCTATTACCGCAATATCATCCCCGTTACTCAGTACTGCTCGTCTTAGAAATGAAATAGGTGAAAGTGCGACACCATCATATTCACTTAAGAAGAAATTAGAATCAGTCATATTTCTCACTCCCTTTTTTATATATGGTGACTGCTCCCCGCCGTAAAGAGGGTGTCGCAAAAGGCGTGTATTATCCGTTAAGATCTGCGTACTTCTTTTAAGCGCAGATCTTTTATGACCTTATTCATTCGAAAACGGGAACCTTCCCTTCATACCGGACGTCAGTTTGTCAAA
>NZ_RCWE01000042.1 GCF_018448925.1 Photorhabdus akhurstii | reverse complement strand
TCAGCGGATTACATCGAGGCCCGCAGCTCTGGCTGCAATAAGGCCGGATATAGAGCTGCAACCTACCGTCGATGCCAGAGTAATTTTTGTCTTGCAAACGGGATGCGTTCATATAGAGCATAAAAAACCTTGGGGCATTTATGTGGTAAAGCAGCTAAAGAAGCCACTTTAACGTATAAGTATTGGGCCGATAATGGGTAATAGTCCGGTTGAATTGCCCACTTTACCGCTAAATAACTCAAGTGCCCCAGACTTTTTTATGCTCTCTATAACTTTCAATGTGTTTGGTCTTTACCCACCGCTAATCAGAGATGGGCAAATTTACCTTACCCGCTATGTGCCAAAATTAAATGCCCGGTTTGGGCAGTAGTCGGCTTGACAGTGATCTCGATGTCACACCCCAGCCGATTCAGACACTCCATCATCTTACGTTCTGACAGGTTGGAAAAATCGCCCCGGAACAGGTGGGATACTTTTGCCTGGCTGATCCCAATACGTTCGCCAGCAGTAGTTTGTGTCAGCCCCAGACGCTTGATAGATTTGATGATCTCAAAGGCCAAGCCGGATTTAATTTTGTGCTTTTCGGCATCACGGAAACCCAGATCGGCAAACACGTTGCCGGAGCTGATTTCAACCGCTACGCCATTAATGGTTTTCTCTTTCATTTTTCATCTCCTGGGCCATCACAGCGGCCACTTTCAGTCGATTACGGATGATGTCCATATCTTCTTTCGGCGTCGCTATGCCGTGCTTACTCTTCTTCTGAAAGGCATGTAGCACAAAGACCGCTTCGTCAAATTTCACCGTATACACCGCTCGGTAGGTACCACCTATGTCGTCCTCCAACACTTCCAGAACGCCGGCACCACCAAACCCTTTCATCACCTTCACAGCATCATGCTTTTCGCCACGCTGCGCGAAGTCTAGGGCAAAGCCAAAGAAGCGCTGCACGTCCTTCGGCAAGTTCAGCAAGTCCTTCTTGCTGCTGCCTATCCACACTAGCAGCTTTTCACTTTGTTGCTCCATCCTGTTTATACCTTTTCTGGTATTGTGTGAATTCAGTATACCAGAAATGGTATACTCAGCAACTAGGGGAGAGCATAAAAAACCTTGGGGCATTTATGTGGTAAAGCAGCTAAAGAAGCCACTTTAACGTATAAGTATTCATGGGCCGATAATGGGTAATAGTCCGGTTGAATTGCCCACTTTACCGCTAAATAACTCAAGTGCCCCAGACTTTTTTATGCTCTCATTTTTACGCTCTCCTGTGGAAGAACCCCCAAATTTGACGATCAATTTAATCGAGGATCTAAAATATCTATTACTTTAGCTAAGACTTCATCAACGCTCCACATAAGCATCCATCACAGGCTGACGATGATCCTTATTACCTGTCAAACTTAATGAGGTTCCTGTCATACCGTGAAAACCATTGGTAAAAGCAACGACTCGACAGCGTTGGGTTACTTTACGTGCAAGCTTAATCGCCGATTCAACAACACTGCTACCAGTCGGTGAAGTAAACTGTAGTTTATAGGTCAACTCTCTGGGTACCAGAATGTTTTCTTGAAAAGCGGTGATAAAGTCTTTTTTCGCTTTAGTGTGCAAATCCAATGCACCTTGAATACCATCTTCATTGATGTACTGAAATACAGCCAGTTTTAGTGCGTAATGGTTATGCCCATAATTCAACGCCCCTGCACAACTGAGAAAATCAAGATATGGCGAGCCATCTGTTTAAGTTCTCCTCTAAACGTTTTCTGAATGAGGCTAATGTAAGTCACTCGTAGATTAGACTTCTGCGTTTACAGCAACTAAAAACTGTGGAATCAAGTACCAAAAAATTAACTATCCAACGATAATTAAATAATCTGCCCGGATAAAAAAGCCATGTCTTCTATCTTTTCACTAAGCCGTTCGGCCAACGCTAAAGCGAATCCCGTGCCATAGCGTCTTTCATCTGCTGTCACATTTATTAAAATACCTTCTCCTTTCAAATCATTTATCAACTCAACCCTAATCGGTAAGCTGGTATGGTCACGCACATCTTCATTAGTATTCACCAACCCTCGTTCTAATAACTCATTGCGAGAATGAAAATGAACGTAGCTAAACGTAGCCTCGAAGGGTGGCCCTCCTAACAGAGTTTGTATTTCTGAATATGGAAAACGTCTAAAAGGCAATATTTCTTTTTCAGCATCGAAAGCCTGTCTTGCCAGCACCTGCCAGTTATTGGCAAAGTCAAGATTCAACTTTATCGGAATATGATTAAGGAACAGTCCAAGAGTCAAATCCGCGCCTTCCCTCTCAGGCCTACCGTTAACAGACATCCCTGCGACAAAACCAATATCTTGTAACTGATGGGCTGTTGTCAGATAGAAACTAGCAAAAAACATACTTTTTAACGGAATGCCCCAATCTGATACATTTTTTAGCAATTGCTTCACTGTTCGTTCCGGCAAGACCGATACTGCTTTCCTATAATCAGTATCTTGATATCTATCCGTTTTTCCTTTAGCTAAATATTGACTAAAAAACTGTTTCGCCTTGTCGTTACTTAGCGCTTCACGCTCAAGTTTGACAAACTCTGACAATGGTGCTGGTTGCTCCAATAAAACAGACTCACCAGCTAAATTGGCTTGATACAATCTCAAAAGCTCAAGGATAAAAACAGATTCACTCCAACCATCAAGGATCGCATGATGAAAGGCATAAGCTAACCGAAATTGCCCTTCATTCAATGTCGCCGCATGTACCCTCATTAAAGGAGCCTCTTCAGGATCAAATGGTCGGCTTAACTCAACCATTACCTTTTCGTGACGTGCAACCAACTGTTCATCATCAAGATTTGTGTAGTTTTCCACTATAAGTGGCAATGATGGTAGTGATTCAACCAATTGCATCACTTCACTAAAAGAGGCCAAATCAAATCTTGTTCTGAGAACTGGGTGCCTTTTGGCGATTGCCTGAAGCGTGTCGTGAAATATTTTTTCATCCAGTGGCAAGTTGACATCCCGAGCAATAACATCAAGGTAGATTGCTTTACCACTGTATAATCCCTCAAACAGCATCCCTAGCTGCAATCTCGTCGCCGGATAAGCAGTTTCGATATTAACAGGCAACCTTTGCTTATCCGTTTCATTTATCAATGAGTTCTCATTCTGCTGACTGATAGCTTCTTCTGTTTGTGCCAAGCCGCGGCAAACCCCACACAATGTCGGATTGCGAGCTAGTCCATTATCTGTTTGTTCTGGGAGCACCAAATCTTTACACATTTCCCTAAGTGTCGAGGTACGAAATAAGGTAGAAAGTGTCAGATTGAGTCCTCGTTTTTCAGCTTCCGCGATAACCTGAATAGCCAATAACGAATCGCCTCCTAACGCAAAAAAATCAGCATCAGGCACAACGTCAAATGGCCCTAGAATTTGTTGCCAGATCTCTGCCACCAGCGCTTCTGTCACGGAGAGTTCACTGGATACCACCTCTTCTAATCTCTCAGCCTCTTTCCAACCCATCAAAAATCGACGATCCACTTTACCACTGCTTGTTAAAGGTAGCTGTTCATGCTGGATAAACTGACTAGGCCACATATAGCTGGGTAACAACGTTTGAACACAAGTGATGATAGCTTGCTCAACATCAGTGCTTTTATGAGTTGTATGATCAGTGTGAGTTGTATAATGGGCGACTAGTTGTTCAACATGGCGATCACTGTCAATGTTCAGCACAACACAAACAGCGCTCACATCCTGGCAACTTTTTATTGCATGCTCTACTTCTGCCAGCTCAACTCGATGACCCCGCACTTTGACCTGATCATCAAGCCTGCCTACAAACTCAATCAGTCCATCATTCGACAATACTCCTTCATCACCAGTAGCAAACATTCTGGCTCCTGGTTGGGTGGAGAAAGGATCAGGTAAAAAACGCAGGCTAGTTAGCCCAGGTTGATATAAATACCCCCGTGCGACAGACTGTCCCCCAATATAGATTTCACCACGCTCACCTGGCCTGACCGGTCTTAACATCTCATCCAATAAGTACATTTCCGCATTGACGATAGGCTTACCTAAGGGAGATTTTATCGCATCAATACTTAATGATGACATAGAGTAACTACTCACCAAGGTCGTTCCTTCAGTCGGGCCATATACGTTATTAAATAAAAAGTGTTTGCCTAATTTCTGCTTCCTGGACAAATATTTAAACGCATGAGTGACTGACATTGCATCGCCACCAACAAGCAATTGAGGTACGCTATCCAGAGCCTCTTCGCGATAATCTACCAATACGTGAAATAAGGCAGGTGTCAGTAGCAATATCGTAATCCCATGTTCAACAAGGCATTTCGGTAGCTCATCAATGGCTTGATATGAAGGAGAAGCCAATACCAATGCCGCTCCATTAGTCAATGCTCCCCATATTTCAAAGGCAGAAGCATCAAAAGCCGCCGGTGCTAACTGCAATATTTTTTCATTAGGTCCGAAATGAACGTACTGCTGTTTCTGGCTAACGAGGTTGGTAACGCCATGATGAGTCACTCCCACTCCTTTGGGGCGTCCTGTACTTCCCGAGGTATAGATAACGTAAGCTAGCTGTTGACTGGTAACTTGTGGCAGGATTTTTGGCACTACAGATTGGATTTCATCGATATAAACAGTGGCAACATTTTCAATGACCGTTGAATCTTTCATCATAGTTCGAGTCAACACCAACCTTGTACGCGAGTCCGTTATCATATAACGAAGTCGCTCAGTCGGATAATCGGGTGGTAGTGCTAAATAAGCAGCACCAACTTTAAGCGCAGCCAACATCGCTATGATCATGTCAGAAGAGCGCTCAATATAGATTCCAACCACATCTTCAGCCCCGATATCTAAGTCCATTAGTCGATAGGCAAGTTGGGTAGCACGGTCTTGCACATTTTGGTATGTCATTTCTACATGATGTGCACTAATGGCGATCTTGTGAGGAGCATTCTCAACCATCGCATCAAATTGTTCATGCAACACTATTTGTTCATGCAACACTATGCGTTCTTTCATTATTTATTCCTATGAATAATGTGCAGCAGTCAATTTGACTGGCAAGCGATGGTAACCAGATAGAAAAGTCGAATAGATAGGGCTGGGTTCTCCGCTCAAAGAGATCTGATCAACGAGCTCCACAAGCGCCTCCAGCAGTGCAGTAATTTCTATTCTGGCAAGAGCGGCACCAAGGCAAAAATGAACCCCATATGAAAAAGAAATATGCCGATTATCACTCCGATTCAGATCAAGCTGATTGGGTTTAGTAAAGACGGTTTCATCAAAGTTAGCAGACCGATTCCAAACAATGACAATATCACCAGCCCTAATCTGCTGACCGCCTAATTCAACACCTACCGTTGCGGTCCGACCACCATGTAAAGCCGGCGTGGTCCATCGTAACAACTCCTCTACTGCCTTACTAATTTCTGCTTCACCACGTCGCAATTGAGCCCAGCATTCTGGATATTCGGCAAATGCTTTTATGATGCCTATCAATGCCAACCGAGTTGTTTCATCGCCACCCAGTAACACGCTATAGCAATTGAAGACTATTTCTTCTTCTGTTAATGCCAGGGAGTTTTGAGTCATTGCTATCAGGTTACTTACAAGATCATCTTCCAATGGCTCGATTTTGCGAGTCTGAATACATTTATAGAAATACATCAACACTTCATTTCTGGCGAGTCGGGTATCTACTTTATCAACTGACAAAGAGTTCGAAGCCAGTGCTGCACTTGCATTGACAAATAGTTTTGCTCGATCAGATTCTGGAATTTTCAAAATATCACATATAGCCGCTAACGGAATATGTGGAGCTACATCAGTGGCAAAGTCACATTGCCCGGATGCTACCGCATTATGTACAAGCTCATGCATCGCATTTTTGATTCTTTTCTGTACCGACATCAGGTTCTTAGGGCTGAAAGACTTTAACAACTCTTTGCGGATTTGACGGTGTCTGTCTCCATCAGACACTGCAAGCATGCGACCACCCGCTGTGTCTCCATCATGTAACAGTGTAGCCATGACATTTCCACGAACAGAGGTAAAGGTTTGACTATCACGGTAAACCCGCATAGCTAACTCATGGGTGCTGACAACCCAAAATCCTGATTGACCATTGACCGCAGGATGCCAAGCGACAGGTGACTCATTACGTAATTGCCGCCAGATGTTATCTATATCAGGACGTAAATGAGTCAGGGGGTCAGTGAGATTTATGTTATCCGGCACTTTAGCTACATTTGAAATAAGACTCATATCGCCCCCAATTCATGCGCATTAAGAATTTGAACTTCTTCACTGTCCATAAATCGAACATGAAAACGCAAGCACTGCCCCATACGCTGATAAATATCCAGAAATGCCTTATGGTTATCCACTTTGCCCAACACCATGTTAATTTCATTGGTTTGTGAGCCACCCGGCAAAGTAGTTCCTGCCCACACATATGGGCGATATGACGATACACCATCAAGAGAGAGAAGTTCATCTTCCCCATTAATTCGGAGAATTTCACATGGACGTGTTGGCGCAATATGGCAGATATTGAAATAGACGCGCTCAGGATTGAACACAGGGAGATCAATCATTTTTCCCAGCGCTAATCGTGCAGCCATTTCAAGCAGGCTAATATTGAGGCTGATTTTGGCCATCTCGTTGATACCCCCACCCACTCGACCATTTACTTCAATGATCCTGGGTCCCTGCTCAGTCAACTTCAGTTCGGTATGGGTGATCCCCCGATTAACTCCTAACACTTTGATGGCACTTGACGTTAATGCATAGATTTGGTTTTGTTCACTATCACTTAAGACTGATGGCCAGATATGACCATATTCACGAAAAGGGGGACTAAGTGGCATCTTGCCGGTCACATTTATATGCTTAATCTCTCCGTTAACCACCAAGCTTTCAACCGAGACATAATCGCCAAAAGGCAACGATGGCCGCCCCTGGAGGAACTCCTCTAATACCAGTGAACGACCACCATCAAATCCAATCTGCTTATTTGAAAGCAGTTTTTCTACCAGTCTCTTTCCTGTTTGCGGATCTTCAATAAGATAAGTATCGATGCTGCCACCACCATAGGATGGTTTTAACACTGCGGGAAGACAAACCTGTTCAACAGCTTGCTCCCAATCTGACACAGTGTTAATGAGGTAGAATCTTATCGATTCAATGCCAGCCTCTTGTAAAGCCACTCGCTGCTTATTTTTGTCAGTAAGTCGATATACCGTTTCGAGATCGTGAAAAGGCAAATTCAAGTGTTTTGCCAGCGTAGCTGTAAGACGTAAGGCACGCTCACTAAATGTCACAATCCCCGCAGGATTAAGGAGAGCGAGTTCTGATACCGCCCTTTCAATATCAGAACCATCAACTACGTGACAAAATCGTGAGAAGTAGGATATGCGCTCTCTATGTGTGTTCGTTTGAATTGATAACAAGTACAAGTGGTGCAACCCCATTCAATTCAGTGACAATATCTTTGGGAAGGGCTGCGCCTTCATCATAAATCACTATCAGGGGTTGATTATCAAAGGATTGTGGGCCATTACGCAGAGAAGCCGGGCGCATATCGGTCCAAACTTCTTCAATCCATTTTTTACATGTTTCTTGCGTCCCACTAAAACCGGTCGCTCGCCATCCGGTAGCGACAGGCCATTCGGAATGAACACAGGCATATTGCTCTTCATCATTTATTACAACCAAATATTCATCCGTCAAACCTTCAAAACTGGATGAATACTTCATTTGTGTTTGGGTATTTTCATCACTCATTAGCGCAGACTTCCTTTTTTAAGCAAGTTTGACGGATACACAAATAAATGTCGTAAAGCTGATCTCGATAATAGAAGTGATCTCCAGGGAACATGACTAATTGGCAAGAATCATGTGTCAGCGATTGCCACTCTTGTAAATGATATGGGCTCACCCACGGGTCACGATCACCGCCGATGGCTAAAATAGGGCAATGTACCTTGCCACTGGCTTGTTTGTGCTCAGCCACCAACAAATAATCAGCACGCAATACAGGCAACATGAGATCAATCACATTCTCATGAAGCAGTTTCTTATCTTCATTTTCTATATTGGTTTTTAGCTCTTCAATCCAGGCTTCCCGGCTCATACGGAGTATCTCTTCTGGCACCATGCCATTCAAATGTGGTGGACGTGCTGCTGATAAGACCAAATATTCAACGGTTCGGTTAGCTTGTTCTAAAAGTAATGCCAATTCATGACATAACAATGCTCCCATACTATGACCAATAAGAAGAAGAGGACCCTGTGTATGCAGCAATACATCTTTTGCCGCTGTAGCCGCTAAATCTCTTATACATAAAGGGAGTGGTTCAATACTTCGAGAACCTCGTCCCGGATACTGAAGCACCAGTACCCGATAACTATCTGCCAGCAGTTGCTGAACCCAGTCGGTCATAGAATAAGCACTGCCGCCGCCAAAAGGCGCAATCACAACAGTCATTGTCGTTTTCTCTTGATCGCAGTAATTCCATAATCCTGGCGTCAGTTGAACACGTTTCATTCCAACGTCTCTCCGGAAACTTTCAATTTGGGATCACGCCAATATGTAGCTATCCAATCCAGGCATTCTTGTTCTGATCCCGAAAAACCCACATTTTGCCACCCTACCGGTAATGTCCGACCTTCTGGCCAAATAGAGTGCTTATCCTCTTTGTTACATACCACCCTGTAATTCATGATGTTTCGCTCCGCCGTTTGATAGTCACCACTTGATCCGCCTGAGCAAGCAGGTCAATATTTTGCGAGGCTACAATCCAGATCCCCGGCCACTTTTTAGGTAGTGCTGACCATATGGCTCTGGCTGTATCAGTATCCAGAGATGAATCGCAATCATCGACGACATAAACTTCGGCTGAATGACATAGCATACGGGCCAATGCCAAACGTTGGCGCTGGCCTCCTGATAACTGTTTGACACTACCGGAACCCAGCACAGTATCAAGCCCTTCAGGAAGATCAGATGAACCCGGTTTCAGATATACTGCCGTTAACGCCCACTCCATAGTTTCATCACTGATAGCGTCGTTACCCAGTGCCAAGTTATCTCGAACAGTACCGCCAATAAAGCCAGCACCCTGACGGGCATAAGTAACTTTAGGGCTTTGCCACCAATCAACGTCTCCACAAACTTCTTTGTTATTCCAAAGCACACTTCCTGATAAGTGTCGTTCCAGCGCGAGCAGACCGCGAAGCATACGACTTTTACCGGAACCCACTTCTCCATTAACGACAATGAGTTGATTGGGTGTAGCTGCAAACGAAATAGGTTGCGTATCGCTATTGCAACAAAGCCCCCTCACCGTCAGTGATTTCAGTATGTCATTAGCAATAGGGGCTTCGCTGACAGGCTGCTCTGTCTGTAACAGTGGCTGAATTCGCTCGTAGCAGACATCGGCATTTTTATAGTTAGCCAATGCGCGACCAAAAAAGAAGATCTGCTCACTGACCCAACCGATATAAGTCAAAAACAGAGCCAATTTACCAATAGTGAAATCACCACTGACAATTCGGGTACTGACAATAATCAAGACAATAGAGGTACCTAGCATCACGATGTTACGAAATAGCCCCGACAGCAGATCAGTGAACATTTGATGCGTTGCCTGCACCGCCCGACGACGTTCAAAACTTGCCGAAAGTCGCTCAATATGCAGATCCAACTTTCCACCAAGGCGAGGGTCACGGATTCCTGCCAATATGTCGGTGATACGACCCGCAATTTGGCCTTGATATTGACGTTTCTCTTCCTGTAATGCTCCGACCTTATGTTTGAGAGCTATACCCAGCCACAAACCACCAACCATCGGTAAAAGCGCCAATGTCGTCACAATGTCAGTACTCAGCAACACGACAAGTGCTATCAACAATAGTACCGCCCGGTAGAAGAAATCTGCTGTCCAGCCGAGAAAAGAGGCTACTTCATCACTGTCATTACGAATACGGTTGAGCATATCCCCTTGAGAAAGACGCAGATCCGCGCCAGAGTGACTGCAATTTATTCCCTCCAGAATGCGTTGTTTAAGATATGCGCTGACCTTAAAAATAAGGGTAAAATCAATCTGTAAGCCAAAAATCAGTATCACTGAGCGTAATACCATCGAGCCTACCGCCAATACCAATAGCCACCAAACCGCTGAACCTGCGGGATCGACAACAGCACTATCAAGAAGCCGGCTGATGGCAAAACCAACGACCAAAGGTAAGCCGTGGATCAGCGTCCATATAACCATGCTGATGAAGTAAAGAAAGGAAAATCTGCGCACTAAACTCAGTAAAGAAGGCAACATTTTTGATGGGAAAAAGTGGGTTAACCCCGTCATGATATAAGTTCCCTATGTTTTATTAACGTTTTGATCCCTGCGCCATGAAGGACTTCCTCGACACGGCCTTCATTCATGATAATGATTTGGTCAGCAGTGGATAATGTATGCAGGCGATGGGCAACGATGATCACGGTACGATTAGCGCTAATTTTTTCCAGTAATCTCATCCAACTCTGCTCAGTGCGAGGATCTAATAGCGAGGTGCCTTCATCGATAATGATTAATTGTGCGTCTTGAAGCATGGTTCTTACCCCGGCAATCATTTGGACTTCCCCTTCCGACAATGAACGCCCCTCAACCCCCACCAAAGTATCCAGCCCCTCTGGTAATGTCTTCGCCCATTTATGGATCTCTAACTCTTCGAGCGCGCACCAAATTGCATCATCTGAAATGCTGTTATCGAACAGAGTTAAGTTTTCGCGTAGTGTTGCTGAAAAGAGATACGCTTTTTGGCTTAACACTGCCACACGATTGGCAAATTCATCAGGATGAATGGAAGTGACCTCAACACCAGCAAGGGTAACCCGTCCGCTATCAGGCTGAGCCAACCCACACATGAGATTGAGTAATGTGCTTTTACCTGCCCCCGTGCGCCCAACAATGCCTACTTTGCTTCCAGCGTCCACACTGAAGCTAACGTTATGTAAAACTTGTTTACCATGACCTTCATAGCCAAAGTCAACCTGATCAAATTGAACTGACAGGGGGCCTTCAGGTAGCTGATTCTCTACACTGTTGTGATTGACTTTCTCCTCATCTCGCAACATCTTGACTACCAGTGATAAGGTCGCCATCAATTGTTGTACCTGATCTACCTCCGAAGACATGTCTTCCATTGGCTCTCTGAGTCGGTCAACATAAAGATAAATCATGGTTAACGTACCAATACTGATACTGTTATGACCGAGTAATTGCAGCCCAAATCCAAAACCCAGGCCAAAACTCAAGGCAAAAAATAGCTGGGTAATCGGCCAAAATATGCGTCCGCTGACATAGGCTTTACGTTCTATTTTTAATAAGCCAGAAAGCATCTTCTGTAGTTGCAAAGCAGGCCAACGGCTCCTTCCCAATGAATGCAAATCATCTTTCGCGGCAAGAGTATCGCCGATAAAACCAAATATGTGGGCTCTCTCTTCACGGGCTTTTTTCCATCGCACTACTGCAAGGTTAGTAAGTTTCACCAGAACATAAGCCACAACGAGAACCAACACGGTAATTGCGATACCGACTTCTGGGATAATAGAAAACAAAATCACCAAAGTACCTAATGCTAATGCGATATTTCCTATAATCCGGAATCCAGATTCCGCAATAGTTTTTCCAATGATGTCCGCATTCCCCTCAATCTTTTCAAGGAGCTTACCCTGAGCTTCACTTTCAATTTGCAGGATAGACCGATTGTGCACAACATGATGAAATAGCTGACGCCTAAGTGCATCGGCAATACCCCAACCTGCACTGGTACTGCAATAACTGGTAACCAGACCAGCGATAACACCGCCAAAAGAGATGATTGCGTATCCCAAAGCCAAGAGGACCAGTTCATAAACGAAAGTACCTGTGGTAGCTTTATCGATGTAATGACGGATCACAAATGGCCCCACTAAATCGCAAACAAGTGTGGCAATTAATGCCAGGAAAGTGCCAATAATGGCTTTTTTCATTGTCCGGGCGCTCTGCCAAAGCAACTTAAAACCTGTTAATGGGTTAGGAGAGTTCATACCTTGCATATTCGTTTGTATCTTCATATTAATTTTTATGAGTTATCCGTTCATTAAATTCAGATAGGACCGTTTTTATTTGCTCTTTTGGCATGACATCACCTGCAAATTGAGCACGAATTTCCATCTGGCCATCATTCACACTGATGTTAAAACAAAGCAAATAATCCATCGGTGTTACCCGAGGCTTCCAGTAACCCGTTCCCTCTGTGGTGATATCAATAAAGATCGGATTAACTTTCTCCTCATCAGGCGTATTCAGAAATAAAAGCTCTCCTTCAAAATCCAGTCTTAATTGTGGTCGAGGAATTGCCTTTAATTTTTCGGTGATTTTAGGATTAACAGAAAGATAGCGAAGTGCTTCAAAGCCAAACCCTCGAACAGGTACCTCACGTAACAACCGCGCCACATCAGTTGCATGTTCATCAAAACTGCGTCCCATCGAAAAGGGCAACAGGAACGGAAAACCACATGTAAACCAGCCGATAGTGCGTCCTAAATCAACTTCGTCGAATAGGTCTTCTCGACCATGTCCTCCCAACTCAACAAGGATATTGTTGGCACTGGAAAGAAAATGGCTTTCTAAAGACCGCGCAAGCAGAGTCAGTAATCGGGCAAGTACGGGAAGTTGACTGTGCTCAGATGGTTTTAAAAACTGCTGAGTCTGTACTTCATCAAATACTGTTGTTTGCTCAACCATATTCGCCTCAATGCCAATAGCATCCGTACTTACTAACTGCTGTGCCTGTTCATAAGGTTGTGAAAGCCAGTAACGAACACCAAACAACTCTGGATCATCCTGCACCAATCGGTGTAAACGCCTGGCCCAAGCGAGATACGAAGTTGTCGGAATATCTAATTCATGGGCTTCAGCTCCGCCAAGCAACTCCGCTAAATCTTCTGTAAGTAAATCCCAGGAATAAGGATCGACTACCAAGTGGTGAACTATAATCAACAACTTGTCCGGCAAATTATGAGCAGTTCGATAAAGTTGTATGCGGCAAATTGGCCCATTCAGCAGATCTAACGACTTATGACCTATATTCGCTAACTCAGTAATTTTCTGCGATAAGCTATTTAGGGCTATCTGCTGCAATTCAAATTGTTCAATTGCGATACGGGCTTGCGGGTTAATTCCTTGCCACCTCCCCAATGTAGTAACCATAAAGCTGGCTCCCAAAATAGGGAATCTGGCCAATAGCGCTGCTGCCGCCTGTTCAACAGTCGCCAATGACAAAGTGCGACTCAGTGTAAACAACACACCATGATTACAATGATTTTCATTTGGATTATCACGCTCAAAAAAAGCATGCTGAGCTGGTGTCAAAGGGGCCAAATCACTTAATTCATTCGGCGCATGTCTGACTTTGGTTAGTGCGCCCTTCCACTTGGCTAATAATGCATTAATTGCAGCTTCATTATGACGGAAAGGGATGTATTCAAGGGTAATAGTCAGTTTCCCATCAACGATGGCCGCATTGATTTCCCATTCCAGAGGACGGTGCCCCGTTGCTGCCCGCCGCATTCCAATATCTTCTTCTACACTGAAAAAGCCATCATTCGGCTGCTTCGTATTGAAACGCCCTAAATAGTTGAATCCAATGTTTGGATTCTGCTCCATAACATAAGTTTGTTGTAAATGGGTCTTGATATAGGGATTAGCTTCAATCATTGCAGTCGCAACTTCGACTACCGTAACCATAGCATTGACCGGTAGCACAAAGGGACCTATTGTTGTAAACCACCCCACAGTTCTCATTACGTCAATAGACTCGTTTTCCTCTTGCCTGCCATAACCTTCCAACTCAAGCAAGAGTTGACCGTTACCCTGTTCAACAGCAATGGTATTTGCAAGTCCCGTCAAAAGAACCGCAGGTATTCCTCCGTTAGGCACTAATGCCGAAATTTCCTGAATATATTGTGTTTCTGACTCAGATAACTTGACTTCAGCAACCGAGCGTTTGCCATAAAGGTTACTTACATGACTATTCACCTGTACCACATCAATTGGTGTGGTCAACTGGATCGGAGGAAGTATTTGGGGAGATGTTGCTGTTTGTTGTTGAGACCAATAGAGATATTGCGTGCTTTTCCTCGGTAACCTCGGCATTTCTTTTTGAATAATAGCCTGATACGCAGTTTCAAGATCTTCCAGCAAGATTTGCCAGGAAACTTGATCCACAATTAAGTGATGTAATGTCAGCAAAACTCGAAAATCATCCAACATCACAATTCGTAGTAACGGTCCTTCCTCGATTGATAATGATGCATGAGCCTCATTGGCGATGGTTTCTTCCGAACAATCTGGTTCAGCAAACCAAAGTAAGTTGTTATAAGGCGAGCGCAAAGCTTGATAATGCTTTCCCTTCTCTTTGGGAAAACAAACTCGCAATTGTTCATGGTGCTCAACTAATGACTGTATCGCCAGGGATAATGCTTCTGCATTTAACGGCTCCGTTGTACTGATCACATGTGACTGATTCCAATGGTGCTGTTCAGAAAACCGCTGCTCGAAAAACCATTGTTGGATTGGTGTCAATGGTGCTTTTTCTATACGCGGAGTTGAATTTGCTGCCATTTCGCCTTTGGTACTCGCCAGTTTTGCAAGTGAAGCAATAGTTGGATGTTCAAGCACATGACGAGGACGCAAATTGATCCCCAAAGAGCCCGCCTCATGTATCAGACGGATACCAATAATGGAATCCCCACCCAAAGCGAAAAAATCATCCGTGATGCCCACTTTGGTTAGCTTGAGGTATTTACACCATAAATCACAAAGCTGTTGTTCCAACTTGCTGCGAGGGGCAACATAAGAAGCAGATTCAGGTTGTTGTTTTGCCAGTGCCTTTAATTGCTTACGATCGACTTTACCATTGGCATTACATAACAGCGCATCAAGAAAATAAAACTTGCTCGGCACCATATAATCCGGCAATTGCTCAGCCAAAAATTTACTCAACGATCTGGCATCCACAACGGTACCACTCGTCTGTGTCACGAAAGCGCTTAATTGCTCAAAGCCACCCATATCAACAAGTTCAACCGCACACATCGCTACATCAGGATGGTTTGCCAGCACCGCTTCAATTTCTCCAAGTTCGACGCGGCGACCACGAATCTTCACCTGGTTGTCGGCCCGGCCAAGGCACTCCAATATGTCATCCTCTCGCCAACGACCACGATCACCCGTCCGATACATACGGGCACCCGGGACAGGCAGAAATGGGTCCGGCAAAAAAGCCGCCGCCGTGAAGCGATTACTGCCGATGTATCCTCGCCCGACATTCGGCCCACCAACGAAAATTTCACCACCGACCATTGGAGGAACAAGTTGAAAATCTTTATCTAATACATAAATTGTCACGTTTGGCAAAGGCGTACCCACTGGACAATATAGTCCATCAAACTGTTCTTCGACCCTTCCTTGAGTCACATCATCGGTACACTCAGCGGGACCATAAGCATTTAGCAGTGTCACCGTTGGTATACACTGATGCCAACGACGTGCCAGTTCCGTGTTTAACACTTCTCCGGTTGAGATCATCCCACGTAGCTGTCGCTGAACCAGCGTCTTCAGTGAAATTGATTTTTCAAGGATATCTAGGATGACTGCGATGAGAGAAGGAACCAGTTCAATATATTCAAATTCCTGCTCAATAATGTATTGAATTAACTCTTGAGGATCTTTTACAACCTCATCAGAGACAATAGAAACCGTCGCACCTGCGGTTAATCCGGTAAACATTTGCCAAACTGAGATATCAAACGAAATGGGTGCTGTTTGCGGTAATACCACTCCTGGTTTCAATTCACAGTTTTGGACCCGAAATGCCAGTAAATTAAGGAAGGAACGATGTTCAATTCCTACACCTTTAGGAAAGCCTGTCGAGCCTGAAGTAAAGATTACATAAGCTAATTCGCTTGGTGATGGCTCAGTTACCTGCTGATTAAGTAACTTTATCTCATCATCATCCACTAAAGCCTGGCTTTGAAAACTAAGTTCACTGAATGAGAACCAAACTATCTGCGGCATATCTACAACATGATCTGCAATCAATGCTTTCGCATGTTTTAGCATATGCTGTTGCCGGGCTTTCGGTAAAGTTGGATCAATGGGTAAGTAAGCACCACCAGAGAAGAAAATACCAGTAGCAACAGCAATAAACCGAGTACTGCGTGGTGCCGAGAGCGCCACAATATCATCGGCACTAATGCCTGCATTTTTTAACTTCAATGCTACCGATGACGCCAACCGAAATAGTTCCCGATAGGTAAGCGACTCTGTTTCATCACGCAGAGCTATCGCATGGGGAGTACTTTCCGCTTGCTCCAATACTCGCCGATAAAACGATTTTCCTGAGCTATAATCAGGTGGTGAATTGAATCTGGCTAGCAATTTTGTTTGCATCGCGTCATCGACGATAGCCATATTATTCAGACAGATGTCGAGATCAAAAAGCCCCTTGTTTAACAGTGTAGCGATACCTGTTGCTAAGTGATTAAACGTCTGAGCCGCAGCAACAATTCCACTAACACTAACTACACCATCAATAAGCTCGATAGCTATCCCAGTTTCCGTCTGAGCGCAATTAACGACAATAGGCATGAAATGCTCCAAGAACGGTATCAACAGCGTCTTGTCTATCGATCCATGATTAATCGCCTCAACAGCGGCCATGCGAACATTACTTAACCATTCACGAAAAGTCACAGCAGGAGGTACAGTCAATAAGACAGGCAAACGCTTGCCTTGTTCTGTGTTAATATGCAACACAACAGAGGATACTCCCCCAATACGGCGCAACACGATACTAGTCACTGCCGCCAAAATTGCCCATGTCAGCAATTCAGAGTTGCCCGCTACTTGTTTCAGTCGGTCAGTAACAACGGAGGAAAGCGGACATTGCGCACTTACCAAAGATCCCTCATGGTGAGGAAAAATATCTGCGGTTGCAGCAGCGGCCTTAGTTAAATCACCAACCCGCATCAGCCAGTATTCACGATCAATCAGCTTCATAGTTGTCATTTTTTTATCCACATCTAGAACTGAAAATCTGGAATATCGCTAAAAACATCGTCTTGACCATCAAATAAGGCGAAAAGAGTGGTTTCCTCGCCTAATGTCACTAGCTGTGTCAGTGCACCTATATAAATATTCAACCAGCGAGAAACCGTGTCTTGTGAGAAAAGAGAAGTGGAATATTCCAATCGCGCTTGAAGTTCATCACCATATTCAATACAGGTAAGATTGAGTGGATATTTTGCGCCATTAGGATCGACATCCAGCAATTCGACAGCGGCTCCATTTCCCCCTAATACCTTAATAGGATCAACATCATTCTGAAAATCAAACATTGTGAGATGATAGGAAGTATTTGCCATCAGTTTCTGAATTCGATCAGCAGGAAATGCACTATGTGAAATCGCACTGAGTGATGCCTTCCTAACCGCATTCAGCACTACGTGAAATGGCTGGTGTGGATCAAGCTGTGCACGCACAATCACTGTATTAACATAACAACCAATGGTGTTTTCATCTTTCAGTTGCCGGTTCATCAGCAAGACGCAATGCATCAACAAATTCAAGCCCACCATCGACGACCTGTGCAGCCAATTTCCCCACACCGTAGGCCAATAACAAATCAATCGTCACCCCAAACGCTGTCAATATCGCGTGATGTCCCAACAACCAAATAATCCAGCGCTGCCGAAGCGTCCAAGCTTTCCTTGAACATAAGTTCTCTGCTTGTTTTATTACACGATGAAAAGCCGGAAATGTTTCTCCTCGTTTCATCAATAGTTGAATATCTATTGGAGAGCATTCATCAAAAATAAGACCAACAGATAACGAAGATAATGGTGAAGATAGTGAGATTGAACCGTGATTCGTGAGTTGCTGCACTAAATGCGAAACAGATGAAGCCACGCAGCTCCAACGATATGGGAAATGCTCCCGTCCCAGCATTAATATATCGGCAACCTCGTCAATTGATGCTTCGGTTGAGGATAACGCATTAGTTATAGCACTTAGGTAAGTGCTAAGATCTTGTGTCGTCTGTGCCGATATCAGCACCAACCTCTCATTTGTTTCGTATTTTTTGTGCCTTAAAGTTGAGGGAGCCTCTTCAACGACTAAATGCACATTAGTACCACTTAGACCAAACCCACTGATTCCCGCACAGTAAGGACGCTGACCTTGACGTGGCCACGGCTCACAAGAGGAAGAAACTCGTATCGGCAACTCTTCTGTAGATCTACACAATGGATTCAACTGTTGGAAGTGAGCTGTAGGGAAAATCTGACCAGTGCGGAATTGAGCTATAATACGAACAAGCCCCGCCAACCCAGCCATACCACTTAAATGTCCAAAATTACTTTTTACAGAAGAGATAACACAAGGCTCCTGTTGCACTCCATAGGCGGCAAATGTATCGATTAAACCTTGCACTTCTATCGGATCACCAATTTTAGTACCCGTACCATGAGCTTCTATGTAACCAATATCAGTAGCTGTGATCCCTGCTTGATACCATGCTGCCGTAATCACCTCGGTTTGTGCGATGCTGCTAGGTGCAGTGATACCATTGCTACGGCTACCGTCATGATTAATCGCACTCCCTCGTATGACAGCATGGATAACATCATTATCTTGATGTGCACGGCTCAACCGTTTAAGCAGGACAAAACCTCCTCCTTCCCCAAATCCAGCACCATCAGCCATTGCATCGAAAGGACGGCATCGATCTGTCGTTGACTCAACCCCTAACCCACTTGAGTTCTCACTACGCTGAGGCAAGGTGCCTAAAACAAGTTCACAGCCTCCTACCAGAGCAAAATCAGCCTCCCCTGTCAGAATTTTGTTCCGTGCTTCGTGAAGTGCGACCAAAAATGATGAACATCCCGTATCTATGGCATAAACTGGGCCACGCAGATCAAGCAGATACGCAATGCGACCCGCTGAAAAAGCATGCAAGCTGCCGATAAAAGCGAACGGATTAGCTTTTCCCTGTACCGATAACGACTGAAAAAGATCTGAATGCGGCCCGCCATGCGCAGCAACAAGTACTGCTGTACGCGCATTTGATAACTCTTTCAGAGTGTATCCCGCATTGACAATCGCTTCTGTAGCCAGTTGAAGCCCTATGCGTTGTCTGGGATCGATATATTCAGCTTCACTTAGTGCAATACCAAAATAACGATGATCGAACCCTGTAATTTCATCAAGCCATCCCCCCTCTTTTTCATTGCCTGTAAGAACCTGCCCCGTATTAGCCACCCGACTTTCAGGTATTGGACGAATGCAGTCCCGACCATCAGCCAGAATATCAATCAATTCACACCAATTTGAACATTGTGGTAACCGAAAAGAGACGCCAATTATGGCGACCGCATCATCTGAATATAGTGTCGTCACAGCTGTACCACCTTAGTTTTATTAGGAGCTGTGCTCTCGCCACCAAGCTCTTTGGCTAAGGATTTAATGGATGGATATTTAAATAGTTGGGCAACAGTGAGATTTGGAAAATGACGACGTAATCGCCCAAAAACCACTAACGACTTGAATGAGTCACCTCCCGATTCCAGGAATTTAGCCTGTATATCAATATCATCACGCTTAAGCACTTCACGCCAAATATCTAAGATAAGCTTTTCTATGTCATTACGAGGAACGGTAACATCAGAAGAAATAGATTCAACAGTATTAATAGAAGCCTGCAAACGCGCTATATCAAGCTTTCCATTAGCATTAACAAGGATTTCATCAATGCTGTAGATTCTGGATGGAATATGACTGGCCGGTAATCGGGTAGCTAAGTTTGAAAGTAGTTCATTTTCTCTCGCAGTACCCACAACATAAGCAACCAGTTCATCAATCTGGTGAAACTCAGATTTTACACTGGTAACAACAACCTGCTTCCAAAGATATCAACAAAGTGAGTTTCTGTCAGATCTTGATCCCCATGATAGCCTCTGGCCAACGCAAGCCCTCCTATATATAGTTGCCCCACTTCCCCGAAGGAAACTGGTCGCCTGGCGTCGTCCAGTACAGCTATTTCAACGCCCTTTAAAGGCTTACCGATTGGAATTGAGTCATTGCCTAAGAGTGTTCCATTTAGCTGATGCATTAATACACCAATGGTCGTTTCCGAAGGGCCATAGTGATTAAATATTCTCAGATTGGGGTTTGCTGCAAATAAAGTTTTAGCAAGTGCCGAAGTTAGTTCTTCCCCACCAATAATAAGTACTTTTTCAGGTAATAATTCCGAAAGGTTACCTTCTCTGGATAACATCTCTAATTGCGAAGGCGTACATTTCAACATTCCAATTGAAAATTTACTTATATGTTTAGCAAGCGCGATTGAGTCCAGCATCATTTCTCGATTGATAAGCTCAAGGGTACGACCTGTTAGCAGAGCGACGAAAATAGACGTATTACCAAGATCCGAAGCAAAAGTTGTTGTACTCGCCAAACTGGAGGGTATTGGTGATACGCGCTCAACAAATGCCGAGACGTAATTCATGATACTGCTGTGTTCAATTGCGACAAGTTTGGGAATTCCTGTTGAGCCGGAAGTTGATACCAAATAAGCCAAATCACCGGCTTTGCGACCTGATACCGGAATGTATTCCTGTGGCTCTAATATTTGTCTATCAAGATTAATGTAAGAATGGTGTTCAATACGTCGGCAGTTCAAATCATCAGTTAATACTTTAACCCCGCCTGAACGCTCTATTAATTCATTAATTCTACTATCGGGTTCGCTGACCTCTAACTGAATATATGCAGCGCCAACTGCCCAGATAGCCAATGCAGCTACAAGACTTGTAGCAGATCTTTCCATAAAAATAGCCACAACATCACCATTTACCACTCCTTGTGAAATGAGTAATTGAGCAATGGCACCAGCCTTCCCTGCCAATTCTTTATAAGTAAGCGCAATGTTGTCATGGCGTACAGCATATAATGAATCTGAAGTGGCTACTGAATTAGCAAAAAGATCTGCACAAGTTCTTGATTCTGTCAAAGTGTTCCATGTTTGCATCTCATGTCCTCATTTGGCAGGGAAAAATTGCAATGCATTGGTGAAGCCATGATCACATAAACTTTACGTGCTCCACTAAACGGTTCCCTACCGTGGGCAACTGCAAGGTTGTCAACAACCGCCACATCACCGTTCTTCCAATCTGGGTACACTGTCTCCGCATCAATAGCGGCTCGAATCTCAATTAATGTGGATTCGCTGATCAGAGTACCGTCGCCATATTTCGCCATTCGTGGAAATATCCCCACACCGAGTGCAGCTTCCAAAGCAAGCTGAACTTCTTCAGGCAAACTGGAGGGATGGAACAGATTCGCTTGATTAAACCAGCTTTCTTCCCCAGTGTAAGGATGAGTCATAACACCTTGTACAACCTGTCGTGTGATTAACTGCTCTTCATCTAGCCACTCAAAGTCAACACTTTCAGATCTGAGTTTTTCTTCAACTATTCTCCGTTCCTCAGTTTGAAATACTTGCTGCCAAGTTAAGTCAAACCCAGTGTTATAACGTCGTTCATATAAAACACCTTTACTTTTAAATTCTTCACGGGTTTTATTCGAGAGGCGTTGGAGCACTCTTCGATAATCTGCCAATGTTGTCTGACCACCAGAATCAGCAGCTTTTTGTGACCACAACCATAAATATTTTGGCCAAGTACGCCGGTAAGACATTTCATTATGCAAAGGTATTCGCTGATCAGCAGGGTACTCTGTAGAAGTGAACACCCGATCATTGACTTTAGTACGTGGTGTTGATGGTTCTTCATAATCCAATATTTCAGGAGTTGCACTTAATACTGCCTCTCTGAATGCAATAACATCTTCAATGTTGAATCCACGAAAAAGTAAGGCACCATGATTATTAAGCTTTTTTTTACATTCGTTCCAGTTATTACTAAGCCAGGAACACAGTGTGATCCCACTATTTGGAGAGTAAATCGTATAAGGTAGCATATCATATTAACCCTATTTAAAATGGATTAGCTAAACTGCCTACGTCATTCATTTTCCAAAATTATTGATTAAGTAAATTACCAAAACTAAAAAGAACAGCAGGAATTCGAAATATCTGGCACTATTTCAATACCCTTAAAATATATTTAAAACCTACATGTCCAAGTAACTTGGACATGTAGGTTTTAGAATTTGTAAACGGTTAGTAATCCTAAACGCTAGTGAACACTAACACTCTGATAAAATTATATTTAATAAATTGATCTATTGCTGCTATGAACATCTTATTACATAAATCAGAAAGACTCAATACTCCCACGGAATTGAGATGGATAAAATTGCCGTTTGTATCAGATACTTTATTCTGAAATTTTTTTATAAGAGTAAGTATTATTCAGTTAAATAGTTAATAAGTTGTATGGTTTGATAGGTTTAAAAACTATTACTGACATTATTTATCAGGCTTATTTTTCATATTTTAGGTAATCTTTGATATGTCTAACGATGGTCGTTTTATGAATTAGTAATACTTGAAAACCATGAATGCATTCCAGTTAATATTAAAGTTTTTTCTCACCGTTATTTTACGAAGAAAACTATAAAAAAATAGTAAAACGGTTAATTCGGCAAGATTTAAACCCTAAAAAAGAGGGATTATCTTAAAAGAACATAAGCGGGTATCTTTATATCATCAAACTATTTACCCACTGATTTATTAAGATAAAACCATGATGATTAAACTTTAAAAAACAGGTATTTCCCCCGAAAAAAGGACAAATAAAAAGGTGAATGGTTTTAATACCGGGTTTCTTTCCTAAAGCATAGAAGCTTTTGTTTACTTGTTCTAGTTAATAGTTTCGGTTATTGGGGATGGTTGGGATAACAGAATTTAAAGCATTTATTTATGATTTTCACACTTATATTCACTCCCGTCTTTTCAGGTTAAATCAGATTTGGGTGTGGGGCCTTCGTTCTGTTACTCAGTTTTAAGCATTATTAAAACCTGAATCTTTAAAAAGCTTAAGTCTATGGCGCCATTTTATCAGGGATTATTTTAGTAGGAATATAATAGCTGACTGGTTGCGTTTATCCAACTTTTTGCTACTATGCAACCAATGTGGCTTTTTTTTACACAACGATGTTATACTCAAATCGTAAACTCCGTCCGTTAAATACCGATGTGACGATTTTTGATTTTAAGAATATTAAAGGAAATTTCACGATGACACATAAAAGATACAACCCCTCTTGGGAAGGCTATATGGGCGATTTTCTAAGAGGTCATATTGGGATTAATCACTTGAAACCTCAATTTCAGTCCTTTAATGCTATTGGTCTTGAAAAACAGTTAAACGAGAATACAGCGTATATTGCACTGCTATCCTTAGAGGAAGCGAAAGATGTTTTAGAGGAGATTGATTCGCCAACACCAAAAAGCCCATTTATAAATACCCTATGGATTTCAAGATGCATCGCGGCGGCAAGGGAGCGAATCCCCGGGAGCATAGATAACTATGTGACCGGGGTGAGTGAGTGCAGCCAACAAAGAAGCAACTTGAAAGATGACGGGTAAAGAGCATATTTTCAGTTACCGATCCTATATCACCCTATGCAGGTAATATACGTGATGCTTTCGACTTTATAAATGTAGTAGGAGAATTTAAAAGATTAGGGATTAAAGCCACAGAGTATGTTGGTAAAAATGGGCAAAGATATATTAAAATCTCAGGTCATGCAGGGCTTAGAAAAATCATCACCGCTTCAAGATACAGCGCTTCTAACCAGGGCAACCGCATGAATGCTTAAATATTATTCAGATTAGAAAATCCTGCTTGTACGACTTGTTCCAGAAATTGCGTTTTCATCCAGGCTCGCATTCGTTTCTTTCTTATACTTAATTTGCTGC
>NZ_RCWE01000041.1 GCF_018448925.1 Photorhabdus akhurstii | reverse complement strand
TGGGGCAGTACGCCAATTCGGCAGGTGAAAACTAATCCATCCATATTTGAAACCCTACATAATTGAGCCATTATCCTGAGATGGGGATAACGCAAGAAGCTATGCAAGAAGCCATTAAACGAGCCATGACATGCGGCTCTTTTAAATAGCGCCGGTCTGTTCCACGGTAAAAAAATGACAGCGTAAAACAGCCATCATTTAATACGTGGCGTTAGAGAGAACAACAGACCGCTTCCAACTGAGTAGGATGGAGTGGAGACAGATAACAGAGAATTTCGCTCTCTAAATATATGACCACAAGATCACGATATTTATCAGATGAATATGAGAAAATGTGATTAATGTCACGCAAAATGGCTAATTAATCGCTATCAATGCCGATTTTTCATATTGAATTCTTTGATTAATAAATCGCTCAATAGCTCATTTTTCAATCGAAAAATTTAGCCTGTCATGGGTTGTCACTCCCAATAACAGGCAATAAATCTCTGCGGGTTTATTTTCAATGCTGGCCTTTTGCGACATCCTCGCATTGGGCCAAGATTTACGGGGCAATTGTTAAGAATTGGCAATAAATTGCTCACGCAATGCCTGAACCTGATCCCGAACACTCGCCGCCTGCTCGAATTCAAGATCCTGCGCATGCTGGTACATCTTCGCTTCCAGCTCGCGGATTTTGCTTTCCAGCTCTTTGGTAGACAGTTTGCTGAATGTTTCCGTTGTGGCGACAGCTTTACCTCTGCCTTTCCCTTTGCCATTCGTCGGCTGCCCGATTTGCAGAATATCACCAATTTTCTTATTCAGACCTTTTGGAATAATGCCGTGTTTTTCATTAAATACCTGCTGTTTAGCACGCCGGCGTTCCGTTTCACCAATCGCTTTCGCCATTGAATCAGTTATCTTATCGCCATAAAGAATCGCTTTACCATGCAAGTTACGGGCAGCACGCCCAATCGTCTGAATTAATGAACGCTCAGAGCGCAGGAAACCTTCTTTATCCGCATCCAGAATGGCTACCAGAGAAACTTCCGGCATATCCAGCCCTTCCCTCAGCAAGTTAATCCCCACTAATACATCAAACTCACCTAAACGAAGATCCCGAATAATTTCCACACGTTCGACAGTATCAATATCCGAATGCAAATAACGAACCCGTTCACCGTGTTCTTCTAAATACTCCGTCAAGTCCTCCGCCATTCGCTTAGTCAATGTGGTGACCAACACCCGCTCATTTTTCACCGCCCGGATGCGAATTTCAGACAATAAATCATCAACCTGCGTTGCGACAGGACGCACCTCTACTTCCGGATCAAGCAAGCCAGTAGGACGCACCACCTGTTCCACCACATCGCCACCAGATTTTTCCAATTCATATTTGCCCGGCGTAGCCGAAATATAAATTGTCTGTGGAGCCAGCGCCTCAAATTCTTCAAACCGAAGTGGGCGATTATCCAGCGCGGAAGGCATACGGAAACCATATTCCACCAGCGTCTCTTTGCGGGAGCGATCTCCTCGGTACATCCCACCAATTTGCGGGATGGTAACGTGCGATTCATCCACTACCAGCAAACCATCAGCAGGGAGATAATCAAACAGTGTCGGCGGCGGCTCCCCCTCAGCACGGCCAGAGAGGTAACGGGAATAGTTTTCAATACCGGAGCAATAACCCAATTCATTCATCATTTCCAAATCGAATTGAGTACGCTGCGTAATACGTTGCTCTTCCAGCAATTTACCATTTGCCAGTAATACCTTACGCCGCTGCTCAAGCTCAATTTTAATCGCTTCCATTGCCTGAATAATACGTTCACGCGGAGTAACATAGTGAGTTTTTGGATAAACAGTATATCGCGGCACATGATATTGAATCTGCCCTGTTAGCGGATCAAACAGTGATAACCGTTCTACTTCATCATCAAATAGCTCAACGCGCAGGGCATGCTCATCAGATTCAGCCGGAAAGATATCAATCACTTCACCGCGTACCCTAAATGTCCCTCGCTGAAATGCCTGATCATTACGGGTATATTGCAATTCAGCCAAACGCCGCAGAATGGAACGTTGATCGATAATCATACCGTTAGTCAGGTGAAGCATCATTTTTAGGTAACTATCGGGATCACCCAAACCATAAATCGCCGAGACAGACGCGACAACAATCACATCTCGCCGCTCCAGCAAAGCCTTGGTAGCAGACAAACGCATTTGCTCAATGTGTTCGTTTACGGAAGCATCTTTTTCAATAAAAGTATCGGAGCTTGGCACATAAGCTTCCGGTTGATAATAATCGTAGTAAGAAACAAAGTACTCTACGGCATTTTCTGGGAAAAAGTCCTTCATTTCACTGTAAAGTTGAGCCGCCAGTGTCTTGTTCGGAGCAAGTACCATCGTTGGTCGGTTTAAATTGGCTATCACATTAGCGATAGTGAATGTCTTACCCGACCCCGTTACCCCTAGCAAAGTCTGGTGGGCAAGCCCATCTTCTAAGCCTTCCTGTAATTGGCGGATAGCCTCTGGTTGATCACCGCCCGGTTGGAAGTCAGAATGTAATTTGAACACCTTAGTCATCGGTATCTCACTTTCCTAACATTAATGCACATATAATACTGGATAAAAAACCAGCTTCAAGTTGGTTTTATAAAAACGGACTTAATTAGGTCACTTTCCTATCAATTAAACATGCGTTGATATCAAAATAAATGCCATTTTATCCCCAAATTATCTTGATTTTTCCATTTTTTATATGATCCGCTGAAAGGTGACAACATGGAGCATCATCACTGGCCAGACAGGGCTTGATTTTAGTTATCTTATTGATATTTAAAAGGATTAAAACAAAGACGAGAATAACATCAACCTTGACTCAAGCCGCGTATTTTCTTGCGTTGCGTCACTTTTCTAAGTCTAATACACAAGGTTATCCACAGGAATAGTGGATAACTCTACAAACCCTATTAACTGTACGAGGTTGCAACATCATGCCACAAAATAGGTATTCTCTATCGATAAAAATTTTTACTGTTTTTTTAACCTTTATCTCAGTTATTCATTGCAAAAAAATGAATAACTTTTCTAGAAAAGTAAAAATTTTCTTATGGAAATTAAACATCAATAAACTATATTCGTTCAATATTATCAATATTAAAGGTAGATAATCATCATATTTTTCTGTATGATGGCTACAAAAAACCATATTTTCCTCGTCAATCAGCAGGAAACAATGCAGCATTAGATTAGAATTTTTATTCAATAAGAGATAACCGGTGAACAGTTTTCTGTATGGAAATCTGTTACTCAAGAGGAGAGTTGTGTGTTACCTAAGTAGAAAGTAGGCTTCTCTGCTTCCTGCGCTTTTAGCAATAGCAGATTCAATATCATCAACAGCGTTTTTGACTATTTTTACTATGTCAATAAACAATGCTGTCAATAAACAATGCCAACAAATAATACCTATAAACAATTACCTATAGACAATGCCGATAAATATTTACCAAAAACAATAATTGGCTTAATTGGCATGAACAAAATCCGTTTTTTAATTAGGATATTAATGTATGTTATTGATAAATTAATGAATTTACATCAGTATATCTCCTATTTTACAAAATGAGCCCCATCGCGAACACGTAAAAAAATGATAGATACACAAATATCAAATCGACATTGCCCTCGTAAAACGTCCAATATTCTGTTGGCTATCTCCGATCGAAAAACTACTCTGTATCTATCATTCACAATTTCAATCGATTGCTGTTCCAAAGCATCTTTATACTGCCATTTCCTGGTGTTTTAACCGTGTTATCATTTTATTAATTTACTAATTTCAGTCCTAATGTTTATTTCACTTCCTCTGTTTTCTTGATATTCCCTAGTGCTAAAAGAAATAACCCACTTCCAAACTCGAAGGATAAAGTAGCTCTTTCCCCGAGAGATTTATAATAAGAATAATATTTTGTTTGATGCTATCTGATGACCCAAAAACACATCAACACAACTTAACATTATTATAATAAAATCCATAAAGTCAACACAAAAATAAACATAAAGTTCAGTTTTGTGTAAACTTTATAATGAATTTCACTTAATTACATGATTTAACTTTCATTTTTAGAATATAAATGTAAATCCATGAGCATTTTCTGATATAGGATGTGCTAATATAGATCATCAGAAAATTAAGATATTAAAAGTAAAATCAATAAATTATCACAATGAGTGGTTTTTTCACACTGGACAATATCATCAAGTAATATATAGTAATAGCTGTTATCTTTATATAAAGGATTCTCATGAAAACGTCTAATGCACAGCGAAAAACAAATATCATTAAAAATATAGAATATTTGATACGTACCCGTGGAGAAACCAAGAGTTCTTTTTCCAATCGAACAGGATTAACCCGCACCACCATTTATAAAATCCTGGAAGGACAAGTCAATAACGTTCAACAATCTACTATTCTTCGAATCTCCGATTTTTTCGGTGTTTCCTGTGAAGAAATAGAATATTATGACCTTGAACAATTAGAACGCCTCAACGAAACACTCTCAACCGAAGGCAATAAAAACCCTTCGGCTATCCCTATCATTCCACAATCTGAATTTTTAGCCATTTCTGAGAAAAAAATCGGTCAGCTTGTTACCGAATATCCTCTTACCTATTTTTTTGGTGATGAATCAAACATGCTGGCTCTTAAAGTTGAATCGGCAATAGAGGATACATTCATTCCCGGCGAGGTGATCCTGATAAAACGTCCCCCCGCATTAGTCACCAATACGCCATTATTGTATTACGCTAAGGGAATTGGGTTCTTTATCCGGCAAGAGAGAAATGATGATTACCTCGATAGGAAACCCTACAAAAATGCTCATTTCTTAGGCTATATCGTAGGAGAAAGACTATAAATGACCGCAAATCAGAAGTTTAAATTACTGGGATTCACAAGATACGGTAAATTATCGGCAAACGTCATGGTACTAGCGACAGGCAAGACCATTACTATGGGGTTAAAAGAACTAGCCGACAGTGATATCTCAGAAGACCTGAGCAGGCATGAACTCAGTACGATATACAGGAAATTATACAGCCACAGTAATATCGTAACAGCTTATGAACTTGGGGATCGTCATGAGCGTTCATGGCAAGCCTATTTGCTCATTAGCATCGCACTCAGTGTTATCTATATTTTCTCCACCATATGTGGCGTGAAGCCCATTCATATCCCGATCCTTAATATCGTCACGCCTCCTGGCGTTTTTATTTACCCTATTACCTTCTTACTGGTCGATATTCTGAACGAATTCTATGGATTACGTCTGGCAAGAAGAACGATTATTATCTCTTTCGCAGCGAACCTATTATTTGTTCTCGGGCTTTGGGGAACCGCGCTGATGCCGGGTGTTCCTGGATGGGAGTTTGGTGCAACTTATAATGGAATAGTCAATAGTATTGTATCTGTATTACTGGCATCATCTCTTGCTTATTTCATCTCTGAGAATATAAATTCGTATCTCCTTTGCAAAATAAAATCTCTCACCAATTCAAAGTATCTTTTCCTGCGAGTAATAACCAGTACCGTTATCGCCTCAGCATTCGACAGTATAATATTCTGTTCCATTGCTTTCTATGGTGTTCTCGGTATAGATATCATAAAAGAAATGATTATCGCCCAGTTCCTCATTAAAGTGGCTTATTCTATCCTGGGTGTAGGACCTATTTACCTGGTAAGAAAGATATTCAGGAATTATATAAACCGCCCAACAGATGCTCCAGTGAATAAAAAACTTGCCGAAGTATGAATGGATATCCGCCTTTGTCAGAATATATAAAAACCATTGAAAAATATCATTTTTATGCCGGAACACCATTCCGGCATATTGTCCTAAAATAAATTGTTATACATAACTGGCAGTAAAACCCATATATTCATTATCAAAAATATAGATATGAATAGTGTAATCATTTATCGTGACATTAAAATCAAATTCCACCAGATTAAATTTGCAGATTAATAATTCAATTAACCAGTAAGTTTAAATCTATATATTCCCCTAAATGATTAAAATATCCTTGGGTTAAATGAGGAATCTTACCCAATAAAGGAGCGGGTAACATACGCTCTAATGTCGCCAAATATTCTTGTTGGCGTTTGCCTGCGGGTTCAACTTCATTAGCTATCCAACCTGCAAAATGTAACCCCGAACCTATAATCGCCTTCATGGTAAGTATCGCATGATTAATACAGCCCAGTTTTACCCCCACGGTCAAAATAACCGGCAATCGCTCTTTAACCACCCAGTCAGCAAAAGTCGCCGATTGCGATAAAGGGGTATACCAACCACCAGCGCCCTCAACTAAAACCCAGTCCGCTTTCTTTTCTAACTGACGCAACCCCGCAGACATAACAGTAAAATCAATAGGTTGATTCAGGTCATCGCTGGCAATATGGGGTGATGTTGCTTCAATAAATACTAACGGATTCACTTCTTCATATTGCAAAGGCACAGAACTATTTGCCAGCAATGCCAGCGCATCGGAATTACGAATACCTGCCGGTGTTATTTCACTACCGGAAGCGACAGGTTTATAACCTGCTGTTTTATATCCTGCTTTAGCTGCCGCTTGTAGCAAAGCACAACTTACAACTGTTTTACCCACCTCAGTATCTGTACCTGTCAAAAACCAGCGCTTAGTCACGATAAATCACTCCAAAGACAACTTGATAGCTAAGAGGCAAATGTTCATTTTCTCGTGGATAAGCCTGTTCCAGAGCGGTCAGCCGCCCACGCGTCATCAGCCCCTGCTGACGCCCATAATGAAGGTGAGTCGCGCCAATCCCTTTCAGCGAACCCAATAGCGGCAATATATGAGAATATTGTTGGCGATAAACATGACTAATAAGACAATGCCGGAATCCCCGACACGCATCTTTAATCGTCTGCTGCGGCAGGAAGTGATTAATATGCTGGTAGTTATCAACCACGCTCCAGGCTTGTTTCAATTCATGTAATGAACCTTTAGCCAAGGTGGAAAACAGAATCAATCCACCAGGACGTGTTACCCGATAAAGTTCTCTTAAAGCGCTGGATAAATTCTCACACCACTGAACAACCAGATTACTGAAACAGATATCAACACTGCTATCAGCAAGCCCTAAATGTTCAATATCCCCTTGTAAATAATAGTCAGCCGCCAACTGTTTACGGGCATGAATCAACATACCTGACGCCAAATCCAATGCAATAACCTGCTTCCCCTGTTGCCGCCAGCGGTGACTAAAAAACCCCGTACCGCAACCGGCATCCAAGACTAACTTACCAGGATGCCCATCGGCTTGTTGCATGAGGAATTCACCGGCTTGCTGCTGTAATTTCGCAACCACATCATAGTTGGCGGCTGCTCGACCAAATGCTCCGGCAATCGCCTGTTTATTAACAAATTCAACTACGGAACTCATGCAACACCTCCATCAACATATCAATATCCTGTAGCGTATGGCTGGCCGTCAAAGTAATACGTAATCTGGCACTGCCCGGCGGCACTGTTGGTGGACGAATGGCTGTAACCCAAATCCCTTTTTGTTGCAAATACCGGGATAAGGAGATACTCAGTTCATTATCACTCACAATCAATGGCTGAATCGCTGTGGTTGAATCGGTCAGATTAAAGGGTAATTTCTGCGCCTGCTGACGAAAGTAATTGATATTCTGTTGCAATCGTTGACGTAATTCATCACCAGCTTGTATCTGCCGAACAGCTTCCGAAAGCGCCTGTGCTTGCGCAGGAGGCATAGAAGTGCTGTAGATCAGATGACGGGCATACTGAACCAGATATTCTGCCGTCTGTTCATCACAAAGTACCGCGGCGCCACTCAACCCAAATGCTTTACCAAAAGTAACAATCAGGATTTCTGGTTTGACTTTCTGTTGCCAACAACTTCCCCTTCCCTGCTCACCACAGACACCAATACCATGAGCATCATCCACCATTAGCCAGTTTCCAGAAGCCTTGGTTTGCTGATGAATATCTGCCAACGGTGCACAGTCACCATCCATACTAAATACACCTTCCGTCACCACCAGCGTCTTACCAATACAGGGTTTTGCCAATAAATCTGCAAGTGATTCAGGTTGATTATGAAGAAAACGCCGTAATTGAGCCGGAGAATACATTGCCGCTTCCATTAATGAAGCATGACTCAGACGATCGGCAATAATTCGATCCTGTTTCATCATTAACGCGGCAATGACCCCTTGATTCGCAGAATATCCAGAAATAAACAGTAATGCTTTTGGATAACCCAACCAGTCAGCTAATTGCTGTTCCAATAGCTGATGGGCTTTTGTATAACCCGCAATATGACCTGATCCCCCACTGCCAACGCCATATTGTTCAGCTCCCCGCTGCCATGCAGCAATGACTGCGGAATTGGCACTTAATCCAAGGTAATCATTACTGGAAAAATTAAGATATTTGTCATCAACGGTATACAGGAAACGTCCATCCGATTTCTGATTGACCTGCCGCTGACGCCATAGAGAAGTATCCCGACGCTCAGACAATTGCCGGGAAAGATAAGCTGACCAATCCATTATAATGCCGCGTTATAAAATTGTTCGTTATCTGCATTGATGATGGCTTCTGCCAAATACTGCTGTTGCTGATTATCACCGAATGCCGTCTGAGTCTGCTGAGGATTAATACCCAGCTTGCGAAACAGTTGTAAGTCTTTATCTTCCGCAGGGTTGGGTGTAGTGAGCAACTTACAACCATAGAAAATAGAATTAGCGCCAGCCATAAAACACATCGCTTGTGTCTGCTCATTCATCTGTTCACGACCTGCGGATAACCGGACATGAGAAGACGGCATCATGATCCTGGCAACAGCAATCGTGCGGATAAAATCGAAAGGGTCTACATCTTCGTTTTCAGCCAACGGCGTACCTTTGACTTTAACCAACATGTTGATGGGTACACTCTCCGGCGGTTTTGGCAGATTTGCCAGTTGTACCAATAACGCGGCCCGATCACGGATCGCTTCACCCAGACCGACAATACCACCAGAGCACACTTTTATTCCTGCTTCACGTACTTTATCAAGGGTATCCAATCTGTCCTGATAGGTTCGAGTGGTAATGATGTTGCCATAAAATTCCGGGGAGGTATCAAGGTTGTGGTTGTAATAATCTAATCCTGCCTCCGCCAGTCGCTGTGCTTGTGAACCATTGAGCATACCCAGCGTCATGCAGGTTTCCATTCCCAGTGCTTTGACTTCCTTAACCATTTTTTCCAGATAAGGCATATCCCTCTCATGGGGATTTTTCCACGCGGCACCCATACAAAAACGTGTCGAGCCGGCATTTTTGGCCTTACGAGCAGAATCAATCACCTGTTCCACTTCCATCAACCGCTCTTTTTCAAGACCTGTTTTGTAACGGGAACTTTGCGGGCAATATTTACAATCCTCCGGACAAGCCCCGGTTTTGATGGAAAGTAGTGTACTAACCTGTACTTGCTGTGGGTCAAAATAGATACGATGAACCTGTTGTGCTTGAAATAATAATTCGAAAAAAGGTTTATCAAACAGCTCTTGCGCCTGCTTAATTGTCCATTGCTTACGCTCAATCACAATAACATCTCCAGTGTGAAAAAAGTGTAGCCAGTTTAAATAATGCCGCTATACTGTCAACCAATTTTAAGTAAATTAGTTTACATCAAACCTTATGACTGCTTCCGATATTGAATTTGATCTACGCCATATTTGGCATCCCTATACCTCCATGACCAACCCTCTTCCGGTTTACCCTGTCGTTGGCGCTTCTGGAGTGGAACTAGAGTTGTCTGATGGCCGTAAGCTGGTGGATGGCATGTCTTCCTGGTGGGCCGCTATTCATGGATATAATCATCCGGTTTTGAACCAAGCCGCTAAAATTCAGCTTGATCAGATGTCCCATGTCATGTTTGGCGGCATTACTCATCCACCCGCAGTGGCACTTTGCAGGCAATTAACAGCAATCTCCCCACCCTCACTGGAATGTGTCTTTCTGGCGGATTCAGGTTCCGTTGCGGTAGAAGTGGCGTTAAAAATGGCATTGCAATACTGGCAAGCAAAAGGTGAGAAACGTCAGCGTATTTTGACATTACGGCACGGTTACCACGGTGACACATTCGGCGCTATGTCGGTCTGTGATCCCGACAATTCAATGCATAATCTCTACAAAAGCTATCTGCCACCCCATCTGTTTGCCGAATCGCCTCAGTGCGGATTTGATGCTCAATGGGACGAACGGGATATCATGCCATTTCGTACTTTGCTGGAGCAGCATTCCCGTGATATCGCCGCGGTGATCCTTGAACCTATCGTACAGGGTGCTGGAGGCATGCGAATTTATCATCCTGAATATCTGCGTCAGGTCAGAATGTTTTGTGATCAGCATCAGATTCTATTAATTGCGGATGAAATTGCCACCGGTTTTGGCCGCACAGGAAAATTGTTTGCTTGTGAACATGCTGAAATTGAGCCAGATATTTTATGTGTAGGAAAAGCGCTGACAGGTGGTTATATGACACTATCAGCAACACTGACAACCCGTAAGGTGGCCGAAACAATTAGCAATGGTGAAGCAGGCTGTTTTATGCATGGCCCAACGTTTATGGGCAATCCATTAGCTTGTGCCGTGGCAGAAGCCAGTTTGAAACTGTTATTACACAGCCCTTGGCAACAACGTATTAAATCAATTGAAAACCAATTAAAGAGTGAGTTGATGCCACTGAAACACCATGCAAAAGTGGCTGATGTTCGGGTATTAGGTGCAATTGGCGTCGTGGAGATGAAGCAACCCGTGAATATGGCGGTGTTACAACACCATTTTGTTTCTCAAGGTGTCTGGATAAGACCATTTGGCAAGCTGATCTATTTGATGCCGCCTTATATTATTCAACCGGAGCAACTTTCACGCCTGACAAAGGCTGTCTCTGGTTCAATAAATTTGTAATTTTTCTTTATTAAATAAATTCTTCTGAATTTATTACTGAGCAGTTAATAAAGGTGACTGCTCCCCGCCGTAAAAAACGGCGAGGCTTCCCACTTCTCAGGCCGCCACCGTCGATGCAACGGATTTACGCTGGCCTCCGTGGGCAGAGACGACGAGTCCCGCCGCCTGTAATTCTGTTATGCCCTTGCGCTGGATGTTGATCGCCGCATTGATATCGCGGTCATGTTCAACACCACAGCAAGCACATTGCCAGATCCGCTTACGCAGCGGCATTTCCGGCATTTTGTGACCGCAGCAATGACAGGTTTTCGAACTGGCGAACCACTGATCCAGTTTGACCAGATGAACGCCCGCCGCTGCGGCTTTGTATTCCAGTTTCTTGATGAAGCCATGCCAGCCCGCATCACCGATAGCGCGGGCAAGGTGGTGATTCTTCATCATGTTGGCCGATTTCAGTGTCTCAACAATGATCGCTTGGTTTTCGTCAACTATTGTCCGAGAGAGTTTGTGTTGAAAATCGGCGCGGGCATGGGCTACCCGCTCATGGACGGCCGCCAGACGTAATCGGGCCTTGCCGCGGTTAGCGCTGCCCTGTTGTTTGCGGGACAGCGATTTCTGTTTACGACGCAGGTTACGGGCGGCGTTGATAAGGTGACGCGGGTTATTGACCTTCTCCCCGGTAGACTCGATAAGATAGTGGGACAACCCCATATCACACCCGGTCACGCGGGTGATAACATCCGGCTTTTCCGGCACCTCCCTGCCGTCGTCACACAGGATAGCGGCGAAATATTTTCCCGTGGCGGTGCGAGAGAGCGTAATGCTCTTCACTTTCCCTTCAATTTTTCTGTGTATACGGGCCTCTATCGGTGACAATTTCGGGATCTTCACTGCGCCCTCCAGCACTTTCACCCCAACACAGTGATAGCTGGACTGCTTGCCCTGTTTGCGTTTGAATGTGGGAAGTTGGGCGCGCAACTTCGGATTGAAGAAATTATCAAACGCGGTATGCAGATTGATCACCGCCTGCTGTAACGCGATAGAATCATATGCCCTGAGCCAAGCATACTTACGGGATTGCTTCGCGACCGCCAGGAGCGGTTTGAGGTCTTTGCGCGGATGTAAACTTACGCCGTGATGTTTGTAGACATGCTTTTTGATGTGCAGCGCCTTGTTGTATGCAAAACGGACCGCGCCGAACTGGCCGTTAAGATACCCGGCCTGTTCGGGTGTAGGGTAGATGCGGACTTTGGTCGCTCTTAGCATGTTCAGCGCTCATTGAGAAAGTGCATTGATTTTAGCCTGTTTTACCGGCAGATATCAATCCAGTCAGGAGACGTCGGAGTCGCCAGCCCTAAAGCCCTCTGGGCTTTTCGCCTGATATCCCCGCCCGCACTGGGCAAGGGTTTACGGCGGTTTTTGCTAAGTTCCGGCTTGATCAAAAAAGGCTCCCAATTAGGAGCCTTTTTTGAAAAATTTCTTCACACTCCGACCTTCGCAATGAGTAGGGGCGGGTGCTTACACAAGTAGAGTTACCTCTGGGTAAAGATCATCCAGCAAATCGGCAAAAATGTCAACACCAGCTTTACATAGAATATAAAGCAAGCCTTAATGTAGGTATAGTTAAACAACTCTACAGGGAAATGAACAACTATGACCATAACGACAATTATAGATTCACTATCGAGTTACAGATTTTCTACCTATCAGCTTCCTGTATTAGGTGGAATGACAAAAGAAGAATGCTTGGGCATCTATCTGTGGAACAAACAACTTGCCAGTGCTTTTTTCCCCGCACTCCAAATTATCGAGGTCTCCCTACGCAACGCCATTTATCAAGGATATATCCGTTATGAAGAGATAAAAATTGAAAACACATTTAACCAAGCACAATGGCAAGTAGAAAAAAACAAGATTGATAAATTCTGGTTTATTAATGTCTTCACTCAAAAAAATAATGCTGAAACATATAGGAACATTTTGTCAGCAACAAGGCAACTACAAAAAGATGGGAAAGCATTAACCCCAGAGAATTATATTGCAAAACTTACACTAGGTTTTTGGGTATCAATGGTAAATAATAGTTACGATATACAAAGAAATTCATACCTGACATTATGGCCTGAACTTCGTGGATTAGTTTTTCCATATGCTCTAGATACACAAACTCAGCGCCCCCTTTCTATTAATAGTATCGGCAATGAGTTAAAAGAAATCAACAAGATCCGAAATCGGTTGTCACATCATGAACCTTTGTGGCGCTCTAAAAATGCATACCAAATGGAACACATAATTAATAATGTTGTTGAAAGTTATGAGAAGTGCTTAAAGGTTATCAGGTGGATCAATCCATCTAATTTAAAACTGTTATCCATTATTGAAAATAACATCAAGATGAGTGAATTATGCAGTATTCATTCTCTTTGGAAAAATAAACAATTACCCACGGGGCTATCATCTCTACCAATAATAACAGGATGGGGGGATGAAAATAAACTAGATGTTACTCATATAGGAGAAATAGTAAAAATAGTCGATACCCGATATGCCTTAATAAAAAGCCAAAAGGATAAAACTATATTTTTTGCCAACTCTAAGGACATGAAAAATAATATTCAAAACTATAGTACTGGAACACTAGTGAGATTTACTCCAGAAGCGAGTAAAAATCAATATCCCAATGCAAAAAATGTTGAACAAGCTTAACTTCATTAGCGTGGCTAACCATAAATAAGCGCAAAAAATCATAGTGAAAAACTGTTTGCAAATTTATTTCTGCATGTACAATCCGACGAAAATGGCAATTTCAATGCAAAAATCTTGTAGAAAACTTTCACAAGAAATTTTGCAACATAAATGACCAGAAAATTTAGCAGATGAGTTTAGAGCAACCGAGCAGACACAGGAAACCATTTTTGCATCTGTCCGGTTGTATGACTGCGAAATTTGGAGTTGTATTAGCTCAAACTTGAGCTGGTAACTACCGGTTATTTACATCAATGTCTACCAGACTAAACCGTAACCAGCACACACGATCACCGTTAACACCCAACAATCTTATCAAATTCACAGAGCCAGCACCGTTACCCACATTGGGCCTTTACCTACTGGATAGCGCGTCAATTCAGTCAATTTACCGGTATATTGATCAATAGAAGAGACTGAAATATGGTCAGACTTTTGACCGGATGCAATCAGATATTTTCCACTGTGATCAATAGCAAAACCACGCGGCTGAGTTTCGGTTTTATAGTGTCCTGCCAACGTCAAATTAAGACCATCTTGTGAAATAACAAAATGGCTGATCAAACTTGAAGTCCGTTCACTGGTATAAAGGTGACGACCATCCGGTGTAATATGAATATCCGCAGACCAACGAACACCCGCTAAATCCGCCGGTAATGAATCAATCGTCTGAATAGTCCGGTATTTTTCCCACTTGCGATAAACATCCACCGTAGAATCCAGCTCATTAATACAGTAAATCACCTGCCGATTTGGATGAAATACCATATGACGAGGACCCGACCCCATTGCCGTAGTGATTTCCTCAGCACGCTTTTCTGTCAGATAACCCTCTTCTGCCATCTCAAAAATACGGATGTGATCTTCTTTCAGACAAGGAACCAATAGTTGTTTATTATCCCAGTCAATATTAGCTGAATGCGGTGCTTGCAAACCTTCAATAACCTGAACCGGTTCACCCACAATCCCCTGTTCGTCAATTAGGCTGACACTCAGATTGTTATAACTATAGGAGGCAGAGAATAGAAAGCGACCTTGTTTATCTGTAGAGATATGAGTCGGGCTACCCGGTATTGATGAAATCCCCTGTTGTACCAGTTCCCCACCAGAGCCAATCTGGTAAGTGACAATACTGAATTGTGGTCGGATGCCAACATAAAGATGTTTACGATCCGGGCTAACCACCATTGGTTGTACTTCTCCCGGTACATCAACTGTCTGAATGAGTGATAACTCACCTTCATTATTCAGGCTCCAAACATGAATCTGACAACTGTTTGGACTCGCCGTATAAACTACTTGTTTCATCTTCACTCCTTAATTATCTATTACCATTTTATTGCGCTGTAACGACTCGATTGGTTTTATCGGTTAAACTCACCGCACAATTGGTGTAGCTTTATTCAGTTTCAATGTAATATCCTTATATTATATATAGTTATGAGGCTAATTTATGTCATATCGCATCATTGCGCTGGATCTGGATGGTACACTACTCGATCCTCAAAAAAATATCCTGCCAGAATCACTCATTGTACTAAATGAAGCACGTAAAGCTGGTATTAAGGTGCTGATCGCCACTGGCCGTCATCATGTCGCTATCCACCCTTTTTATCAGGCTTTGCAACTCGATACTCCTGCCATCTGCTGTAATGGTACTTATCTGTATGATTACCATGAAAAGAAAGTATTAGCCTCAGATCCGCTGTCATCTCAAGAAGCTATAAAAGTTCTCTCCCACTTAAAAAACACAGATATTCACCGTCTAATGTATGTGGATGACGCCATGTTATATGAAGAACCGTATGACACAGTTGTCCGTACCATAAAATGGTCTGAAACCCTACCTGAATCTCAACGTCCAACTATGCGACATGTTGATAGCTTTCAGCATGCTATTGATGAAGTACAGTCTATTTGGAAATTTGCCACCAGCTCTCCTGATTTAGTAAAACTGCGGGAAGTAACTGCACAAATCGAAAATGACACAGGTCTTTCGTGTGAATGGTCATGGTTCGATCAGGTGGATATTAGCAAGAGAGGTAACAGCAAAGGTATGCGTTTGCAACAGTGGGTTGAATCTCAAGGCATGAGGATGAAAGATGTTATTGCCTTTGGTGATAACTTTAATGACCTGAGTATGCTGGAAGCCGCAGGACTCGGTGTCGCTATGGGTAACAGTGTAGATGCTATCAAAGAACGAGCCGATCTGGTGACGCTGGATAATACTCAGCCAGGTATTGCCGAAGTTATTCGCAAGTATGTTCTATAAACCCACAAAACCACACTATCGGGGTAATCCTTAGCTAGGTTCCCCGTTATTATTTAAATTATTTATAGCGATCCGATTGCTTCCAGTGGCTACCAATTTACGAATCGCTTCTTAATAAACAGAAACTACGGTTGCCGATTAAGAGAAACACTTTTTATCTGAGCATAAAGCCACTGCCCAGACCGCAAATTAAGTTCATCCCTTGCCCACGGAGTGATTCTTGCCCATAAATAGTGGCCACTCAACACCAATTTGACATCAACGTGTCCATTATCATCAAAGAACTCAACCACTTTCACAGCTAAAATATTACGGATACTACTGCCGCGCGGCGGTTCCAGTACTAATGAAACATCTGACGCATCTATTCTGATACGCAAATCGGTTCCCGGTTGAACATCCATTTTCGGCAACCATAAAGCCTGGTCAGCGAGCGCCACCGCTGTCATTTCATAACGATTATGATGTTCAACCATTGAAACATTCAGAATACTGCTAAGGGTCTCTTTTTGTAACCAAAGACGTAATGCACTACTGGACCAAACCTCTTCCAATTTTCCTGTTGCCCTGACTTTGCCGTTATCCATGACGAGTACATTTTCCGCCAGGTGCAAAATCTCATCCAGATTATGGCTGACATACAAAATCGGGATATTGACCTCTCCAGAAAGCCTTTCAAGATAAGGCAGGAGTTCTCTTTTACGGGGAAGATCCAGCGATGCCAATGGTTCATCCATTAACAACAGATCAGGTGCCGTTAATAAAGCTCGACCGATAGCAACCCGCTGCTTTTCACCGCCGGATAAGGTAAGAGGAAAACGAGATAGTAAGTGCTCAATCCCTAGCAAACTAACAATGCTCTCAAATTCCGGCTTCATCACCGGAGACATCCCGTATTGAAGATTACCTTTTACTCGATAATGAGGAAAAAGCCGGGCATCCTGAAAAACATAGCCTATACGGCGTTGCTCTGGTGGTAAGCAGGTACCTTTTTCAATATCAACCAACACATGATCATTAAGAGCAATCCGCCCTTTCTGTGGACGTATCAAACCAGCAATAACATTTATCAGTGAAGTTTTCCCAGCGCCTGAAAGACCAAAAACAGCCGTGATCCCCTCAGTGGGTAGCTGTGTATTGACCTGTAAATGAAAATCACCGAGTTGTTGCTCAAAATCCAGCTCTAACATGTTGCTCCCAAACGTCTCCTTCCCCAACGGGTTAACCATTCAGAAACCATCAGTGACATCAACGCCAGAATAATGGCAATGACACACAAACGAGCCGCGGCAGTTTCTGCTCCGGGGGTTTCAATCAAGGTATACATCGCCAAAGGGATCGTCCGCGTTTCGCCTGGAATATTGGATACAAAAGTGATAGTTGCGCCAAATTCACCCAATGAACGGGCAAATGCCAAAACAGTGCCCACAATAACCCCAGGCAAAGAGAGCGGCAATGTGATAGTAAAAAATACCTTCAACGGATTCGCTCCCAAAGTACGAGCGGCCTGTTCCAGTCGTCGATCGACACCTTCCAACGCCAGACGTATCGCCCTGACCATCAACGGAAAAGCAACAATAGCAGAAGCCAATGCGGCGCCACGCCAACTAAATGCGAAGCTGATCCCAAACCAGTCATATAACCATTCACCGATAAATCCACGACGCCCCATACTGATCAACAACAAATAACCCACTACCACTGGCGGTAACACCAGCGGTAGATGGATCATACTGTCGAGTAACGATTTACCGGGAAACTGGAAACGAGCAAGAATCCACGCCATTAAGATCCCAAATGGCAGACTCAGTAATACCGCCATACCTGAAACTTCCAGACTCAGGATGATGGCCTGCCATTCGTATTCACTCAACATCACCAAAAAATCCATTCCTAAAGTGGGTGAAAACCGTAACGTTTAAAAATTGCAACGGCTTCAGGGGTTTTCAAATATTCATAAAAATCGAGAACGGCAGGATTACTATGGTCTTTAATAATCGCCATTGGGTACTCAATAGGTTTGTGGCTCTCTTCCGGGAAGATCCCCACCACTTTGACTTTATCACTTGCAACGACATCTGAACCATAAACGATACCCAACGGAACTTCAGCACGTTCCACCAACGCCAGACCGCTGCGTACATTACTGGTACGCGCTAGCAGAGGATTAACCGTCTCCCATGCTCCCAAATATTGCAGAGACTCTTTAACATAAATACCCACAGGAACATGATCGGGATCGCCAACGGCAAGACGGCCGCCTTCTAACAAAGATTTCCATTTGGTTTCTTTATTAATGTCAACTTTATTGAGCCTGCTCGCTTTCGGCGCAATCAGAACGAGTTGATTTCCTAACATAGTCAACCGAGTTTCATCAATAATCAGCTTCTTCCCGGCAACATAATCCATCCACTGTTGATCAGCGGAAATAAAAATATCTGCCGGCGCACCTTGCTCAATCTGGCGTGCCAAAGTAGAAGATGAAGCATAAGAAGCCGCCACTTCACCTTTTGTCTTTTGCTTATACTGTAGTGCAATATCATCAAGTGCATTAGTCAACGAGGCTGCCGCGAACAACGTGACTTTTTCCGCAGCCCACACTTGCCACGTCAAAGCAAAAGAAACGACAACGCCGACTAGCAGTTTGCCAAAACTCTTTCTCATTTGTTTTCCACCTGTTTCCTACCCATTAGTTCGTTGTGTATAACAAGATATAGCGCTAAATGGAAGAGTGTTCCAATATTAATCGGCAAATTGTGAGCAACTTTTACTATCTAATTTAATTCGAATTAAAATGCTATAATAGAAAAACCAGATGAATAAAATGGAACTAATTATAATTAATTAAGACAAATTACCCGGTAAATCACCGGGTAATCGGAATAGCATCTGGTGTAAAAGAAATATTAGTTTTACTTTTCAGAACGACCAATACGGGAAACGATATTAAACAATTCCCCAAGACCATAAATTAAACCTAAAATTCCAGCCATCACCACCGGTACCATGACCAGGGCAAAAGCCATACTTCTAATCAACTCAAACATGGTAGCCTCACATAATGGCTCATTTAATGAGCCAGAAACATAACACATTTTTAACCATAGCGGGTAATACCGCTATAATTAGTACTATTCTAGACAAAAGACAAACAACAGTAACCGGCTAAACGTGCGTTTTTGTGGGTTAGCCAATAAAAATTTACGATTATATTTCCTGAAAAAAACTATTATGCAAGCCGAAATTCTATTGACACTGAAATTACAACAACGGTTATTCGCCGATCCACGGCGAATATTATTACTTAAACAGATTAAAGTAACCGGCTCTATCAGCCAGGGGGCAAAACTGGCGGGGATCAGCTATAAAAGCGCCTGGGATGCTATTAACGAAATGAATCAGTTAGCAGATGAAATAGTGGTGGATCGTGCTACAGGCGGTAAAGGAGGCGGCGGGGCAAATCTTACCCACTACGGCGAACGTCTGTTGCAACTTTACGATCTACTGACACAAATTCAGCAAAAAGCCTTTGATGTGCTAAAAGATGACCAACTTCCCCTCGATAGCCTGTTAGCTGCGATTTCCCGTTTTTCTCTGCAAACCAGCGCCCGTAACCAATTTTTTGGCACAATTACTGACCGTGACCATAATCAGGTGCAACAGCATGTCCGCATCTTGCTGTCAGATGGTCAAACATCACTGAATGCGGCATTAACAGAACAAAGTGCTAACCGTCTTGGCTTGGTAAAAGGTAAGGAGGTATTGGCGCTCATTAAAGCGCCTTGGGTGAAACTCACTAGAGAGCGATTTTCTATCGGTCATTTCGACAATGCCCTGACAGGGCAGATCAGTAACCTTGAAACGGGGGAAGAGAACACAGAAATTATTATTGCCCTTGATAGTGGTGAAATCCTCTGTTCTACTCTGCCCAATCAAGAAGTCAATAACCTGAAACTACATCCTGGAGATAAAATCACTGCACTTTTTAATGCTGACCAGGTGATTATTGCAACTCTGTGTTAAGAATTGCGGCTATTATCACTGAACAATTCAGAATATCCAGGGATATCATGGCATTACGTACCTTACACATCCCTTAGTGTCCGGTGTTAAATGTTAATTAAAAGTTAATATTGACATTCTGTGGCATTCCGCTTATTTGTGGAAAGATATTTGCGTTGCTTAAAAAGGAATAAAAGATGTCTGAATTGCAAATAACGCAAGGCTGTTTCCGTTTAAGTGATACTCGAACCTTGCAGTTATCATCACTAAAAATAACCTCTGGTGAAAATTGGGCTTTTATTGGCGCTAATGGTAGCGGAAAATCATCATTGGCCCGTGCGCTTTCAAACGAACTCGTTCTACTTTCCGGCGAACGAAATTGCTCATTTCACAGGTGCGCCCGCGTTTCTCAAGAACAATTACAAAAACTGACGGAAGAAGAATGGCAACGCAATAATACTGATATGCTCAGTGATGATGAAGATGATACCGGCCGCACTGCGGCAGAAATTATCCAACTTTATCATAAAGATAATGAACTTTGCCTAAAGCTGGCAAAACAGTTCGGTATTATGGATTTACTTTCTCGTCGCTTTAAATATCTCTCTACCGGCGAAACCCACAAGACATTACTTTGCCAGGCACTGATGGCTTCACCTGACTTGCTGATTCTTGATGAACCTTTTAATGGCCTTGATCTATTCGCTCGTGGTCAATTCGCTGAATTACTGGAAAAATTGTCATCAAAAGGAATCGTTTTGGTACTTATCCTTAACCGATTTAATGAAATCCCAGATTTTGTTGATCAGATTGGCGTACTCGCGGATTGCCAGTTAACCTCTGTTGGCATCAAAGAAAAGGTAATGGAGGATTCGCTGGTGGCTCAACTGGCTCACAGTGAAAAATTGGAAGGTATTCATTTACCTGAAACAGATGAATTTCCTGTCGATGATCAATTACCGCCCGATCAGCCTCTGATTATCCTACGTAACGGTATCGTTCAATATAATGATCAACCCATTTTGCATGGGCTAGATTGGCAAGTTAATCCAGGTGAACATTGGCAAATTATTGGCCCAAATGGCGCCGGAAAATCAACGCTTTTGAGTCTGATTACCGGAGATCATCCTCAAGGCTATAGTAATGAGCTGATCCTTTTTGGCCGCCAACGCGGTAGCGGCGAAACTATTTGGGATATCAAACGCCATATTGGCTATATCAGCAACAGCATTCATCTGGAATATCGTGTCAGTATCAGCGTTCGTAATGTGATTCTATCCGGTTTCTTCGATTCAATCGGTCTTTATCAAACAGTATCGGATCGCCAACAGCAACTTGCTGATGAATGGCTGGCTTTACTGGGATTATCCACTCAAATTGCCAACGGTCCGTTTCAGCGCCTTTCATGGGGACAACAACGGCTGGTTCTAATAGCTCGCGCACTGGTTAAACATCCGGCTTTATTGATCCTTGATGAACCTCTGCAAGGGCTTGATCCACTCAACCGCCAATTAATATTACGTTTCATTGATATCATGATCGCTGACGGTGATACGCAACTGCTGTTTGTTTCTCATCATCAGGAAGACGCGCCGCAATGCATTACTCACCGGCTGATATTTATTCCTGATGGCGACATATATCGTTATCAAACAGAAAGAATCAACCATTAACGTATTAAAATGAGATTAATACTGAAACAAAAGCCAGCATTGCAAAAGTGCGTTTATGTCAATCTCGTAGCAATACACGTGCAAACATGCTGGCTTTATCTATTCATAGCAATTATAAAGCGCCAAGAAAGTCAGGTAACATAAAAGTACTCGTTATTAATCTTTTCTTCGTAAGATAATTTAATTATGAAAATAATATATTTAAATATAAGAACATTAATTTCATATAGCAGAAAATAATAAAACCAACCCTTCAATTATTTATGTTTAAATGAAATTTAATTCACTTAACAATGCCACTTTAAGATCACAATCATTATATAGACATTCATCACATTTAATTAAATAGATTATTTAGCGAATTAGATTTTCGATTAAACTATTCCTAGAAGTAAAGTGACAGAATGTTTCCATCAGACCAAAGATGGATTCCCGACTATTACATACCCATTGGGAGAATAACAATGAGTGGTCTAAGCGCCGTCATATCAGTCAAGCTTAAACTTGGTCAAGACAGTTATAACGTTGATTTAAATATTCCATCAGCAACCCCGACTCCTGAAGCACCTTTTCTTTTTAGTGTAGTTTCACCCGAAAAAGGTGAGCAACCTGCAAATACTTTATTAGAAGTCGCTATCGGTAATGCAAATCATATTTATGTTGCCGTTGCACCACCAAGTTCATTATTGAAAGAAACAGGTGTTGATAAGGTGGTGGAAAATCTTAATGTTGTTGTTTCCGAAGGTAAATACAACAAAACAGACAAGAAGTTTGACCAAGATAAAAACGAAGATAAAGGTAAAGACCAAGATAAAAATAAATAAGCCTAAATTATCCGCTCAATATTAACCATAAGGCTATGCGTTTATAACCATAAATAACATAGCCTTAGCTATACATTTCACTATCTGAGGTAAAATATGGGAACACGATTTGAGATTGACGCCCATTTTGATTGGTGCAAAATATTTGATGGCGAAATGCGTAGCCCAATGCAATGCCAGCTTGCTTTATTCAACAGTTATTCTCTCATCTATATTGATATGACTGCAAAACAAGCAGGAGCTGACAATCTCAATATCTTTAAATTACTCAACCATGCTTTTCATCTTGATTTACCTGAGAAAGAAGCCCCGTTATTAATACAAGATGCGGGGTTTTTTACTTTCTCCAATCACGCCAATCCACCAGAAGCAGAGAAACTGTGTAACATTTTTCCACAAATACCTTTGCCAAAGTCAGTGACAGAAATGGAAACGCCGGTATCCCATAGTTGTACCTTCTGGCTAACCTTGCGTTTAAAAGGCAATTATTTATTTAACAACTTAATTGAGATTGGCGTTAAAGATGGCGATCTACCACAGGCTGATATCTCGATCAGTGGGCGTTTGGATCGGGGAATATCCGCAGGAGAATCAATTAAAAAAAGCCGCTATACTGCCGTTCTTCCTGATTTCAAGCTATTTAAAATTTTTGGTTTCAATAATTTAATACTTAAATATCAGTTTGATAATTACGCCAAATATGAAATAGCAGGCACTATCACATTAGATTTGTTCCAGAAAACGTACTGTTTTGACGGGGCTTTAAGCGTAGACGAAAAGCAAGTACAGGCATCTTTAAAAATCTGTCACGAAAACTCAAAAAGCACTATTGATAAGCCCTTTGACGGAAGAATGACTGGCGTCACATTTGGTGATTTATCTTTTGGCATTAATTACACCTTTGCCATGCCAGAAAAGAAACAACCTAAAGTTGGATTATATTGGGTAGAGGGAACAATTAATTATGCAAAACTACCGGCATTAAGTGGACGCCTTTATTTTCTAGATAATGCCCCCATATTAGCTTCAATCGCTATCAATCAAGATTTATCGATACATGGTATATTTGAGGCATCATTCAATGATTCTAATTTCTCCTGGCCAAGTCATTTTATCGATATCGTTTTTCATCAGGGTAGCAACCTTTATTACCGGCGCGAAACAGACGGTGATATTAAACAGGAAAATGCTATTATTTCCTCTTTAGCCGAAAAGTCTCTGTTATTAAATCAGGATATCACCCATTATCAACCAGGATTTCACCTCCATGCCCTGTTTGACATTACACTGATTGAAACTTTGCAGCTCATGGGGGATATACAAATTACCAAAGAAGGCGTCAATGCAGAGATCCAGCTACTTAATCCAATTTCATTATTTGTACTTCAAATTACCGGTTTTGAGCAGGCCCCCGGTCCAACCCTGCTTTTCTCTACCGTCAAAGAAAATAAATTCGTCTTTCGCTGTGGGTTGCTGTTTTTTAAACATGATTTCGGTTTAAATGTAGAAATATCAGGTAAAAAAGATAAAACCGGGAAATTAAAAATCAGTGGCTCATTGTCCTCGGATAAAATTTCTTCTCCTTTGTTACCTAATCCAACGAAATTAGGTTTTTCCTATAGTAAGAGCGAAGGATTTGAAATTACTGACTGGCCTGCGTTTAATTTAGATAACAACCAGTTTATTAATTTTATAGAAGAATTAAAGAAACTCTCACGCAATAAAGGTTCCAATTGCGGCCAATTAACCCAATTTGTCAATGAACATTTACTCACATCCCGGTTTTCTATTTCCCCGTCGTTTAGTACTAAGACAGACAATTCTAGCCAGAACGACCAACTGTATTTTGTGTTAAACGGTAAATATACCATGACAATGGCAGGAACGGATTTCGTTACTCTCTCCTTCCCAAAAACCGTAGAGTTTTTGCTGCCAAACAACCTCTCCTTAGAGGAATTACCTAATGCTATCGGTGAAGCGCTGAAAAGTGCGGCTGAATCTTTTGTTAAAGGGCTATTGGAAAATCGTGAAGCTATCGCTACCTTTCTAACGTTGACAGCCGCCGAAAAAGCCGCTGATTATGCCATGACGTTACTGTGTGAGGGATTGGTTGACAGCGCACTAACAGAAACAATCCAGAGCGGTGCAGAAGCTTTAGCCGCTGCCGGAGGCGTAGCAGCGGGAGCCGCGGGAGCGGCTATCATAGGTAGCATTATCAATAAAATTAAAGATGAAATTAACAGCAAACCAACACCTCCCAATCCCCCTAAACCTGCCGATCCCAAACCACCTGAAAATTTGTCGGCAACTTATGAATATAAGGATCATAAGGGTGACTGCTCCCCGCCGTAAAGAGGGTGTCGCAAAAGGCGTGTATTATCCGTTAAGATCTGCGTACTTCTTTTAAGCGCAGATCTTTTATGACCTTATTCATTCGAAAACGGGAACCTTCCCTTCATACCGGACGTCAGTTTGTCAAA
>NZ_RCWE01000040.1 GCF_018448925.1 Photorhabdus akhurstii | reverse complement strand
AGAGACGCAACGGCCGGAAGGAAACCGAATATGCCTGGCGGCGATAGCGCGGTGGTCCCACCTGACCCCATGCCGAACTCAGCAGTGAAACGCCGTAGCGCCGATGGTAGTGTGGGGTCTCCCCATGTGAGAGTAGGACACTGCCAGGCTTTAAATACAGTGGAAACCCTCAGCGTAAGCTGGGGGTTTTTGCGTTTGTAAGACAGCCGCTGCTTTGGCTCCATAAACGTTACGATGCTTGTCGAAATTTGCTTTTGTTAATCATCCCTTTATCTCCAGTACATTAGCTATCTGCGGCTGGCAGTTTTGTATTTAGCGGTATATCGCTGTTTTTCTCTGAATAGAATTTGCCTTGGGCAAAGTTTTTTCCACACTTCTTATTAGATGATATAAGTTGCTCTTCTTCCTATAATCGTTGAAATTTCTTTGGGATTTTGTCTCATACACCGTAAAAACTCTGCTTGAATAAACTGTAGTGCAATAATGAGGTTAGGACTTCCATGAGTTCGTGTCGTAAATATTATTGCTAAACGAACCAAATTATAGAAAATGGGGCTTGTTCGTCACTTTTAATGAAATGTTTTCAACATCTTAATGACTAAGTGTATACACATGACTTAATTGCCTGTGTTTTATCTCGCCGTAGTTGAGTTCAACCTTTCAATGTTTTCAATAGATTTTAAAATCTAGTCGAGGAAGGTTTCAAAGTGGATCAGTAGGATAAATCTTATCGGCATGCTGATTAACAGGTTATTTTTGATATCGGTTTTGAGTACTTTATGACGTAGCCTTTTCTTAATTGGTATGAGCTGACGAGAGTTTTCTCTTAATTGCATGCCTGCTTGTACTTAAGTTAACAACGTAGTTCATATTAACCTTGAGTCAGTATCGAATGATTAAACCTTAATTTCGTCTGGACATTTCTCCTAAGCTGACTTAATGTCTCTGCTATCTGATTTTGATAGGTTTGGCAATTTTCAAGTTCTTAGTCACTGTCGAGACTTGGTTCTTGCTGATTGTGGTGGTTCATTGCCTTTCAATCATTCGGTAATAAATCCTCCTGATTAATAAAAAAACATTTCTTATATTTCCGCTCTAAAGGATGAGATTTTACGATGCATTGAATAAATGGGGATTACGGTTTCACTATCAGACTAAGTTTAAAAAATGTATCCTTATAGTGTATAAATATGTCATAACACTGCGTTTATTATCCTAAACTTGACTAATTCTATATTGCATTGAAATATGAAGAAAAAACGCCCTATTTTACAAGATGTTGCTGATCGTGTTGGTGTAACTAAAATGACGGTAAGTCGTTTCTTACGTAATCCTGATCAAGTTTCTGAGCAATTGCGAGAAAAAATAGCGGATGCTTTAGATGAGTTAGGTTATATCCCAAATAAAGTGCCGGATATTCTTTCTAATTCTACTAGTCATGCTATTGGTATTTTATTGCCTTCTTTGACTAACCAAGTTTTTGCGGAGGTTATCCGTGGTATCGAATATGTGACGGACAATTATGGTTATCAAACTATGTTGGCTCACTATGGATATCGCTCAGAAAAGGAAGAAGAGCGTTTGATTTCTTTACTTTCCTATAATATTGATGGTTTGATTCTTTCAGAACGCACTCACACTCCACGAACTTTAAAAATGTTGGAAACGGCTGGTATCCCTGTCGTTGAGCTGATGGATTGTGTTTCTCCTTGTTTTGATACGGCGGTCGGTATTGACAACTTTGAAGCTGCTCGGCAAATGACAATGGCAATGATTGAGCGTGGTTGTCAGCGGGTGATTTATCTTGGTGCGAGACAAGATGAAAGGACAATTATTCGTCTGGAGGGTTATGAAGCTGCAATGGAAAGTGCGGGGTTAAAACCAGGTAAGATAATGACTCCAGACAGCTCTTCTTACACGTTAGGGGGGCAGTTACTGAATGAAGCACGAACAAAATATCCTGATGTTGATGGTCTATTTTGTACTAACGATGATCTCGCTATCGGCGCAATTTTCGAGTGCCAACGTCAAGGGATAGCTGTACCGCATGATATTGCGATAGCTGGCTTTCATGGTCATGATGTTGGTCAAGCGATGACACCAAAACTTGCCAGTGTATTGACGTCTCGTGACTTAATGGGGCGGAGGGCTGCCGAATTATTAATGGCTCGGTTGAAAGGCGAACATTTACCGCAAAAAATGATTGATATAGGTTTTCAGTTATCTCCGGGGGAGAGTATCTAATCGGTCTGGTGGATTTGCATTTTTTTGAACTAATTTGTGATGAGTGTCACATTTATATTTCCTGAATATTTCGTGTTGTTGCGAATTTCATCTCTACTTCTGATAATGTTACCGATAACAGTTACCGGTAACATTTTGTAGATAAAATATCTACGTTAAGGAGTTTATATGGGTGATACCCAGCATTCGAATCATGCTTTTGTGCTTATGGGGGTATCCGGTAGTGGTAAATCTGCTGTTGCCAGTGCTGTAGCCTGTAAATTGGATTCTGCTTTTTTAGATGGTGATTTTTTACACCCAAGATCTAACATTAGTAAGATGGCTAAAGGCTATGCACTGAATGATGAAGATCGTGAGCCTTGGTTGAAATCATTGAACCATGCAATTTTTGCTATGCAACGCACAAACTCGGTCTCCTTAATTGTTTGTTCTGCTTTAAAAAAACATTACCGGGATATACTGCGTGATAATAATAAGAATCTGTCATTTCTTTATATGAAAGGCGACTTTGATTTAATTGAAAGTCGATTGAAGGCACGTAAAGATCATTTTTTTAAACCTCAAATGTTGGTATCTCAGTTTGAGGCATTAGAAGAGCCAGAGAGTGATGAACAGGATGTTTATCTGGTTGACATTAGATCATCTCTTGATGAAGTGATAAATCACTCGATAAGAATAATTAATAGTGTCATTTCAGGGGAAAAATAATGAATACTTTAACCTTAGTGCTGACAGCGGTGGGTTCTGTTCTCTTACTATTGTTTCTGGTGATGAAAGCCAGAATACACGCTTTTGTTGCGTTAATACTGGTTTCTATGGGAGCGGGTGTTTTTTCTGGTATGCCACTGGATAAAATTGCTGAAACAATGCAAGAAGGAATGGGGGGAACGTTAGGTTTCTTAGCTATTGTTGTCGCACTAGGGGCAATGTTTGGTAAAGTTCTGCATGAAACAGGCGCACTGGATCAAATTGCGGTTAAATTACTAAATAGTTTTGGTGAAAAGAATGCTCATTATTCACTGGGGATTGCTGGCCTGGTTTGTGCTTTGCCGTTGTTCTTTGATGTAGCGATTGTTTTATTGATTGGTGTGGCATTTGCAGTAGCGCGTCGTACTGGCGGTAATGTAGTCAAGCTGGTTATTCCTTTGTTTGCCGGTGTTGCAGCCGCCGCAGCGTTTTTGTTACCTGGTCCAGTACCGATGTTGTTGGCTTCACAAATGAATGCTGACTTTGGTTGGATGATCTTGATTGGTATCAGTGCCGCGATTCCTGGGATGTTACTAGCGGGGCCAATCTTCGGTAGTTTTATCAGTAAGTATGTCACTCTGGATTTACCCAACGATATAAGTGAGCCAAGTCTTGGTCAAGGTAAGATGCCATCTTTTGGTTTGAGTTTGTCACTGGTTCTGTTCCCTTTGGCTTTGGTTGGATTAAAGGCTATTGGTGAGAATTTTGTTGAACAGGGTTCTGAGTTGTATCAGTGGCTTGCATTTATCGGTCATCCATTTTCTGCGATTTTAGTGGCTTGTTTGATTGCTATTTATGGTTTGGCAATTCGCCGTGGGATGAGTAAAGAAAAAGTGATGGATATTTGCTCTTCGGCTATTCAACCGGCTGGAATTATTTTATTGGTGACTGGGGCTGGTGGTGTATTTAAACAAGTATTAGTGGATTCTGGTGTTGGTCCTGCTTTGGGAAATGCATTGATTGGTGCGGGCTTGCCTATTGCATTAGCGTGTTTCATCCTTGCTGGAACAGTACGTATTATTCAAGGTTCTGCAACCGTTGCTTGTTTGACAACTGTTGGTCTGATTTTGCCAGTTGTTGATCTTCTGGAATATTCTGGCGCCCAGCTTGCAGCTCTTTCAATCTGTATTGCGGGTGGTTCTTTGGTACTGAGCCATGTTAATGATTCAGGCTTTTGGTTATTTGGTAAATTTACTGGTGCAACAGAATCTCAGACACTGAAAACTTGGTCAATTATGGAAACTATTCTTGGAACAACAGGCGCGGTTGTTGGAATGGTTTTCTTTACTATGTTGTAATTTGTATGAATTCAGGGATTGTATTCGCAAAAACCGCCGTAAACCTTTGCCCAGTGCGGGTGGGGATATCAGGCGAAAAGCCCAGAGGGCTTTAGGGCTGGCGACTCCGACGTCTCCTGACTGAATGGATATCTGCCGGTAAAACAGGCTAAAATGAATTCACTTTATCAATGAGCGCTGAATATGTTAAGAGCGACCAAAGTCCGCATCTACCCCACACCCGAACAGGCCGAGTATCTTAACGGCCAGTTCGGGGCGGTCCGTTTTGCGTACAACAAGGCGCTGCACATCAAAAAGCATGCCTACAAACGTCACGGCGTGAATTTAAATCCGCGCAAAGACCTCAAACCGTTACTGGCGGTCGCGAAGCAATCCCGCAAGTATGCCTGGCTCAAGGCATATGACGCCATTGCATTACAGCAGGCGGTGATCAATCTGCATACTGCGTTTGATAATTTTTTCAATCCGAAGTTGCGCGCCCAATTTCCCACGTTCAAACGCAAACAGGGTAAGCAATCGAGCTATCACTGTGTTGGGGTGAAAGTGCTGGAGGGCGCAGTGAAGATCCCGAAATTGTCACCGATAGAAGCACGCATACACAGAAAAATTGAAGGGAAAGTGAAGAGCATTACGCTTTCTCGTACCGCCACGGGAAAATATTTCGCCGCTATCCTGTGTGATGATGGTAAAGACGTGCTGGAAAAGCCGGGCGTTATCACCCGCGTGACCGGGTGTGATATGGGGTTATCCCACTATCTTATCCAGTCGACCGGAGAGAAGGTCAATAACCCGTGTCACCTTATCAACGCCCGATTACGTCTGGCGTCTGTCCATGAGCGGGTAACCCATGCCCGCGCCGATTTTCAACACAAACTCTCCCGAACAATGGTTGACGAAAACCAAGTGGTCATTGTTGAGACGCTGAAATCGGCTAACATGATGAAGAATCACCACCTTGCCCGCGCTATCGGGGATGCGGGCTGGAATAGCTTCCTCATGAAACTGGAATACAAAGCCGCAGTGGCGGGCGTCCATCTGGTCAAACTGGATCAGTGGTTCGCCAGTTCGAAAACCTGTCATGGCTGCGGTCACAAAATGCCAGAACTGCCGCTGCGTAAGCGGATCTGGCCATGCCCTTGCTGTTATGTCGAACATGACCGCGATATCAATGCGGCGCTCAACATCCAGCGCAAGGGCATAACAGAATTACAGGCGGCGGGACTCGTCGTTTCTGCCCACGGAGGCCAGCGTCAATCCGTCATAAAGACGGTGGCGGCCTGAGAAGTGGGAAGCCTCGCCGTTTTTTACGGCGGGGAGCAGTCACAAGGCGGCAAGATAAGTAAACTACCTGAAAATATTGGTGACATTAAAAGAGTGTTCTTGCTAGCGGGTGGCGGTGGCACCAGCGATCTTTATAGGTGAGAGAAGGTCTACCAATAGAATAGCGCATCGTTTTTTGATTCTCTTGACAGAGCGTTGAAGCATTTTGAATATTTAACCACATTAGAATACTGCCAACACTGAGATTGGAATATTTAGGATCGAGTCCGCCGTCTACTGCATCAAATGAAATCCACTGGGGACTGTCTGCTTTTATGACTAAATCGTAGGCAACTGGGGCACCATTGATAGTTAATACATTTCCATATAGATGTTGTTTGAGTTCGGTATATAATTCAGTTAATTTTTCTTTCTCTTCTTCATTGTGTGTTTTATATGTCCAGCGTTTTTCGTACAGTGTGGTGTAAATATCGATGAACTCTTGGCAGGTAAAATCGTTAATTTGATGTATTTCTCCACCAGAACGCTTAAATTTGTTAATTTCATTACTTCGATTTCTTCTTGTTTTATAAGAAAATTTTTCTTTAGCAAGACAGACTGTTCGTTTGTTTAACCGACCATAACAAACGTTGATAAAATTTTCTTTGTGCAGGAGCGATATGGTTTTAGATTTCCCTGGAATGATGGTTTTTAGATGTTTGGCGATAGGGAAGATAATTTCATCATAGGTGAAGAAGTGGTAATCTTTTTGGTGACTTGCTGCCAGATGATGATCTTTACATGTAAAGTATGCCCCTTCGATAACGTTTTCTATTTGTGGATTTTCTTTGACGTAAAAGATAAAACTATTGCCAAATTTTTCATTTAAGAAGCGTACAATATCTGGATGAGTCGATATTCCACCACCATAAAGAGAATACGCTTGTTGGTAACGTTCGAAACTACACTCTTTCCAGCCGGAGATGAGTCTTTTTATAGCACTGAGAGGATACTTTTTTGGAAAAATCATATTTTAAATACTCTTTTTGACGCTATGTTTTACACATGTATAAACTTATTTTTCAACGTATTAAATACAACAAAAAAGACAATTTGTCTTTATTAAATGGGTTTCTTGTGAGTTCATACATATTGTAAACCTAAGATTATAAGTTTAATTTCTCTGCACTAAAAACAAGATAAGTATTTAGTACTATTCCCAATCAAGCTTTATTGTTGCTTATTGATCGAGAATATTTATTAATTGTTGATATAAAGTTTCAGCACTGCGCTCATAACCCGCGGCCGAAAGGTGAACATAATCAGGACGAGCAAGATCTTGTTGCGCCCAGCTCTTAATTGAGCATTTTCCACCCATATATTCACGCCAGTTCCAGAATAGTGTGTGCTGATCTTGAGCGACTTTTTGTTGAATATGGATGATATTATCCAACATTGTTGGTTGTTGTGTTGTACAACTTGTAAGTTGATTGTTTTTCAAAGAATCACCTGGCCCAATAATAAGGATAACTGCTTGTGGTAGCTGATTACGAATCTGCTTTATCTTCGTTTCCAGTTGCTGGCGATAGCTTGATAAATCAAGCGAATGATTAAAAGCCTCATTTGTGCCATAAGCGAGGATCACCATATCAGGACGCATTTGAACTAATGTATCAATCCATTGTGGCTGCCACTTATCCATCATATTAATAGTTGCACCATTAATACCCAAGGCAGATAACATAATACCTGGTTGTGCGCGTTTGATAAACCAGCCGCCTAATTTTAACTGATTATTTTGTATCGCCATAATATTAACTGGGAATGTAACAGATTCTCCAGTAGAAAATTGCCAGTGACCGTGGGTTGCCGATAATTTCACGATTCGTTTGGTGGCAGATTGAACCAGAATCTGAGCATCCCCCGATGCTTGGTATAACGTCTTGAGTTGATAGCGATCATGGGATGGTGCAAACAGCTTTAGAATTAATTGACTTATTTGGCTATTGGGTTCTGCAATTGCACCGCCAAGAGGAAAATCAGGCCGATTATCTTTGCGGCTGGTAGTGAGTTTCCATTGCTGTGTATTACCGGTCATACTGACCATAGCGTTACGTTGGCCAGGTACATTAATTGGGCTAACAAAACCAATCCCTGCATCGCCAAAACGTTGTTGCAATAAAGAGCGAAGCTTGCCGGTAAAAAAATCAGCAGCGGTATGGGAATCGCCTATCTGAACAAAATGCAGTTGATTATGGTGACTGTTATGCAGTTTATTCGCCAGTAAGGCTAAATTTGGTTCACCGAAGTCTATTAGCTGTTGATTTTCTTTTGCCGGTTGTTGTGTTGGCATTTGTTTATGGCACGATATCAAACTTAAAGAGAGTGTGATGATCAGACTAATGCCAGCAGATTGGTATCGCCGACGGAGTTGTTTAGCTATTTTCATTTTGCTTGGTTCCATTTTGTTTGGCTGGTTCCTGAATAAATTTAATCAATGAAAATATGTTGTCTGAGATAGTTTGCTGGCCTTTCAAGCTAAAGTGTATACCATCACCACTTCTGAGTTTAATTTTGTTACTATTATCGCCAATATAATCGGAATAATCATTTGCATGGTATTTAAAAATATCATTAACAGAAACGTAGATTTCCCCAGCTTTCGTGACTTCTGATCGATACAAGGATCTCAGATATTCCATGCTGGTGGAGAGTTTTTTCTGTCGCATATTGGGAGGACCAACCCAGATAATATCAGCACCGTGGTTACGTGCTTCGGTAAGTATCATGTCGATACGTTGGCGATAGAGATTTTCCCAATCGGGGCTGGCGAATTTCAGGTAGGTGTTTCCATGTTTTGGTGGCATATCCCAGGGATCATTTGGTCCCAAAAAAATAACAACTAGCTTGATATTATGGTTGGCTTCCAGTGTTTTGTTGATAGTTTCCGGCCAGTTAAAAAAACTAGGGTAAGCAAGTCCAGTACTTTGTTTGCTGAGATTAATACTTGAAATACTGTAATTTCGGTAGAGTCGACGTTTCAGATGGGGAGCGATACCCTGCATCATTGAATCTCCGGCAAACAGTACTTTATCTTTGGCAGTCAGTGTCACGTTGGTTTTACCGATAACCGCACTGGGGGAAACATTATTCCTTAAATCATGAGGTATTGGTGAATTAACAGGATGAGTATGGGAAGATTTCTGTAATAACTCAGGAAAAGTTGCAGGCAGATTTGTAACAGGAGAGGGATAACCACTTAGGAGCTTGAGTCCAATCTGAAAATCCGCAGGCAGTGTGATATCAGCTTCCTGGGAAGTTTGCTGATGATTGCCACTGTTATTGCCGGTAGTATGTAACATGAAAGCTTCCCCCGCAGCGAGTACGCCTTGTTCCAGGTTATCACCGAAATCCCAGAGCGGATGACCTTGTAAAGTAGCCCAAAGGCTTTGCTGATGGTATTCCTGTTGCCAAAATCTATCCAGTGAACGATGATTTAGCCAGATTAACAGTAGGCTAGTTAATATTACGGTAAATATGACTTGCCCTGCCGTTTTTAAATTAGATTTGAATTCAGAAATTGGCATAAATGAATCCTGGTATTCCTTGTGGTGAAAGCATAAATACCAAAGTCAGAATAATTGCTAATGGTATTGGGTAGCATATCCATGAAATTTGAGAATGTATTTTCTCAACCATTATTTTTAGATTAATCAGCCACGGATAAATAATAAAGAGTCCCCAGAACATCAGTAACAACCCACTGTCGGCTATTATCGAGTGAAATAAATCTGATGATATCAATTGATTTAACAATATTAGTGCATCATCTAGAGTAGGACAGCGGAAGAAAACCCATGCCAGACAGACAAAGTGGAAAGTGATGATTCTTGATAAAAATGAGCTGATTGGGTTTCGGGAAATATTTTGATTTTTTCTGTCTATTGAGGGAAATAACTGGTATTTGACATTGAGGATTATTAATCCCAATCCATGAATAGCTCCCCAGATAATGAAGTTAATTCCGGCTCCATGCCATAATCCAGAGATTACCATAGCGACAAACAAATTAAGATTCTTACGTATAAATCCTTTCTTATTACCACCAAAAGGAATATAGACATAATCACGGATAAATTCAGACAAACTGATATGCCAACGGCGCCAGAAAGCTTGCAAGTTTTCTGCCAGATAAGGGGCATTGAAGTTTTCAGGTACCCTGAAACCAAGGAGTAGCGCTAATCCAGTAACAAGGTTGGTATAACCAGAAAAATTAAAATAGATATGCCATGCATAGGCATAGATACCAACCAGTATTTGCCCCGTATTGTAGCTGGCAGGATCATCAAAAACTGGATTGACATAATTTTCAGATAAATAAGAGCTGAATAAGAATAGCTTAATTATCGCCAGTGCAATCAGTAATATAGCTCTTGATGGTTCAATGATTACTCTTGATGAAATCTGGATTTGAGGCAGGAAATTTTTAGCTCGGTTGATTGGTCCGGCAACAATACTTGGAAAAAAGCATAGGTATAAGGCGACATCAGGAAATGATGCTTTGGGCATCTCTTTTCTTGCGACAGCAACGACATAGCTGACGGAATGAAATGCATAGAAAGATAAACCCAAAGGGATGAGTAGTGTCAGTACAGGTAAATCTATGGACAAGCCAAATTCGGCAAACGCTTGTTGGAGACTTTCCTGAAAGAAAGAATAATATTTGAATAGCGTAAAACATCCCAGAATACCTATCGTTAGGATAGTAAATGTGATGCGATTGGATAGAAATTTGCTGGCTATGTTTGTTAAAAGATAAATAAATAGCGTATAGCTAAATAGGATGCCGGTGAAAAGAGGATTAAAGGAAAAGACAAACAGATAACTTGCGATTATCAGTAGATAGTTTTGTGCTTTCGCATTTTTTTGTAGCATCCAATACAAGAGAAAGAAAGCAACAAAGGAACCAAGAAACTCAAAAGAAAAGAAATTCATATTAAACTCTGGTCAATCATTTTATCTTAATATAGGTTAATATTGGGTGATATTATAGTATTTGATCTAAACATTCTATCAATGAAAAGAACAAACCGATGGACATAAGAAAATCATCCGTTCCATAGTGGGCTATGGTAACGGATGATATTGGTACTTAGCACAAGATATTCAAACAGAAGATATTCATGCTAATGACTTATTTAGGCCCTTAGTCATGGTCGTTTTTGGCTAACTTCTGCGCCTGAGTAATAAGCCCTTTATTGCTGTTAAATACTTTATGCAGATAACTGTTGTAAGTCGAACCCAATTGTGAATACCCTTCAAGATTATCAATCAATTTGCTGGTATTTAGTGATTCTTGAAGGCTTCTCTGCTTGGCGCGTGAAACACGCAATGATTCATAAGCGTTATGAGTATTCATATTTTTCATATAAGCTTCGACAGAATCATTGATGGTCGAGTAGGAGAAATAACCTTTTATTTTACCTTGGGTTTTCTTACAGTTGTTACCGCAACGCATACCGAACAAGTTGTTATTCTGTTGTGCAAGCTTAGATGTTCCCCAGCCAGATTCTGTTGCGGCCTGAGTGGCAACAAAATGGGTTGGGATAATATCAACACGACTTAGTAGCTTGCTCCAATTAACTTTTTTAGGCGAGCTGCTACAGCTCACGTTGTAGTTTTTACAAATTTGTTGCAGGCGCTTGATATCCTGTATGGACCAATGCTTGGCGTTTTGGTGTTCCAATAGCCATTTCCGTTCCTGCATAATTTGTTGATTGTGTTGATCAATCACAGGGACAACAACATTTAAAAACGCTTTCTTACGTAGGGTGCCCGAAGGGTATTTTCGCAAATCTGGCAAACTGCTTTGCATGTCATTGTGAGAATACTCTATGCTTTTAGCGGTGCTGGTTGAGGCATGACTAAAAGCGGAAAACAATAGTGAGATAAAGAAAGCGAAGATGGCAGTTGTCCTCATCGTTTGAGAGGGCATTGCTTTTCCTCGTTTGCTCTGAATAAAAAACAAGCTGATGTTAGCAAAATAAATCCAGCATAGCCAGAGTTATTAGCGATTCATAAATATATTTTCTGTAATAAAAATTATTATTTTGCTCATTTGTTCTGTGGTTTTTTATTAATTTATATATGGTTATGTGCTATTCGTGTACAAAATATTACCTGTTATGGGTGAATTATCCATCAGATATAATCATGATTTTCGAGTTAGTTTTGTGTCTGTAAGTTGCTTTTTCAAAAGAAAAATGATTTGTAAACCAGTTAGTATAATATCGAAAGTGATTGAATCTGGTTTTATATAGTACTGTTAATTATAGTACAGCCAATCGTAAGAATACTGCGGCGAGTAGTAAACTGATTGATATTAATATTGCCGTTATAAGAATAATTATCATTTTCATAAAAAGGTGACCAGTTACCGATATGGTCTTTTTCCTCTGTGAGTTAAAATTAAGTCGTCTTTGTCAGGCTTGAGCTAATTTTCTAATGTATCCATTGTCATTGGTGCGATGCAGGATATTCGATATGGTTCTAAATGTTAAGTTAAAATAAGTAACAATGTGTTACAAATATTTACTTCAGGTGATATTGTGAAAATATAATAATGAAGGTGTATATAAGGATAAAAAATTTTTAATAATTTATTTGTTGATAATTATAAATATTTATCTTTATATTTTTATATTAAAGGTGGTTTTGGGGAGTGGAATTCATATTTTTATTATGTTGGGTTAAATTGTTTATTACATTTTTGTATTGCGTGAAATTATATTAACATATAAGGTTTTTATTTTTAACTTATTCTATGTTGTTGATTTTTAATTTATTATTTTTATTGTTAATCAATATTGTTGGGTTTTTTTATATACTGTATCTTTCTGTTTTTATGATTTTCTTTGTCTTGTTTTTTATTGAGATATATTTTTATTTCAGACTGGTTGTTGTTTCTGTTTATTCTTTAATAAGGCTTGAATATATTGTTCTTGATATTGTTTTTTAAATTTTATTAATAAGTGTAAATATGTTTTTTCTATTTTTCGTAGAGTTACACTATTTTATTAAGAAATTAGTTGAGTGTGCGTGATTACTTAATGTTAGGGTTATCATTATGTTACGTAAACTCAGGGGAGATTATAAATGTAAATGAATTTTTCTTCAGAAACACTTTATTACAAATTATTACTTATTGAAACATAAATTTTTAATTCGGATAGGGGAAATAAGAGACATCTCCTTTGCCTCTTGGGTAATTTTCCTCTTGATTAATTGTATTCAAAGTTCAGCACAGAGGTTGCTTTCAGGTCCCCTGCTATGATGTTTTGCGGATCATAAACGTGGTAGTAAGCATTAAGGTCGATGGAAAAGTTTTTATCAATGACATTGCCGGAGTTTTTGCTGAATAGCAGTGTCGCGCCACGGGATGAGGATGGCGAGGCGCTGAAAGTTATCGGCGATGAATCACTTGTCTGAGAGACACGGATACCAACACCTTTAGCGGCACCGGCTTTGCTATCAATTAAGGTTTGATTGTCATTTGGCAGCAGATTATTACTGCTTAGGTAAGCTTTAACTGAGCGTGAAGTTTTACCGTTTTGGAGATATTTGCATTCAAAGTTCAGGGTAAAAGGGGTTTCGCCTTTATCTATTCCGTTAAGCAATCTAATGCGGTTGACTTTTGGTAGATTCACTGTTAACCCAGCATTTAAGAAGTGACAAGTTGTATCTCTGTGATTAAAAATCATCGTAACGGGCTGGTAATAGATATCTTCAGAATGCGTCGGCCACTCCCAGGTAAGAATAAAGGTCAGGAAATCGGTAGCGAAACGGAGAATGGCATCAAGGATTCCTAAGTTGGTGGTATCCATAGCAATTACAGCAGTTTTTAATGTTGCAGAATTGCCGGAAAAGACATGAATATTACTACCACCGGGTCTGCCGCCCAGTAGTTTTACATTAAGTGTAAATTGGGCTTGCAATTTGCCAGCAGGGTATGTGTCATTACTGTTTCCCAGATTAATACTATTGCTAGGAGAAAGATTCGTGACGGTCACTTCGGCATAATCTTTGCCGCCATTGAATCCTAAGACAACTTTGTTTTTGGTAAAAGGCGAACCGTTAGCAACAGAGTTTTGTTTCCATAATGAATTTCTTGTACATGTAAAATAGCCAGAATATTGGGTGTTGAGTATCCAGGTTGCATTACTGTTCAGGGTGAGATTATCTGTCATATCTACCGTGATTGCCGGTGCTGTTATTGCATATTTAGGTTGGCAGTCTGCGTAGGCTATGTTGCTGCTTAGACTGATTATGGCCGCCAGATACAATGGCTTAAGTTTCATTATTCTTCTCCCTTAACGGCAAATATTGGCGGTTGAGCCCATTTCAGGCTGTGGATCGTTTATTGTGCAACTCTTTTCGCCTAGCTGACCGATGCGGATATAAATTTGTTGTGGTAATTTTTCTGCTCGCAGGAAAACCATGCTGCCCTGACCAACGTATCCTAAGCTGTTACCTTCTGAATCGACAATTTCAGTCCCGAAAGGTAAAGGTTTACCATCAGCCTGGGCGGCATAGAAAACAAACGTTTTCCGCTGGTCTGTTTTAAATCCGATGTGGGTAATCGCACCGGAATATGGCGCAACATCTCGGATATTACCGATAAGTTCAGCGGCATCTTCTGATACTTCACTGGTATCTAGCATGATGGCGTTTTTACGGTAAGGAGAAAGATAAGGTATCAGCAACTTACCGCTGTTGTTTGTCACCATGCTTTTATCTCCATTCACAGAAGCGTTTGCCGTGCCCGGCGCGTCAATGATGGCGAAAGTTTCCCCAACCTGATTAGCAGCCAGAATGCCGCCTTGATAAGCAACCAAACTGCCGATTGCGCCAAGCCCCATTTGGCGATACTCGGTGGATTGGCTATAAGAACTACTCAATGTGGAAACGGATGTTTTATAGGTCAAATTTGCACTGGTTGTTGTCGAACCGCTTTTCTGATCTGAAATGTTGAAGTGGTAATTCAAACGGTTGCTTGGGCCTGCGCTGCCGCTTAATCCTACGTTACTGTTGTCATAGTGGCTTTCATTGACTGAGATATTGTTGGTCAAATAGGCGGGGTAGCCAAACAACTCGAAAGGAATGGATAGCATCAGATAGTAGCGCTGTTCCTCTTTACTCTCTGTTTCATTGATATTGTATCGGACACGGCTTGCTGTCAGGGAGTAATTGACTTTACCCAGACTGTTGGAATACCCCATTTGATATTCTCTGCTTTTATTCTGGGTTCCCCAGTAATCACGGAATGTTCCCGAAAGAAAAAGTGAACCAGCACCACTACCAAGATTCTGATTTAAATTGATATTAAAGGTATTTTTTTGATGGGAATAGTATTGTTGGTTATAGCCGTTGCTTATCCAGTCATGTAGATCAATTGCATCGATTAAGGTGAGATAATTTTTAGTTGAATAGCGATAAGCCGCCAGCGAAAAATTTGTTTTTGTTTGTGGAATATAGCGGCTATAAGCCAATTTGTAGCTTTGACCTTTCATGGTTGGGCTATTATCAAATTTGGCGCTGGATTGTGAAACGTCAATTGAGACAGCACCAATGGGTAGATTAAAGCCACTACCTAACAATAGCGAGTAATAATCTTTACTGATAATGGTGCCTGTATAACCGGTCAGGACATTATTAAAACCATATTGATAGCTGGCTTGAAAAAAGTTTGGTTTATAACGACTGTTAGCAATATGTGTTTTACCTGCACTGATATCATATTTGCCAAGACCTTCTTTCATCATATTAGGAACGGATGAAAAGGGGACGGTAAAACTATTAGCACGTCCGTCTGCTTCCGTCACTTCAACTAGCAAATCACCACCTGAACCTGTTGGTAAAATAGTATCAATGGCAAACGGTCCCGGTGGCACATTACCTTGATAAATAACAACATTATTTTGGGTGATTTTTACCAGAGCGTTAGTCTGCGCAACTCCTCTGACGATAGGGGAAAATCCTTGCCAGGCATCGGGGTACATGCGCATATCTGTTTTCAGATTGATACCTCGAAAACGGAAAGAGTCGAATAAATCGCTGGATGTATAGCTATCGCCAATGCGAAGTTCTGAATTAATTGATGAAATTCCCCGTTGCAGATAACGGGTATTATTACTCCATTTATCACCATTTGAACGTGTGTAGTGATAAGAGGATTGATCACGTAATTGCCAGCCAAATAGATTTAAACCGCTATTAAGCGACACGTAAACATTATCTTCATTTTCATGGTCGCGGTTTTGTTTATTCCTATTTTGAGTATGGTAATAGTTGGCATTATAGGACAGCATAGCGCCGGGGATACCTCTGTCCCAGAATGCAGGATCAATATAGCCTTTTAGCTCGTTTTTGACATACGCCTGCGGGACCACAAGATGTAGACTGAGTTTAGGAACATCGAGATTAGCGGTTCCTTCATATATTATTTTAGTAAGAAGAATTTCATCTTTGGATAAATTTGATTCTGATAATTGGTTTTTATCAATTTTTATACCTAATCTAGAAAGATCTTCATTAAATAAGTAAATATCTTTACCCTCATTCTGGATATTAATATCAAATCTTCCTTTCCAGTCATTATTCAGATATATATCAATATCGTAACGGCCTGCGGGCAGTTCTGAAGTGGAATAAAACCGGGATAAATCTGCTTTTGCAGATTCACCGGCGAGAAAATCAGTATTAAATGTTGCGGCATAGCATAAACAACCTGTATACAGCAAGGCACCTATTATCAGAGCTAACCGACTAACTTTTTGTCTTATCATGTTCTATGCTATGCCAGTAATATCACTATTGAAGTAGTAAAGTTAATTTATTTATAGCACCAAAATCGTCAATAATAGCCAGAGTTAATTTGTCTCCAACTTTTACTTTTTCATTGGTACTGAATGAATGAGAGGAGAACGGTTTTATAATTGTTCCTTCATTGAGTAAGTTAGGTTGAGTATCGGAAGATTTAAGGCCGACGATATTCACGAAATAGGGTGATGAATTCTCCAATTTTAGTTGGCCACCCTCACGTTTTAATACAATATGTTGTTGGAGCTGTTTCGGTAAAATAGAAAGCTTATCAGGCCGGTAGAAAAATTTGATCCGGGTACGAATAGCAATCTGCATGACGTTTTTGTCACCAATATTTTCTGCAACGGGGGGAATATCCAGAACATTTAAATAAAACAGCGATTCACGATCAGTCGGTAGATTGCTGTTGATGTGCTTAATTCTTAATTGCTGCCCATTATTGCCATCAATTTTGACGACTGGAGGGGTGAGTAAAAAGGGGACTTTAGCTGTTTCAGGTGTTGAATTAGGATCACCATCATCTATCCAGGATTGTACTAGGGAGGGTTGATCCCCTGCATTTAATAATTGAACCGATACCTCTTTATTACTGGATGGGTAAATAACACGTGTTGTGTTAATAACGATGTTGGCATGAGCAGATAAAGTCGTCATCCCTAATAATATAGCTAAAAATAATTTCTTCATAACGTTATTTTTGCCAAATTAAATAAGCCTATTTATTTAAATAGGCTTTATTTATTGTAGTAAATAATTATAGATAAGTAACGTGATAAGTAACCATCGTTACTACTTTACCTGGATCTGCATCAGCAGTACCTACTTTGTAATATTTCGCATAGAAATCGACAATTTCGGGTGCTGCCGTAGAGCCCTTGATTCCTGTATCAAACGCCTTATTCAGCATAATAGGGGCGTGTTCTTCGCTGTGTTTAACAATAGCGATACCTACGTTTTTCGGCTTGCCGTTTGCATTGAGCTCTTGGTTGACCAGGTATTTACCATCGTTAGCAATGGTATTTGATGATGTGAACTGGATTTTTAACATAGAGGTTGCTGGATCAAAACCAACAGCTTTGGATTGGCAGTTAGAAAATTCCAGTGAAAATGCTTTCTTACCAGAATCAATTAAGCCTTCTTTTTGTCCGGCTTGAGTGACTGAGATAGGTTCCAATATAATTGACAGGTTGGCTGAAGCGCCACCATTAATAGTACAAGTAGCATCAGTGACTGCACCAGAGAAATGTAGTGTACCGCCAGCAGCATTATCGGCTGCAACAGCAGAACCTGAGGCAAAAATAAGGGCGGCGGTGGTTGATAACGCGAGTTTATTCATTTTTCCTCTCCAGGAGTAGGGACATCTTAATTGGTTTTATCAGGGGGTAAAGATAGGGGCCCTGAATCCCCAGATACATCAAATAAATTAAGAAAACAATATTGGTTTTTATCTATTAAATTGATTAATACTTTAAATTTAAAATAAAAATCAACATATTATATAGTTGAAAATAGTTTAGTAACTTGAGCTTTAGTTTAATGATTTTAATAATTTCCAATGTAAGTTCTTATTTTATCTATTTAGATAAAGATGATATTGTTTATACATATTTATAACTTGAAAACATATATTATAGACGATTAAACCTATTTAAGAAGGGATTTTTGTTATTTAAGTTAAATTAAGAGTGAATGTCTATTTTTTCGATAAAAATAAGTGAAATACACAGTTTATGAGTATAATTAGAAATTATTCTCTAATTTTTGCGTCTTTTTGAGATTTTATTTCTTTTTTGGTCTTTTGGGTTGGTTAATTTTTTTGTGACCTTTTGATTTGTTTTTTAGGTGTCATGTAATATTAATTATTCTATATCAATTATTTATTGGTTTTTTTATCTTTGTAAATATTTCAATACGATTTTTATCCGGTGAAATAACGCCTTGGTGATGAGGGTTTTCCCTTTATGACTTAATTGAAGTGCAGTTGGTATAGTTTGTTTTTATTATAGATAATGTTGGGTTTATATTATTATGTAACATTATGTAAATAGTAAATAATAATTGATGATATTTCAATGTGATTATCATTTGAGAAATGGTAATTTAAAGTCGCTTATATGTTTTAACTCATAATATTATATTCATTCTTTCATCAAAAATATGTGAATCAATAATTCTCTTGTTGTTCTTTCGCTTTTTCTGCCAATTGTGGAAAATCAAGCGCAATCCAGTAACTTTCTGGTACAGGAAGATCTTTCATTTGGCGACTGGGCCACAATTGTAGTTCGGCCAATTCAGATAATCTGTAGCCAATATATTGTTGCGGCAGGGTGAGCCTAAGTGGAAATTGCTGTTCTGTCGGCACCATATTAGGTGTGCGATCACTGTGAGTATGGAAATCGCGTTGAAGGATTAAACGTTTATCGGGTATACGGCGTTTGCTGTCCCACCAGATACCATCAATCTGTTCAAACATTTTCCGCGTTTCATCAGGGGATAAGGCTTCCAGTTCACGCAGTGCTGGAGGCAGAATGGCTTGCATTGATAGACGGTATTGCTTCATTGACGGCACTTGTCCTGCCAGTATCAAAGAGAGGGAAAGACGAGCGCCTAGTAGATTAGAGTAGAGATCTTCCGGGGAGAATGCCGACACTTTTTCAGAAAATCCTGGTACAGACTGATAACCATACCATTGGGCGATTTCATGCCATGCAGCAAGTTCAAAAGCCAATTTTACCGCTAGATAAGCAGTTAGGGTATAACGTTGTTCTATCGCTGCTGGTGGTGTGAATTGATAGAACTGGATACGGCGTGATGCTAATTCGTTGCTGAGTTCTATTTGCCACTCTTCTCCAAGACGGGGCCAGATTTGACTGAACAGAAAAACCGCATTATCAGCGGTATCCCGTACATGGGAAATATCAATGAATCCGCCCCGGCGGGTATATATCATCCCTACTTTTTCATTACTGAGCCCGGTTAATGAAGCAACGGTACCAAAAAAACTGTTGTTATAATTATGTGCCCCAAGATTATCGGCATCTAACACATTACTTATGTGGTAAAAAGGGACTGGAATGGTCAGTAATTCAGTTTTTAAATTATAGCCAAAAGCGCAGCAAGCTCTTAATCCTTCGGGTGAGGGAATCGGAGCAAGAACCGGCCATGCACGGGTGGCTTCGGCGGTTGTTTCACTATTTAAGTCAGGTTGTACTGGTGCGATTGAAGAAAAAGTTCCCTGGCATCCTGCAACTAACGTTAAAGCAGCAATCCATAAACGCAATTTCAAAACGCCTCTCCCACCTGAAAATAAAATCCATTGCTTTTTTTACCGATGCCAAAATCCAGTCTGACATTCATTTTGGGTTTAAATTCAAAACGATAGCCAGCGCCAACTGTGGGTAGCCAGTTTTTTGAGCCTATATCTTCTGCGTAATGACTTAGGGTGCCAGCCCCAGCCCATAAGACGAATCCGTGCCGCCAGTCCAATTTGCGCCGATATTCTAATTGAGTGCTGATAACATTTTTGTCCCGGTATCTACCTTCATAATATCCGCGCATCCGGTTGCCATTACCTAACATTGACAGCATATTCCAGGGCACCTGGCCGTCAATGAAACGACCATAACTATCAAATGCCAGTACAGATTTCTCATCTAATTGATAATAGGTGCTGTATTGCATATCCACGGTGTTAAACCGACGGTCGCTGCCTAATGCCGGGGAAAAATGGGTGTAAGTAATATCAAGCACTTGTCCTTGATGAGCATTAGGCACAAAATCCCGTGTGTCATAGCTGAAATAGGCACTGACGCCAGAACTCAATATGGATCGTCCATCATTCTCGGCTGCGAAAAGTTTTTTAGCACCGTTATCGGGATCTTTGGCGTGTAATGATGAAAAATGCCAGCCGACGCCTAAATAGGTAGAATCAGCAACGCGATAGAGAATTCGGGGTTGTAAGCGCAATTCCTGTGAGCGATATTTTTCTTTGCGATCATCTACCTTACCTGCTTGATATCCCGTACCCCAGTAATAAGTGGGAACGTTGTTCAATGTACCGGAAAGGAAAAAACGCCATTGGTCATCAGCAAAGAAATTGTAGTTATCAAATGTGAAGCCAAAGGCACCGGTTGAAGAGGCAAATCCATTTAGGGAAAGAGAAGAGATTTGGCTGGTGTGATCATTATCATCTGGTCGATAGAGACCGACGATAGCAACACCGAGACCGGCACCTAACTCTGGAGTATAAAAGGGGCCGGGTAAAACGCCCCAGTCAATCGCTTTACTGCTGTCATAGGTATTACTGCCACCTAATTTTTCCAGCCAGCCATCGATTTTTTCCCTGCTAAGTAGTGCTTCACTATATGAGAAATCAGAAATAAAAAGGCTGACTAAAGCCAGCCCATGTAAAGTACAGCGGATATTCATTTAAAAACGGAACTCTCCTGAAATATAACAGCTGTTACGTTTGTTAAAGCCAACTTCAGTCAGCAGATTAAAATGGCGGGTGACTTCCAGCCTTGCACCAACAGTATTATTCCAGCGAGATGCAATATGCTGTTTTACTTTGAATTTCATACTATCATAATCGTCGAATGCACTGACCAGTTTGTCAAACATGGGGGGTAAATCCAGATTACTAATATTGCCTTTAAATTCCTGAGTAATTCTCTGGTACATACCACCGGTCCATACTTGCAATTTGGTATTTCCTTGTCCTGGGATGATTGGCTGGAATATAAACTCATAACCAACACGTGGTGTAACAACCAGAGCGCTAATTTTACCATTCAGAATGTCCAGATTAGTGTAGGTATAGTTGGTATCAAGCGTACCGAAAAACTGATCGTAACCCCCTGCCAGAGTTAAACCGCCACCGTAGGTTTTACCTTTAAAGTCCAGTGCGAAAGGGATATCTTTCATATCAGGAATAGAGAAACCAGCAAATCTGATTCCTTCAATGTTGGTTTTCGATGTGCCTTTTGTCCAGCCATAAACGCCATAAACATTCAGAAAAGGCAGAACCCAAGTATCCAGTTTGAGCATATGTGATTCATTCTTTCCTCTGGTTTTTCCTGTCTGGATATCCAGTGCGTCTTCAAATTCTGGGGTATTCGGTATAATGATTTTAATATCGTCTACAATGATATTCTGTCGCATATTCATATAACCGTAACTGGCGCCAAAAGGTTCCGGTAGGTCATAACCTTTAGCTCTAGCTTCATCACCCCAAATCGGAAGTATCCGTGATTCTTGCTTATTTGGTTTTCTGGATAAACTACCATCAGCAGTCGTTTGGCTTCTTCCGGATTGGCTGACAGAGAGAGAAAGAATTGGGTGATCATCAGCATAGCTATAAGGGATTGCCAGGCATGATGAAATAACGGCTAACTTACTAATATCAGAAAATTTCGTATCAAAAAATTTCATAATAGGAAGCTCGGCTTTGCGGGTAAGAAAATTTAAGGTTGTTAGATACGTCCCATCGTAATATTCAAAGCGCAACAGACCCGGCAAACTATCATAAGTTTTATTGATAATAAGTATCATAAAGTGCTGAAAAGTATAATTTTACTGTTCATCTAATGAACTATTTTGGTTTTCCTCGGCAGAGATAAAAGGATCATGGTTATTACTCCACCGATTAATCCCCAGAATGCAGCGCCTACGCCAAGTAACGTCACACCGGAAGCGGTGATCAAAAATGTGATTACTGCGGCGTCTCGTTGCTTTTCATTTTGTAACGCTTGTAGCAGGCTGCCAGAAATTGTTCCAAGCAATGCTAATCCGGCAATAATATGAATAAGCGCCGCCGGTAGGGCGCTGAATAACATACTGATTGAGCCACCGAACAGTCCTGCTATCAGGTAAAACACGCCTGCTACGGCAGCGGCCATATAACGGCGATTTGGGTCAGCATGAATTTCCGGGCTCATACAAATTGCGGCCGTAATGGCGGCAATACAGACGGAAAAACCACCAAAAGGTGACAAGATCAGTGAAATGAGCGCAGTCCAGCTTATCAGTGACGAAACAGAAACCGGATATCCTGAGGCTTTTAGTGTGGCGATGCCGGGCGCGTTTTGGGATGCCATTGTGACGATGAAAAATGGAATACCGACACTCAATAACGAAGAGAATGTGAAACTGGGTGTAATAAATTCAGGGGTGACAAACGCGGCTGTAGATTGTTGTTCAAAGTGAATATCTCCCTGTAAAGCGGCGATAATCAGCCCTGATAATAGTGTTAAGATGATGGTATAGCGGGATAAATATCTGCGTGCCAGAAGATAAGTCAAACACATTCCGGCAGTCAGTACGAAGTTGACCGAAAATGAAGAAAAAGCATCCAAACCAAAGCGTAATAGAATACCGGCTAACATGGCTGCGGAAAGTGCCTGTGGGATATAGTTCATTAATCGAGCAAACAGGCCGGTAATACCGCACAGCAAGATCAGTGCCGAAGCAAAGATAAAGATACCAATGGCTTCGTTGATTGATGTTCCAGGTAGCGTTGTCGCCAGTAGCGCGGCACCCGGTGTTGACCATGCGGTAAGGACGGGGGTGCGGTAATAAAGCGATAGCCCTAGGGAGCTGATACCCATTCCAAGTCCTAGCATACTTAGCCAGCCACCGATCTGTAGGGTGGTGGCGCCCGCCGCTTCCGCAGCCTGAAAGATAATTGCCGCTGAACTGGTATATCCGACTAAAACAGCGACAAATCCGGCGGTAATTGCCGGAAAAGAGAGGTCACGCAGAGAAATTGTATGGCGCATGGTGGTCTCCATTTAAATTATTTTGGTTAAAAGTATCTGAATTTGGCTATAATTTAGCTAACTATCAGCGTAAAACAGATTTATCGGTAGTGAACTTCCTTGCACAAACTTTGATGATGACAAGATAACGGTAGAATCTGCCAGAATTTCAGGTAATTTACTGTGATCAGAAAAGTAAGGATCGCAACGGCAAATAAGTCATGATGAATTTCATTCGAAAAATTTGAAGCTAAAAATAACTATATTCTATAATTAATTCTTATAATTATATGGAGCCTGCTAAATGGAAAACTATGTTCGCCCTGTTTTAACGTTACCGGATAATGCGGAACGATTATTATTGCACTCTTGTTGTGCTCCTTGCTCTGGTGAAGTGATGGAAGCGCTACATGCCTCTGGAATTGATTACACCGTCTTTTTCTATAATCCGAATATTCATCCAAAACGGGAATATTTAATTCGCAAAGAAGAGAACATTCGTTTTGCGGAGCAACACAATGTGCCATTTGTGGATGCGGATTATGACAGCGATAACTGGTTTGAACGTGCTAAAGGTATGGAACTGGAGCCAGAAAGAGGTGTTCGCTGCACCATGTGTTTTGATATGCGTTTTGAGCGTACTGCTTTGTATGCTTATGAAAATAATTTCAGTGTTATTTCAAGCTCGTTGGGCATTTCTCGTTGGAAAAACATGCAGCAGATAAATGATTGTGGAAAACGAGCGGCAAGTCAGTATCCGGGGATTCAATACTGGGATTACAACTGGCGTAAGCAAGGTGGTTCAGCCCGGATGATCGAAATCAGTAAACGGGAAAGATTTTATCAGCAGGAATATTGTGGTTGTATCTATTCATTGCGTGACACGAATAAACACCGTAAATCTCAGGGACGGGATATCATCAGGATTGGTGTTAAATATTATGGTGATGAAGATACCGAAGGGGCTTGTTAAGCTTTTCACGATAGCCTGTTGAGGGGGGGATTTTCCCCCCTGAATTTACAGTTATGACGTTACTAAACTTGTGTCATAACGATTGCGGACATAATTGCGGAATAATATAAGTTTTAGGCCGGAAAACTCAGTGAGCCTTCTTAGCTTCTTTGCTTGCTGCCTTCTGGTGTGAGTGTTGTTTAGGTGCGGTTTTGTCGGATTTCTTCCCTGCTTTGGTATTTTCCACATGGGAAGGGGTAGCCTTGGTATCCGAAGATTGGGTTACGGGAGTGCTAGGTGCAGCTAATACTGCGCCAGAGAATAACAGTGATAATACAGTTATAGATAAGCCTAAACGTGTCATGATAATTTTCCTGTGTTTTAACTTTAGTTTCACTTGCTGGAATACATTTTGAGCGACTAAGTAAGCTACTTGCTATTCCAGATTTGTCTTAACGCTCAGTGAGTATACGGGCTTGATCGTTAATTCAGCAATTTAAGATAATGCATTTTTATAGGTTTTTATAATTCGTTGAAGAATCGTTGAAGTTTTTGGGCATAATTTGCCTGATAACAGAGAGTGTTTGTTTAAAGCGATAGGTTCTCTATTGACATGTATACTCCGGGTTTTGTGAGTTGTTTGTGTTAACTGTTCATTCATAAGCAGGTTTGCACAAGCTGTAATTAATTATTATTGCCAGTCTGCTTGCACACTATTTATAACTTATAGGTTATAGCCTATAGGAGATAATCATGTTTTAATGAAAATGAAATAAACGTAGTCTATTTATATAATACGTTATTTATTTAAATGAATTTTCAAAATAATAGATCCCTGGAAGGGAACTCAGTTCGATTTTTGCGATCTGATCAATTGCGAAAAATCCCAAACAGAGCAAGTCACCTATGTTAAAGGAATAAAAAAGAACTCTGATTTATTTATCAAAATGTTAGATGAACTGAATCATCAATATCCCCATGCGGAAACCCTTACATTAATCTTAGATAACTACGGTATTCATAAAAGTCAGAAGGTAAAGGAGTGGCTGGCACGATATCCCAAATTTACTCTGTTGTTTTTACCCGTCTATTCACCGTGGCTAAATAAAATAGAACGATTATGACAATCGCTCCATGAGACAATAACACGAAATCATTGTTGTCAATTTATGTGGCAGTTGATTAATTATGTTGATGCTTTTTTGGCATCGTTTTCATCACAGCAAAAGTCAGGAAGACAAAAAATAAGTGTAGCACTATTATGAAACCTTATTTAAAAAGCGCCATTGACTTTGATGAAATAAAACGTTAAAGAAAAGATATTGATATATCGGTAAAGGTCAGGCGGGAAATAATAATTCCGCGCTATCCTAAGGATAGAGAGGAGATAGAAAAAGCCATTGCGAAACTTCAAGCTAAAATCTCTGAACTGGATGCGATATTAGCAAAAGAACCGCCGCCGGAATGCAGATGGATACCGGCCGTCGATAATCCCATGAAATAAAGATGATGTTCTTTGTATAGTTGCTATTAAAACGCCTTTGAGCCGATTTAATTTCATTGGAAAGTCATGAGAATCATGCTTAAAAGAGAAAATTAAGCGACGTAGAGTCAATGGTATTTATGATGTTTTATAAGGCATTGTTTTATCTATGTAATTTTTGGATTATTTCAAATGTTTTCTGTAAAATTATGGTTTGGATACATCAAGTCGCGACAGTGGCGGATAATTTTTGGGGTGGTGGGCTTAATCGGGCTAGCCATCTTTGGACTGCGGTTATTGCTCTTTGATTATCGGTGGGAGATATATCATTTTTGGCATCAAGAGCGACAATCTATTGATAGAGAGTGGCAAACCTGGGCCAGCCGATATATGCCTGTGTTGCACAATAATGTATTTTTACCGGAGAAAGCGATTGCTACGATTACCTTGCAGGATGAAGCAGGATAATCGCTGCCTTGAATTAGGATTGAGTTATTATCTGTGATTATTTTTGGTGATGAAATTTATTCTCATTCGCATTATCTAATTGAGAATCATTATTTTTTACCTCGGCGTAGCATATTGTTGTTGGGGTAAGATAAGATTAAGATTGGAATAATACATTTATTGTGTTTTTGTTTGTATATAACATACTGAAAGTAATGTAAATATATGTCTTATTATGGATTTATGACGCGAAAATATCAATGGGGTGAATTTGGTTCATATTATTTAGATCAATTCAACATTTTTTATCAATAAATGACATTCCGTTTAAGATTGGTTTAAATATGCTGAATTTTTCCGTTGAGATTAAACAAATTGTGCTGTTTGATAAAAAAACACTTGATTTTAATATGCGCTAATGAGGAGAATTGACTTATTCAATAACCGTCTATTTCGTTATTGAATCTATTAATTCGAGAGCAGG
>NZ_RCWE01000039.1 GCF_018448925.1 Photorhabdus akhurstii | reverse complement strand
AAACAGCCTGTCCATGAAAAATATCCTGAGACGTAATATTGATATCCTCAGTCAGAACTTTGCCATTTACTTTTCGACTATTCGGTACTGCTCCCTGAGCCAAATTCACCGTTTCCATCAAACCAAGATTTTTTAAAACTCACTTATCGGTGAAATTTCCGAAAGAATAGTTTCGTATTGGTACTAAGCGGGACTATATATGCCGAAAATTGGCTATATTCGGGTGTTAATAAATGACCAGAACTGTGGCTTATGAAAAAATGTGTTGATAAGAGTAAATTATGAACTATTTTGCAGGATAAATTTGTAGTAAAAATAACTAATTGAAGGTTTAATTTTATGCCATACAACAAGCACTAATGAGGTTTCATTTTGCATAAAATATAAATTTAATTTATCTTAAAATTAATTACGTTAACTTCATTCCCAAACAAAGTTTAGGTCAGTTATTTTCAAGATAATCAGAAGTAAAATTAAATATGGACAATAAACCCGCAGTTATAAGCTGCGAGTTCTACCATTATCAATTGAGCATCAGCGCTTCTTTTTCTTTCCCTGAACCGCCTTAAAACGTGGATTAGATTTACAAATAACATATAATCGACCACGACGACTTACGATTTTGCAATCTGGGTGGCGAGTTTTTGCTGTTTTAAGTGAACTTAACACCTGCATTTTTATAATCTCTCAATATTATTTATTACCAATAAAACGCCCGAATTTTTTCTGGAATCGCGCAGTACTGCCTTCCTGAGATAAAATTTTCTGCTTACCCGTATAGAAAGGGTGTGATTCCGATGACACATCAACAGTGACATATGGATACTCCTCCCCATTCAAGGTAATTGTCCGTTCTGTGCGAATCGTAGAGCCAATTGTGAAATAAGCATTAGCACTGGTATCGTGAAATACAACTACCCGGTAGTTTGGATGGATATCTGGTTTCATAATTTCGCCACAATGTAATAATATAACATTACAATAGCGTGATTTATTTTTATCGGCAAGAAAATAATGATAAATTTTCTCAGTTCAAAAAAAAGCCTCTGTATTTTTAATGTACAGAGGCTTATTTGAACTTCTTATTATAAAACGATTATTCTACGGTCACTGATTTAGCCAAATTACGAGGCTGATCAACATCAGTTCCTTTAATCAGAGCAACATGATAGGAAAGCAGTTGCAGTGGCACGGTATAAAATATTGGTGCAGTCAACTCTTCAACATGTGGCAACGGAATAATCTTCATTCCTTCACTATCGGTAAAACCCGCGTCCTGATCAGCAAACACATATAGCAATCCACCACGGGCACGGACTTCTTCGATATTAGATTTCAGTTTTTCTAGCAGTTCATTGTTAGGCGCTACAATGATAACCGGCATATCCGCATCAATCAGTGCCAGTGGTCCATGTTTTAATTCACCAGCAGCATAAGCCTCAGCATGAATATAAGAAATCTCTTTTAATTTCAGAGCGCCTTCAACCGCAATCGGATATTGATCACCACGGCCAAGGAACAAAGCATGGTGTTTGTCAGAAAAATCTTCCGCCAACGCTTCGATAATTTTATCCTTCGACAGCATACTTTCGATGCGGCTTGGCAGTGCATGTAATGCATGGACAATTTCTTGCTCCTGCTCTGTATCAACACCTTTCAAGCGTCCAAGGTAGGCCACCAGCATCAGCAATACTGTCAGCTGAGTTGTAAACGCCTTAGTTGAAGCAACGCCAATTTCTGCACCGGCTTTGGTCATCAGAGCAAAATCAGACTCACGTACTAAAGAAGAACCCGCTACGTTACAGACAGTCAATGATGTGAGATATCCAAGTTCTTTGGATAAACGCAGCGCTGCTAATGTATCTGCGGTTTCACCCGATTGAGACAAGGTGATCAGTAAGCTTCCTGAACGGCGTGCTGATTTGCGGTAACGGAATTCAGAAGCAATTTCCACATCACAAGGAATATCTGCCAATGCTTCAAACCAATAACGGGAAACCATACCTGCGTTATAGGATGTACCACAAGCAACTATCTGAATATGCTCTACTTGAGATAATAATTTAGCTGCGTTAGGACCAAGTTCAGATAGATCTACCTGCCCATGACTCAAGCGTCTTTCCAGAGTGCTTTTAATCGCCATTGGCTGTTCATAGATCTCTTTTTGCATGTAATGACGGTAGACACCTTTGTCACCAGCATCATATTGGACATTGGATTCTATCTGTTCCCGTTCAACCGGTTTACCCTGAGCATTGAAAATGCGCACAGTACGACGAGTTACTTCAGCAATATCCCCTTCCTCAAGGAAGATAAAACGACGAGTAACAGGCAATAGCGCCAACTGATCAGACGCCAGAAAGTTTTCTCCAACACCCAAGCCTATAACCAAAGGACTACCCGATCTTGCAGCAATTATTGTTCCAGGATCACGGCTATCCATGATGACTGCACCATAGGCACCTCGCAGCCGAGGAATAACTCGTTGAATAGCTTCTAACAAAGTACCACCCTGTTTTTGTTCCCAATGAACAAGGTGGGCAATAACTTCTGTATCAGTATCCGAGATAAATTGATAACCGAGTTCAATTAATTGAACTCGCAACTCTTCATAGTTTTCAATAATACCGTTGTGAACAACGGCAATATAATCAGATATATGCGGGTGAGCATTTTTCTCGTTTGGTTCACCGTGTGTAGCCCAGCGGGTATGAGCAATACCTGTCCCACCAAGGACCGGCTGCTTATCAACTTTATCAGCAAGTACTTGTACCTTGCCGACTTCTCGCAGACGGAGCATATTTTTTTCGTTATCAACAACCACCAAGCCGGCGGAGTCGTAACCACGGTATTCCAAACGACGCAATCCTTCAATCAGGATTTCTGCAATATCTCGTTGTGCTACTGCACCAACAATTCCACACATCAGTTTTATTCCTAAAAATAGGGCTGATGAAAGCCCTTTATATGTCAAGAGCCTGATTGTTTTCCGGTTTTTCCGGTCCCCGAGCCTGTAGAGTGGGGATTATTATTTTATTTTTTTTCCTTCACAGGGCGTTTCCACCCCTGAATATGCGTTTGTTTAGTTCTACTTACTACCAGTTCATTTTCAGCTATGTTTTTTGTCACTGTTGTTCCTGCTCCGATTGTAGCGCCTTTAGCAACAGTCACCGGAGCAACAAGCTGAGTATCAGAACCAACAAAAACATCGTCACCAATAATGGTTTTAAATTTATTAGCACCGTCATAGTTACAGGTAATAGTACCTGCACCAATATTTACATTACGACCAATGTCTGCGTCGCCAAGATAAGTCAAATGTCCAGCTTTAGAACCTTTACCCAGATAAGATTTCTTCATCTCAACGAAATTCCCTACATGGGCTTTTTCAGCGAGTTTAGAACCGGGACGCAAACGTGCAAAAGGCCCAACAGTACAACCCATCTCCATTTCAGAATCTTCAACTATTGTATAGGGGCTAATAATAGAATCATCACCAATGATGCAATTCTTCAACACACAACCGGTACCAATCTGTACGTTATTACCAAGGGTTACATTACCCTCAATAATGACATTAGTATTAATAACCACATCACGGCCATGAATTAATGTGCCACGTAAATCAAAACGGGCAGGATCCAACAACATAACGCCCGCTAGTAATAATTGTTCCGCTTGCTCAGATTGATAAATCCGTTCAAGAGCAGAAAGTTGAAGGCGGTTATTTACACCTTCCATTTCACTCAAGCGAGTTGGATGCACCACTTCAATTTTCCTACCTTCTTTATAAGCTAACGCAATCACATCAGTAAGGTAATATTCACCCTGAACATTGTTGTTATCCAATTGGGACAACCAACGTTTTAAATCACCACCATTAGCAACCAGAATTCCTGTATTTATTTCATTGATTTTACGTTGATCTTCAGTCGCGTCTTTTTGCTCAATGATGCCAGTTACTTCCCCGTTTTCACGAACAATACGACCATAACCCGTTGGATTATCCAAAATTGCTGTTAATAAACCTATACCACCCTCAGGTTTAACCGCTAGTAAGCGTTCAAGGGTATCTGTACCAATAAGAGGTACGTCGCCATACAATATTAAAATATCTTCATCATCAGCGAAATGTGGTGCTGCCTGCTGCATCGCATGGCCAGTTCCTAATTGCTCTGCTTGTAATACCCAATTCAGTGTCTGATTAGAAAGGGTTTGCTTCATCAGGTCACCACCATGTCCATAAACTAGGTGAACATTTTTAGCGCCCAATGCCATTGCAGTATCAATCACATGCTGAACCATCGGTTTACCGGCCAGCAAGTGCAGAACTTTAGGGAGATCAGAGTACATGCGAGTTCCTTTACCTGCGGCAAGGATTACAACACTTTTTGCACTGTTAGACATAAGAAACCTGATAGCTCCAATTTAAGATAAAAAAAGTAAACCTGTTTGCGAGATAAATTACTACATATTTCGCAATACAAAAAAGCCAGTTAGTTTTCACCAACTGGCTTTTTTATTTAACCGCCTGTATTACATCGCTTTTTTTGTCAGTTCGATTACACGAAGTTTTGCAATCGCTTTAGACAATTCAGCAGATGCCTGAGCATAGTCAACATCACCGTGAGAATTACGGATGTGTTCTTCAGCTTTACGCTTAGATTCCAACGCCTTAGCTTCATCCAAATCTTTACCACGGATCGCAGTGTCAGCCAGTACGATAACGCCGCTCGGTTGTACCTCAAGGATACCCCCAGAAAGGTAAATGACCTCTTCTTCACCGAACTGCTTAACAATACGTACCATGCCAGGTTTTATGGCAGTCAGTAGCGGAGCATGCCCTGGATAAATACCCAGTTCACCTTCACTACCTGTCACCTGAATTTTCTGTACCAAACCTTCAAACATCCGGCTTTCAGCACTGACAACATTCAGATGGTAAGTCATTGCAGCCATGTCAACCTCCGGTCAGCCGTATTAAAGTTTCTTCGCTTTTTCCACAGCTTCTTCGATGGTACCTACCATGTAGAATGCCTGTTCTGGTAGGTGGTCATAGTCGCCGTCTAAGATACCTTTAAAGCCACGGATAGTATCTTTCAGGGAAACGAACTTACCTGGTGAACCAGTAAAGACTTCCGCAACGAAGAACGGCTGAGACAGGAAGCGCTGGATCTTACGAGCACGCGCAACTACCAGCTTATCGTCTTCTGACAGTTCATCCATACCTAGGATAGCGATAATATCTTTCAGCTCCTGATAACGTTGCAGGATAGATTGAACGCCACGAGCAACATTATAGTGCTCTTGACCAACAACCAATGGATCGAGCTGACGACTGGTCGAATCCAACGGATCAACCGCAGGGTAAATACCCAAAGAAGCGATCTGGCGGCTAAGTACTACGGTCGCGTCCAAGTGGGCGAAAGTCGTCGCCGGAGATGGGTCAGTTAAGTCATCCGCAGGTACATAAACAGCCTGTACGGAGGTAATAGAGCCGGTTTTGGTAGAAGTAATACGTTCTTGCAGAACACCCATTTCTTCCGCCAGAGTTGGCTGATAACCTACCGCTGATGGCATACGACCAAGCAGTGCGGATACTTCAGTACCTGCCAAAGTATAACGATAGATGTTATCAACAAATAGCAGAACATCGCGGCCTTCATCACGGAACTTTTCAGCCATTGTCAGACCAGTCAACGCAACACGTAGACGGTTTCCTGGCGGCTCGTTCATCTGACCATATACCAGAGATACTTTATCCAGTACGTTAGAGTCCGTCATTTCGTGGTAGAAGTCGTTACCTTCACGGGTACGCTCACCTACACCGGCAAATACAGAGTAACCCGAATGCTCAATCGCAATGTTACGGATCAACTCCATCATGTTTACGGTTTTACCTACACCCGCACCACCAAACAGACCAACTTTACCACCCTTAGCGAATGGGCAAATTAGGTCCATTACCTTAATACCGGTTTCCAGTAGTTCTTGAGAGTTAGATAACTCTTCATAGCTTGGAGCCGGACGATGAATAGCCCAACGCTCTTCTTCACCGATATCGCCTTTCATGTCGATTGGTTCACCCAACACGTTCATGATACGGCCCAATGTCGCTTTACCAACCGGAACTTCAATTGGGTGGCCTAAATCAGTGACACTTAAACCACGGCTTAAGCCATCAGAAGTACCCATTGCAATACAACGAACAACGCCGCCGCCCAACTGCTGCTGAACTTCCAGCACCAGCTTAGCTTCGCCGTTTTGAACCTCAAGAGCATCGTATACTTTTGGTACGGTATCTTGAGGGAATTCGACGTCCACCACGGCGCCGATTACCTGGATAATCTTTCCAGTAGCCATCTTGAATCCTCTACGTAATTCATAAACCTAGCTGTTAAACCGCGGAAGCACCCGAGACAATCTCGGTCAGCTCCTGAGTTATGCTGGCCTGACGAGCTTTGTTATAAACCAACTGCAACTCTTTGATCAGGCTGCCACCATTATCAGTTGCGGCTTTCATCGCCACCATTCGTGCGGCCTGTTCACTAGCCAGGTTTTCAACGACGCCCTGATAAACCTGCGATTCTACATAACGACGCAGCAGTATATCCAGCAACGCCTTAGGATCAGGTTCGTATAAATAATCCCAGGATTTCTTCTTCAGTGTCTCATCATCTCCGGCTGGCAGAGGCAATAACTGAGTAATAGTCGGTTCCTGGGACATTGTATTGATGAACTTGTTTGTCACCACATACAATTTATCCAGACGCCCCTCATCGTATGCCCGCAGCATGATATTCACTGGACCGATCAATTCGGATAGTGAAGGGTTATCTCCCATGCCTGTTACCTGAGCAACAACGTTGCCCCCAACAGAAGCAAAGAAAGAGGTAGCCTTAGAGCCGATAAGCGCCAGATCACACTGGACACCTTTATCAGACCAGTCTTTCATTTCTGAAAGCAGTTTTTTGAACAGATTAGTGTTCAAACCACCGCACAAGCCACGATCGGTAGAAACAACCAGATACCCAACACGTTTGGTTTCACGTTCTTCAAGGTATGGATGTTTATATTCCAGATTACCTAACGCAAGGTGACCAATCACATTGCGTATGGTTTCTGCATAAGGACGGCTGGCCGCCATGCGATCCTGCGTTTTACGCATTTTGGACGCAGCAACCATCTCCATCGCTTTAGTGATTTTTTGCGTGTTTTGCACGCTGGCGATCTTGGTACGTATCTCTTTTGCGCCGGCCATTCCTGATTCTCCTCATTAACCAGACGGCCCATGTTTAATTAAACCGGGCCGAATAGTGTTACCAGGACTGAGTTGCCTTGAAGGAATCCAGCAGAGCTTTTAGCTTTGCTTCGATCTCTTCATTGTAACCACCAGACTGGTCAATCTCTTTTAGAAGATCAGCATGTTCACGGTTGGCATATGCAAGCAACGCAGATTCGAAATCAATAACCTTAGCAATTTCGATATCTTCCAGATAACCACGTTCCGCAGAAAACAGAGACAATGACTGCTGTGCAACAGACATTGGCGCATACTGTTTCTGTTTCAGCAATTCAGTTACTTTTTGACCATGATCCAACTGCTTACGGGTTGCATCATCAAGGTCAGAAGCAAACTGAGAAAACGCTGCCAGTTCGCGATATTGAGCCAGAGCAGTACGAATGCCCCCAGACAATTTCTTAACGATTTTAGTCTGAGCAGCACCACCCACACGGGATACGGAAATCCCTGGGTTAACTGCTGGACGAATACCCGCATTGAACAAACTAGATTCCAAGAAAATCTGACCATCAGTAATTGAAATAACGTTTGTCGGTACGAATGCTGATACGTCGCCTGCCTGAGTTTCAATGATAGGCAGGGCCGTCAGAGAACCGGTTTTACCTTTCACTTCACCATTGGTGAATTTTTCCACATATTCAGCGTTAACACGTGCCGCACGTTCCAGCAAACGAGAGTGCAGATAGAAAACGTCACCTGGGAATGCTTCACGTCCTGGCGGACGACGGAGCAACAGAGAAATTTGACGATAAGCTACAGCCTGCTTAGACAAATCATCGTAAACAATCAGCGCATCTTCACCGCGATCACGGAAGTATTCGCCCATTGCACAACCCGAATATGGCGCCAGGTATTGTAATGCCGCAGATTCTGAAGCAGTCGCAACAACCACAATAGTATTGGCAAGAGCACCATGTTCCTCTAATTTACGAACAACGTTCGCAATAGTAGAAGCTTTCTGACCAACTGCAACATAAACACATTTTATGCCTGAGTCACGCTGGTTAATGATTGCGTCAATAGCCAGTGCTGTTTTACCCGTCTGACGGTCACCGATAATCAGTTCACGTTGACCACGACCGATAGGGATCATTGCGTCAACGGATTTATAACCAGTTTGTACCGGCTGATCAACAGATTGACGGTCGATAACACCTGGAGCGATCATTTCAACAGCAGAGAAACCATCATGCTCAACAGGGCCTTTACCATCAATTGGCTCACCCAGCGTGTTTACTACACGACCAAGCAGACCACGACCAACAGGTACTTCAAGAATACGGCCAGTACACTTAACCTTCATGCCTTCTGCTAAGTCAGCATACGGCCCCATCACAACCGCACCTACGGAGTCACGCTCCAAGTTCAATGCGATTGCATAACGATTGCCAGGCAGTGCGATCATCTCACCCTGCATAACTTCGGCTAAACCGTGAATACGAATGATACCGTCGTTAACGGATACAATCGTACCTTCATTGTGAGCTTCACTCACTACATTGAACTGAGCAATGCGCTGCTTGATCAGTTCGCTGATTTCGGTGGAATTCAGTTGCATATGCTCCAGTCCCCTTAAGACTGCAAGACGTCTGTTAAGCGATCTAAACGGCCACGAATACTACCATCGATCACCAAATCACCTGCGCGGACAACCACACCAGCAATAACAGACTTATCAATTTTGCAATTCAGCTTAACTTTGCGTGACAGACGTTTTTCCATCGCTACAGCAATTTTAGTCAGCTGTTGTTCTCTCAGTTCGGCGGCAGAAATTACTTCAACATCAACGGTTGATTCAAGTGATGCACGCAATTGAATAAATTGCTGCAAAACTTCCGGTAACGCCAGTAAGCGACCGTTCTCTGCCATAACACGAATAAAGTTCTGAGCATGTTCATCGACCTGTTCACCGCAAATTGCGATAAAGGTATTAGCTAATGTTTCCGATGCCAATGAACCGGAAAGCAGCTCGCCAACTTGCTCATTACGAGTCACTTCAGCCGTGAACGCCAGCATATTCTGCCATTGTTCAAGCGATTGTTTTTCCACAGCAAAGTCAAAAGCTGCTTTGGCGTAGGGGCGAGCTACAGTAGCGAATTCAGACATGCCCCTCCCTCCTTACAGTTCAGCGACCAGTTTATCAACGATGTCGCTATTAGCAGCTTCATCCACGGAACGTTCGATGATTTTCTCGGCACCTGCGATAGCCAACATAGCGACCTGCTTACGCAACTCTTCCCGAGCACGCTTACGTTCGGCATCAATTTCTGCCTGAGCTTGCGTTACGATTCTGTTACGTTCCTGCTCAGCTTCCGCTTTTGCATCATCAAGGATCTGGGCTTTTTGTTTATTAGCCTGTTCAATGATGACCTGAGCTTCCGCTTTCGCTTTCTTCATTTGGTCGGTCGCATTGGCTTGCGCTAAGTCCAGGTCCTTTTTGGCACGTTCTGCAGAAGATAAACCGTCAGCAATTTCTTTTTGACGTTTTTCTATGGCCGCCATGATCGGTGGCCATACGAACTTCATACAGAACATAACAAACAAGACAAACGCAATGGCCTGGCCGAGGATTGTTGCATTAATATTCACAGCACAATACCTCTTTTAAAATTAATGAGTTGACGTAGTTTCAGATTATTTCCACAAACTACGCGACAGCAAACATTACGTACAAGCCAAGGCCCACAGCAATCATTGGGATGGCGTCAACCAGACCCATAACGATAAAGAACTGTGTACGCAGAAGAGGGATTAAATCTGGCTGACGAGCAGCGCCTTCCAAAAATTTACCTCCGAGGATGCCGATACCGATCGCAGCACCGATTGCCGCTAGGCCCATCATTACAGCGGCAGCCATGTACAGCAGATCCATATTCAGGTTTTCCATGACAGTCTCCAATTTGTTTCAGTTAAAACACAGTTAGTTATTGTGGTAAAAAATTAATGTTCTTCAGATGCCATCGACAGATAAACAATCGTCAGAACCATGAAAATAAAGGCTTGTAACGTAATAATCAGTATGTGGAAAATAGCCCAAGGCAGGCTGAGTAACCACTGCGACCACCACGGTAACAGACCAGCTATAAGAATAAAGATCAATTCACCCGCATACATGTTACCAAACAGTCGCAGACCGAGTGATACCGGTTTTGAAAGCAGGCTAACTCCTTCCAGAATTAAGTTAATTGGAATAAACAGTGGATGATTAAAAGGCTGTAAAGTCAGCTCCTTTGTAAAACCACCAATCCCTTTCATCTTAATGCTGTAGTAGAGGATGAGGACAAAGACACCAATAGCCATCGACAAGGTAATACTGACATCTGCTGTTGGCACGACACGCAGAGCCGGTAAACCAAAGAAATGTTCACCGATATAAGGGAGAAAATCGATTGGCAATAAGTCCATCACGTTCATTAATAACACCCAAACGAACACTGTCAGTGCCAAAGGGGCAATAACTTTGCTCTTCCCGTGATACATATCACGAACGCTGTTATCAACAAAACCCATGATCAATTCTATAGCAGTCTGAAGTTTGCCAGGTACGCCACTGGTGGCATTAACCGCAACCTTTCTGAATACATACAGAAATAAAATCCCTAATACGACTGAGAAAAAAAGCGAGTCAATGTTCAACGTCCAGAACGTTGCAGAACCACCAGAGTTGGGATCGACCAACTCAAAGGTACGTAGGTCCAACTGAAGGTTATTCAGGTGGTGGCCTATGTAGTCCCTTGCAGTTGAAACTTCTCCTGATGCAGACATGATGCCTCTTACCCTTTTATTGTTGAAAACCTAACCGTTTATCACAGCAGGTGCGATGATTTGCACAATCAGCACCGCTAAATAAGTTAAACCTAGTGGTGCAAACGCCGCTTTAAACACGCCTAAAGCAACAACCAGCACAGCTATTGTAATAATAACTTTCAACCCTTCGCCAACAGCGAAAGACCATGCAATACGTACAGGAACCTCTTCTTCTTTTGCTTTTTGAAAACTGGCAAACAGCATGAATATGGCATTAGGTAACCAACATGCTAACCCACCAGCAAAAGCAGAAGCGCCCCATTCTATACTTTTGGTACAAAAAGCCACACTGAGAACAACAAAAGTCATTAACTGCAAAAAAAGCAGCTTCAGTGCAATTTTACCGCTGTAAAGGGATACAGACATGACTTTTGTTTTCTCCCCTTGCACGTCTTGCATATCAGGTTTTGCTAAATGTTGTATAAAACTGCCTTTGCTTAAGAGTGTCAAGTGACAAAAACGTGCAAATTATACGGGCCGCCAAAATGAATTCAATCCATAAGTAGTGAAAAGGTGAACAATTATTTAAATTTTTTATTTTGGCGCCAGATTGCAAGCTAATGATTGTGCTGATTTCTTGTTTTTTATAATTTCATACATTTCGGACTTAAATGTGATTTAAATCACATATTTTTTTCGTTTGTTAATTATCTTTAACATTCACAGGTGATAAAAATAAAACAAATTAATAATAAAATCAATTCGTTAATTTAATTTCATATAAAAGAGTGATTATATTATTGATTTAAATCACCCAGTTAACTTCTGGCTAGTTTAAAAAAGTGAATCTGATGAAAAAATGCTTTATTTGATTTTAAAAGGTTCAACTATCTTAATATCAAGATAACGTTATTTTTGTGTAATAACTCGGTAAATTAAAGCTGAAACGAGGTAAACCATAATTAACGATGCTGATTACAGTATAATTGTGCTCAACATCACTAATTATTTATAACTTTATTGACAAATAACAAAATCAGTTTGATTTAAGGATAACCAAATGACGTTGCCCTTCCAGTTCAGGAACATCTAATTTAATAACCGAATCAACGGAAATTCCAAAAGGCAACATAGTCAGTTCTTCTTCTGGAAGCACACCTTTAAGTGCATAGAAACGCCCGTGAATAAGCTCTGGCAAATGACTGCACCAAGAGACCATATCTTGTAACGAAGCAAAAGCACGGCTTACTACGCCATCAAAAGGAGGCTCAGAAGAATACGCTTCAACTCTACTTTGTACTGGTTCGATATTTACCAAACCAAGTTCATGCTGAACCTGACGCAAAAATCTCACCCTTTTACCTAAACTATCCAGCAATGTGAAGTGAGAATCAGGACAAACGATAGCTAACGGGATACCAGGCAATCCCGGGCCTGTTCCCACATCGATAAAACGATGACCTTGCAGATAAGGACTGACAACAATGCTGTCCATGATATGACGTACCAGCATTTGCTCCGGCTCACGTACTGATGTGAGATTGTAAGCCTTATTCCACTTATTGAGCATATCAACATAGGCTACAAGCTGCTGTTTCTGCTGTAGTGATAACTCTATTCCCGCTTTGGTCAGTAACAATTCTAGTTTGTTAAGCACAATTAAAATCCTCTCAGGCGCTGCGGCGCAATAATCCTTGTTTTTTCAACCACACAAGTAAAATTGAAATGGCAGCGGGTGTTACCCCCGAAATACGAGAAGCCTGGCCAATTGAACTTGGCTTATGATCATTGAGCTTAGCGACAACTTCATTGGAAAGACCACTGATTTGATGGTAATCGAGATCAACCGGTAATGATGTGTTTTCATTACGTAGCTGTTTTTCGATTTCTTCCTGCTGGCGGGCAATATATCCCTCGTATTTGACTTGAATTTCAACTTGATCAGCGGCTTGTGGTTCTTCAAGACCTGGAGAAAACAAGGGCAATGAGGTCAAAAGTTCATAGTTCATCTCAGGACGACGCAGTAGATCTTCACCATTAGCCTCTTTCGACAATGGCATTTTCAATATGTTGTTTATGTCATCAAGATTATTTGAATTAGGGTGAATCCAAATATTACGTAAACGCTGACGTTCCTGTTCAACCATTTCGACTTTACGGCAATAATGTTCCCAACGTGAATCATCTACCAACCCTAATTCACGGCCTTTTTCTGTTAAGCGCAAGTCTGCGTTATCTTCACGTAGCATCAAACGATATTCAGCTCGGGAAGTAAACATACGGTATGGTTCTTTAGTCCCTAAAGTACATAAATCGTCAACTAAAACGCCAATATAAGCTTGATCACGGCGAGGGAACCAACCTTCTTCTTCTGAAGCATAACGAGCTGCGTTAAGACCAGCCAGGAGTCCTTGAGCAGCAGCTTCTTCGTAACCCGTGGTACCGTTAATTTGCCCAGCAAAGAATAGACCGTGGATAAATTTACTTTCTAGTGTTTGTTTCAGATCTCTTGGATCGAAAAAATCGTATTCTATTGCATAACCAGGACGAATAATGCGAGCATTTTCCATTCCTTTCATGGAGTGAACAATTTGCATCTGTACGTCAAATGGCAAGCTGGTAGAAATACCATTTGGATAGATTTCATTACTGGTCAGTCCTTCAGGCTCGAGGAAGATCTGGTGAGCGTTACGATCTGCAAAACGCATCACTTTATCTTCGATTGAAGGACAGTAGCGTGGACCGATCCCTTCAATGATCCCTGCATACATTGGGCTACGATCCAAATTATTGCGGATCACATCGTGAGTTTTTTCATTCGTATGGGTGATGTAACACGGTATTTGTTGTGGATGTTGTTTCACGTTTCCAAGGAAAGAAAATACCGGTGTTGGATTATCACCTAGTTGTTGTGTTAACTGACTAAAATCAATAGTTCTGGCATCAATACGTGGTGGCGTTCCTGTTTTTAATCTGTTTACACGTAAGGGTAACTCACGTAAGCGTTGTGCTAACGAAATTGCAGGAGGATCACCAGCCCTTCCACCACTATAATTTTCCAGACCAATGTGGATCTTACCGTCAAGAAATGTTCCTACGGTTAGAACAATAGCTTTGGCTTTGAACTTAAGCCCCATGCGTGTTACTGCGCCAGTAACTGTGCCATTTTCAACAATGAGATCTTCTACAGGTTGTTGGAAGATCATCAGATTAGGTTGATTCTCCAATGCCATGCGCACAGCTTGACGATAGAGAACTCTATCAGCTTGAGCTCGTGTTGCACGAACTGCTGGCCCTTTACTGGCATTCAAAGTTCTAAATTGAATACCAGCTTGGTCAGTGGCTTTAGCCATTAAACCACCAAGCGCATCAATTTCTTTAACCAGATGTCCTTTACCGATCCCGCCAATAGCTGGGTTACATGACATTTGGCCCAAAGTGTCAATATTGTGGGTCAGTAATAAGGTTTGACGGCCCATACGAGCGGCTGCCATAGCAGCTTCAGTACCGGCATGACCACCACCGATAATGATGACGTCAAATTGTTCTGGATAAAACATGGTGATGAACCTTTAGTTATAAGAATGCTCAGTGTTGCATTAGGGAAGAGAATTCTACTCAAGTTTTAGTGATAGACCAAGTAGGTGAGATCACCGGTAATTAAAAGAAGATCTTTTTTATTTAAAGATCTGTTTATTAGATCTTTTATTAGGATCATGATCTTTTGTGGATAAGTTATTTTTCCTTAGAAAGATCATAAAGCTGTAAAGGATCATTTGTTGTGAATGATCCGTGATCCCACGAGGTATAAACTGGGATCTAAATCGGTGGTTATTCACAAGGTGATCATTGTCAGAGAGTTATACTATGGATAACTACGGGTTAACCCCGGGTTTTTAGATAAGTTATCCACAATCGTTTGCTGTTTTTTTGTTCTTATTAGAGTAACTTTGCCCAATTTTTGACCCATTCTTCCGCGGGATCTTCGGGGATCTCGTGTTGTTGAATATCAATTTCCAGACGATCACCGAGGCGTTTAGCTCCGCTTTCTATTAATATTTGGTCAAATGATCTTATTGCACCGCAAAAAGTATCGTATTCAGAACTCCCAAGGCCAACGGCGCCAAACGTTACCTTACGGAGATCAGGTTTTTGTTCAGAAATTTCTGCTGCTAATGGTTGTATATTTTCTGGCAATTCTCCTGCTCCATGTGTGGATGTGACGACTAGCCAGATCCCTTCTTGAGGAAGTTCATCTAAAGAGGGGCCATGTAGCATTTCAGTGGAGAAGCCAGCATCTTCCAAAATTTCAGCCATATGTTCAGCTACGTATTCAGCACTACCCATTGTGCTACCGCTGATTAAGGTAATCGTGGCCATAGTGATCCCAACAGATTTCAAGAGTCGCTATTGTACGCTGTGAATCTGTTGGGATCTACCTGTGGATAATGTGGTTATAACAAATTTTATTTTATGGCTTGATTGTCCGCATAATCGGGTTTTGTAAGGAGATTAGGGTTTCTGTTGATTGAATTTCATCGATAGTCTGTATTTTGTTGATAAGCACATCTTGAAGGGATTCAATTGAGCGGCACATAACTTTAATAAAGATGCTGTAGTGGCCTGTTGTGTAGTAAACTTCAACTACTTCATCCAGGTTGTCTAGTTTTTTCAGGGCAGATGGATAATCTTTAGCACTTTTAAGAATAATGCCAATAAAGCAACACACATCATAACCAAGTTGTTTCGTGCTGATATCTACTCTGGTGCCGGTGATGATTCCTGCTTGCTTCATTTTTTCCACACGAACGTGAATTGTTCCTGGGCTGACCGCAAATTTCTTTGCTAGTTCGGCATAAGGTGTACGTGCGTTGTCCATTAAAGCGTGAAGTATGTCACGGTCTAAATTGTCGATCTGATAAATTTCTGCCATTTTTAGCCCCATTTTTTAATGAATTTTCATTTTTTGCATCTTAAAAATGAATTTTATGAATCATAAAGGCTATTTTTATTAAAGTATATTGAATTTATCCCTCATTTTATTGCTTAATGTTTCCAACAGGACATCAGGGCCACCTAAAAAATTAGAGAATAACATTATGAAAAAGTCGTTTATTGAAAAGCAGCAACAAATCAGTTTCGTGAAATCCTACTTTTCCCGTTTGCTGGAAAGCAAACTGGGTCTGATTGAAGTACAAGGGCCAATCCTAAGTTGTTTGGGAGATGGTATTCAGGACAACCTGTCTGGTCATGAAAAAGCTGTTCAGGTAAAAGTAAAAACTTTACCTGATTCAACTTTCGAAGTAGTGCATTCATTGGCTAAATGGAAACGTAAGACACTGGGACGTTTTGGCTTTCAGCCTGAACAAGGGCTTTATACTCACATGAAAGCATTGCGTCCGGATGAGGATCGCTTAACACCAATCCACTCTGTTTATGTTGATCAATGGGATTGGGAAAAAGTGATGGGAGATGGGCAACGTTCACTTGCTTATCTTAAACAGACGGTAGGTAAAATTTACGAAGCAATAAAAGAAACAGAAAAAGCTGTCAGCAAAGAGTTTGGTCTGGCGCCGTTCCTGCCAGATCAAATTCACTTTGTTCATAGTGAAACGCTTCTGAGCCGTTATCCGGATCTGGACGCAAAAGGTCGTGAACGTGCTATTGCTAAAGAATTGGGCGCTGTTTTCCTCATAGGTATTGGTGCGAAATTATCTGATGGTCAATCTCATGATGTACGCGCGCCTGATTATGATGACTGGACGACGCCAAACTGCGATGGTTTTTTTGGTCTAAACGGCGACATCATTGTTTGGAACCCTGTTTTGGAAGATGCGTTTGAGATCTCTTCTATGGGTATCCGTGTTGATGCAGATGCACTGGAGCGTCAGTTAGCACTGACTGGTGATGAAGAGCGTTTACAATATGATTGGCATCAGACGTTACTCAAAGGTGACATGCCACAGTCGATTGGTGGCGGTATTGGTCAATCTCGTTTAGTGATGTTACTGCTGCAAATGAAGCACATCGGTCAGGTTCAGTGCAGTATCTGGTCACCAGAAATACGTGAAACTGTAGAAGATATGCTTTGATTCAATTAGTGACGCCATTTTCGCAGTAAACGGCTTTTAAGTCCGGTATCAAAGCGCCAGATATGATCGAATATCCGCATAATATCGGGCTTACCATATTGGGACATGGAGACCGCATGGAAGCGGTGTTGCTGATGCAGTTGCAGATTTTTTATCTGATGGATTAGTGAGTCCGGCAGGCGCTGGGCAATGAAATCTGAGATAACAACAGCATCAGCATCTTTCCAACGATGTTCTTTCATTTTTTCTATTGTGTTTGTCAGACAGAAAGCGAGATCTGTCCCTCCTCTGAAAGTCTGGCTGAGAAAACGAATAGCTTGCTCCAGACCATCTGGTGAGGATAGTTCATAGTGCACAATTTCTGTCGTAAATAGCATGATATGACAGTTGCGATTATCAGCTAGAGCAATGCGTAACAGTGCCAGACAAAAAGCTTTAGCGCATTTTTCATTAAATCTTCCCATAGAACCGGAAGTATCTACACAAATAATAAATGGTCCTCGTGGTTTTTCTTCCTGGCTATAATGAGTGACTGGCCGTAATGTTGTTTTTTCTCGCCAGTTATCACCTTGTAATCGATAGGTCAGGAGTTTTTTTTCCACTAATTTGCGATAGAATTCATATTCTAGGTCTTCAATTCCTAATATCGCCAATTCTATTGGCAATAGACGCATAATATCATCACTTTGTCCGATTCCATTTACCTGTTCAGGAACAGTGTCAGGTGTTTGTTCGATTGTGGTAAATGGTTCGAAAAAATGATTTTCCTGTGGTTTTGATTTTGCAGATTGGCTGCGTCCAAGTAATTGAGCTAATTTTTCCAGTTCCGGCTGTTGGCGAAGAAATTCACTATAGCGAATCAATAACTGTTTATTATTTTGGGAATGATTTAACTGATTTTTACTCATGTCCCATAACCGACCTGCTGCCCTATCATTTTCACTAAAAACAGGATCAAGATTACCGCTTAGTGTCAACCTTTGTTGTAGTTCTGCCAGTAATTGCTCTTTTTCTTGTTCTAGCAATTTTTTATGGAGGGTTGTGGTTTGCAGGATCAAACTGATCCTCCATCGTTGAATAAATAGGATTTGCAGTGTATTTGAATTGGCAATGGTGTTGGTTGCGAGTTTCTGTGCTTCTTCACTAAAAGGGGATTCAATTCGGCGCAGGGTTTCTAAAATATCGGGAAGTTTAAGAAAAAAATGATTTGTATTGGCAGAGAGTAGTTGTTGATATAATTGAAATTCTTCTGCCAGAGTTGCAGGAATGAGCGTTTCTTTAATCCTGTGCTGTAAATCGTGTTTCCAACCAGGGATATCTTTTAGTAGCGCACGTTTCAAACGAGGATATTTTTCAAAAAAGATAGCTAACTGAGGTGAAGCTAGAAGCGTTAATATGATCTCTTCTATCATCTCTCCTTCGTTTATTGACAGTAAAAGATCAAGGGTTGTCAGACTAATCATTTAATTAGTTGCCCATTTTTATTTTCAACTGATTAATTTTATCGGCTAACTGGATAAAGCTTTGCTCTATCGTAGCAAGCCAATGACTTTCAATAAACAGACATGGTTGATGGTGATTAAACAATTGGTGTTGGTGATGGATTTCTTGATTAATTTTTTCCAATCTTTCCAGCCACTCGTTGTTTTCTTCATTTTGCTGATGCTGGCGGTCTGGTAAATATAGCGTGGATGAACGACGGCTGATATCAAAAATCTCTGGCTGGTGTGTTGAATTAATTTCGGCTGCTATGTTTTGTGGGAAACCAATACCGTTCAGACGAGCTGATAGTTCTCCGCCTTTGTTTATCCAGTTATTCAGCGCTTTTTTATCCAATTCAATGAAATTAACTTTAATATCATGGAGATGAAGAGGTGTATGTAGGAATAAAATCAATTTTTCTTCATTGATATGATCGGGTAACGAATACTGTATTTTATGTCCAAACAGACTGGTTTGTTTTTCCAGCTTTAACGCTTGTTGATCATTTTTATCCTGGCAGACTTGAGCCCATTGGTGATAGAGCGAATCAATTTTTTGAGATAATACTCTTTGCTGATATGCCTGTTCGGTCATGAGAGTATTTAGGTACTGAGGTAATAATTTAAAAGAGTGAAGATCATGCCACAAACAATCTTTCAGCAATATTAAGTCAATAGGGGATATCTCTTTTCTACCATTAAAGAAAGCACTGGCTTGTAATAAATGAATGGCTTTCTTCCAGCGTCGATCTGAAATGTAAGGTGAATGTTCTGTCGTATCAAGTTGCTGGCGTAAATGATAGATAATATCAAAACAACTATCAGGTAGGATTATCTTATCAATCTCTTTTTGCCATTGGTGAAATTCTTCACTTGTTATCTGAATGTCTGCCGGGACAGGGTTATCATTTTCATTTTTGTGGCTAGTGAGTAACGCTCGGAAATTCTTTTTTTCTTGAATTTTGTCCAACCAAATACGAATTAACATTCTGTCATAGAGTGCTTCCAGGCTGTTATCTGCTTCAGGCAGCTCATTGGATGCTGTTACAAGTAATCGCATTGGAATTTTCTCTTCTGTATCGCCATTTCTGAATTTTCTTTCATTAATTGCGGTCAATAGGGTATTCAGAATTGCTGGACCGGCTTTCCATATTTCATCAAGGAAGACAATTTCGGTTTCAGGTAAATATCCGTTAGTTAGACGTTGGTAACGTCCTTCTTCTTTCAATGCCTGAATAGAAAGAGGACCGAAAATTTCTTCAGGAGTTGAAAAGCGAGTCATCAGATATTCAAATGCTCTGGCATCACGAAACGCAAATTTCAATCGTCGGGCTATCAGGCTTTTTGCGATACCAGGAGGACCGAGTAGAAAAACACTTTCCCCACACAATGCCGCTAGCAAACATAAACGAATAGTCTGTTGTCTTTCATACAGACCACTTTCCAGATAGTGACTTAAGCAAACTATTTTTTCTGCTAACAACATAATTCGTACCAATATTATCTGTTGGATTAGATGAAACCTAATTGGCCTTCTCCATAGATTTTAATCATTATTTGTTGATGTAGACAATATTTACCTTAAAAATCGATTCAGCGTCAAATATTCAATAAGTTAGCATTTATTTTCGTTTCTTTCATTATCGAAACGTTTCGATAGTGATCACACTTTTGTATCACTAATGTTGTATTTTAAATATTACTTTCTATATTACTAAATAGCGAAACGTTTCGCTAATGGAATAAAAAAATGAAAAAAGGTGTATTACTTAATTCTGAAATTTCAGCCGTAATTTCTCAGCTAGGGCATGCTGACCAGATTACAATTGGTGACGCTGGATTACCAATTCCTTCTTTAGCCCAGCGGATTGATTTAGCGCTAACCCAGGGAATTCCTAGTTTTATATCCGTTCTTAATGTTGTTACACACGAAATGCAAATTGAAGCTGCATTTTTAGCTGAGGAGATCATTGACCATAATCCTTTGATACATCAATTAATATTGACTCAAATTAAAGAGCTTGAGAAACAGCAAGGGAATTCAATTACTGTAGACTATATTAGTCATAATATGTTGAAAGAGAAAACAGAACATAGCCGAGCGGTGATTCGCACAGGAGAGCATTCTCCTTATGCCAATATTATCCTTTGTGCTGGCGTGACTTTCTGAGGTGATTATGCAGCCTGTACTGGAACTAAAAGGAATTAGTAAATCTTTTCCTGGTGTCAAAGCATTATCTGGTGCGGCACTACGTGTTTACTCGGGTAAAGTGATGGCACTGGTAGGGGAGAATGGTGCAGGTAAATCCACTATGATAAAAGTGTTGACTGGGATATATACCAGAGATACAGGCACGGTTTATTACCTAGGAAAAGAAGTGATTTTTTCTGGTCCTAGATCCTCTCAGGAAGCGGGGATCGGGATTATCCATCAGGAATTAAATCTTATTCCCCAACTGACTATTGCTGAAAATATTTTCCTGGGACGCGAATTTGTTAATAAATTCGGTGCGATTGATTGGAGAAAAATGTATCAGGAAGCAGATCGCCTGTTAAAAAAATTGAATCTGAATTACAGCAGTCACCGTTTAGTCGCTGAACTTTCTATCGGTGATCAACAAATGGTTGAAATTGCTAAGGTGTTGAGTTTTAAATCCAAAGTTATCATTATGGATGAGCCAACTGATGCGCTGACCGATACAGAAACTGAATCATTATTTAGTGTAATACATGAACTAAAATCTCAGGGATGCGGTATTGTTTATATCTCCCATCGTTTGAAAGAAATTTTTGAAATTTGCGATGATGTGACGGTATTCCGTGATGGACAATTTATTGGTGAAAAGCCGGTAAAAGAGTTAAAAGAAGAGGCTCTGATTGAAATGATGGTTGGGCGAAAACTGGAAGATCAATATCCTCGCCTGAATTTACCTCGGGGTAAAAAACGACTTGAAGTTAATCAGATTTCTGGTCCCGGTGTGACAAATGCTAGTTTTTCCCTTTATAGCGGGGAAATTTTGGGTATATCAGGGCTGATGGGGGCTGGCCGCACTGAATTGATGAAAATTATTTATGGTGCGTTGCCGAAAACTCAAGGACAAATCACGTTGGATGGAACACCCATTGTAATTCGTAACCCTCAGGATGGGTTAGCTTGTGGGATTGTTTATATTTCAGAAGATCGTAAACGTGATGGTTTAGTTTTGGGAATGTCAATTAAAGAGAATATGTCTCTTACTGCCTTACGTTATTTCAGTAACCGGTTAGGGGGTCTTAATCATCAAGAAGAACAGAGTGCAGTTAGTGACTTTATTAAATTGTTTAGTATTAAGACACCTTCAATGGGACAAACTATTGATTTGCTTTCTGGTGGTAATCAGCAAAAAGTAGCCATTGCCCGTGGATTAATGACCAGACCAAAAGTTCTTATTCTGGATGAACCTACACGTGGTGTAGATGTTGGCGCAAAAAAAGAAATTTATCAGTTAATTAATCAGTTCAAGAAAGAAGGGCTAAGTATTATTCTTATTTCTTCTGAAATGCCAGAAGTGATGGGAATGAGTGACCGTATTTTGGTTATGTGTGAAGGCCAGATCAGCGGAGAATTTTTTGCTGAACAGGTAACTCAAGAAGTTTTGATGGCGGCGGCTGTAGGCAAACAATATGGAGCAATTCATGGGTAATTCAGTATGAATTCTAATATATCACCGACATTTAAACGTTGGTTTACTAAAGAGTGGTTACTGAAACAAAAGTCACTGATTGCATTATTAGTGTTGATCGTAGTAGTTTCTTCTCTTAGCCAAAATTTTTTCACTTTAAATAATCTGTTTAATATTCTGCAACAAACATCAGTCAATGCCATTATGGCCGTTGGGATGACATTAGTTATTCTGACATCGGGTATTGACCTGTCTGTTGGTTCATTGCTTGCGTTAACAGGTGCAATAGCTGCTTCATTGGTTGGTACGGAAGTTAATGCTCTGGTGGCTATCGTGAGTGCTTTGGCTTTAGGTGCTGCAATTGGTGCTTGTACAGGAATAATAATTGCTAAAGGTAAAGTACAAGCTTTTATTGCCACTCTAGTCATGATGTTATTACTTCGTGGAATAACCCGTGTCTATACTGATGGTAGCCCAATAAATACAGGATTCAGTGATAACGCGGATCTGTTTGGCTGGTTTGGTATTGGTCGGCCACTGGGAATTCCTACTCCAGTATGGCTGATGTTGATAGTTTTTATTATCGTATGGTATATCCTGCATCACACCCGCTTAGGTCGTTATATTTATGCCTTGGGGGGGAATGAATCGGCTACCCGTTTATCTGGTATCAATATCGATAAAATTAAAATTATCGTTTACTCCTTATGCGGTTTACTGACGGCATTGGCAAGTATTATTGAAGTCGCTCGTCTTTCTTCTGCTCAACCTATGGCGGGAGGCGGTTATGAATTAGATGCTATTGCTGCCGTAGTACTGGGAGGAACCCGTCTGGCTGGTGGTAAGGGATTAATTATTGGTACTCTGATTGGTGCGCTAATCCTCGGTTTTTTAAACAATGGCTTAAACTTATTAGGTATTTCTTCTAACTATCAGATGATTGTTAAAGCAATTGTAATATTGTTGGCAGTTCTGGTTGATAATAAAAGTGGTAAATAACCTCACCCTACAGGAAATAACACGATGAAAGTGAAGAAATTAGTAACAATTTTATCTGCTGTTGCGCTAAGTATGACTGTAAGTGTAAATGCATTGGCGAAAGACACTATCGCGTTAGTCATTTCTACACTGAATAATCCATTCTTTGTCACAATGAAGGATAGCGCTCAAAAGGAGGCGGATAAGTTGGGCTATGACCTAATTGTGTTGGATTCTCAGGATAATCCAGCGAAAGAATTAGCTAATGTTCAGGATTTGACGGTACGTGGTACTAAACTCATGCTAATTAACCCGACTGACTCCGATGCTGTTGGTAATGCCATTATGATGGCTAACAATGCCAAAATTCCGGTCATTACTCTAGATCGGATAGCGAATAAAGGTACTGTTGTCAGTCATATTGCCTCTGATAACCGCTTGGGGGGTAAAATAGCGGGTGATTTTATCGCCGAAAAACTGGGGAATGAAGCCAAAATTATTCAGTTAGAAGGTATTGCCGGCACTTCTGCCGCCCGTGAACGTGGTGAGGGATTTAATAAGGTAGCACAGGAACATAAATTCAATGTGCTGGCTAGTCAGCCTGCTGATTTCGATCGTACCAAAGGACTGAATGTTATGCAGAACTTACTGACGGCTCATCCGGCTGTACAAGCTGTATTTGCTCAGAATGATGAGATGGCGTTAGGTGCCTTACGTGCTTTACAGACCGCAGGTAAAAGCGATGTATTAGTTGTTGGTTTTGATGGTACTGGAGATGGTATCAAAGCTGTTCAAAGTGGAAAACTGGGAGCGACGATCGCTCAGCGGCCTGATCAAATTGGTATCGTTGGTGTTCAGACTGCAAATAAAGTGCTGAGAGGCGAAAAAGTTAAAGCCGTCATCCCCGTGGAATTGGAGTTAGTTATTAAAAAATAAATCGGTATTTATGCCGTTACTCATTGATGGTGGTGACGGCATAATTGAAAAGGAATAAATGTAATGAGTACAGCAAAACTTGCGGTGCTTGGCAGCATTAATGCTGACCATATTTTGAATCTTAAGTCATTCCCTCGTCCGGGGGAAACGGTGATCGGGGAGCAATATCAGGTTGCTTTTGGTGGTAAAGGTGCTAATCAGGCGGTAGCAGCAGGCCGCAGTGGTGCTGACATTACATTTATAGCTTGTGTTGGTGAGGACGATATTGGTTTTCGCATCTATCAGCAATTAGCAAAGGATAATATTAAAACTTCTGGCATTGAAGTGATTAAAGGAGAAACAACGGGTGTAGCGTTGATTTTCGTTAATCAGCAAGGTGAAAACGTTATTGGTATCAATGCTGGTGCTAATGCAGCGTTGACACCGGAATATTTCTATCGCTATCAAAATATTATTGAAGAAGCTGATGCATTATTAATGCAACTTGAGTCTCCATTGGAAACAGTACAACTTGCTGCAACAATAGCTAAACAAAATAATACAAAAATAATACTCAATCCGGCGCCGGCCCGAAAATTATCTGATCAATTGCTCTCGCTGGTGGATATCATTACACCAAATGAAACTGAAGCGGAATATCTCACTGGAATTAAAGTAGAAAATGATTCAGATGCGGAAAATGCGGCTCAAATACTGCATGATAAAGGTATTGAAACGGTAATTATCACATTAGGTAGCCGTGGTGTATGGTTGAGTGAAAGAGGTCAAAAAGGAAAAATTGTTCCGGGATTTAAAGTTAACGTTGTAGATACTGTTGCGGCAGGAGATACTTTCAATGGTGCGCTGGTGACAGCTTTGTTGGAAAGAAAATCCATGTTATCTGCCATACGATTTGCTCATTCTGCTGCTGCAATAGCGGTAACACGTCAGGGCGCTCAGCCTTCCGTCCCGTGGCGAAATGAAATTGATGCATTTTTAACTGAACAGGACTAACTGTGGCTACAATGAAAGATGTTGCTCGTTTTGCAGGCGTTTCTACATCGACTGTATCTCATGTTATTAATAATAATCGTTATGTCAGTGATGGTGTGAAAAAGAAAGTTAATGATGCAATTGAGCAATTGAATTATGCGCCATCAGCGCTTGCACGAAGTCTTAAGATCAAGCAAACCAAAACCATTGGTATGCTGGTGACAACCAGTAATAATCCTTTTTATGCTGAAATTGTAAGAGGGGTTGAACGAAGCTGTTATGAGCGTGGTTATAGCCTTATCTTGTGTAATACAGAGGGGGATGCCAAACGAATGGATTACAGCATGGAAACTTTGCTGCAAAAGCGAGTAGATGGGGTGCTGATTATGTGTACTGAAAATCAACACAGCTCCTGTGATGTTTTGCGTCGTTATCCTCCTTTACCGATGGTTATGATGGATTGGTCTCCATTTGATATTGTCAGCGATATTATTCAGGACAACTCCTTGTTGGGGGGTGAGATAGCGACTAATCACCTTATTAGCTGTGGTTTTAAAAAAATAGCTTGTATTGCAGGTCCACAAGATAAAACACCTGCTAATCATCGATTGAAGGGATATAGAAAGGCAATGGCGAATGCTGGCCTTATTATTCCTGACGGATATGAAATTTATAGTGATTTTGAATTTGCTGGTGGTTTTAAATCAATGCAGAGATTACTACAACATCCAGAACCGCCAGAAGCTGTTTTTGCTGGAAATGATGCAATGGCTGTTGGCGCTTATCAGGCTCTGTACCAAGCGGGGCTTTCTATACCGGATGATATTTCCATCATAGGTTATGATGATATCGACCTTGCTCCTTATATGATCCCACCGTTGACAACCATTCATCAGCCAAAAGATAAATTAGGAAAGTTAGCTGTTGATACTTTGCTTTATCGGATGAATAACCCAGAAAGTGATCCTAAATTATTAGTATTAACTCCGACACTGATTGAGCGTAGTTCAGTTTCTCGTACTTAGGTGTTCTTTTTCTTGATCATGTTATCTCCATCTTCCTTATGTAATAGCAGGAAGGTGGACGAAGAGAGTAAAGTGATTATTCCTACGGTAATAAAAGTGTTGTGGAAGCTATCAATGGTTGTTCCATAATGTATGGATTCATAGAAACGAAGAATAGCGGCACTTACCGCAACACCGAAGCTAATAGATAACTGCTGAGTTACAGCTAATAAACTATTTCCTGAACTGGCATTATTATCGGTCAGATCAGCAAGAGTAATAGTATTCATCGAAGTAAATTGAATGGATACAGCCATGCCCAGTAAGAATAGTGGAATAGACAGAAGGACAGCGGACATTTCTGGTGATTGCAGTGAAAATTGAGAAATCATTAATCCAATAGTGATTGTTATGCTAACCAGCGTCTTACGATATCCAAAGCGAGTTAATACATTAGTAACGAAAGATTTGGCTATAACAGAACCAATAGCTGTTGGTGCCATCATCATTCCGGCAATGACTGCTGAATAGCCAAATCCAACTTGTAGCATCAAAGGCATTAGGAAAGGAATGCACCCAGTTCCCAAGCGTGTAACAATATTACCTATAATACCGATAGAGAATGTACGAACACGGAATAATTTCAGACTAATAAGGGGTTGGGTCTGTCTTCTGGCATGCATTAGATAACCAAATAATATCATAAAACCACCGACCATCATTGTCAGAGGTATATAACCTGGTAACGTACTCTCCCCTAGTAAATCTAAACTGACAGAAACCATTATTAAACTCAGGCCAAAAAGTATAAAACCGAAAAAGTCAAACGAACGTTTTGGCATTGTAAAATTAGGCATATGTTTTTTAGCATAAATAATTCCCAATAAACCGATCGGAATATTGATAATAAATATCCAGTGCCAGGTAGCATAAGTGACTAATAACCCACCGAGCATAGGACCAAGAATTGGCCCTACTAACCCGGGCATGGTGACAAAATTCATAACGGGTAGAAGTTCGCTGCGTGGGTATGCACGTAATAAAGCAAGGCGAGCAACCGGCATCATCATTGCGCCACCAATTCCTTGAATTACACGGGAAGCAACTAGGAAAGCTAAATTACCTGACAAAGCACAGGCAAGAGAGCCTAAAGAAAACAAGGATACAGCAAACATAAATACCCGGCGGGTACCGAAACGATCTGCTAACCAGCCGCTGACTGGAATTAGCAAAGCAACAGTCAGAGTATAGCTGACAACAGCAGATTGCATCGCCAGAGGTGAATGTTTGAGGCTTTCAGCAATAGCGGGCAATGCTGTGTTGAGAATTGTTGCATCTAAAGCTTGCATAAAGAAAGCTATTGCAGCAATCCAGGGTAGCCCCGCCATATTACGAGCGGTTTTTACCATTAATAATCCTACTTATTTTATCTAGTTAATGTTTGGTTAGATATTAATCTAATACACTACTATATAAGATCATTCGCGCTCTGTTAATAACTTTTGGCAAGCGAGAAGTGCACTGTGACTGTCACCTTGGATGATAGAATTAACAATTGTTTTATGAGCTTCCAGTTGTACAACTTGATCGGAAATAATAGCTTCAAAGTAGTTCTGGTAAACTAGATGAAATAAATTGGCAAAAGAGCATAAGAATGGATTTCCACAAGATTTGTAAATAGTATAGTGAAACTGGTAATCAATCTCTATCCATTTTTCCCGGTTAAAATTTCCTTTTAGTAGATACATTTCATCTATTACCTGTAAGAGCTGCTTCCTTTGTTTTTGTGTGGCATTTTGTGCAGCAAGAAAGCAAGCTTGTGGCTCTATTGCTAATCTTACTATATGGAAATGTTCAACCACTTGGTTAAGGTTGTCACGACTCATCCACCACTTTAATAAATCCTGATCAAGGAAATTCCAATGAATGGTTGGCATGATTCGAGTACCAATACGTGGGCGAGGTAATAGCATACCTTTGGCTGCAAGTATTTTTATTGCTTCACGAACAGAGGTTCTGCTGACGTTAAATTGTTCAGCGAGTTCTATTTCACCAGGAAGGATAGTTTCAGCTTTATATTCACCAGATAAAATCTGTTGTCCGATTTTTTCAGCTAGAAGATAAGAAAGGTTTTTCTGGGAAGCTTTTCTTTGTTCTTTAAATTGCATAGTGGATTTGAACCCTTTCCCGTATTTGTCTACTTAATAGTACCTTAGTTTGGGAATAATTATTGTCGACGCCATCAATCTTGTATAAAAAAAACGCAAAAATGCAGGTTTTGTTGAAAAAATCTGCGAATGGCAGTTTTTTTTCAATAAATACTTGCCAGCGTCAAAGAACTCCCTATAATGCGCCACCACTGACCGACACAACGCTGATAAACATTGTGAGGTCAGGCAGAAGGAAAGCGAATAAGCGCTTGACTCTGCGGGCGAAAGGCGTAGTATACGCAGCCCGGCTGAACGAGAATATTCAATTTTAATTCAGCCTGCTCTTTAACAATTAATCAGACAATCTGTGTGGGCACTCACAAGACCGTATCACAAAAAAATACGTTTTAAAGTCTTGAAGAGTGAACAACAGTTAATTCATTACGAACTAATTAGTC
>NZ_RCWE01000038.1 GCF_018448925.1 Photorhabdus akhurstii | reverse complement strand
AGAGACGCAACGGCCGGAAGGAAACCGAATATGCCTGGCGGCGATAGCGCGGTGGTCCCACCTGACCCCATGCCGAACTCAGCAGTGAAACGCCGTAGCGCCGATGGTAGTGTGGGGTCTCCCCATGTGAGAGTAGGACACTGCCAGGCTTGACTTTTAGTGTTGTGTTGCGATGAAAGGCAGCATAAAGCATATTTGATTTTTTGTGCCAACAGTGAGTTTGGCAGACTATTGCTGATATGGCTCAGTTGGTAGAGCACACCCTTGGTAAGGGTGAGGTCCCCAGTTCGAATCTGGGTATCAGCACCATGATAATATATAAAGAATTTGTCTGGCGGCGATAGCGCGGTGGTCCCACCTGACCCCATGCCGAACTCAGTAGTGAAACGCCGTAGCGCCGATGGTAGTGTGGGGTCTCCCCATGTGAGAGTAGGGAACTGCCAGACTTTATTTTGAGACAAAAAGGCCATCCAAAGGGGTGGCCTTTTTGCATTTAATAAAGAACTAACTTAGTTTTCCACGTCTATAGCTGATAAACTATTTATTAAATAGCTTTATTGAGTATTGAGTAAATGCTTTCTCTTAAAGAGTTTAATACCTTTGGGTTATCAGTCTATGCTAAACGTTTAGATATAGCTGAATCTGCCGAATCTTTATTAGCTTTATGGCGGAAAGCCAAAAGCGAAAAACAACCTGTGTTACTGCTTGGTGGTGGCAGTAATGTCTTATTTACTGCAAATTTTGAAGGAACTGTGATTCTGAATAGGATTATGGGGATTCAACAGCAGGAAACAGATGAATCGTGGCATTTACATGTAGGAGCAGGAGAAAATTGGCACGAATTAGTCTGCCATTCTCTTAAAAATCAAATCTATGGATTAGAGAATCTGGCCTTAATTCCTGGTTGCGCTGGTGCGGCACCAATTCAAAATATTGGTGCATATGGTATTGAGTTTAGAGATGTGTGTGAATATGTAGATGTTCTTAATCTAGAAACAGGGGAGCAAACGCGCCTTAGTTCTGGTGAATGTCAGTTTGGATATCGAAATAGTGTTTTCAAACATAAATATAAAGCAAATTATTCTATTCTCTCCGTAGGATTATTGTTGAAAAAGAATTGGCAGCCGATATTGAACTACGGTGATCTAACTAGGCTGTCGAAAGACAATGTAACTCCTCAGCAGATTTTTGATTCAGTGTGTGCAATGCGCACCAGTAAATTACCTGATCCTGCAATGACAGGAAACGCGGGGAGTTTCTTCAAAAACCCAATTGTCAGTGCGGAAGTTGCGGCGAAAATAAAAGAAAATTACCCTGATAGCCCCCAATATCCTTACACACATGGAATGTTTAAATTAGCGGCGGGTTGGCTCATTGAACATTGTAATTTAAAAGGTTATCGCATTGGAGGTGCATCTGTGCATCTTAGACAAGCTTTGGTATTGATAAATCAGGAAAATGCTACAGGCGAGGATATAGTTTCATTGGCTGCCTACATTCGCCAGCAAGTGATAAGTAAGTTTGGTGTATTACTTGAACCGGAGGTTCGTTTTATTGGTACTAAAGGCGAAATTGATGCTGTGGAATGTATTTCATGAAAGATATAACCGTGCCATTACAGTTGATTAAGATTTTGTCTGACGGTGACGTTCATTCCGGCCAACAGTTGGGACAAGATTTAGGGATGAGTAGAGCTGGAATTAATAAACATATACAGACAATCCGTGAATGGGGAATTGAACTAGAAACAACACCAGGCAAGGGTTATAGCCTTATGGCACCTATGCAGTTACTTGATGAATCTACTATTTTTCAATACTTGCCTCAGGATCGTATAACTGTTTTGCCAGTTATTGACTCGACTAATCAGTACTTGCTTGAACGTTTATCTGATTTGAAATCAGGGGATGCTTGTGTTGCAGAGTACCAGTATGCTGGCAGAGGAAGGCGTGGAAGGAAATGGGTTTCGCCCTTTGGTAAAAATCTTTATTTATCTATGTACTGGCGCCTTGAACAAGGACCTGCTGCTGCAATCGGATTGAGTCTGGTTGTTGGCATTGTTATTGCTGAAGTATTACATCGATTTGGCGCGGATAGAATTAGGGTAAAATGGCCAAATGATTTATATCTTGATGATAAGAAATTGGCGGGAATCTTAGTTGAACTAATAGGAAAGACTGGTGATGCTGCTCAGGTTGTAATAGGTGCGGGTATAAATATTTCGATGGATCATAAGGACGAAGAGTCTATTAATCAGCAATGGATTAATTTGTTGCAAGCAGGAATTGAAATTGATCGTAATAAATTGGCTGTAGAAATAATACTTGATCTAAGGAAAGCTCTAATTCAGTTTGAAAATGAAGGTTTGTCTTCATTTGTTTCTAGGTGGTTTGAGTTAGATAATTTTATGGATAGATCGGTAAAATTAATTATTGGTAGGCAGGAAGTGTATGGTATAGCTAGGGGTATTAATCAGCAAGGCGCTTTGTTACTTGATCAGAATGGTGTTATAACCCCATATATCGGCGGGGAAATTTCTTTAAGAGGCTGTTAGAAATGACCGGAAGAGAAATGTCTTCCGGGTTCGGAAACTATTTTTACTTACGTAGCCTTACGCTTTCAATAGTGTGGTTAGTACCTTTTGTCATGATTAGGCTTGCGCGTTCTCGAGTTGGTAAAATATTTTGTCGCAAATTTAGTCCATTTATCTCTTGCCAGATATCAGATGCAGTATTTATGGCTTCTTCTTCTGATAGCTTGGAATAGCTGTGGAAATAAGAGTCTGGATCGGAAAAAGCACCTTGGCGGAATTTTAAAAAACGACTGATATACCAACTCTTGAGTAATTTTTCTGGTGCATCGACGTAGATAGAAAAGTCGACAAAATCAGAGACAAATACATGGTGTGGATCATGAGGATAATCCATACCGCTTTGTAATACATTCAAACCCTCTAGAATCAAAATGTCTGGTTGTTTAATAAGTTTTTGCTCGTTTGGTACGATATCATAGGTAAGATGAGAGTAAACTGGTGCGGATACTTGTTTAGACCCCGATTTAATATCAGCTACAAATTTCACTAAGCTATGCATATCATATGATTGAGGAAATCCTTTCTTTTTCATCAGCCCACGTTCATTCAGTACACTGTTAGAATGTAGAAAACCATCTGTAGTAATTAATTCTACACTTCGGTGTTCAGGCCAACGACTCAGAAGGGCTTGCAATAGACGTGCAGTGGTACTTTTACCAACGGCAACACTGCCAGCAATTCCTATGACATAAGGGACTTTTTGTCCATCGGTACCTAGAAATTGTTCGAGCACTGCTTGACGACGTAAATTGGAACTAATATAAAAATTGAGCAAGCGAGATAAAGGAAGATAAATCTCAACAACTTCTTCTAAAGAAATTTCTTCATTGATTCCTTTTAGATCAATTAATTCTTCTTTTGTTAATGTCAGTGGAACTGAATCACGTAAGGTTGCCCATTGTTCACGATTGAATTGCAAATATGGAGTAGCCAAAAAAGGTTCTTTTTTATTCATAAACCAAAATCTGCCTGTTTGTGCAGGTTGGACAAGTTGCAATAAACAACCTGTACCCGACAAAAAATAAATCGCATGATATCGACTGATGAGCGGCAGGCGTAGGTTTTTTTATATTTTTAGCAGTTTTTTTTGTAAGAAATGCAGAATCGTAAAAAATTGAGTTGCTTTACTTAATGTTAGCTTTAGCTGTTTGTTTATCATGATGGACATTTGAATGACACAAAATGAAGTGACTAATCATGTTTTATTGGGTACAGAAATCAGTTCCTTAATAATTACAGGTAGTTTTGGTTTATTATTTGAGCTAAATATTTTGAAAAAAACAGCTTATTGAATAAAAATGAGCGTTTTGTGACCGAATGGTCAAGGAAAGCGATTTTTTTGTTGCATAGTGCGTTCACACTGCCTAGAATGCGCAGCACTTGATGCCGGCATAGCTCAGTTGGTAGAGCAACTGACTTGTAATCAGTAGGTCCCGAGTTCGATTCTTGGTGCCGGCACCATTAAAAATTTGGAATAAGGTGGGGTTCCCGAGCGGCCAAAGGGAGCAGACTGTAAATCTGCCGTCACAGACTTCGAAGGTTCGAATCCTTCCCCCACCACCAAAAATCAGATTTAGTCTTGATATTCTTTTGGTTTTCGTTAGAAGCAAAGTATATTGAGATCAACGTACAGCTGATTAAAGTCAGGTAGCCGAGTTCAATGCGGGCATCGTATAATGGCTATTACCTCAGCCTTCCAAGCTGATGATGCGGGTTCGATTCCCGCTGCCCGCTCCAAGATGTGCTGATATAGCTCAGTTGGTAGAGCACACCCTTGGTAAGGGTGAGGTCGGCAGTTCGAATCTGCCTATCAGCACCACTTCCTTAATGTCCTTGTCTCCCGATTTTATTCCTGTAAACGATATTCAACGAGCAACTGCTTGGTTGATGTGGTGGAACCACCGATTCCGTGTCTTAGAGGGACAATCTAATGTCTAAAGAAAAGTTTGAACGTACAAAACCGCACGTTAACGTTGGTACTATCGGCCACGTTGACCACGGTAAAACTACCCTGACTGCTGCTATCACTACTGTACTGGCTAAAACCTTCGGTGGTAATGCTCGTGCATTCGACCAAATCGATAACGCGCCAGAAGAAAAAGCGCGTGGTATCACCATCTCTACTTCTCACGTAGAATACGATACCCCAAGCCGCCACTATGCGCACGTTGACTGCCCAGGCCACGCCGACTATGTGAAAAACATGATCACGGGTGCGGCTCAGATGGACGGCGCAATCCTGGTAGTTGCTGCGACTGACGGCCCAATGCCACAGACTCGTGAGCACATCCTGTTAGGTCGTCAGGTAGGCGTTCCTTACATCATCGTATTCCTGAACAAATGTGACATGGTAGACGACGAAGAGCTGCTGGAACTGGTTGAGATGGAAGTGCGTGAGTTGCTGTCTCAGTACGATTTCCCAGGCGACGACACTCCGGTTATCCGTGGTTCTGCGCTGAAAGCGCTGGAAGGCGATGCCGAGTGGGAAAGCAAAATCCTGGAGCTGGCAGAAGCCCTGGACAGCTACATCCCAGAACCAGAGCGTGCAATCGACCAGCCATTCCTGCTGCCAATCGAAGACGTATTCTCGATTTCAGGCCGTGGTACCGTGGTAACCGGTCGTGTAGAGCGCGGTATTGTTAAAGTGGGTGAAGAAGTTGAAATCGTGGGTATCAAAGACACAACGAAAACCACGTGTACCGGCGTAGAAATGTTCCGCAAACTGCTGGACGAAGGCCGTGCGGGTGAGAACGTGGGCGTTCTGTTGCGTGGTACTAAACGTGATGAAATCGAACGTGGTCAGGTACTGGCAAAACCGGGTTCAATCAAGCCACACACCACTTTCGAATCAGAAGTTTATATTCTGAGCAAAGACGAAGGTGGCCGTCATACGCCATTCTTCAAAGGCTACCGTCCACAGTTCTACTTCCGTACAACTGACGTAACCGGCACAATCGAGCTGCCAGAAGGCGTGGAAATGGTGATGCCAGGTGATAACATTCAGATGAAAGTTACCCTGATTGCGCCAATCGCAATGGACCAGGGTCTGCGCTTTGCTATCCGCGAAGGCGGCCGTACTGTAGGTGCTGGTGTTGTTGCTAAAATTATTGCTTAATAGCTAAGAATTAAGTACCTAACTTTAGGACAGGTTTGTATTCTGACTTGTTTTAGGACAGACACTTGGTTGTGTTACACTAGGTGTCTGTTAGTTAGTGTTTTAATTGATATCACCTTTCCTTAAATTCCCTGTATGAACCATCCCATTCGGTTATCTCTTAGTGTCTTAAGTTTTTATTTCGGCTGCTTGTTCCTAGTGGTGTTATTGTTATCTGGCTGTTCTGCTAGGGTATTCTTAGAGTATATATTCATCATTCATCTGTAGAATACGTTAGCGGTAACTACCCCCCCCACCTCGTGATTTTCCCGAATAAGCATTTGTCTTCAAACTTAGATGAGTCATCTTTTCTTTTATATACAGGTAGTAATATTTGACTCATGTTTGTTCTGCATTTGTTGGTATGCCCTAACGAAAGGAGGGGATACCAACGAAGAGAGTTGCTGATGTAGGAGATAGTTTTTAGGATGGAATAAGTTTAAGAAAGTTCCTGATAGGGATAAAAGTCTTTTTAGTCAAAGTATTACAGAAATGAGGGAACTACTTCCATTTGACGAAGCTAAAGGATATTTGGAAGAACCAGAATCAGAAAATTAAAATGCGAATGATTATTGAAATGAGACTCATTATTATTTAATATGCGCTATAATGTGTACCAGAGAGTGTTATTTATGTATGTCTGCCTATGTAATGCGGTGAGTGACAAAACAATACGTAACGCGGTGCGTCAACATCATATTCACTCTATTAGAGAACTAAAACGTATTGTGCCTGTAGGCCGTGATTGTGGCAAATGCATACGCCAAGCCCGAGAGCTAATTAATGAGGAAATTGCACAGCTACCTAAGATAGATAACGTTGCTTGATAAAAAAGAGATAAGTTTACTACTACTCTGCTGAATAGGTACTACACTTTAAGTACTGGAAGCGGAGGAGTAAACTATGAAAGGTGATAAAAAAATGATTGCTCATTTGAACAAACTTCTTGGAAATGAGCTTGTTGCAATTAATCAATATTTTCTACATGCCCGGATGTTCAAAAACTGGGGCCTTACCCGCCTGAATGATAAGGAATATCATGAATCTATCGATGAAATGAAGCATGCTGATAGGTACATTGAACGTATCCTTTTTCTTGAAGGAATTCCTAATTTGCAGGATCTAGGAAAACTTAACATCGGAGAAGATATCGAAGAAATGCTCAAATCTGACTTGCAGCTCGAATTGCAGGGAGCTAGAGATTTGAAAGAAGCGATTGCTTATGCTGATTCGATTCATGACTATGTTAGCCGTGATTTGATGATCGATGTCCTAGATGAAGAAGAAGAACACATTGATTGGTTGGAAACTCAATTTGAATTAATTGAACGTATGGGGATTCAAAATTACACTCAAGCACAAATCCTTGAAGGAGAATAGGTACGAAAAAATGCCCTATCTGTTGTTCAGTTAGGGCATCTTGTTTCATGCTCCTTTGACTCTATTCCGGACAAATCTTCATCTGTATCTTGCTTTGTTAATTGATTTGCGTATAATATGCGGTCTTACTTACGTGTAAGTCTGGTTTGATAACCAGTGAATGTGCAGTATTGCTTTGCTGCCATTTAAAATACTCCCGATAGGGGGGTTATATATTGAACGATTACACTCTCCCGTCAATCGAAATGGGTACGAGGAGTAATTATTTACGTTTATAAAATAGTTGGAGCTCTGGTCTCATGCAGAACCAAAGAATCCGTATTCGCCTGAAAGCATTTGATCATCGTTTGATCGATCAATCAACTGCGGAAATTGTCGAGACCGCTAAGCGTACTGGTGCGCAGGTGCGTGGTCCGATCCCGCTGCCGACTCGTAAAGAGCGTTTTACCGTTCTGATTTCTCCGCATGTTAATAAAGATGCGCGTGATCAGTACGAAATTCGCACTCATAAGCGTCTGGTTGACATCGTTGAGCCAACCGAGAAAACCGTTGATGCTCTGATGCGTCTGGATCTGGCTGCCGGTGTAGACGTGCAGATCAGCCTGGGTTAATCAGGTCATTGAACGATTGAGAGGTTGAAACAATGATTGGTTTAGTCGGTAAAAAAGTGGGTATGACTCGTATCTTCACTGAAGATGGCGTTTCTATCCCTGTAACTGTTATCGAAATTGAAGATAACCGTGTGACTCAGGTTAAAGATCTGGATAGTGATGGTTATCGTGCAATTCAGGTTACTACTGGTAGCAAAAAAGCTAACCGTATAAACAAACCTGAAGCAGGTCATTTCGCTAAAGCTGGCGTTGAAGCTGGCCGTATCCTGCGTGAATTCCGTCTGTCTGAAGGCGAAGAATATGCTGTAGGTCAAAGTATTAGCGTTGAGATTTTCGCTGACGTTAAGAAAGTCGACGTTACTGGTACATCTAAAGGTAAAGGTTTTGCTGGTACTGTTAAGCGCTGGAACTTCCGTACCCAAGATGCTAGCCACGGTAACTCTTTGTCTCATCGTGTCCCGGGTTCTATCGGTCAGAACCAAACTCCGGGCAAGGTATTTAAAGGCAAGAAAATGGCAGGCCAACTGGGTAATGAACGTGTAACTGTTCAAAGCCTAGATGTAGTACGTGTTGACGCTGAGCGCAACCTGCTGCTGGTCAAAGGTGCTGTTCCAGGTGCAACTGGCGGCAACCTGATCGTAAAACCGGCTGTCAAGGCGTAACGTCGAGGAGATAGGAATGGAATTGGTAATGAAAGACGCGCAAGGCGCGCTGACTGTTTCCGAAACTACCTTCGGGCGTGATTTCAATGAAGCGCTTGTGCATCAAGTAGTTGTTGCTTACGCAGCTGGTGCACGTCAAGGTACTCGTGCTCAGAAAACCCGTGCTGAAGTTTCTGGTTCAGGTAAGAAACCATGGCGTCAGAAAGGCACTGGCCGTGCACGTTCTGGTTCTATTAAGAGTCCAATTTGGCGCTCTGGTGGTGTAACTTTTGCAGCTAAACCACAGGACCACAGTCAAAAAGTTAATAAGAAAATGTACCGTGGTGCTTTAAAGAGCATCCTGTCTGAACTGGTACGTCAAGATCGTTTGATCGTTGTCGAGAAGTTTTCTGTAGAAGCTCCTAAAACCAAGCTTCTGGTTCAGAAACTGAAAGATATGGCTCTGGAAGATGTGCTGATTATCACTCATGAAGTTGATGAGAATTTATTCTTAGCAGCTCGCAACCTGTACAAGGTTGATGTTCGTGATGTAGCTGGTATTGATCCAGTTAGCTTAATCGCCTTCGATAAAGTGGTTATGACTGCTGATGCTGTGAAGCAAGTTGAGGAGATGCTGGCATGATCCGTGAAGAACGTCTGCTGAAAGTACTGCGCGCGCCGCACGTATCTGAAAAAGCTTCTACAGCGATGGAAAAGAGCAACACCATCGTTCTCAAAGTTGCGAAAGACGCGACTAAAGCAGAAATCAAAGCTGCTGTGCAGAGACTGTTTGAAGTCGAAGTTGAAGGTGTTAACACTTTGCTGGTTAAAGGCAAAACTAAACGTCACGGTCAGCGTATTGGTCGTCGTAGCGACTGGAAAAAAGCTTATGTCACACTGAAGGAAGGCCAGAATATGGACTTCATCGGTGGTGCAGAGTAAGTCGGAGGAGTAAAGAACAATGGCAATTGTTAAATGTAAACCTACGTCTCCGGGCCGTCGCCACGTTGTTAAAGTGGTTAACCCTGAGCTGCATAAGGGTAAACCTTATGCTCCATTGCTGGAAAAAAGCAGCAAAACCGGTGGTCGTAACAACAATGGCCGTATTACCACTCGTCACATTGGTGGTGGCCACAAGCAGCACTATCGTTTGATTGACTTTAAACGTAATAAAGATGGTATCCCTGCTGTAGTTGAGCGTTTGGAATATGATCCAAACCGTTCAGCGAATATCGCCCTGGTTCTGTATAAAGATGGTGAACGTCGTTATATCCTTGCGCCTAAAGGTCTGAAAGCTGGTGATCAGATCCAATCTGGTGCTGACGCAGCTATCAAAACTGGTAACGCATTGCCAATGCGCAATATCCCTGTTGGTTCTACCGTACATAACGTAGAAATGAAGCCGGGTAAAGGTGGTCAGTTGGCTCGTTCCGCTGGTGCATACGTTCAGATCGTTGCCCGTGATGGTTCTTATGTAACTTTGCGTCTGCGTTCTGGTGAAATGCGTAAAGTTCTGTCTGATTGCCGCGCCACTTTAGGTGAAGTTGGTAATGCAGAACATATGCTACGTGTTCTGGGTAAAGCTGGTGCAAGTCGCTGGCGCGGCATTCGTCCTACCGTTCGTGGTACGGCGATGAACCCGGTAGATCACCCACATGGTGGTGGTGAAGGTCGTAACTTTGGTAAACATCCTGTAACTCCTTGGGGTGTTCAAACTAAAGGTAAGAAGACCCGTAGTAATAAACGTACTGATCAGTTCATCGTACGTCGCCGTACTAAAAAATAATTAGAGGATAAACCATGCCACGTTCTCTCAAGAAAGGTCCATTTATCGACCTGCACTTGCTGAAGAAGGTAGAGAAAGCGGTGGAAAGCGGAGACAAAAAGCCTATTAAGACTTGGTCCCGTCGTTCAACGATCTTTCCTAACATGATCGGTTTGACCATCGCTGTCCATAATGGTCGTCAGCATGTACCAGTTTTTGTTTCCGACGAAATGGTTGGTCATAAACTAGGTGAATTCGCGCCGACCCGTACTTATCGCGGCCATGCGGCCGATAAAAAGGCTAAAAAGCGCTAAGGTAGGAGGAAGAGATGGAAACTATCGCTAAACATCGCCACGCTCGTTCTTCTGCTCAGAAGGTTCGCCTTGTAGCTGACCTGATTCGCGGTAAGAAAGTGTCGCAAGCTCTGGAAACTCTGACCTATACCAATAAGAAAGCTGCTGGTTTAGTGAAGAAAGTACTTGAGTCTGCTATTGCTAATGCAGAACACAACGATGGTGCTGACATTGATGATCTGAAGGTCACGAAGATTTTCGTAGACGAAGGCCCGACCATGAAGCGTATTATGCCTCGTGCAAAAGGTCGTGCAGATCGCATCCTGAAGCGCAGCAGCCACATTACTGTGGTTGTGTCCGATCGCTGAGACTCTGGAGACTAGCAATGGGTCAGAAAGTACATCCTAATGGTATTCGCCTGGGTATTGTCAAACCTTGGAACTCTACCTGGTATGCGAATACTAAAGAATTCGCTGACAACCTAGACAGCGATTTTAAAGTCCGCCAGTACTTGAATAAAGAACTGGCAAAAGCGTCTATTTCACGCATTGTTATTGAACGTCCTGCTAAAAGTATTCGTGTAACTATTCACACTGCTCGCCCAGGTATTGTAATCGGTAAGAAAGGTGAAGACGTAGAAAAACTGCGTAAAACTGTAGCGGAAATCGCTGGTGTTCCTGCGCAAATTAATATCTCTGAAGTGCGTAAGCCTGAACTGGACGCGAAACTGGTTGCTGACAGTATTACTTCACAGCTAGAACGTCGTGTTATGTTCCGTCGCGCTATGAAGCGCGCAGTCCAGAATGCGATGCGTTTGGGCGCTAAAGGCATTAAAGTGGAAGTCAGTGGCCGTTTAGGCGGTGCTGAAATCGCGCGTACTGAATGGTATCGTGAAGGTCGTGTACCGTTGCACACACTGCGTGCAGATATCGACTATAACACTTCAGAAGCGCACACCACTTATGGTGTACTCGGCGTTAAGGTATGGATCTTCAAAGGTGAGATCTTGGGTGGTATGGCTGCTGTTGAACAGGCGGAAAAACCGGCTGCACAACCGAAAAAGCAGCAGCGTAAAGGCCGCAAGTAAGGAGAGTCGCTGATGTTACAACCAAAGCGTACGAAATTCCGTAAAATGCACAAAGGCCGTAACCGTGGCCTGGCAGCAGGTGCGGATGTTAGCTTCGGCACTTTCGGTCTGAAAGCTGTGGGCCGTGGCCGTCTGACGGCACGTCAGATTGAAGCGGCACGTCGTGCTATGACTCGTGCAATTAAACGTCAAGGTAAAATCTGGATACGTGTATTTCCAGACAAGCCTATCACTGAAAAGCCACTCGAAGTGCGTATGGGTAAAGGTAAAGGTAACGTAGAATATTGGGTTGCCTTGATCCAGCCTGGTAAAGTCCTTTATGAAATGGACGGTGTGCCTGAAGAGCTGGCTCGTGAAGCATTCAAGCTGGCAGCAGCGAAACTGCCTATCAAGACCACCTTTGTAACTAAGACGGTGATGTAATGAAAGCACAAGAGCTGCGCGAAAAAAGCGTTGAAGAGCTGAACACTGAGCTGCTGAATTTGCTGCGTGAACAATTTAACCTGCGCATGCAGGCTGCAAGTGGCCAGCTACAACAGTCTCATCTGTTGAAACAAGTGCGTCGTAATATCGCACGCGTTAAGACTTTATTGACTGAGAAGGCGGGTGCGTAATGACCGATAAAATCCGTACTCTGCAAGGTCGTGTTGTAAGTGACAAAATGGAGAAATCTATTGTTGTTGCTATTGAGCGTAAGGTGAAACACCCTCTGTATGGTAAATTCATCAAACGTACGACTAAACTGCATGTACATGACGAGAACAATGAATGTGGCATTGGTGATGTGGTGGAAATCCGCGAAACTCGTCCACTGTCCAAAACTAAGTCTTGGACTTTAGTTCGCGTTGTAGAGAAAGCGATTCTGTAAGCTGGCTCGAATAGAGTAAACGGCTCAGGCGATGAGCCGTTTATTTTTTCTATCTATATCTGAGATGTGGTGTTATAATGCCGCGCCCTCGTGATATGGGGTATCTGAACGGCCTCTTCATACTAAATTATAGTAGTGAAGTGGGCTCAGTAGTAGTTGACATTTAGCGGAGCACTAAAATGATCCAAGAACAGACTATGCTGAACGTGGCCGACAACTCCGGTGCACGTCGCGTAATGTGTATCAAGGTTCTGGGTGGCTCGCACCGTCGCTATGCACACGTCGGCGACATCATAAAAGTCACCATCAAGGAAGCAATTCCTCGTGGTAAAGTGAAAAAAGGTGATGTCCTGAAAGCGGTAGTGGTGCGCACCAAGAAGGGTGTTCGTCGCCCTGACGGTTCTGTCATTCGCTTCGATGGCAATGCTTGCGTGTTGTTAAACAACACAAGTGAGCAAGTTATCGGTACGCGTATTTTTGGGCCGGTAACTCGTGAACTTCGTAATGAAAAGTTCATGAAAATTATCTCCCTGGCACCAGAAGTACTCTAAGGAGCGAACAATGGCAGCGAAAATCCGTCGTGATGACGAAGTTATCGTGTTGACTGGAAAAGATAAAGGTAAGCGCGGTAAAGTAAAACAGGTTCTTTCTACTGGGAAAGTCATTGTTGAAGGTATCAACTTGGTTAAAAAACATCAGAAGCCCGTTCCGGCTCTGAACCAACCAGGTGGCATCGTTGAAAAAGAAGCTGCAATCCAGGTTTCAAACGTTGCGATCTTCAATGCGGCAACCGGTAAGGCTGACCGTGTAGGTTTTAGATTTGAAGACGGAAAAAAAGTTCGTTTCTTTAAATCTAACAGCGAAACTATCAAGTAATTTGGAGTAATACGATGGCGAAACTGCATGATTACTACAAAGACGAGGTAGTCCAAAAACTGATGACTCAGTTTGGCTACAATTCTGTCATGCAAGTCCCTCGGGTCGAGAAGATCACCCTGAACATGGGTGTTGGTGAAGCGATCGCTGATAAGAAACTGCTGGATAATGCAGCAGCGGATCTGGCAGCAATTTCTGGTCAAAAACCATTAATCACCAAAGCACGCAAATCAGTTGCAGGCTTCAAAATCCGTCAGGGCTATCCAATCGGCTGTAAAGTGACCCTGCGTGGTGAACGTATGTGGGAGTTTCTTGAGCGCCTGATTTCTATTGCTGTACCTCGTATTCGTGACTTCCGTGGTTTGTCTGCGAAGTCATTTGATGGTCGTGGCAATTACAGCATGGGTGTACGTGAGCAAATCATCTTCCCTGAAATCGATTACGATAAAGTGGATCGTGTTCGTGGTCTGGATATTACTATCACCACAACTGCGAAATCTGATGATGAAGGCCGCGCACTTTTGGCTGCTTTTAACTTCCCGTTCCGCAAGTAAGGCAGGGTATTCATGGCTAAGCAATCAATGAAAGCACGTGATGTAAAACGTGCGAAATTAGCTGAAAAATTCTTCACTAAACGTGTGGAATTGAGAGCTATCATTTCTGATGTGAATGCATCTGATGAAGAGCGTTGGAATGCTGTTCTCAAGCTGCAAACACTGCCACGTGATTCCAGCCCTTCTCGTCAGCGTAACCGCTGCCGCCAAACTGGTCGTCCGCATGCGTTTTTGCGGAAGTTTGGGTTGAGCCGAATTAAAGTCCGTGAAGCCGCCATGCGCGGTGAAATTCCGGGCCTTAAAAAGGCTAGCTGGTAATTGTCACCAATTGAATCACGGGAGTAAAGACAGATGAGCATGCAAGATCCCATCGCGGATATGCTGACCCGTATCCGTAACGGTCAGGCCGCGAATAAAGTTGCGGTCACCATGCCTTCCTCCAAGCTGAAAGTGGCAATTGCCAAAGTGCTGAAGGAAGAAGGTTATATTGAAGATTATAAAATTGAAGGCGACACCAAGCCAGAACTGGAATTAGTACTGAAATACTTCCAAGGTAAGGCTGTTGTAGAAAGTATTCAGCGTGTAAGCCGCCCAAGTCTGCGCATCTATAAGAAAAAAGATGAGCTGCCACAAGTTATGGCTGGCTTGGGTATCGCTGTTGTTTCTACCTCTAAAGGTGTAATGACTGATCGTGCAGCTCGCCAAGCTGGTCTTGGTGGCGAGATTCTCTGCTACGTAGCTTAATTCGGGAGGAAAGAATGTCTCGTGTTGCAAAAGCACCCGTCGTTATTCCTGCCGGCGTAGAGGTAAAACTCGACGGTCAGGTTATTTCGATTAAGGGTAAAAACGGCGAGCTAAGTCGTACAATCCACAGCGCAGTTGAAGTTAAGCATGCAGATAATCAACTGACCTTCGCTCCACGCGATGGTTATGTTGGTGGTTGGGCACAGGCGGGTACAACTCGTTCTTTGCTGAATGCTATGGTTATCGGTGTTACCGAAGGCTTCACTAAGAAGCTTCAACTGGTAGGTGTTGGTTATCGTGCAGTAGTCAAAGGCAATGTTGTTAACATGTCTCTGGGCTTCTCACATCCAGTTGACCACGAACTGCCAGCAGGCATTACTGCAGAATGTCCGTCACAAACTGAAATCGTACTAAAGGGTGCTGATAAACAGGTAATCGGTCAGGTTGCGGCAGAACTGCGTGCCTATCGTCGTCCTGAGCCTTATAAAGGTAAGGGTGTTCGTTACGCCGACGAAGTCGTGCGTATCAAAGAGGCTAAGAAGAAGTAAGGTAACACTATGGATAAGAAAGCAGCTCGTATCCGTCGTGCGACCCGCGCACGCCGCAAGCTCCAGGAACTGGGTGCAACTCGCCTGGTGGTACATCGTACCCCTCGCCATATTTATGCGCAGGTTATCGCACCAAACGGTTCTGAAACTTTGGTGGCAGCTTCTACTACAGAAAAAGCTATCAATGAGCAACTGAAATACACTGGAAATAAAGAAGCAGCAGCAGCAGTTGGCAAAGCAATTGCTGAACGTGCGTTGGAAAAAGGTATTAAAGATGTATCCTTTGACCGCTCTGGTTTCCAATATCATGGTCGAGTCCAGGCACTGGCAGATGCTGCCCGTGAAGCTGGCCTTCAGTTCTAAGGTAGAGGTGTAAGATGGCTCACATCGAAAAACAAGCTGGCGAACTGCAGGAAAAGCTGATTGCGGTAAATCGCGTATCTAAAACCGTAAAAGGTGGCCGGATTTTCAGCTTTACCGCACTAACTGTTGTAGGTGATGGTAATGGTCGCGTTGGTTTTGGCTACGGCAAAGCACGCGAAGTTCCGGCAGCAATCCAGAAAGCGATGGAAAAAGCCCGTCGCAATATGAAAACCGTCGCACTGAACAGCGGCACTTTGTATCACCCAGTAAAAGGTGCACACACTGGTTCCCGTGTGTTCATGCAGCCTGCTCACGAAGGTACTGGTATCATCGCAGGCGGTGCTATGCGTGCTGTTTTGGAAGTGGCTGGTGTTCATAACGTACTGGCTAAAACCTATGGTTCCACTAACCCTATTAATGTGGTTCGTGCAACTCTGGATGCTTTAGACAGCATGAAGTCTCCAGAAATGGTCGCCGCTAAGCGTGGTAAATCCGTCGAAGAAATTCTGGGGTAATGACCATGGCTAAGACTATTAAAATAACACAGATTCGCAGTTCAATCGGCCGTCTGCCTAAGCATAAGGCAACTTTGGTTGGTTTAGGTCTGCGCCGTATCGGTCATACAGTAGAGCGTGAAGATACTCCTGCTATACGTGGTATGATCAACTTGGTTTCCTATATGGTTAAAGTTGAGGAGTAACAGATGCGCTTAAATACTCTGTCTCCGGCTGAAGGTTCCAAGCATGCGCCTAAACGTGTAGGTCGAGGTATTGGTTCTGGCTTGGGTAAAACCGGTGGCCGTGGTCACAAAGGCCAGAAGTCTCGTTCTGGCGGTGGCGTACGCCGTGGTTTTGAAGGTGGTCAGATGCCTTTGTACCGTCGTTTGCCAAAATTTGGTTTTACTTCACGTAAGGCGATGGTTACAGCAGAAGTTCGTTTATCTGATTTTGCTGCCGTTGAAGGCGATATTATTGATCTGAACGCATTGAAAGCCGCTAATATTGTTGGCACTCAAATTGAATTCGCGAAAGTTATTCTTTCTGGTGAAATCAATCGTGTAGTAACTGTGCGTGGCCTTCGTGTTACTAAAGGCGCTCGTGCTGCAATTGAAGCTGCTGGCGGTAAAATTGAGGAATAAGTAACAGATGGCTAAACAACCAGGATTAGATTTTCAAAGTGCTAAAGGTGGACTAGGCGAGCTGAAACGTAGGCTGTTGTTTGTTATTGGCGCGTTAATTGTTTTCCGCATTGGTTCTTTTATTCCTATCCCTGGTATTGATGCCACTGTGCTTGCCAAATTGCTCGAACAGCAAAGGGGCACCATCATTGAAATGTTTAACATGTTCTCTGGTGGTGCTTTAAGTCGTGCTTCTATCTTTGCACTGGGGATAATGCCGTATATTTCTGCGTCTATTATTATTCAGTTGTTGACGGTGGTTCATCCAACGTTGGCGGAGATTAAGAAGGAAGGGGAAGCTGGTCGTCGTAAGATTAGCCAGTATACTCGCTATGGTACTTTAGTGCTGGCTATATTCCAGTCAATCGGTATTGCTACTGGTTTGCCAAATATGCCAGGAATGCAAGGACTGGTGATCAATCCAGGATTTGCTTTCTACTTCACGGCTGTTGTGAGCCTGGTTACTGGGACTATGTTCCTAATGTGGTTGGGTGAGCAGATTACTGAGCGTGGTATTGGAAACGGTATCTCTATCATAATCTTTGCTGGTATTGTTGCGGGTTTGCCGCCGGCCATTGGCCATACCATCGAGCAAGCTCGGCAAGGCGATCTGCACTTCCTCCTGTTGCTGTTGGTTGCAGTGCTAGTGTTTGCAGTAACTTTCTTCGTTGTTTTCATGGAGCGTGGCCAACGACGTATCGTTGTTAACTATGCGAAACGTCAACAAGGTCGCCGAGTTTATGCTGCACAGAGCACACATTTACCGTTGAAAGTGAACATGGCTGGGGTTATCCCTGCAATTTTTGCTTCCAGCATTATTCTGTTCCCTGGTACCATAGCTTCTTGGTTCGGGGGAGGAACTGGTTGGAACTGGCTGACTACTGTTTCAATGTACTTGCAGCCTGGGCAACCTCTTTATGTGTTACTCTACGCGTCTGCAATCATCTTCTTCTGTTTTTTCTATACCGCGTTGGTTTTCAACCCGAGAGAAACAGCAGATAACCTGAAGAAGTCCGGTGCATTTGTACCAGGAATTCGTCCGGGAGAGCAAACAGCCAAGTACATTGATAAAGTAATGACGCGCCTAACTTTAGTTGGTGCGATGTATATTACTTTTATCTGCTTAATCCCGGAGTTCATGCGTGATGCGATGAAGGTGCCATTTTATTTTGGTGGTACTTCGCTACTTATCGTAGTTGTAGTCATCATGGACTTTATGGCTCAAGTGCAAACTCTGATGATGTCAAGTCAGTATGAGTCTGCATTGAAGAAGGCAAATCTTAAAGGTTATAACCGTTAATTGGTTTGCTTGAGAAGTTACGGAGAGTAAAAATGAAAGTTCGTGCTTCCGTCAAGAAATTATGTCGCAACTGCAAAATCGTTAAGCGTAACGGTGTCGTTCGTGTGATTTGTAGTGCAGAGCCTAAGCATAAACAACGCCAAGGCTAATAAAATAGCATATTTTTCTTGCAAAGTCGGTTTGAGCTGGCTAAATTAGCCAGCCAATCTTTTTTATATCACAGCAACACTGTTTGAGTATCCTGAAAACGGGCTTTTCAGAATGGTGTTGCGGTAAATAAATAACTTAGGAGTGCATAGTGGCCCGTATAGCAGGCATTAACATTCCTGATCAGAAGCATACCGTGATCGCTTTAACATCGATTTACGGAATTGGTAAAACTCGCTCCCAAGCTATTTGTGCTGCGGCGGGTATTGCTGAACATGTTAAGATCAGTGAGCTGTCTGAAGAGCAAATTGATAAGCTGCGTGACGAAGTTGCTAGATACGTTGTAGAAGGCGATTTGCGTCGTGAAGTAACCCTGAGCATCAAACGTCTGATGGATCTTGGTACTTATCGTGGTTTACGTCACCGTCGTGGTCTACCTGTTCGCGGCCAGCGTACTAAGACCAATGCACGTACCCGTAAGGGTCCACGTAAGCCGATCAAGAAATAATCGGGGTATTGTATAATGGCAAAAGCACCTATTCGTGCACGTAAGCGTGTAAGAAAGCAAGTCTCTGATGGTGTGGCTCATATCCATGCTTCTTTCAATAACACAATCGTGACCATTACTGACCGTCAGGGTAACGCTCTGGGTTGGGCAACTGCCGGTGGTTCCGGTTTCCGTGGTTCTCGTAAATCTACTCCGTTTGCCGCTCAGGTTGCAGCAGAGCGTTGCGCCGAAGCAGTGAAAGAATACGGAATTAAGAACCTGGAAGTTATGGTTAAGGGACCTGGTCCTGGCCGCGAGTCAACTATTCGAGCGTTAAATGCGGCAGGTTTCCGCATTACTAACATTACTGATGTGACTCCGATCCCTCATAACGGTTGTCGTCCACCTAAAAAACGTCGCGTTTAATAGCGTTTACTTTTTAGGTTCGATTGGAGAAAGAAAATGGCAAGATATTTGGGTCCTAAGCTCAAGCTGAGCCGTCGCGAGGGTACAGATCTATTCCTGAAGTCTGGCGTTCGCGCGATTGACACCAAGTGTAAATTAGAACAAGCACCTGGGCAGCATGGCGCACGTAAACCGCGTCTGTCTGACTACGGTGTGCAGTTACGTGAAAAACAAAAAGTTCGTCGTATTTACGGTGTTCTGGAACGTCAATTCCGTAACTACTATAAAGAAGCAACTCGTCTGAAAGGCAACACAGGTGAGAACCTGCTGAGTTTGCTGGAAGGTCGTCTGGACAACGTTGTTTACCGTATGGGTTTCGGGGCGACTCGCGCTGAGTCACGCCAAATGGTAAGCCATAAGGCTATCATGGTAAATGGCCGCGTTGTTAACATCGCTTCTTATCAGGTATCCCCGAATGACGTAGTCAGCGTTCGCGAAAAATCGAAAAAGCAGTCTCGTATCAAGGCGGCTTTAGAGCTGGCTGAGCAGCGTGAGAAACCAACTTGGTTGGAGGTTGATGCTGTGAAGATGGAAGGTGTGTTCAAACGTATTCCAGAACGTGCTGATCTGTCTGCTGACATCAACGAACACCTGATCGTCGAGCTTTACTCTAAGTAAAGCTTAGCACCAAAGAGAGGACACAATGCAGGGTTCTGTGACAGAGTTTCTAAAACCGCGCCTGGTTGATATCGAGCAAGTCAGTTCGACGCACGCCAAGGTGACCCTTGAGCCATTAGAGCGTGGCTTTGGCCATACTCTAGGTAACGCACTGCGCCGTATTCTGCTTTCGTCTATGCCGGGTTGTGCGGTGACTGAGGTTGAGATTGATGGTGTACTGCATGAGTACAGCACCAAAGAAGGTGTACAGGAAGATATCCTGGAGATTCTCCTCAACCTGAAAGGGCTGGCGGTAAGAGTTCAGGGAAAAGATGAAGTTATTCTTACCTTGAATAAGTCTGGCATTGGCCCTGTGACTGCAGCCGACATTATCCACGATGGAGATGTCGAAATCGTCAAGCCGCAGCATGTAATCTGCCACCTGACTGACGAAACTGCTTCTATAAGCATGCGCATTAAAGTTCAGCGTGGTCGAGGTTATGTGCCGGCTTCTGCCCGGATTCATTCGGAAGAAGATGAGCGCCCTATTGGTCGTTTGTTAGTAGACGCTTGTTATAGCCCAGTAGAGCGTATTGCCTACAATGTTGAAGCAGCGCGTGTAGAACAACGTACCGATTTGGACAAGTTGGTTATCGAGATGGAAACTAACGGTACAATCGATCCTGAAGAGGCGATTCGCCGTGCAGCTACTATTTTGGCTGAACAGCTAGAAGCTTTTGTTGATTTACGTGATGTACGTCAGCCAGAAGTAAAAGAAGAGAAGCCAGAGTTTGATCCGATCCTGCTGCGCCCTGTTGACGATCTGGAATTGACTGTCCGCTCTGCTAACTGTCTTAAGGCAGAAGCTATCCACTACATCGGTGATTTGGTACAGCGTACCGAGGTTGAGTTACTTAAGACACCTAACCTGGGTAAAAAATCTCTTACAGAGATCAAAGACGTACTGGCTTCACGTGGCTTATCTCTGGGCATGCGCTTGGAAAACTGGCCGCCAGCAAGTATTGCTGATGAATAACTAGATCACAGGTTAAGGTTTTACTGAGAAGGATAAGGTCATGCGCCATCGTAAGAGTGGTCGTCAATTGAACCGCAACAGCAGCCATCGCCAAGCTATGTTCCGCAACATGGCAGGTTCTTTGGTTCGTCATGAAATCATCAAGACGACTCTGCCTAAAGCGAAAGAACTGCGTCGCGTCGTTGAGCCGCTGATTACTCTTGCCAAGATCGACAGCGTAGCTAATCGTCGTCTGGCATTCGCCCGTACTCGTGATAACGAAATCGTGGCAAAACTGTTTAATGAGCTGGGCCCGCGTTTTGCGAGCCGCGCAGGTGGTTACACTCGTATTCTTAAGTGTGGCTTCCGTGCTGGTGACAATGCTCCGATGGCATACATCGAGCTTGTTGACCGTGCCGCTGAGCTTCAAACAGAAGTTGCGACTGCGGAGTAATCTGTAGGGGCATATAAAAGAACCGGGTTTATCCCGGTTTTTTTACGTTTGTATATAATGAATCTCTAACTTATTTCTTTTCATCCTGCTATGCTGATATCTTAAGTAATGTGATCTATTGTAGGAGATATAAAGATGTATCGTATTGGCCAACTGGCTAAATTAGCGAATGTAACTCCTGATACTGTGCGTTTCTATGAAAAACAAGGAATGATGGAACATCAGAACCGTACAGAAGGAGGATATAGACTTTATACAGAGCAAGATCTACAGCGCCTTCGGTTTATACGTTATGCTAAGCAATTGGGGTTTACATTGGAGGCTATTACAGAATTATTGTCTATCCGTGTAGATCCAGCACATCATACTTGTGAAGAGTCGAAGCAAATTGTAGATGCTAGGTTAATGGAAGTGGAGGAAAAACTTCTTGAAATGCGAAAAATGCGTGATTCACTTAAGATGTTAAGTGATGCTTGCTGTGGTAGCTCTCATATAAGTACTTATTGTTCTATTCTTGAAACGTTAGAACAAGGTGCTTTAAATAAGAAATAAGTAATTTTTCTTTATTATTGAAAATCCAGAGAGTACAATTGTTATGTTTTCAGATAAATTAATATTATAGAGGCATATGATGATTATATATCACCATAAAAAAGGTGTAATAAAGGACAATGCTCTAGAAGCTTTATTACGTGATCCACTATTTAAACAGCGAGTTGAAAAAAATAAGAAGGGAAAAGGAAGTTACCAGAGGAAAGAAAAACATAGTAAAGCAAGTAACTGGGAGACCAGTGGTAAGGGGTTATTAGATTCTTTACTACTGGTCTTTTAGTTTAATAGGTTAATTTCCTATTTTCCAGTAAGCTACTGGTTTCTAATAGTGATCTTGTTTCAGTAATCGATGCTGACGTCAGCAGCTAAATTGACAAAATTACTTTTCATAGTAAATCTGTAAAATAACTTAAAAGTTTTATCATATTCTTCTAATTAAAATAGGCCAAGTTGTATCAGTTATTGTGTTCGAATTATATGACTGGTACATGACTATTTCTTTGGTTTTTTAAAGGAAAAAAGGACTCGGTTGGAATAACTTCTCTACTTCGGGGACAAATTTCTTATCTGTAATAAACATAATTACATGATCTCCTTGTTCGATCACGCTGTAATCATTAGCAATAATGACTTCCTCACCGCGTGCTATTGCACCAATTGTAGTGCCTGGTGGTAATTTAATATCGCCTACAGCTCGACCAACAACCTTTGATGTGTTTTCATCTCCATGAGCAATCGCTTCGATAGCTTCGGCCACTCCGCGACGCAATGAGGAAACGCTTACGATATCCGCTTTGCGGACATGACCTAGTAGCGCGGATATTGTCGCTTGTTGTGGAGAGATTGCAATATCAATGACACCGCCTTGAACTAAATCGACATATGCACTACGTTGGATGAGAACCATGGCTTTTTTGGCCCCCATGCGTTTGGCAAGCATTGCAGACATGATATTTGCTTCGTCATCGTTGGTTAGAGCAATAAATACATCTACTTGTTCTACATGTTCTTCAGCTAATAACTCTTGATCGGAGGCATCTCCATAGAAAACAATGGTGTCATGCAATAATTCAGCTAGTTCTGTAGCTCTTTGTTGATTTCGTTCGATTAATTTAACCCTGTAATCTTTTTCGAGACGTAGTGCAAGGCCGGCACCCACATTACCACCACCTACGATCATAATACGCTTGTAGGGCTTTTCTAAACGTTGAAGCTCACTCATTACAGCACGAATATGTTGTGATGCAGCGACAAAGAAAACTTCGTCACCGGCTTCAATAATTGTAGAACCTTGTGGTCTTATTGGTCTATCCTGACGGAATATTGCAGCAACTCTGGTATTAATGTGTGGCATGTGCTCACGAAGTGAGGAAAGTGCATTTCCTACAAGTGAGCCTCCATAATAAGCTTTTACCGCAACAATACTTACTCGGCCTTCGGCAAAGTTAACAACTTGTAAGGCACCAGGATATTGAATTAGCTTGTAAATATAGTCTATGACAAGTTGTTCTGGTGAAATAAGATAGTCAATAGGAATATCATTAGGGAGAAAAAGTTTATCTGCTTCGCAGATATATTCTGCTGCGCGTATTCGCGCAACTTTATTTGGTGTATTGAATAAAGAATAAGCAATTTGGCATGCAATCATGTTAGTTTCGTCAGAATTAGTTACAGCAACTAACATATCAGCATCTTCAGCACCAGCTTCTCTTAATACCCTGGGGTAAGAGCCATGACCATTGACTACTCTGAGATCGAATTTATCTTGTAGTTGGTGTAAACGGTTAGGATCAGTATCGACTATAGTGATATCATTATTCTCACCTACCAGATTTTCAGCTAATGTACCGCCAACTTGACCTGCACCAAGAATAATTATTTTCATAGTATTCTCTAATTTATTGAAAACAAATAACTATCTCTATGAATTGCAAAGATATATTACTGTTTAATTAATCGAGCGTAAAAGAAACCATCGCCACCATTTAACTCAGGTATTATTTGTTTTCCCGGACAATCATTTGCTTCTGCTCCTGTTAATTTTGCATCTGGGTGGCGTTTTAAAAACGAGCTGATTTGCTGGCTATTTTCATCTGGTAGAATAGAACAGGTTGCATATACTAGCGTTCCGCCTTTCTTTAAGTATGGCCAGATTGCATCAAGAATCTCAGATTGTAATTGAACTAATTGAGTAATATCTTCCTCGCGGCGTAACCATTTGATATCAGGATGGCGACGGATTACTCCTGTTGCTGAACACGGGGCATCTAAAAGAATGCGGTCGAATTGCTGATTTTCTGCCCATTGTTCAGGGTGGCGTCCGTCACCGGTTTTTACTGTAGCGTGGCAATTAAGGCGTTGGAGATTTTCTTTTACTCGTTTGATTCTTTGCTCATCAATATCCACCGCTAATACTTGAGATTCTGGTGCTACTTCGAGGATATGTGTTGTTTTCCCTCCAGGTGCTGCACAAAGATCGAGAATTTTCTCTCCATTAGTGGGTTTTAGTAACTCGACACACTCTTGTGCGGATACATCTTGGACAGTGACCCAACCTTTGTCAAATCCAGGTAATATTGTTACAGGACAAGGGGAAATTATGCGGATAGCATAAGGTGATTTGGGCGTTGGTTCCGCATCAATTCCCGATTTATGAAGAAGAGCGAGATATTCATCCCGACTATGATATATACGATTAACTCTTAACCACATAGGTGGTTTTTTATTATTAGCATTAATAAATTGTTGCCATTGTTGTGGATAGGCTTTTTGGATTCGAGTTAATAGCCATACTGGGTGTAAGTGATGGCTGGGATTATTTTGTACACATTCCATTAACTGTAGCTGTTGTCTCTGAAATTGGCGAAGAACGCCGTTAATTAGCCCTTTTAATTGAGGATACTTCAGCGTTACGGCCCCATTTACTGTTTCAGCAAGTGCTGCATGGGCTGGGATGCGAGTATAGGCAAGTTGGTATATTCCAACCATAAGCAGGTAATGAAGAATACGTTGTTTACCTTTTAATGGTTTTGCCATTAGTTGACCTATTATCCACTCTAGTTGTGGTAATACGCGTAATACTCCGAAAGATAATTCCTGTAACAAGGGTTTATCTTTATCGGTTATATTTTGTTGCAGTTTGGGTAAGACTGTACTCAGAGACTGTCCTTGGTCCAGAACTTGATTGATTGCTTTTGCGGCAACACTTCGTAGATTATATGTGTTTTTCATAGTTAAAAAAAGCTGACACAAGCCAGCATTAAGAGAAAATTTGTGAGAATGCTTACAGCATAAAATAGTATTTAATTGATTTTATTGCCTGGTGTAAACCATTCACGTTTAGAGTTAAGTAGATTTGCTGCTGACATTGCTTTTTTACCAGCAGGCTGTAATTGAGTAATGTTCAGAATTCCATCAGCAGTGGCAATATAAATACCTTTTTTGTCTGCTTTTAATACAGTTCCTGGTTCTGCAGAAGTTTGTTCTTCAATGGCTTCTGCTTTCCAAACTTTAACAGGTTGCCCTTCCATCTCGAAAAAGCTCATGGGCCAGGGATTAAATGCACGAATACAGCGTTCGAGGTGGGTTGCAGATAGTTCCCAATCTATACGGGCTTCTTCTTTGCTTAGTTTTTCAGCGTAGGTAACTAAATTTTCGTTTTGAATTTCAGGTTGATTTTTACCCGATGTTATTAACGATAATGTTTCGAGTAACGCATCTGGCCCAATGTTGGCCAGTTTTTCGTATAAACTGGCGCTGGTATCCTCAGGTGTAATAGGGCAGCTTGCTTTATATAGTATGTTGCCAGTATCAAGACCTATATCCATTTGCATGATCGTTACGCCTGTTTCTGTATCGCCAGCCCAGAGCGAGCGTTGAATGGGGGCTGCACCTCGCCAACGTGGTAATAGGGAGCCATGTACGTTTAGGCAGCCTAATCTTGGAATATTTAAAACAGCCTTAGGAAGGATCAATCCATAGGCAACAACTATGAGAACATCAGGCTGTTGTTTTAGAATCCATTGTTGGTTTTTTTCTGAGCGTAAAGTAGCTGGCTGAAAAACGGTGATGTTACGTTCCTCTGCCAGTACCTTTACAGGACTGGGTGTCAGTTTTTTACCTCTTCCTGCCGGTCTATCTGGTTGAGTTAGAACGCCAACCACCTCATGCTTAGACATTAACAAAGCCTCTAAATGGCGTGCTGCAAAATCAGGTGTTCCGGCAAAAACAATACGTAAAGAATCAGACACGTTTATTTCCTGTATTAATTAATTTACTTGGTTCGGTTTTTTTGTTTGTCCAGTTTTTCTACTTTCTGGCGTATACGTTGGCGTTTCAGTGGAGATAAGTAATCCACAAAAAGTTTACCAATTAAATGGTCCATTTCGTGCTGAATACAAATTGCTAGCAGGCCATCAGCTTGTAATTCAAATGGTTGGCCATTGTAATCTAGGGCTTTGATTTTGACTTTTTCGGCTCGTGGCACCAGTGCTCGTTGCTCAGGAATAGACAAACAGCCCTCTTCTATCCCAGTTTCGCCACTTTTTTCCAGTAATTCTGGGTTGATAAGAACGAGACGCTCATTACGTGTTTCTGATACGTCAATAACAACAATACGCTGATGAATATCAACTTGTGTTGCGGCCAAACCAATGCCTTCTTCTGCATACATAGTTTCAAACATATCATCAATGATACGTCGAATCTCTGCATCAACTGTTTCAACTGGCGTTGCAATAGTGCGAAGCCGCTCGTCTGGGTAATGTAATACTTGTAATACTGACATATATGTTTAGATCTGCGTCCAAAATGTTAATGGTATTCTATGTCTATTCTAGACATTTCCCGTTTAGATTGACAGTATCGATTGCTAATTGAGCAGTTTAGTTTTGTCCGTCAATCTTAGCTAGGATGACAACATGGAAGCTATGGAAGTATGGTTGCGAATGAAGATGGTTTCTCATTTGGCAACAGAGAGAGCAGCAAATGTTGCAGAAAAATTATTACATTCCGGGAATCGTTATCTCGCTGTGCTGAAAGATAGTGGATTATCGTCAGCACAATCTCTGCAATTTACTAAAGTAAATAAAACCTTACTCGCCTCATGCCTTAAGTGGCTGGAACAACCAGAGCACCATTTATTGACATATTCTCACCCTTCGTATCCACCTCTATTAAAGCAGATACATACCCCTCCGCTTGTGCTTTTTGTGTCAGGAAAACCAAATACCCTTTTAAAGAAGCAGGTGGCGATGGTAGGGAGCAGGACAGCAAGCTATTATGGTGAGAAATGGGGAAGAGTTTTTGCAAGTGAACTGGTTGGATATGAGTTAGTTATTACTAGTGGTTTAGCTATTGGTATTGATGGTATTTGTCACCGAGCTGCATTGGATAGTGGAGGAGAAACGGTAGCTGTATTAGGTAGTGGGCTTGGGCAGATTTATCCTCATAGACACGGATCATTAGCAAAGCAAATTGAGGAGAATGGTGCTCTTGTTTCTGAATTTTTTCCGGATATGCCGCCGCGTGCAAAAAATTTTCCTAAAAGAAATCGGATTATAAGTGGATTAAGCTCAGCAGTGATTGTTGTAGAAGCGGGTCAAAATAGTGGCTCGTTAATTACCGCTCGTTGTGCCCTAGAACAAGGAAGAGATGTATTTGCATTACCAGGGCTTTTGGGAAATTCAGTGAGCGAAGGGAATCATTGGTTAATAAAGCAAGGTGCATATTTAGCTACAAACACAATGGATATTGTGGAACATGTTTACAGTTCACTACAATGGTTGAATATGGAAAGAACGGGGGAAGAAGTAAAACCGCAGTTTGAGCAAACTGAGTTGCCATTTACGGATGTGCTAGTTAACGTAGGAGCTGAAATAACGCCTGTTGATATTATTGCTCAGCGTTCTTCATTACCTATAACTGAGGTAATGACAAAGCTCCTTGAGCTGGAACTACTGGGTAAGGTGGCTGTGGTTGCTGGTGGTTATGTACGCGTGAGTTAAATTAACTGAATTTCCAGAGTCCTGTCCTGTTCAACGTCATATGAGAATAATTTTTTGAGTGAAAATAGTATGGCAAAAATGGTTCCTTTCTCTACTAATGAAACTGAATATTGCCCTGAATGTGGTTCTGTATTGGTTATACGTAATGGTATCCATGGCCCATTTCTTGGATGTTCTGGTTATCCATCATGTCAATATATTCGTCCATTAAAAGGGCAAAGTGATGGTCATGTGGTAAAAGAACTTGAAGGGCAGCTATGTCCGGCGTGTGGAGCCAATTTGATTTTGTGTCAAGGACGTTATGGAATGTTCATTGGTTGTAGTCGTTATCCTGAATGTGAACATGCAGAGCTAATTGATAAGCCGGATGAGACGTTAATATCTTGTCCGCAATGTAAACAAGGACAACTACTCCAAAGGAAATCACGTTTTGGAAAAATTTTCCATTCGTGTAACCGTTACCCTAATTGCCAGTTTGTATTAAATAATAAGCCAATTGAGGGTAAATGTATGTTTTGTTCTTATCCATTGCTGGTGGAAAAACGTACATCACAAGGTGTAAAATCATTTTGTGCCAGTAAATTGTGTGGAAAACAGCAAGTAAATTAAGTAGAGTAATAAAATGGGCAATGAAGCATTATCTGCATTTGAGAATGTATTAACTGCATTAAAAGCAGAAAAAGTGATTTCCTATCCGACTGAAGCTGTTTTTGGACTTGGATGTGATCCTGATAGTGAAAAAGCGGTAAATGAACTGCTTATATTAAAGAAACGTCCTTGGCAGAAAGGGTTGATTCTTATCGCAGATAATTATGAACAATTACAGCCATATCTTGATGATAAACTTTTAACAGAAGCACAAAAAGAAGTTATGTTTGCTTGTTGGCCAGGGCCTGTAACTTGGGTAATCCCTGCCAAATTCAGTACATCTAAATGGCTGACTGGGCAATTTACTACCTTGGCTGTCAGAGTTAGTGATCATCCTTTGGTGAAACAGTTATGTACTTTTTATGGCAAGCCATTGGTGTCGACAAGTGCAAATTTGAATGGTCTTGAACCATGCAGAACAGTAGAAGAAGTTAGACAACAGTTTGGAGATAAGCTTCCTATATTAAATGGAGATGTTGGAGGTCGGAAAAATCCTTCGGAAATTCGGGATGCTTTAACTGGTGAACTTTATCGTCAAGGATAGGAGAGGAATCAATATGGATCAATTTGCCGTCTTTGGTAATCCTGTTGCGCACAGTAAATCTCCGCGTATCCATCAGTTATTCGCTGGGCAAACAGGTATTGAGCATCGTTACGGGAAAATTCTAGTGCCGATAAGTAAATTCGAAGAGGCATTGGATGTATTTCTTAAACAAGGAGGTATAGGAGCCAATATTACTGTTCCATTTAAAGAACAAGCATTTATTCGGGCAAATGAATTGACTGAACGAGCAAGACTCAGTGGTGCAGTTAATACTTTGAAATTATTGGATAATAATAAATTGCTTGGTGATAACACGGATGGTATAGGGTTATTAACAGATTTGATACGACTTGGGTTTATTACTCAAGGACAACATATTTTGATCATTGGAGCTGGTGGTGCTGCAAGAGGTGTTTTATTTCCATTATTAGAATTTGGTTGTGAAATTACAATAACAAACCGCACGTTTAGTCGCGCTATACAGGTTGCTAATGATTTTTCGTCAATAGGTAATATTCGGCCTATTGAGATGAAAACACTGAATAATCCTGAATTTGAGCTCATTATCAATGCGACTGCATCTGGTATTAACGATGAGATTCCTTCTATATCTCCATTCATATTTAATGAAAATTGTGTCTGTTATGACATGTTTTACCAGGCTAATTTGACGCCCTTTATTTCCTTTGCTAAGAAGCATGGTGTTTCTCGTTATGCGGATGGATTAGGAATGTTAGTAGGGCAAGCTGCTCATTCATTTAAATTATGGCATGGCGTATTGCCTGAAATTACACCTGTATTGCTAACATTGGAACAGGAATTACATTCGTGAATCAATCTATTCAATTTCCTGATCGAGAAGAGTGGAACGAGCAAGAACGGATAGTCATTTTTCCCGCACTGGTAAATGGATTACTGGTTCAATGCGTTATAAGCGCCGAGGATCTTTTATACCGTTATGGAACGAAAGATCATCATCCACTAAGTCTTTTTCGACAAAATCGTTGGGATATAGAAGAGGAATTCGAATTAGTAATTAATAACGAGGATGATGATCGTTTGGGACGTTACATATTATCTTCCTGCAAATAGTTATTTTTCAAATTAACGTAGTGGCTTGCTGAATAACATAGTCCTTTTAATTCTTCAGGTTTTAGTTTTCTGACCTGACGGGCAGGGCTGCCGATATAAAGGTACCCACTTTCTAATATCTTGCCTGGGGCTACTAGGCTGCCTGCTCCAACAATAACGTTATCTTCGATCACTGAACCATCAAGTAAAATAGAGCCCATACCGATAAGTACTTGATTACCGATAGTGCAGCCATGAAGTATAACTTTATGCCCGATAGTGACATCATTTCCTACAATTAAAGGGAAACCATGAGGATTGTCTGTTGTTTTGTGTGTCACATGTAATATAGAGCCATCTTGAATGTTAGTACGTGTACCAATAGATACATAATTAACGTCCCCACGGATGACAACTAAAGGCCATATACTGACATCATCAGCAAGTCTAACATCACCAATGATTACACTAGACGAATCTAGCATAACGTTCTGACCAACTTTGGGTTGAATATTAAGGTAACTGCGTAGCGTTTCGGACATGTATACCTCTGATGAGAAAATTGAGATTTACTTTTAATAAGATTTTAGTGAGGAAAATACCAGTATGCAATGAAAGAAACTTATTGAATTGGGCTATGTTGGTTTGAATTTTGCTCAAAAAGAACAAGTATTAGCCTGTTGGTGATAAATGTGAAAAAAAGTATTGTATAAAAATCTGAGCTCCCTATAATGCGCCACCACTGACCGACACAACGCTGATAAACATTGTGACGTCAGGCAGAAGGAAAGCGAATAAGCGCTTGACTCTGCGGGCGAAAGGCGTAGTATACGCAGCCCGGCTGAACGAGAATGTTATTTTTTGATTCAGCCTGCTCTTTAACAATTAATCAGACAATCTGTGTGGGCACTCACAAGACCGTATCACAAAAAAATACGTTTTAAAGTCTTGAAGAGTGAACAACAGTTAATTCATTACGAACT
>NZ_RCWE01000037.1 GCF_018448925.1 Photorhabdus akhurstii | reverse complement strand
TTTGACAAACTGACGTCCGGTATGAAGGGAAGGTTCCCGTTTTCGAATGAATAAGGTCATAAAAGATCTGCGCTTAAAAGAAGTACGCAGATCTTAACGGATAATACACGCCTTTTGCGACACCCTCGCACTGGGCGAGGGTTTACGGCGGATTTTGCTAAATCTGACAATAATACCCTTTCATATCAAATTTATCTCACTTGGAAATCGCTATACTTAATCCAATACAAATAGTGATAAATAGCTGTCCTTAATCGTTAAAGCACAAGATTTTATCTACAAAATCTTGCGATATAAGAAACAATAACAACAACATTTAGGAAAGTTACGACGATTTTGCTTATTAATTAATTTAACTTAAATAATGGAGAAGCACAGTGCAAATTTTTAATGCCGATCTCGCTATTATCGGAGCCGGAGGCGCTGGTCTACGTGCCGCAATTGCCGCCGCTGAAGCTAATCCTCAAATGAAGATTGCTCTGATCTCAAAAGTTTACCCAATGCGTAGCCACACGGTGGCAGCGGAAGGTGGATCAGCCGCAGTCACCCAAGCTCACGACTCCTATGACTTCCATTTCAACGACACAGTATCCGGTGGCGACTGGTTATGTGAGCAAGATGTTGTTGAATATTTCGTCGAACATTGCCCGACAGAAATGATCCAGCTAGAGCAGTGGGGCTGCCCGTGGAGTCGTAGAGAAGATGGTTCCGTCAATGTGCGTCGTTTTGGTGGTATGAAAATAGAGCGTACTTGGTTCGCTGCGGATAAAACTGGCTTCCACATGCTGCATACGCTATTCCAGACTTCCCTTAAGTACCCTCAAATCCAGCGCTTTGATGAACATTTTGTCCTTGATATTCTGGTGGACGAAGGGCAAGCATGCGGTCTGGTTGCACTAAATATGATGGAAGGCGCCAGAATTCAGATAAGAGCCAATGCCGTTATTATGGCAACCGGTGGTGCAGGCCGTGTATACCGTTACAATACCAACGGCGGTATCGTGACCGGTGATGGTATGGGCATGGCATTCCGTCACGGCGTACCACTGCGTGATATGGAATTTGTTCAGTATCATCCAACCGGTTTGCCAGGCTCAGGTATCCTAATGACAGAAGGTTGTCGTGGTGAAGGCGGAATTCTGGTCAACAAAGATGGCTACCGCTATTTACAAGATTATGGCCTCGGCCCTGAGACTCCATTAGGCAAACCTGAAAACAAATATATGGAACTAGGTCCTCGTGACAAAGTTTCTCAAGCTTTTTGGCATGAATGGCGTGCCGGTCGTACTATTTCAACTCCACGTGGCGATGTGGTTTATCTTGATCTCCGCCATTTGGGAGAGAAGAAATTGCTTGAACGCTTGCCCTTCATCTGTGAACTGGCAAAAGCGTATGTCGGCGTTGATCCCGTTAAAGAACCCATTCCGGTCCGACCTACGGCACATTACACAATGGGCGGTATCGAAACTGACCAGAAATGTGAAACTCGCATTAAAGGGTTGTTCGCTGTCGGTGAATGTTCTTCTGTCGGCCTGCATGGCGCAAACCGCCTTGGTTCCAATTCTCTGGCTGAATTAGTGGTCTTTGGCCGTCTGGCCGGTGAAGAAGCTGTAAAACATGTTCAACAAACCAAACCCGTTAATGACCGCCCATTAGACGCCCAGGCACGTGATGTAGTCGCACGTTTGAACAACTTACTGAAACAGGAAGGGACGGAAAGTTGGTCGAAGATCCGTGATGAAATGGGGATTTCGATGGAAGAAGGCTGCGGTATCTATCGCACCCCTGAACTCATGCTAAAAACGATCGATAAGATTGCCGAATTAAAAGATCGCTTCAAACGAGTGAAAATCACCGATAACACCAATGTGTTCAACACGGATCTACTGTACACCATTGAGCTTGGCTTTGGCTTGGATGTGGCTGAATGTATGATTCATTCAGCGATAAACCGTAAAGAGTCCCGTGGCGCTCATCAACGTCTGGATAAAAGTTGTACCGAACGTGATGATGAAAACTTCCTAAAACATACGCTCGCTTTCTATAACTCTGGAGATGTCCCTCACCTAGAATACAGCGATGTGAAAATCACCAAATCCACACCCTCGAAACGTGTATATGGCGGTGAAGCCGCAGCACAAGAGAAAAAATATAAGGAGCAGGAGAATGGTTGATATGAACACCCTGAGAGTGGAGGTCATGCGCTATAACCCAGAAAGTGACCATAAACCCCATTTTATAGCCTATGAAATTCCTTATGATGAGCAAACTTCTCTACTTGACGCCCTAGGTTACATTAAAGACAATCTCGCTCCCGACCTCTCTTACCGCTGGTCTTGCCGTATGGCTATCTGTGGCTCTTGCGGCATGATGGTTAACCGCGTGCCGAAGCTGGCCTGTAAAACCTTCCTGCGTGATTATCCTCAAGGGATGAGAGTTGAAGCGCTAGCTAACTTCCCTATTGAGCGTGACCTGGTAGTGGACATGACCCACTTCATTGAAAGCCTGGAAGCTATCAAACCATACATCATCGGGAATGACCGTAAACCTATTGAAGGCCCAAATATTCAAACTCCAGCCCAGATGGCGAAATATCATCAATTTTCCGGCTGTATTAACTGTGGCTTATGTTATGCCGCTTGCCCTCAGTTTGGTCTGAACCCTGAATTTATCGGCCCGGCGGCAATCACGCTAGCTCATCGTTACAACCTCGACAACCGCGACCACGGTAAGAAGAAGCGTATGCCCCAACTTAACAGCCAGAATGGGGTATGGAGCTGTACATTCGTTGGTTACTGTTCTGAGGTCTGTCCGAAACATGTCGATCCAGCCGCGGCTATCCAACAAGGCAAGATCGAAAGCGCGAAAGATTTCATGATCGCCATGCTAAAACCACAATAAGGGGGAGGAAGAGAGTAATGACGACTAAACGTAAACCTTATATTCGCAGCATGGCTCCCAACTGGTGGCAGAAACTGAGCTTTTACCGCTTCTATATTCTACGTGAAAGTACCGCAGTGACGACTATGTGGTTCAGTATCTTATTGATATACGGTCTATTCGCTCTAAAAGGCGGCGCACAAAGCTGGGATGAATTTGTCACGTTCCTGAAAAACCCTGTCATTCTGCTGATTAATATCATCACCCTGCTAGGTGCTCTGCTGCATACTAAAACTTGGTTTGAGCTAGCGCCGAAGGCAGCTAACATAGTGATAAAAGGCGAAAAAATGGGAGCTGGGCCAGTAATCAAACTACTATGGGCCGTCACTATTATCGCCACCATGATTATATTAGGTATAGCCTTATTTTAACCTCAAGGAGGATCTAATGAATCAAATACCTAAACGTTCCGATGAACCGATTTTTTGGGGATTATTTGGCGCCGGTGGTATGTGGGGCGCAATTGTAGCCCCTGCCATTATTTTATTGGTAGCAATCCTTTTACCATTGGGAGTAGCACCAGAAGCATTAAGCTACACACGAATTCTGGCTTTCTGCCAGAGTTTTATTGGTCGTGCTTTCCTATTACTGATGATTATTCTACCGCTATGGTGTGGTTCACACCGTATCCACCACGGTATGCATGACCTGAAAATTCATATTCCTGCAAGTAAATGGATTTTCTACGGCCTGGCCGCGATTCTGAGTGTTGTCGCGATTATTGGGGTTTTTACGTTGTAGTCGAACAGCAACGAGCTGAAGTTATAAATACTCTTTACCCTGATCAATGTTGTCAAAAACCTACCCTCACATCTGTTTACGCAGGAAAATATCTTTAAAGGCTGGTTTGTCCAGCCTTTAACTTATTCAAGCTATCATCCAAGATATATTCATTTCTCCGAAATTCTCCTGCTTTTGATTCACGAAAGGAAAAACTACACAAGTGAAAAAAGCATAGGCGGAAGTGATAGTTCCTTTGCCTAATATTCCTTCAATATAAAAGAAAGTATGCTACCATTCACCCATGAAAAGAAAAAATACACCAACGCCACATGATGCCGTTTTTAAGCAGTTTTTAAGTCATGTTGAAACAGCCAAGGATTTTCTGGAGATACATTTGTCGGCGGCATTACAGGCAGTATGTGATCTCGATACACTCCGGCTGGAACCTGGGTCGTTTATTGAAGAGGATTTGCGAGCACACTATTCCGATATCCTCTATTCCCTGAAAACGGTGCAAGGTGACGGTTATGTGTATTGTGTAATTGAACACCAGAGTTCCCCAGACAAAATGATGGCGTTCCGGCTGATGCGTTACAGTATTTCAGCAATGCAGCGGCATTTAGAGCAAGGACATAAGAAATTACCGCTGGTGATCCCAATATTGTTTTACCACGGGAAAACGCGGCCATATCCGTGGAGTACCAACTGGCTCGACTGCTTTGATACTCCGACGTTGGCAGCAGAAATCTACTCCAATGCATTCCCACTGGTGGACCTCACGGTTATCCCTGATGATGAAATACTGACGCACAAACGGGTCGCCCTGCTGGAGATGGTACAAAAACATATCCGACAGCGAGACATCTCGGAGCTATTGCAAGAGCTGGTAATACTGCTGGCGTACGATTACTATACGGATGAGCAGTTAAAAAGCGTGCTAAACTATCTGTTACAGGCAGGCGATACGGCTGATCCGGAAGGGTTTATCCGGCAACTGGCAAAGCAGGTGCCGAAGTATGAGGAGGTACTAATGACCATTGCACAGAAATTAGAACAGAAAGGGCGTCTGGAAGGTGAAAAACTAGCGGCATTGAAAATTGCCCGTTCACTGCTGGATCTTGGCATCGATCGTGAAACAGTGATGAAAACTACCGGACTAAGCCAGAATGAACTGGAGCAAATACGTCACTAATTCACGCTACCAACCCTTTTTGATAGCGTAAAGATCTATGCACAAATGCACGAAACGTGCAGAAGCACTACAAAAAGTCGGTATTTCTTGATAAAGAATATCCCATATAGAAGCTGCACTGCCAAAATGTGAAGCCTTTGGAGTGCAGTTCAATATTAACTGGACAATTTCAAACCGATAATACCGGCGATAATCAGAACAAAACTTAGAATCCGGGCAAAACTTGCAGATTCACCGAACACTATAATGCCAAAAATGGCAGTACCCACTGCGCCTATTCCAGTCCACACCGCATAAGCTGTACCTATTGGCAAGCCTTTCATCGCATAAGCAAGCAACCCCATACTGAGCGCCACAGCACCGGCTGTAATAAGGCTCGGTATCAACCGGGTGAAACCATGAGTATATTTCAGGCCAACCGCCCAGACGACTTCGAATAAACCAGCAATAACAAGAACAAACCAGGACATATCAACGCCCCATATATAGTTGTGGAGTCGTCCCCAAAAAACGGCAGTATATCCAGGTCGTCCCGGATAACCATTAGAAACAGAGATGAATTATAGTCGTGTAAAATTGCAGTATCAATAACACAATATCGTGAGCTTAAAAGACAAAATAGCCATGCCCGGTATTATCACCAATAAAGAAAAACCACAGTCTGCTTCCAGAACTGCGGCTTTTATCGAATACAGTCGGGGTAATTATTTTACGCGAGAAACGTATTCACCAGAACGGGTATCCACTTTAATCACTTCACCGATTTGAACGAACAGAGGTACTTTAACTACCGCACCAGTGCTCAAAGTTGCTGGTTTACCACCCGTACCTGCGGTATCACCTTTCAGACCTGGATCAGTATCAGTAATTTCTAATTCAACAAAGTTTGGCGGAGTCACAGAGATAGGCTGACCATTCCACAACGTCAGGATACACTCAGCTTGTTCTACTAACCATTTCGCATTATCGCCAACTGCTTTTTCATCAGCAGCTAATTGCTCGAAGGTTTCGTTATTCATAAAGTGCCAAAACTCACCATCGTTATACAGGTAAGTCAGGTTCATATCCATCACGTCGGCAGATTCTACAGAGTCAGTAGACTTAAAGGTCTTTTCCAGCAGTTTACCGGAAATCAGCTTACGAATACGAACACGGGCAAACGCCTGACCTTTACCCGGCTTCACGAATTCACTTTCAAGAATAGCGCACGGCTCGCCATCTAACATGATTTTAAGACCTGAACGGAATTCATTGGTACTATAAGTAGCCATGGAGATCCTCTTTCTAAACAAAATGGCTTAGCCAAAAAATGGCGCACATTATAACCCCAAAGATCATCATCAGAGAAGACTGGTTGAAACAACTTACAGATGTTATTACCGACCCTGATGAATTATTACAATTATTATCTTTAGATGAACACCCGACATTGAGTAAGGGGAGTGACGCACGTCGCCTGTTTCCACTACGGGTACCTAGGGCTTTTGTTGCACGTATGCAAGTAAACGATCCTGATGATCCGCTATTGCTTCAGGTCATAACGACACCAGAAGAATTTACACTTACACCTGGTTTTTCTACCGATCCTCTGGATGAACAACGCAGTGCTGTCCCCGGTCTATTACATAAATACCGTAATCGTGCACTATTGCTGGTTAAAGGAGGATGTGCGGTTAACTGCCGTTATTGCTTCCGCCGTCATTTCCCATACGAAGATAACAAAGGTAATAAACGCAATTGGCAACAAGCGTTAGATTACATTCAGCAACATCCTGAACTTGATGAGATTATCTTCTCTGGCGGCGATCCTTTAATGGCAAAAGATCACGAACTTGATTGGTTGATTAGCAATCTGGAAAAAATTTCCCATATCAAACGACTACGTATTCATACTCGTCTGCCTGTGGTTATTCCTGCCCGGATCACAACAACACTTTGTGATCGGCTGGCACAATCAAGACTACAGGTGCTCATGGTGACACATATCAATCATGCTAATGAGATCGACCAATCCTTACGGAACAGCATGATATTGCTGAAACAAGCAGGTATCACGTTATTAAATCAAAGTGTGCTGTTACGCGGTGTCAATAATCATTCTGATACTCTGGCTGATTTGAGCAATGCTCTGTTTGATGCAGGCATTCTGCCTTATTACATTCATGTGCTGGATAAAGTACAAGGAGCAGCCCACTTTATGGTCAGCGATGAAGAAGCCAGGGAGCTTATTCGAGAATTACTGACAAAAATTTCAGGTTACTTAGTACCTCGTCTGGCAAGGGAAATCGGCGGAGAACCGAGTAAGACACCTCTTGATTTGGGATTAAGGCAAAATTAACAAAAAATTCATGCCCGGATACTTTTCAGCCGGGCATATCATTCAAATCCTGAATGCCATTACTGGCATTTATAGACCTGACCAATCATTTTACTATCCAGTGGAGCAAAGCTCGATAACAGACTTTCACTCGGACTGGTGACTCCATAAATCACATTTCCCCCCATGACTGCGGCTTTATTGCGTAAATCATTGGCTGCCCCACGCATCGAGCTACTTTCATTACTTACACCAGTCATCCAATTGCTTTGTGTACCTGTTACTTCACCTAATAACTGACACTCGCTATCGGGCTTAATGTCAACAAAAAGAACCTGTGAACCTCCAGAAGTTAATTGGTTGGTGGTCGTACACCCTGCCAGCAGTAGCAACACTGAAGCGCTGAGCAAAACTTTAATTCGCATGTTTTTCCTCACTCATTGTTGTAAATTCGACAATTAATCATCAATATACCTTGTTGTGTGCCAATATCGCAAAAAATAATTTAATAAAGTATCCTTAAGGTAGAATGTTTAGGCCAAAAATCTTTTATACCAAGATGAATTCAGTAAAAAAATAGGGAAAATAACCGAATAAATAACACGAATAAGCTCAATAAGTTACTTTTCCCATAAAAAGGTAATTCATTAATTATCCCATTAGTTATATCCCAAAAAAATCTTTTATCCATTATATTAATGACCTGATAAATCATTCACGATATTACAAGTACCAAAACTAATATGGATTATAAATTTTCCTACATCTCTATTAATTTAAAAAATCAATCTGCAATATTAAAAGTATAATGTAAACATTTAACCGATTCTTTAACTCCTAAAAGTGTCTTGGATAAGCTTATAATAATCCGACATATATTTCCTATTAGCATATTTGTGCTTGTTTTTTATCTGATAAATTCAATTCCGATGTTGCGAATGATATTAAACTTAAACCATCTCGTCAAAAATACCATTAGAACATCTATCAACAGTTTTAAATTGGTAATATCTCACAACAATCTTTTATTAAGTAATTATCTGATGTTATATTTAGCAAAAATTACACTTATTAAGATGATTTAGCAATTATACTCATCTTAATTTCATGTGGATTTTATTATATATAAATAACTATGTCTTTTTAACACGGATTCAATTTGAATACAGATATTCCATTGATACCACGATAACACTCGATCAAATATTTTCGTGGTACCAATTTCATGGTTATTACCATCCATCACCAATATGGATGTACTCTGCTAGATAGTCGAGAAATACCCGTACTCGTGATGGAGGTTGCCTGCCTGTGCCGACAAAAACGGCATATATTTCTTCCTTATCGCCAGGATTATAGTTCTCAAGTACAGGTAGCAGCAAACCAGCCTGAATATCAGCATTCACATGGAAACAGGCCAGTCGTGCTAAGCCAAGTCCTGCTATTGCGGCTTTACGCATGGTTTCTCCATCACCAAGTAACAAGTTCCCTGAAGGCAATTGTTGCACCCACTCTTCCGAACCGATGAAAGGCCACGCTTTCACATGGCGGGTGAAACCAAAACCAAGTCGATTGTAGCGCCCTAGATCGCCAGGCGTAGCAGGCATCCCTACTCTTTCAAGGTATGAAGGAGATCCTACCACAACCATTCGACTTGACCCCAACCGGCGCACCATGAGACATGAGTCGTCCAGAGGGGGACCAGTACGAATTGCCACATCGCTATGATCATCAAGTAAATCCACTACCAAGTCACATAACGAGATGTCGAGCGTGATCTCCGGGTAGCATTGCAGGAAGTCCGGTAATATAGGCATCAAGCAATGTTTTCCAAAGGCAACATGACAATTCACACGTATACGTCCACGCGGTGCTGTTCCCTGATTTGCCTCTTGTTCTGCGGCTATGATGTCCTCCAAAATCCTGACACTACGCTCATAGAAAACAGAACCCTCAGCCGTTAATTGAAGTTTACGTGTTGTTCTATTCAACAGCCGTACACCAAGTCGCATCTCCAGTCGATTAATAAGCTTACTGACTGCTGATGGCGTCATGTCGAGCTTGCGAGCAGCGGCAGAGAGACTCGCCGACTCAATTACCTGAACGAACACAGCCATTTCTGTAGATCGATTAAATTTGTGCATAGATATTTGAATTATTTTCCAAAGTCCTATGAATAAATGAATTTTAGTCTAATATGCTCATTTTTTCTAAACTTAAGGAAATATTTTTTTGCTTAAGAATTTATCCCATTCCAAACCACCTTTATTACTTAGCCCGTTGCGTGTTTGTGGTCAATGCCTACGGATCAACCTGATCGAATGTCGTTAATTCCTATCTGAAATTTAGGTGAGAATTTTGCTTATTGATGCAGCATTAGGATTGATGTTGTTGACGAGCAAGATAGTGAAACATCAAGTCGCCTTTTAAGCTGATAAAAAGGGCTAGTCACTTTATCCGATGCGCCGTAAAACCCCGTCCTTCAGAGGATGTCAAAAAGTCATAGCTTCACACAGGTACAGAACAGAACTGTATTGCCCAAACTTTTGATCACGAGCATGACACACTGGATAGTGCTGAGGAGAGAAACAGGAGAAGAGAACGTTATAACAAGAGCAGCTCTTGCGCCATTCATCGGGGTGTCAGCAAAAACAGGATTGACGGGAAAGTCTTCCAGCTATCCTAATAAACCAATCACTGAGTAAAACAGAAACCGATATCCGGGCTTAAACTCAGCCCGAATATCGGATTTTATCAAATGCTATTTCGGCGGGAAGGTAATGAGTACAACTTTAGTTAGCACCCACTATGGACGTAACCCACCAGGCTAGCTACCTACGCGACTATGTCGGGTAGCAGCAGTACATTACTGCACCGCCGCCCCCTAAGAACCGTACGTGCAAGTTTCCCTGCATACGGCTCAAGCCTTTATAAGCTCAAACTAATGTTTGGGCCGACGACGTTAGCCACATGTTTTCTTTTTTGAGGCTAGTGCTAAGTTGATTTTAACAATTTCAAACTCATCACTCTTTTTGTTATGCGCTTTACAGAGCGGAACAATGTACCAATCACTATCAGTTGATCCCACTTTAATTATATGAGCACCAACTTCAGGTTTATTTGTACAAGATATTTCACTACAAAAACCAGGTAGTGACTTATTCCCAGAGTAAGTTAGCCAATGTTCTAACCAACTACCACAAGAGCAATTGTTATCTTCAGTTCCTACTATGTTCTTAACTTTCATTTCGTCCTTTGCCTCTATCAGATTTAATGAATTAACGTACTTCCTATACATTCACGATGTGTAGGGTAGCATTTATTCATATCTGTATAGTGATGGTGGAATTCAAGTGTTAATTAAAATATTTATTATGGAACTGTCTGTGGCAATTAGGGTGCAACATTACCAAATTATCAATTTCGTCTCCGCCTCCATCTGTTCGTCGAATTATGTGATGGATATCCCAATCTTCATCATTCTTAAACATTTGTCCGCAGACAGAACATCGATATCTTTGGCGTTCCCAGATCGTTCGCAATTTTCGGAGATAAAGTTTGTTTTCCTTCCAGTACTTAATCTGGCGCTGTTCGAAATACAACTCATCATTGCGATCGTAGAGATTAGCCTCCGATTTTATTTTGATATGCCGCTTAATCGGGATGTCTTTACTTCTGAGCAATCGAGCTAACTTGCCCTGCGTATCGACACTCTGGAATACCCACTGCTCACCGCTAACTGTATGAAAGTATTTATCCTTCACCCAGCGTTTATTACGGTTCTGATGCTTACGACAGCACCAACGCCATAGGAGCTTCCAGACACGATAATCCACATAGCCAAATGTTTCTTTAGCCACAACATGACGATGATAGTTTGCCCAACCGCGTAAAACCGGATTGAGCAAGCGGATCAGTACATCTTGCCTGACCATCAGATTACTTCTGACTATGCCTCGAAGTTTCTGGAGATGATTTCGCAAGTTCTTCTTACTTGGCTTGATTAACATCTTGCCGTGATACTTGCGTAAGTTCTGCCCCAGAAAATCGAATCCATCTGCAATATGCGTGATCACCGTTTTTTCTGGTGATAATTGCAACCCTCGCTCGGCCATAAAGGCTTCAACTAATGGCTTGATTTCATTCTCAAGCAACTCTTTCGAGATACCCGTAATAATGAAATCATCTGCGTAACGCACATAATTGACCTTGGTCTTATAACTGGATTTGGTATTTTTCTTCCCAAAATGGGTTTCGAGTACCTTTTCCAGCCCATCCAGCGCCATATTAGCCAGCACTGGTGAGATAATCCCCCCTTGCGGAGTTCCTGCCTCGGTCGGAAACAGACGGTTGGACTCCATGAATCCCGATTTTAACCATTTCCTGAGTACTTGTTTGTCCAACAGGATATTGGCAAGTAACCATTCATGATCAATGTTGTCAAAACACCCCTTAATATCACCTTCCATGACCCATTCAGAAGATGTTTTTCGACTGAGATTAACAAAACATTGCTCAATCGCATCTGCCGTAGAGCGCATGGGACGGAATCCATAGCTATTTCGGTCTGCGGTTGTCTCTGCTACCGGTTCAAGAGCCAATAAGTAGAGTGCCTGCATTGCCCGATCTAGCATGGTAGGTATGCCCAGAGGACGTAACTTACCATTGGCTTTAGGAATATAAACTCGACGTAGTGGCTTAGGCTTATAACCTGTCCGTTTCAGTCGATTTATTGCCTGCCATTTAGTTTCAGGTGTGTTCCACAACTCCCCATCAACACCAGCCGTTTTCTTACCTCGATTTTCAGTGACTCGTTTGACAGCCAATACTTTGGCAGCAAACGAGCGAGTCAACATTCGCTGTAAAGTTTTAACTTTACGCCAACGCTGCTCTTTCGTCGCCTTCGCGATTCGAACCTGTAGCTCTCTAACCTGTCGCGTTACCTGATACCAATTAATGGTATGCCAGCTTAGCGTTTGGTTGGAGAATGCAGGTACGTTAATTTCAGTACTCATCTTGCTACTCTCCTCAGTATCTTAGAAAAAAGAATCCCTGATGAGCAGTAGATAAATTTCTCCCCTACGGAAGAATTATCTACTCCCGTAGGGGTAAGTGAGTGGTAACCCACTTCACCTAGTTTCTTATGTACTTTAGAACGCTTTACAAGCCTTCACACGATTAAAGACCAGTCGGAAGTCTGCCCCGTTTCCGGTAGAGGAACATTTAACCCCTTATCCATTCCATTACAGAATGACATTCGCTTTCTCCGACCTCCTTTACCCGCATTTTTCACAGTTCGTCTTACGACTTACCTGCCACAAGGGCAAAAATACGGGCTTACCGAGTTCCATGCTGATGACATGAATCACTTAGGTTCTGCCAATACACCGAAGGTCTGATGGCAACGTATTCCCAGATGTAAGAGGAATAGCCGACCTTATACCTTTTGGTCACAGCATATCAGTAGCTTATGCTGCTTGCGGCTGACGGTGCTTTTTAGCAGTTCACTTAACGTTAACCTTATAATCCAGCCTAGCCTCTCATCCACCTGCTACTGGTGAAATCTATTATTCACCTCACGGCGAAACAATACCTGAAATTCAGGGAGTACATTGTCAGGACGCTTGGCACCCCACCATTACTGGTGACGCACTGTCCCTAGGCTACTGTTAGTTGCATAACAGGTCTGCTTCTGTACTTAAATGAACAAGCACAGTCAGACAATCATTAGCACAGCTTCACACCGGTAGGTGCTAGTGCGCAAAACTAATAAAGACGATATTAACCCCGCTTCATGACAAACCGGATTTTAGTTTGCTTCAGCGTGTATCTTTTTGGACGTTACAAAATTCATTACAGTTAATATATTTGATAAATTTCAAATATTTATAACAGTTATTTCATTTGTAAGTTTAAGGGGATACTGGCTTTAAGCCACTACCCAGACGTTAGTTCTTCGCTTAGCGAAGAACCGATGTTCCGGGAGAGTTTAAAGCCCGGAACATCGGACATTTATTATATTTGTGCTAATTAGTGCGGGTTGGGAGTGAGTACTACCTATTCAGGATAGTACTCACAGGGACGTAGCCCGCTAGGCTAGCTACCTACGCGACTCTCGTCGCACTACATCATGCCGCCCATACCGCCCATGCCACCCATACCACCTGCGGCACCTAAATCAGCTTTATCATCTTTAGGCATATCAGTGATCATACATTCAGTAGTGATCATCAGGCCAGCGATAGATGCTGCGAATTGCAGTGCAGAACGGGTTACTTTGGTTGGGTCCAGAATACCCATTGCGATCATATCGCCATACTGTTCAGTCGTTGCGTTATAACCGTAGTTGCCTTCACCTGCTTTCACGCTGTTTGCGATAACAGATGGCTCTTCACCTGCGTTGTCAACGATCTGACGCAGAGGAGCTTCCATTGCGCGCATTGCAACACGGATACCTACGTTTTGATCTTCATTATCGCCTTTCAGACCAGCAATAGCAGCCGCAACGCGAACCAGTGCAACACCACCACCAGCTACCACGCCTTCTTCTACTGCTGCGCGAGTTGCATGCAGAGCATCGTCAACGCGAGCACGTTTTTCTTTCATCTCAACTTCTGTTGCAGCACCAACTTTAATAACAGCAACACCGCCAGCCAGTTTAGCTACACGCTCTTGCAGTTTTTCACGGTCATAATCAGAAGTGGACTCTTTGATCTGCTGATTGATCTGAGAAACACGGCCTGCAATTGCAACTTCTTCACCAACGCCATCAATAATGGTGGTGGTATCTTTGTTGATAACGATACGTTTTGCCTGACCCAAATCTTCCAGAGTTGCTTTTTCCAACTCCAGACCAATCTCTTCAGAAATAACATTACCGTTAGTCAAGACAGCGATATCTTGCAGCATAGCTTTACGACGGTCACCGAAGCCAGGCGCTTTAACCGCAGCAACTTTAACGATGCCACGCATGGTGTTAACAACCAGAGTAGCCAGTGCTTCACCTTCAACATCTTCCGCAATAATCAGCAAAGGCTTGCTTGCTTTAGCTACACCTTCCAGAACTGGCAACAGTTCACGGATGTTGGAGATTTTTTTATCTACCAGAAGAATATATGGGTTTTCTAATTCAACAGAACCGTTTTCTGGTTTGTTGATGAAATAAGGAGAGAGGTAACCGCGGTCAAACTGCATACCTTCAACGACATCCAACTCGTCTTCCAGGCCAGTACCTTCTTCAACGGTGATTACACCTTCTTTACCGACTTTATCCATCGCTTCTGCGATCAATTTACCCACAGTTTCGTCGGAATTCGCGGAGATAGTACCTACCTGAGCAATAGAGGTGGAATCTGAGCAAGGTACGGACAGCTTTTTCAGTTCTGCCACTGCTGCAACCACGGCTTTATCAATACCGCGTTTCAGATCCATTGGGTTCATACCAGCGGCTACGGCTTTCAGACCTTCAGTAACAATAGACTGAGCCAATACAGTTGCTGTTGTTGTGCCGTCGCCCGCAGCATCATTCGCTTTAGAGGCAACTTCTTTCACCATCTGAGCACCCATGTTTTCGAACTTGTCTTCCAGTTCAATTTCACGAGCTACGGAAACGCCGTCTTTAGTGATTGCAGGAGCACCGAAAGATTTATCCAGCACAACGTTACGGCCTTTAGGACCCAGGGTTACTTTTACTGCATCAGCAAGAATATTCACACCACGTAGCATCTTAACGCGAGCGTCGCTACCAAATTTTACGTCTTTAGCTGCCATTGTTTCTTTCCTTTAAATTCGTTCAGTTAAGAAGATCTAAGCGCAACAATTACGCTTCAACAATTGCCAGAATGTCGCTTTCAGACATGATCAACACTTCTTCGTTGTCGATCTTCTCTGACTTAACACCGTAACCATCGTTAAAAATAACGATATCTCCAACTTTCACACACAGTGCTTTTACATCACCGTTTTCAAGGATGCGGCCATTGCCCACAGCCAGGACTTCGCCACGAGTGGATTTACCCGCAGCAGTGCCAGTCAGCACAATACCGCCAGCAGATTTTGATTCAACTTCTTTACGCTTGACGATTACACGATCATGCAATGGACGAATATTCATTGATAGCTCTCCTATAAGAAAGTCCATATCAGGTAAGAGGATTGATACCAGCATGCTTTCATTAAACCAGTATCATAATAAATTAAATGGGGACTTATTTATGATACTTCAAGGGCAGGCAAAAAAATATTTTACTTTTTTCTTGCCCACAGAAAAAAACCGATGATTAAACTAAACATTCAGAAAATTACCGCTTATCAATGAGGCTTATGCTCGTCATCATCGGGTTTACTATCTTTCAACGTACGGGAGGCGTTATCCTGCTTACGCTCATATTCACCCTCGAAAGTATTACTATCTCGTCTAAACCCACCGCTATTATGAGGACGATAGAAATTGATATGTGGCATCAGTTTCATCACTAATGTTTTTTGAACCGCTGGCAGTAACAACAGCAATCCAAGGAAATCCGTAAAAAAGCCGGGAAGGACTAACAGGAAACCCGCCAGTAAAAGAGAAACGCTTTTTATCATTTCTGCGGCCGGACTCTCGCCGTTAACCAGCTTCTGCTGGATCTGGAGAAAATTCTTTATGCCCTGACTGCGAACCAAAGAGATACCAACACAAGAAGTAAACAACACCAGTAACAGAGTTAACAGCACACCTAGTTCGGAGGCAACGCGCACAAATAAGGTTGACTCAATGTAGACAAGCAAAAATATCAGGATAAATGGCAACCAACGCACTTGGTGCTCCTTCAATTGATTTGGATGAACGGGTTGTATCCTGAATAAATCATATCAACAAAATCCAAGGGACAACCAAATTAATGTTTTTTAGTTTATTAAAGATATAATTGGGGTCACAGTTATCGTTTTCAATCCTCTGAAAATTTTGCTAATTAAACACGCAATTGTGATAAATATCACATATATCAAATCAGACTAAACAAATACCACTATAAAGTGATCCAGATTCAATGCATTTATTGCTAACCAGCATATGATCACGTGGGCAATCCGGTGATAAAAAGTTCATATCATAACTATTGCTGTTGGCAACATAATGATTTAATGAACGCATAATTAGACAGTAAAAACGTCATCTAATAAGAAGGTTCTCATGTCAAACAACATTCGTATCGAAGAAGACCTGTTAGGTAAACGAGAAGTCCCTGCTGAAGCCTATTATGGTATTCACACCTTACGTGCGATTGAAAACTTCCATATCAGTAACAACACCATTAATGATGTACCCGAATTTATCCGTGGCATGGTGATGGTAAAAAAAGCCGCAGCCTTAGCTAACAAAGAACTGCAAACGATTCCTAAAAAGATTGCAGACATCATCATCAAAGCATGTGACGAAGTGCTCCATACCGGCAAATGCATGGATCAGTTTCCGGTCGATGTGTTTCAGGGCGGCGCCGGTACTTCACTCAACATGAATACCAATGAGGTTCTGGCAAACATTGGTCTGGAACTGTTAGGCCATAAAAAAGGCGAATATGAGTACCTGAATCCTAATGACCACTTGAATAAAAGCCAATCAACTAACGACGCCTACCCAACCGGTTTCCGTATTGCAGTTTATAACTCCATCCTGAAACTGATCGAGTCTATTGAACTGTTAATTGCGGGCTTCGATAAAAAAGCGAGAGAATTCAGCGATATCCTAAAAATGGGTCGTACCCAGTTACAGGATGCTGTTCCTATGACGCTGGGGCAGGAATTCAACGCATTCTCTATCCTGCTGAAAGAGGAAGTTAAAAACCTAAACCGAACCTCTGAATTACTGCTGGAAGTTAACCTTGGCGCTACTGCTATCGGTACCCGCTTGAATACAGCACCAGGTTATCAGAAATTGGCGGTTGAAAAACTGGCGGAAGTTTCAGGTTTACCTTGCGTACCAGCCGAAGACCTGATTGAAGCCACCTCTGACTGTGGGGCTTACGTTATGGTCCACGGTGCTCTGAAGCGCCTGGCTGTCAAACTGTCTAAAATTTGTAATGACCTGCGTTTGCTCTCTTCTGGCCCTCGTGCTGGCCTGAATGAAATCAACCTACCAGAATTACAGGCAGGCTCTTCTATTATGCCGGCAAAAGTGAACCCGGTTATTCCAGAAGTTGTGAATCAGGTTTGCTTCAAAGTTATTGGTAACGATATTTGTGTTACTATGGCGTCCGAAGCAGGCCAGTTACAGCTCAATGTAATGGAACCTGCTATCGGTCAGGCCATGTTTGAATCTATCTCCCTGCTAAGCAACGCTTGCCGCAACCTGGTAGAAAAATGCGTTAATGGCATCACGGCTAACAAAGAAGTTTGCGAAAATTTCGTATTCAACTCGATCGGTATCGTGACATATCTGAACCCATTCATCGGTCACCACAATGGTGACATTGTTGGTAAAATTTGTGCTGAAACCGGTAAAAGTGTTCGTGAAGTCGTGCTGGAACGAGGCTTACTGACCGAAACTCAATTGGATGACATCTTCTCTGTAGAGAACCTAAAATGCCCATCTTACAAGGCAAAACGTTTTGACGATTAAGTTGTTGAATATAATAAAAAATAGCTCTTAGCAACAAGGCACGCAACTCCAACTGGATAGCGTGCCTTTTTACTTCCCTACATGCACAAAGTATTAACCTAAAATTTTCAAATTTTTAATTATTTCAAGGAGTCACTATTATGTTAGCCGTAGAATTGATTATCGTTCTGCTGGCCATCTTCCTGGGTGCAAGATTAGGGGGAATTGGCATTGGATTTGCCGGTGGTCTTGGCGTTCTGGTGCTGGCTGCAATTGGCGTTAAACCAGGGCATATCCCATTTGATGTTATTTCCATCATTATGGCAGTTATCGCTGCTATCTCTGCAATGCAGGTTGCCGGTGGTCTGGATTATCTGGTTCAGCAAACTGAAAAACTGCTGCGTAAAAATCCAAAATACATCACGATACTCGCACCTATCGTTACCTATTTCCTGACACTGTTTGCAGGTACAGGTAACATCTCTCTGTCAGCATTGCCCGTTATTACTGAAGTTGCGAAAGAGCAAGGCATTAAGCCATGCCGTCCACTTTCGACGGCGGTTGTAGCGGCCCAAATTGGCATCACCGCCTCCCCCATTTCCGCGGCGGTCGTTTATATGTCTTCTCTGATGGAAGGCCACGGCGTCAGCTATATCCATCTGTTAATGGTGCTATTACCATCCACTTTCGCCGCTATCATTCTGATGTCTTTCATCATCTCTTGGGCGTTCAATTCCAAGCTGTCTGATGATCCCGTTTACTTAAAACGTCTGGAAGACAATCTAGTAACTCTGCGTGGCAGCAAACAAATTGAAGTTAAACCAAAAGCTAAAGCTTCCGTTCTGTTATTCCTGTCAGGTGTTATCAGTGTTGTTATTTATGCTATCGTCAATAGTCCAAGCATCGGCCTGATTGAAGAACCTCTGATGAACACCACTCACGCTATTCTGATCATTATGTTGAGTGTCGCAACTATCACGACGATGTTCTGTTCAGTTGATACTGACGCTATCCTGAACTCCAGTACCTTTAAGGCGGGTATGAGCGCATGTATCTGTATTCTCGGTGTTGCATGGCTAGGAGATACTTTTGTACAAGCGAACATGGATTGGATTAAAGACACTGCCGGAGACTTAATCCACTCTCAACCTTGGTTGCTAGCGATTATTTTCTTCTTCTGTTCCGCCCTACTCTATTCTCAGGCGGCAACCGCAAAAGCATTGATGCCGATGGCTTTGGCTCTGAACGTCACACCATTGACAGCCATCGCCTCTTTCTCCGCGGTTTCTGGGTTGTTTATTCTTCCTACCTATCCAACCTTGGTTGCCGCGGTTCAGATGGATGACACCGGCACTACCCGTATCGGCCGTTTTGTATTTAATCATCCATTCTTTATCCCCGGCACCATTGGAGTTGCTCTAGCTGTGGCCTTCGGTTTCCTATTTGGCAGTATGATCCTCTAATTCCGGCTGCCAATAACCACTTAATCCAGGGGCGTATACCGCCCCTGACTCCCCTCTCCCAAACGATCTATTTTCGCTGAAAACCTTCGATTGCTGCTCTAATCTTAACCAGAGCACTTTCTGGTCTGACAGCCTTAGGTTATAGTGCTGAATCTATTTCATTTAATTAGCGATCATTATCTTTATGATTAAACGTACTCTGATGCTATTTTTGCTGCTTTGCAGCACCCTCTTTACCTCAACGGCAGCGAATTCGCTGTTTGAACAACCGGGGCAAAATCCATATTTGCCAGTAGATCAGGCATTCATGTTTGATTTTCAGCAAAAAGGCGACAAATTGACGTTAGACTGGCAGATCAAACCGGGTTATTACCTTTATCGCAAACAACTTCATATTGAGCCGCAACAGGCCACACTGGGTAAAATCACGTTGCCACAAGGTACAGCTCATCGAGATGAGTTTTTTGGTGAAACCGAAGTTTATTTCCAACAACTTATCGTCAATGTTCCTGTTACAGAGGCGAACAAAAATTCCAATATCGTTGTCACCTATCAAGGCTGCGCCGCCGCTGGATATTGCTATCCACCGGAAACCCGCATTGTCCCATTGAGTGCTGTTGTTCCATCAAAAACAACTGACTCAACACCGACTGAACCTGTTCAGAAAACACCAGAAAGCGCATCAAATGATCAACAACATTTACCTTTCTCACCACTCTGGGCAATTCTGATTGGCATCGGTATCGCCTTTACACCTTGTGTACTGCCGATGTATCCATTGATTTCCAGCATTATTCTTGGCAGCCAACGCCCTAAGAGCCTAAAACAGATATTTTGGTTAGCGCTAAGCTATGTTCAAGGCATGGCGATCACCTACACATTACTTGGATTGGTTGTAGCGGCTGCGGGTCTACAATTTCAAGCCGCACTGCAACATCCGTATGTACTGATTGGCTTATCCGTATTGTTTATTCTGCTAGCACTATCAATGTTCGGCCTCTATTCTCTGCAACTGCCTTCCACTGTTCAGACACGCTTAGTCAACTGGAGCAACCAGCAAAAAAGCGGTTCACTTCTCGGTGTATTCGCTATGGGGGCGTTAGCGGGATTAATTTGCTCCCCTTGTACTACCGCGCCTTTAAGCGCTATTTTGCTCTACATTGCTCAAAGTGGTAATACTGTGGCAGGTGGCCTAACCCTTTATCTTTACGCTTTGGGCATGGGATTACCGCTCATTGTCGTCACCCTGTTTGGTCATAAACTCCTGCCACGCAGTGGGCCTTGGATGCAGTATGTTAAAGAAGCTTTTGGCTTCATTATCCTCGCGCTACCCGTTTTCCTGCTGGAAAGAGTTATCGGTGATACTTGGGGAATACGATTATGGAGCCTGCTGGCCGTCAGTTTCCTGGGATGGGGATTTGCTCTGACGATTAGAAGCCAAAACGGTTGGGTACGAGTTATGCAACTGATATTGTTGATTCTGATGCTGATAGCTACCCGTCCATTGCAGGATTGGTTTTGGGGTACAACAGTTACCCAACAATCGCAACACAGCCTCAACTTCCGTCAGATAAATAACTGGCAGGAATTAGAACAAATAATGACACAAAACAGCCATAAAACCATTATGCTTGATTTCTATGCTGACTGGTGTACCGCTTGTAAAGAATTTGAAAAATATACATTCAGCGATCCACAAGTTCAGTCACAACTGCGGGATACCTTACTGTTACAGGCCAATGTCACGAATCACAGCCCGCAGCAGAAACAGCTTTTAGAAAAACTGAGCGTTCGGGGATTACCGACCATTCTGTTTTTTGATTCCCAGGGAAAAGAGATCCCCGATTCACGGATAAATGGTTTTATGGATGCAACCCGCTTTAACGAGCATTTGCAACATCTGCCAAAATGATTCAGAAGGAGAATACCGTGCAACGAGAACAAGTTCTTAATCATGCCTTAAACTTACTGGAGCAACATGGCTTATCCATCACAACTGAGATACTTTTTGGCTCACTTAACATGGATATCGAATATCTCAAGCAATTCTGGCCTGATCGGGAAGCTCTGCTTTATGACTGCCTACGTTATCACAGCCAACAGATTGAAGTCTGGCAGCGACAAATATTACTGGATGAAAATCTGACACCAGAAGAGAAGCTACTAGCTCGTTATGCCGCCCTTGATGAAAAAGTAAAAGAGAAGCGCTACCCAGGTTGCCTATTTATCGCGGCCTGTAGCGAATTCCCTGAATCTGACCACCCTATTCATCAATTAGCTGAATTACAAAAACAGAGCTCTTCCCGTTACACCACCGAGCTACTACACCAACTGGATATTGAAGATTGCGAACTCGTTGCTAAACAGATGGAACTGATTCTGGAAGGTTGCCTGAGTAAGCTACTGGTCAAACGGGATATTGATGACATCGCTACGGCAAAACTGCTGGCAGAAGATGTTTTAGCTATTGCCTTATGTCGCAAAAATGGTGCGTTAAGTTAACAAAAATCAGCCTAAGATGAACAACCACACAAATTCCGGGCAAAAAGAGAGCAAACAATCAGCTTTTATCATTTTTTATCAGAAAGGCATTGACGACTTAGGCTGAATACGGTTTAATGCGCCCCGTTGCCCGGATAGCTCAGTCGGTAGAGCAGAGGATTGAAAATCCTCGTGTCGGTGGTTCGATTCCGCCTCCGGGCACCAAAGTTTAGTTTCATGGCGCTCCTATACGTCCTGAAATGTTAAAAAATCAGTAAGTTGCAAAGAGCCTGGAGCATCAATAGATACTGCCAGGGTTTTTGACATTCAGAGTTTTTGGGGCTTAATTGGGGGCCTGTTGGTTCGATAAACTCTGGAGCCCCCGCCATGCGACTCACCGATACCGCCATCCGTAACGCCAAGCCGCTCGATAAACCCTACAAACTCAGCGATGCGCAGGGTCTGTACCTGCTGATTAAACCCAACGGTTCTAAACTCTGGCAACTCAAGTACCGCTTTGGCGGCAAGGAGAAGAAGCTGGCGTTTGGCGCTTACCCGACCGTTACGCTGGCGAATGCGCGTAAGCTGCGTGAAGAAGCTCGCGCCGTACTCAGCGCGGGCGACAATCCGGGGGTGAAAAAGCAGCAGGAGAAGCAGGCGAAGAAAAGCGGTAATACCTTTGAAGGGGTCGCCCGTAAGTGGCTGGCGGGAAATATCCGCTGGACGGAGCATCACACGGCGAAGATCCTGCGCTCGCTGGAGCAGCGTCAAACAGGCATTGATCCTGCCGCAGAGCGCCATTTTTAACGCTATATCTTTACTTTCAATCAGGGTTTCGGCGAAGTTTTCGCAGTGATCGGCAAGGACGGTGAAGTCCGTGGCGGCATTGAAGGGAATAGCAAGTAACGGGTGTGTTTGAGTAGGGATCGTAGCCATAGTGGCAGCCTCCAGTAAGTGATTAATTGAACCACCACCGAAGAGACCAATTTTGCGGTGGTGGAACCGGACAGAGTTGGTCTTACCGGCCTTACTGGACACCGGCGCGTCTTGCGACGCCTCCGCCCGGCCCACCATTGAGATGTAGCCGGATGAACGACATAAAAAAGACGCAAAGCGCGTCATATGTCGCCAGTAAGGAATATCTTCAGGAGACCAATCCCGGCACCTGAATTTGCACCGCGATTAGCAGTTAACAGCAAGTGAGGTTATGAAAGGCTTATCGCAAAAATAACTCTCTCTTACCTGCAAAACTAATCATTCGTCTTTCGCATCAAACAAAAGACTAAAGTTTCATTTTTTCCATTTTATTCAATGAATAATCGGGAATATAATCCAGAAAACACACTCTAAGGATCTCAATATGAGGATCACCGCTACCCAAATTGAACAGTGGGCGGACACAAGAGACGCTCAGGGAATGTTGCCCATTTTGATCCGGCGATTAATTAGCGCGACCACAACAATAACAGCATTGAGCATGCCCGGCGGTGATTCTGTTTCAAGCAGCGGCTGGGATGGTATTGTCCAGGCTGACAAAGGCAACATCTGGGTTCCTGATGGTGCCTCTTTCTGGGAAATGGGCTGTTCCTCCGACATCATTACTAAAGCCCGCTCAGATTTTCGGAAAAGAAATCAACAAATTTCACCACAGGAAGCAGCTCAAAGTCGCTTTGTTTTCGTATCACCACGCCGGTGGTCCAAAAAAGATAGCTGGCTCAAAGAAGCACAGGCTGAAAACATCTGGTCCGGCGTTTATGCTCTTGATGCTGACGATCTGGAGGCGTGGCTGGAAAACACTCCGGCTGTAGCTCTCTGGTTCAGTGAAATAACAGGCCATACTGGTGCAGGCATTGAATCCATTTCCCATTTCTGGGAACGATGGTGCAATCAGTCACAATTTCCGTTAACAAAAGACACCTTACTGGCTGGCAGGGAAGAGGAAAAAAACACACTGAACGACTTTCTATCAGATAAAAAAGAACAAATTATTATCCGGGCAGACAGTCAGGAAGAAGGTATCGCTTTTGCCTGTGCCAGCTTAATAGAGATGGGACATGAAAATATATCAGCCTGCATAACTACTGATGATGGATGGCACTTTATTGATAAAAATCCCTCAATTCAATTTTGTCTGGCGATGAACAGTGATATTTCCAGACAAAGCCGACACCAGCCTGAACGAACTATTTTTATTCCCTTTTCCCTGGGCGATCACAATACTACGAACAATAAGCGAAGTGATACCATTACATTGGAACGTCTTACTCGAAGCGATTTTGAAGAGAAGCTCATTGCTTTAGGAGAGGAGGAATCCGATGCAAGGCGGTTATCGCAAACAACCGGACGATCCTGGTCGGTTTATCGACGTCTTAGGGCCAAAAACCCGGCAATATCATCTCCCGTATGGCTGACCACATCGCCAGCAAAAGCGCTAATCACGCTGACTCTGGTAGGATGCTGGAATACCAAAAAGGAAGGCGATAAATATTGCGTTGAAACTATTGCGCAAAAAGATTACGAAGAACTGGAACAGGAACTACGCGAAATATCTCTTCGGGATGACTCTCCGGTATTACAGATTGGTGATGTATGGAAAGCAAAATCTCCCATTGAGCTATTGTATCAACTAGCCCCTCGACTGACAGAAAGTCAGCTTGAACGTTTCTTCTTGGTTGTAAAACAAACGCTACTTAAACCCGATCCTGCCCTGGAGCTTAAAAACGAAGATCGCTGGATGGCGGCTATCTATGGAAAAGTTCGTTCAGAATCAGATTTTATTCTGAAATCAATCGCTGACTCACTGGTAAAGCTCAGAATCTACGCTGAAAGCAGTGAAGGGATTAATTCAGATTTCATCATTGCCGCCATCGACAATCTGGTTAGAGATCTGTTGATGGATGCCGATGGTGAGAGATGGCTGTCATTAACAGACGTATTATGTCCGTTAGCTGAAGCATCACCAGAGGTGTTCTTAAAATCCATAGAAACAAGTTTGCAATCAACAGAGGTTTCCGTTACTCGTCTACTAACAGAAACGAGCGAAAGCACAGGCTTTGGTATGCGTTGTTGGCATGCTGACTTATTGCATGCGCTGGAAATCCTAGCCTGGAATCCAAGGCGATTACTTAGAATCAGTCTTATTCTTGCAACGCTATCATCATTAAGAATTCAGGGAAACTGGACCAATACACCGGAAAATACCCTAAAATCGTTGCTCAGACCCTACTGGCCACAAACAATGGCTACTGATGAACAAAGACTCGTCGTACTTGATATGCTTATCAAAAAGCACGATAGCATTGTCTGGCGTTTTCTCTATGAACAAACTGATCCTATGGGCGGTGTTTATATGGGAAATGCCAGACCAAAATGGCGGGATGATGATGCTGGCAGTGCACAAATGAGAGGAACTTTTCTTTATGAATATTATTCTGCACTTAGTGAGCGAATTCTGGTTCTGGCAGAAAAAAATGTCGAAAGAATAGCAGCGCTTATTAAGCGAATAGACCATTTTGAAGGAACCTACCAAGAAAGACTTATTGCATTAATTAAACGCGCAATTTCTTTTTCTGATGGAGACAAGGAAATCATCAGAGAAGCACTATATCACTATCTGAGTTGGCATAACTCGTATAACAAAGATGGAGATAAAAAAAGCAGAACTGTTGCAGAAGACCTCATGTCATTCGTCGGTTTATTAACACCTAAAGATATTATTCTTGATAAACGCCGACTTTTCACATCTCAATACCCTGCATTACCTGAAGGAAATGAAATAGATCGCATAATACATAGTGAAAAAATAATAAAAATGCGAACCAATGCAATAGAAGAGATATATTTCCACCAAGGATTGGATGGAATATCATCTTTACTTTCATTAGCACAATCACCGTCTGTAATAGGTGAGTCTCTGGCTACCTGTAACTTAAATTTGATAGATTCATTCACATGGATTATTGAAAAATTCAAAGGTAATGGTTTCCCATTTCATGATCAATTGATAAGTTCATTTTATGCCTGGCTGCCTGAAGAAAAGAAACTTATCCTGTTAAATTCTCAAGAATTTAAAAATGAGATGAATAGTGATGACAAAATTGCCGCATTCCACTCAATACTCCCACCCAATATGGCTACATGGCACAACCTCTCAAGTTACTCTGAAAGCGCCCAAATGCTGTACTGGAAGGGAATCAATTATCCACACATCTGGAGTGATAATGCTGATGAAATTGATTACTTCATCGGAAAAATGATGTTCGCTGACAGATATATATCAACATTTAATCTCGTAAAACATCGTATAGAGAAAGTTTCCTGGCAAAACCTATTGAAACTGTTAAATGGATTCAGAACTACCACTGAAAAAGATGTACCAATACCAGATGGCTGGTATCTATCCAGAGCTATTGAATATCTTGAATCATCAGGCCAGGTCTCTCGTTTAGATTTATCCTTACTGGAATTCTTCTTTTTCTCAGCATTCAGGAATTGTGAAAAAGGAGCAAAAAACCTTTACACGGAATTACTTTCCAATCCACCACTCTTTGTGCAATTAATATGTCTTGCTTATAAACCAGAATCTAAGAAAGAGTATAAACAGGATGAATCCTTAATGGCTGCGGCACAACAAGCTGGCAGAGTTCTGGATCAAGGGAAAGGAATCCCCGGTCAGAGACCAGATGATAATATTGATGAAGTCGTATTTAGTAACTGGATTGAGGAAGTCAGGAAATTGGCGGCAGAAAATGACAGAAGCAATACTACTGATTACATAATCGGTAAATGGCTATCCCGCTCAAAACATCTAAATAACGCACCATGGTCCAGCATAATAATCAGAGATTTGCTGGAAGAAACAGAACGAGATGAGATCAGAGAAGGATTCTATTATGGCACTATCAATAGCCGTGGTACAACAGTAAGAGCTTATTATGAAGGCGGTGATAAAGAACGAAAACTAGTTGACCAGTACAAAGAAATAGCTAACCAGTTATATTTCACTCATCCCAAATTGGCGTGTGTCTTTGATGACCTTGCTTCACATTATGATTTTGATGCTGTAAATCAAGATCGGCATGCAAAATTAAGACTTGAAGGATATTAAATACAACACATTACATACACTTAGTTCTCAAAAGGATTTAAAAATGGGAAAGAACAGCAAGTCAAAACGAGATTCAAAAAAGAAAAAAAACAATAATAAGCCCAAAGATAAATTCCCGAACAGGGGGATAAGAAACTATAAGGACATTATGCCACAAATAAAAGAAAAATTAACATCTGTTTATACAGAATACAACCTCGCAGAACTTTTTCTCGCATTAAGTATTTCCGAATTATGGCTACCCAATATTTCGTCACCTGTAAAACACACTATCGCTTTCAACACCTTGCTTTCCATGGACGTCAGTACATTTAACAACCAAAAGGAACTTAAAACATACCAACAAGCAAGCGAATTTTTTAGCATTATTTACAATATATTACCTGATATTCCTCAAATGGAAGATTTTATCCCTGAACAAGACTGGGGACAAATAAGAATACCGTGGGGAGATAGTATTTATAAAATTTTTTATGGTAGCTCAGTCGAACGCTTATATGATTATATTAAAGCTTTTGAAATTAGATACGCAGAATATCCAATTATTCTTAAGCAAATGGAAAATGTTCTTATTTTACAGAACCAGTTTTTATCAGGCATAAATCCAGTTGATACACTCTCAGAACAAGAGTTCTCACCCGGTCATGTCGAAATCCCTCCAGAAACGTTCTGGAAAACCTGCCATCAGGCTTTAACGGATGCCAGTCATGCGTTTGAGGAAATAATAAATCAGACAGAAAATATATTTATTAAAAAACCAGGGGAATTTAAAAGCATTAACTCCACCACTGAATTATCAAATATAATAATGGAAGGCATAGCGCTCCCTGCTATTGGTATCAATATTGGTGATCGTGTTTATCCATTGTCATTCAGGAATATGGCAAATGTAATTATTGAGCACTATGCTTCCCAGAAAATGGATATCGATTGTTCAGATGCAATTTCAAATTTCATATCCCAGCGTTTTGAAAACATTATTGAGGGACCATTTCTGCTTCTGAATCAAAAAAAGATCCTACCTTATAAATTCGCTGGGATACTACAGGGAAATGATAAGTATTATTTATTTGTACCTTTTGATATTAATCCAATAAACAAACTAAAAAAGATAGAAGAAGATGTTTTCGAACTTTTTAGCCAAGGAAAATGGGCTTTATCACCGATTTCATCATCACAACTATTAGGTATTCGAAATGGCTCAGGAAAGCAACTTGCAATTGATGATATTGAGTTTATTTTCATAAGCTCTAATCTTACTACTGCTATGCTTCCTTTTAAGCCACCGCAACTAAAATATAGTTATCATATTCTTTTCTTGACAGAATTTATTGCATTATTTGACTCGATAGATAACCTAAGTGAATTGTCATCACTTTTTTCATATCTAGAGCAATATAAATCCAAAATAAATCCGTTTTTTATTTCTGTAATAGATAAATTTGCATCACTTAAAGGAACTCATTCTGTATTAGAAGATGGTGCTATTAATTTCGACATGATTATTCTTGATCCTCATTGGGGATCTCACTGGAGATATGAAGAACTGGAAAAATACTGGTCACAGGTCCCTTCAAATTTTCCTGATGTCAATGTAAAATGGAATATCAGTAATACTTACCAAGGAAATATTTCATTAATATCAAAAAGTCATTTCTATGTATGCTGGTGCACAAAAATAAATAACTGCACAATGCATTTTTGTGCCGATCGCAAACCACTACTAAATGAAGATCATCTTAACGGTCAGCTTCTGACATTATTTTTAGAATGCACTTGTGATGCGCTATCGCAACGAAAAGATATTTTAGAGAATATATCATTCCAAAATATAAAAAGAATTACCGTTCACTGCGCTATTGACAAAAAATATCTGGTCGATAGTAATTCCGACATTACAGAAAATTTTGATCCTGAGTTGTTCACTCACGTGTCATTAATTAACAAAGATAATTCTTCTGCAAATATAAAAATTCACATTAATTTACCTCTCATGCAATATCGTCTTAACAGACCTCAAAATGCCAGTTTCCAGGCTGATGTTTGCATTGCGTTCTTACAATCGCTCTCCCAAATACTTCATATCGAGTTCTCCGAAGATATTAGGCAACAGATAATCAATACAGGGAACAGACCCGCAAGGATGGCAATATCCAGCGAAAAGCGCACCTTTGATACTTTAGAAATAAAACCAAACATTCCTGAAGCCAAACACTTTAAACTAGCCAGAAAAACATTGGCTAACTTAATTAAAGAGTCTGGAGTTCAGGAAGGTAATTATGAGTTACAAAAGGCCAAGGATATTATTAACCCTTTAGCCGATTTTTTCAGAGAAAAAATTCACGCAACAATACGCTCAATGAACAGGGAGCACTTGCTACAATTTGTAATTGAAAACTATGATGCTTATGTAGCCGAAGATCATAGAAAAAAGAAAAATATTATGTTAAGCCTTCAACATGAGGTTAATTATAATAGAACAGAAAAATTAGCAAAACAGAGTACTGAGTTCAACCGTATGTCAGCAAATTATAGATATTTGCTTGAATGCGCTTTGAGTCTTAACACAAAAAGTAAAACCATACCTGCTACCGATGATATCTTACAATTACTTGCTGATATTGATTGGTTAATAGTACTTTATAATGCAAGTGACATCTTGCATAACGATATTGATGTAGGTGGTTTGAATATAGATAATTTTTACATCCCACAAGTATTTTTTTCCGAAGATCGTGAGATTAAAGAAGATAAGTTTAGTGAAGAACAAGCAGGCTATAAGTTAGGTTATAACTTAAACGATAATGACTCAGTAGAATCCGACATTATAAATGAAAATTTAGATGTTCTTGATCGTATATTTCAACAAGATCTCGGTTTCAAATACTCGAGTTTACTTGCTGTTTTCTCTATTCTTTTTCAATGGGCTCGATTTAACCAAATTGAATTAAATCTTTCATATCAGGCGACAAGGGCTGATATGGTAACTACATTACTTAACAGCAATACAAACCTGATTAATGAAGAAGTATAGAAAATAATAGATTTTCTTATTCTTAATCCGAATAAGATAAGAAAATTGCTGGGTGCTGATTCTGAATATTTTGATGTACCCATATCCGATCATAATAAACGAGATCACCGATATAATATTCGCCCACTAATAGAAATTAGTAATAATAATATAGTCTGGGGAGCTGCGGCAGCATATCGGGCAGGCACAATATGGATTGCCCATATTGCAAATGGATATCTTCCTGCCGAATTCGAATGGAGCCACATTTCACATGAAGTTGGTAAAATAAAAGAGAGTATTGAAAAGCAATTAGAAATAACCACTTTTAATATTGTAAAAAGGTTCGCAACCCAAATTGAACTTGGCATCGACTTTAAGAAACGCTTTCCAAAGAAAAAATTTCCTGATGTAGGTGATTTTGATACCTTAGCCTATTTTCCTGATAGCAATACCTGGTTGAATATAGAGTGTAAGTATAATCAGCCCTACTATTGCATTAAGGATATGCGTCGTTTACGAGAGAAAATATTTGGTAGAGGTGATAAAAGGGGACAGATTGGGAAAATAGAAAAAAGGATTGATTTCCTAGCAGAAAATTATAATAATCTTCGTACTCTACTAAACTGGAGTGAGCCAGCAGATAATTACGAAGTTAAATTTATCCATTTATATATTAGTAGACAAATTTACTGGTGGTTAAGATATCCGCCATATGAAACTAATATTAATTTTGTACAAGTAGATGCGTTAGAAGCTTGGTTACAAGAAAATTTATAGTATATTAACCAACCGCTGAGGCGTTATCAATGCCCCCTTCTATGAAGGGGGACTTTTACAGAAGAAATAAACATGTGTCAAAAAAGCTATCTACATTGTAAGTAACAATTTGCTCATTAAGATTATAGGTTAGGAATAAACCCTTCTTCCCGCAGAACCTTAATCACCCCACGAATCAGATATGAGTTAGAAAACTTCGCCGTATAGGTACGAGCCCCCTCTTCTACTGGCTGAAGCAGTCCCCGTTCAATCAGCTTACCAAGCTGATAAGTCACCTGCGTCGGTTTAAGCTCAGGCAAAACGGCGCGTAGATCGCCCGCTTTTATCGTCCCCAGCTCAACAACGCGTTTCAGAACCTTCGATTCCAGCGGGTTTATCAGCCCTCTCTCCGATAAGAAATCGATGGCCGGATACAGGATCTTTTCGCTCAGGAAAGCGTGGTTTGTCAGTTGATCGACTTTCTTCAGCTCAGAGGAGATCCCCGAAAGCACATATAAGCACCATTCTTCCAGCCCCTGCTCTGTTCCCTTATCAGCTAACGAAAGCATGGCGTAATAGCGTTCACGATCATTGCAGAATACCGCTGTCGGATTGAGAACCCGCCCACCAGCCTGAACATTAAAACCATACTTGATAAGCAATGCATAGGTCAGCAATCTGACCGTTCTGCCATTACCGTTGCCAAATGGATGTATCCAGCCAAAGCGGTGGTGCACCAGTGCAATCTTCATCAGATCGTACTTTGGCTTATCGGCACGATTAATAAAGGCGGTCAGTTCCGCCATATAATCAGGAACGCGGATGTGGTCCGGCGGTAAATGGTCAGACAGAGCGATGCTGACGTTATGTTGCCGATATGCTCCGGGCGTTCTGTCGCCTTCCTGTTGCAGCCCGGCTACCGCCAGACTATGCAACTCGCGGATAAAATATTCTGTTATGTCATCGCCGTTGCTCAGGTATTCGTCGATGTACTCCATCGCGGCTTCAATATTGTTGATTTCTTTGAGTTGGTCCGTCGAACTCTGCGTTCCTTCAACCTTGCTTTCAACATAGTCGGCAAGCGTGGTATGGTTTCCCTCAATCCTTGCGGAGCCAAGACTCTCCAGCATGTGGAAAACGGCCTTCAACTGCGCAAACAGGATAGGGTGAACATCAGTTTCCAGCCGCAGGTGCCGGAGTAACTCCAGTTCCGTCAGCGCATCGACCAAAGGGGAGTCAAAGCTGGGGTTCAGAAGCGAGAGTTCAAAGTGATTAAATTGAACCATGATGTTTAGTTATCTCAACTGGTGAATAAAAACATCTCAAAAGTATAGCAAAAATAGTAATAGAATCTATATCTTAGAAAGAACACTGTTTTTGATTATCTCAAAAACCGTTGTTCCAACATATCAAATGTAAGTTTGAAAGATGTTCAATGAGAAGGGGGATGGGGCTTTGATTGCATAATGCAGTATGGATTTTTTAGCGCCGCTATGTGTGGAGGTCTGGTCGTTATATGTGGACCTGACTCCACACATAACGAAGCCCCACTATCTTAAATACCGATTTTTCTTGATAACCATCACAAAACAAAAGCGATTTTTTGTGGGGGCCTTCGTGGGGACGCTGTTTGAGAGATGAGAAAACTCAACCGGCGGCCGAAACAAGAACCCGAATGTATAACTGTAGTTAGTTTAGCTTTTCAGTACTTCGATATTGAATTGAATACAAGGGTTATGATGTAGGATACATAAGAAATTATGTGTCTTTTTTCTGCTTGAACGCAATACTTACAAATCCTATTGCAACTGCCAGGCCAATCCAAAATAAATCAATAAATTAACACGATGTTGGGTTCAACAAACCAGCTTTGTGTTTGATGATAGGGTCGTCAATCTCCCTCGGTAATCACACTAATACACATAATGTGACATCTATATTATTAACCACTTTTCATTCCTATTTTAGTTTATATTGTTTGTTTCTTACTGATTTCTTTATTACCTCTATTACCAGTTATATAAATAATGCTACCGACCAAGGAAACAACGGTGATAATAGATGCCACTTTAATCGGTTCATGGTGAGATATATAACCAATAAGCAATGATGCCAATCCCGCACTACCTAATTGCAAGGTTCCCATTACGCCGGAAGCTGTCCCAGCCGCTTGAGAATAAGTGGCAATTGCCGATGCAGTACCTAGTGGCAGCAAAAAACCATTACCGAAAGTCAATATTGATATTGTTAGCACAGAAGTTATCAATAGGTAGGGACTAAAAAACATTTGTATCGTGAAAGCAATACCGCCAACAGCAAAGATGAGATAACCATGAGAAATCGTCTTTCTCATGCCCTGCTGGCGACTTAATTTCTTAGCCGTAAGATTACCCAACACATAACTCAAAGAGAGAATTATATAGGTATAACCAACATATTTTTCTGGTAATCCCATAGCGGTAAGAATAAATGGAGATTCAATCAAATAAGAAAAATATGCTGTATAAGCGAAGCAAGGTATTGCTGCATAGTAAAGAAACTTTTTATTTATTATCACTTGGTAAGTACTAACTAATACATTTTTAACACTCAATTTTTGGCGTTTTTCTATTGGCAGTGACTCTTCCAGAACTAGCAAGCACAATATAAGCGCGGCTGTTATAAATAAAGTAAGAAATAAAAAACAGGCTTTCCAACCATAATATTCACTTAGCATACCTCCGATCATGGGTGCGACAGCGGGTGACATTCCCACAAAAGGGAAAATAATCAGATACAAATTGGCTGCCTCTTCTTTCCCCATCAAATCACTAATAATGGCACGACTTAATGTAATACCCGCACAAGCGCCTATTCCCTGGAATAAACGCAATAATAGTAATTCACTAATATGCGTACTGTAAAAAATACCGATTGTTGAAATCAGCCATATAATCATTCCAGAAATAAGAACCGTTTTTCTTCCTAAGCAATCACTTAATGGCCCATAAATAAGTTGAGAAAAGGCTATACCCGTCATCTTTCAAGTTGCCTCTTTGTTGGCTGCGCTCGCTCACCCCGGTCACATAGTTACCTATGCTCCCGGGGATTCACTCCCTTGCCGTCGCGATGCATCTTGAAATCCATAGGGTATATACCAAATAGAAATATAGCTATTGCACTTTGTATACTAGATTCGCTGACGTGATAATAGTTCCCCATTTTACTCAAAGCGGGTAAGAATATATCCGATGAAACCAGCCCACCCATAGAAAGAAAAGCCATTAAAACGATAAATAATAAAGATAAAGATTTATTGTTCATGGACTATTAACCACTCAATATAATAAACACTATCCCAGAATAAATTCCATATAAAATAAAAACCCGCACCAGTTAAATTTTCATTAAATTCACACGATCACTTATTTAATGAAAAACTAATGCTTTTCATGTAAAAAAACAATAAATTACTTTGCATACCACTTTGTGCTGCAAGAATTAATCGCTCTTTATAACAACATAAAAGTCGAATCTCATCGACTCTTTAGATTAATAATTTCCACTCTATAAACAAGTCCTCCAAATAATCAGATACTTTTACACAACTTCTTTAAGAATTAACTTTTACAAAAATAAACTTATGTAAATATCAATTAGAAAAATAGTAACATCAATATCACTTTCAGCAAACAAAAAAATATAGAATTTAAATTCAAAAATTAATAAAAAAACACAAAACACAAAACACAACATATAATGCTAAAAAAATCCATTATTATTTGAACAATGATATATTTTTTTAAAACTCACAAACGAGTAATACCAGATCACATTTCCTCGCTATTGTTAAGACACGAAAACTGAGGAGGTACACATGGTGATTTTCGGTAGTTGTCACTGTAAGAATATTGAATTTACGTTTAATTGGGAGCCTGAACCTCTGGAGATTCCGGCACGAGCATATACTTGCTCTTTTTGTACCAAGCACAATGCAGTCTGGACATCATTCTCGGCAGGGCAGCTTCGGCTGAGTATCAGAGAACAAAAGCTGCTACATAGATACTCTTTTGAATCCGGTACAGCACAGTTTCACATCTGTAGCCAGCGTGGAGTAGTGCCTGTTGTCATCAGTCAGATTAACGGTCGCGATTATGCCGTCGTTAACGTCAATACCTTTGAAGACGTTGATCCTGCACTGTTTAAGTATGTTTCTGCTAAGTTCACTGATGAAAGCGATCAAGCTCGATTGACACGTCGCCAACAAAACTGGATTGCTAACGTTGAATATATTTGCAAACAATGAACCCTTGAACCAGAGAGATCCACTATGCAATCCATCTATCAAATGTTGGGACTAGACATAGGTCACTGTGACGCCATTGGATCATATGTTGTTGTTTTTGTCCCGGGGTATATCGTACGGCTCATAGTGTCAGTCTCCAAATGAAGATAAGGAAGCTATCGCGTGCATAGGCCGGAGGAGAAGGGCAAGGTGGGATAGCACCAGAGCATTACTGAATCGCCAGTCGGCCCTGGTGTGTTATCTGGATGATGTGCCGAGTACCGATAAACAACAACCGGGCGGAGAATGCGGTCCGGGGTGTGGCGCTCGGCCGAAAGAACTGGCTTTTTGCGGGCTCGCTCTGCGCGGGGCAACGGGCGGCCATGATAATGAACCTGCTGGAAACTGCCAGAGCCAACGGACATGAGCCCTGGGTCTGGTTACGTGATGTCCTCAGTCGGCTGCCTGTCTGGCCAAACAATCGGTTGAATGAGCTGCTGCCCTGGCCTGAGAATCCCTTCCGTTAACATCCCATTTTGTTGTTATCTGACAACGCAAGGTGAGTCCACCGGAACATTACTATTCATAAAAGTCAGAAGGTAAAGGACTGGCTGGCACGACATCCAAAATTTACCCTGTTGTTTTTACCGGTCTATTCACCGTGGTTAAATAAAATAGAACGGTTATGGCAATCGCTCCATGAGACAATAACGCGAAATCATTGTTGTCAATTTATGTGGCAGTTACTGAATTATGTTAATGCCTTTTTGGCATCGTTTTCATCACAGCAAAAGCCAGGAAGACAAAAAATGGGTGTAGCACAATTATGAAATCTTATTTAGGAATTTTTCTGACTAATACATTTTAAATAACCAAAGTACAAACCCAGCTAAAGCACCTGCTCCCCCAATTTGCAAATGAACTCCTATATTGTCTTTGATGGAACAAAAAATATCGGCTTTGTCTATAAACCATAAACTAAAAGCCTGTGAGATAACACTCAGTAAGAAGACAGCCAAGAAAAAAGAAAATAATAAATAACACATAATCACTATTGATTTCATTTTATTTTTTTTCATTTTGCTGTTTTCCTTCTTGCATTGCTCCGCCAACAGTAGAGTTGAACCAACCTGATACTGCTGAATCACCAACGTTACCAGCCACTGATGGGATTGAACTTTGTTTCACAGGCTTTGTAATAGTCCAAATCCCTATTGGTTCCCATTCATATTGTTTCGATATAGGATTAAGCACTTTCCCCATTGGTACTTTGATAACATTACCAGCAGCATAACCTGCACTGGCACCTCCTTTACTCAATATCGCATTTAAGAAAGGATCATCCCCTTTAATTTCCGCAGTGTAGTAGCCGCCTACCGCATTCCACGTTACAGTGGGGTTATAACCTTTTTCGGCAGTAATAGCACCAACAACACCTGCACCAATCAAATCAGAAAGTTTTACTTCTTTCGTCGTACCGTACTGAATAGCCGCGTTCATACCACTGGTGACGCCTGCCGCAAGTAGCTGCTCTTTCCCTTTCGCCCCCTGAATCATTGCCTTTGCACCAAAGACCATTACAGGCCATGAAGTTGGATCTAAGGCGACAGCGGCAACTCTGTTAGAAGTGGTAATATTATCCTTCAAAAACTGCAAATCCTTACCATTCAAATACTGCACTATCTTGATGGCGTCGGGATCTTTTAATTTCTCTGACAATCGAATTTGTAACGATCCCTCATCAAGCGCAACATTCGTATTTACTTGAATAATTTCTTCATAAGTCACGCAGGTAATACCGCCTCCTTTGCATTTTTCCTCTAATTCGGCACTATTCTTATTGCTGATGTCTAAATACTTCTGAATAACTGCACCGCAGTCTCCTCCTTTGGCCTTACACTCGGCCAACTCTTTATCAAAACGGTGGCTTTCGTCTTCATAAAGATAGTTGTTCTCCACAACAAAAAAATCCCAGCTCAACAGCTGGGATCGTTCTTATCGGGTAACTAACGAATATCAAATAACCAAAGCACAAAGCCGACTAGAAATCCAGATGTACTGACTTTCAAGTACATACTAATGTTGC
>NZ_RCWE01000036.1 GCF_018448925.1 Photorhabdus akhurstii | reverse complement strand
TCAGCGGATTACATCGAGGCCCGCAGCTCTGGCTGCAATAAGGCCGGATATAGAGCTGCAACCTACCGTCGATGCCAGAGTAATTTTTGTCTTGCAAACGGGATGCGTTCATATAGAGCATAAAAAAGTCTGGGGCACTTGAGTTATTTAGCGGTAAAGTGGGCAACTCAACCGGACTATTACCCATTATCGGCCCATGAATACTTATACGTTAAAGTGGCTTCTTTAGCTGCTTTGCTACATAAATGCCCCACACTTTTTTACGCTCTCCTATTAAGTGCTTGAGTTAGTGCTTTGTAATATTTTCGAACCACGATTTTTCAACTCTGTAGTATGTTGAATCGGAATAGTTTGAACTGGTGTCACAGGATATTGATTTGATCTGCCAGATTAGCAACTGCAACTGGCTTGTACTTCACACTTTTTTGTATATGATATTGGTAATCATTATCATTTAACTGAGTGCGAGTTATGGTCAGAATGAAAGACAGAGAGAGATCGCTTTTCTGGCAGGGTATCACCAGCTTGTGGGGAATCGGTTTATCTAGCCTGGCTGGCATGCTATTCGTCATCGTCAATCCTGGAATTGAGCAGTTCAAAATTGGAATGGTATTAGCGATGTTGCTGACGCTATTTATGTTGTTAAACCAGAAGTCACGCCATTTTTTGTTGATACCATCAGGGTTTGCTGTGTTGTGTGCTTTATTGGCTGGAATGCACCGATTTGGCTGTTTTTGACGTTTTATTGAAGAAAGAATGGATGAGAAGCGCGATTATAGAAATAAAGAAAATGAACAGATTGGTGCGAAAGGAGGGACTTGAACCCTCACGTCCGTAAGGACACTAACACCTGAAGCTAGCGCGTCTACCAATTCCGCCACCCTCGCAGGTACTGTCATTTTATTTTTTTATGCCAAATTTAATCAGCGGTTGTCTGATTTGGTGCGAAGGGGGGGACTTGAACCCCCACGTCCGTAAGGACACTAACACCTGAAGCTAGCGCGTCTACCAATTCCGCCACCCTCGCAAATTCAGACACTATCAATCTGTTGATTGATAGCATGGAGGCGCATTTTAGAGGTTTTGTAGTCGGCGTCAATCATTATTTATAAGCGTTGCATGGTTGCCGTAAAAATCGTCACCCTTCTATTATGTTGTTATCAAAAATAACCTGCCCTTGAATCAAGGACAGGTTAAGTCAATTAGAATTTTTTTGTTGCCTGATAAACCTTGAATTTCCCGGTCTGGGCAATGACTTCATGACTGCCGAAAGTTTTATCCAGTAAATCGGGATAAGGCAGGAAGGCATTGGCGACAATCCGCAATTTTCCTCCGGGTTTTAGGTGGTTGGGAGCTTGGCGGATCAGATCATCGGCTGCCAGTAAACTGGTTTTTAATCCATCATGGAAAGGAGGATTAGAGATAATCCAGTCGAATTTACCTTCAATATTGGAATAAACGTTACTGACAACAACGTGGCCTTCCAGTTTATTAGCTTTTAAGGTCGCTTTACTGGAGGCAATGGCTGCTGCATTAACATCACTGAGAGTAAGTGCTAACTCAGGATTTTTCTTACCCAATACGGCTGCCAGAACACCCGCACCACAGGCGATATCCAGTAAATTGCCAGAGAGAGGTTTGTCAAAGGTAGAAAGCAATAAGCGGCTGCCAACATCCAGCTCATCCTGGCTAAATACACCCGGCAACGTATTCACTATGACATTTTCCACCTGATAACTGTTCCACCAGTTATCCTGTTCGAACTGTACTTCATGTTCTAACTGGCCGTAGAACAGGCTGCAACGACGGGCGCTGTCGATTTTTCGAAACGTTGCCATACCTTCCATCAGTTTGTCTACACTACGTACTCCGCTACGGTTCTCTCCGACAATAAAAATATTGATACCTTTTGGCAAAATAGAGAACAGGCTGCGTAATTGAAAGCGAGCTTCCTGCTTACTTTTAGGCCAGTAGTAGATTAGGGTGTCACAACCCTGGGTAAATGCTTTTTCGGCTACCAGTCCAAACCAGGCATGATCACCTAGAGTGCGGATCAGTGATTGCCAGTGATGATATTGGTTAGTGTGCACTCGCACACTGGCAGCATCAATTTGGGTTGCCAGTGTGTCCTGAATATCACCGGCGAAGAGCAGGTGATGAGAGCTAAGTTGCTCACTGTGACGCAAAATAACTTCACTGGCGGGGGTTAACGCAGACATTTGTCTATAAGCTCCTTTATGTTCTGTGTCCAAATATCAGGAAATAATAAATTTAACACCCAATATTGGCGCAGATCGTGGCCTCTGATAACATGTTACCGATTATTTTTTACAGCAGGTGGATAGATATGGTAACCCGGCGCGATAGGTTATTAGCTCAACTGGGAATTACCCAATGGACCTTACGTAACCCGACGGTTTTACAAGGTGAATTAGCTGTTCACTTACCTGATACCACCCGTCTGCTGATTATTACCAATGACCACATTGATTTAACTAATTCATTATTAATAGATATTTTCACCGCTATGGGGTTGGATAAATCTTCTGTTTACTGCATTACAGCAAATAATGTTGCAATGTTAGCGGAACAGGTTAAGTGCCCATATTGGTTGTTAGGTGTGGATATTACACTATCATGGCCGGGCATTTCTTTGAGAAGCCCGGCATTAAATGATTTATATTGTGATGGACAGGCAAAACGTTCTCTCTGGCAACAGATTTCTCAACATGAACAACATTTCTCTATTAACTCCCGCTGATCTCCCGTCCGCTTTTCTGGTTGAGAAAGCCAGTCACGCGTTCCCGTGGAGTGAGAAAACATTTTTCAGTAATCAGGGTGAGCGGTATTTGAATTATAAAATAGCGATTAATGAACAACTTATTGGCTTTGCGATAACCCAAGTGATATTGGATGAAGCAACCCTGTTTAATATCGCTATTCATCCTGACTACCAAGGTAAGGGTTATGGTAAAGGATTATTAGCGTATTTAATATCAATTCTGCCGGGTAAAGGGGTGAATACCTTATGGCTTGAAGTCAGGCAATCGAATCATTCCGCTATTGGATTGTATGAACAATCAGGGTTTAACCAAGTCTCTGTGCGTAAGCGTTACTATCCTACCGCGACAGGTAAAGAAGATGCCATCATCATGGCGTTGCCGCTGTTTGCCTGATAAGTGCTATAAAATTGATTGATTGTTTATAACACCAATTTCAGCGAAAATGAGCGCCAATTTTTCATTCACCCACGGGTTTGGCAACTGTTTTCCTTGCGGGGAAGCGTCTGATGTTGAATACAAGCCCGTATATAAAGCAGAAGATTGTTATTGATGTCAAATTCCCCTTTTCAGCAGGAAGTCGCTAAACGGCGAACTTTTGCTATCATTTCTCACCCTGACGCAGGGAAAACGACGATTACTGAAAAAGTGTTGCTGTTTGGACAGGCGATTCAGAAAGCCGGTACAGTGAAAGGTCGTGGCTCAAACCAGCATGCGAAATCTGACTGGATGGAAATGGAGAAACAGCGTGGTATTTCCATTACCACTTCTGTGATGCAGTTTCCTTATCAAGATTGTCTGGTTAACTTGTTGGATACGCCAGGGCATGAAGATTTCTCCGAAGATACTTATCGTACATTAACGGCGGTTGACTGTTGCTTAATGGTCATTGATGCCGCTAAAGGGGTTGAGGATCGGACACGTAAATTGATGGAAGTGACCCGTCTGCGCGATACCCCGATTCTAACATTCATGAACAAGCTTGACCGCGATATCCGTGATCCAATGGAACTGATGGATGAAGTGGAAAATGAGTTGAATATCGCTTGTTCTCCGATTACCTGGCCGATTGGATGCGGTAAGTCTTTTAAAGGGGTTTATCACCTCTATCTTGATGAAACTTACCTGTATCAGACCGGAAAGGGGCACACGATTCAGGAAGTCCGCGCAATTAAGGGGCTGAATAATCCTGAACTGGATGCCGCTATTGGTGAAGATCTGGCTGAACAACTGCGTCAGGAACTGGAACTGGTGCAGGGGGCTTCCCATGAGTTTGATCATGAGGCATTTTTGCAAGGTGAACTGACACCAGTATTTTTCGGTACTGCGCTGGGTAACTTCGGCGTTAACCACATGCTGGATGGTTTGGTGAAATGGGCGCCTGCGCCGATGCCGCGTCGGACAGATGTCCGCGCAGTCTCCGCTCAGGAAGATAAATTTACCGGGTTTATCTTTAAGATCCAGGCCAATATGGACCCTAAACACCGTGACCGCGTGGCTTTCTTGCGTGTCGTGTCGGGTAAATATGAAAAAGGCATGAAACTGCATCAGGTAAGAATTAAGAAAGATGTGGTGATTTCTGATGCGCTGACATTTATGGCGGGTGATCGTTCTCATGTGGATCATGCCTACCCGGGAGATATTATCGGTCTGCATAACCACGGGACAATTCAGATTGGTGATACCTTTACGCAAGGGGAAGATCTGAAATTTACCGGTATTCCTAACTTTGCTCCAGAATTGTTCCGTCGTATTCGCTTGCGTGATCCTCTGAAACAGAAACAGCTCTTGAAAGGATTGGTTCAATTATCTGAGGAAGGCGCTGTACAGGTATTCCGTCCACTGACAAATAACGATTTGATTGTGGGAGCCGTTGGTATTCTCCAGTTTGATGTCGTTGTGGCCCGTTTAAAAAGCGAATACAACGTTGAAGCTTTATATGAACCGGTAAACGTCTCAACGGCGCGTTGGGTTGAGTGTCATGACGCTAAGAAGCTGGAAGAGTTTAAGCGTAAGAATGAGCAAAATCTGGCGCTTGATGGCGGTGACAACCTGACCTATATTGCCCCAACGATGGTTAACCTAAATCTGACGGGTGAACGTTATCCTGACGTCAATTTCCGTAAGACGCGGGAACATTAATATTTTTAAGGCTAACAATAAGTTAGCCTTTTTCTTTACAAAAATATATGTAACACAAGAATAATTTATAATTTAGTCGGGTAAGATCGGTCTTATTTTATAGCGCTTTGCTTTATTTTCCTGTTACTATTTCCTCGGTCTTTACTGTGTTGATGTGCTTATTTCCCGATTTAGCCTCTCAGCTATTGGGAGCGATAACCTGTTTTTAATTCTAATGTGGATTGCGACTCTTTGTGTAAAGAAGCATTAGTGTAAAGACGGTTTGAATGGCTTTATAGATTCAGAAATCTAACCGGCAATTAAGGAAGGTATAGGATGAAGAATGTTAAATTGGCTCACTTGTTGATGGCTATTGCCTTGGGGACCACCTTGATTAGCAGTAGTGTATTGGCGGAAGAGTCTTTTAAAAATAAAGCGACACAAGCACTCGACAGTGCTGGTCAGAAAATCGATAGCTCAATGAAAAGCATTGATGGTTATATGGGTGATAGTGCTACCACAGCAAAGATTAAAAGTGAGCTGTTGGCGGCAAAAGGTATCAACAGTAGTGATATCTCTATCAAAACAGAGAAGAGGGTCGTTTATATTTCTGGTTTCGTGAACAGTGAGGAACAATCTAGAAAAATTATAGAGATTATCTCTCAAGTGGAAGGGGTCAAATCTATTCAAAACGGTTTGACCATAAAAAAATAATATATTTTATTAATTGAGTGGTTGTTTTCCATTCAAATGATTTTTCTTTGTAGTAACTGGATTTGTAGTAACCGGATATGCGCCCTCACCAGGGGACTTTTATCAAAATATTGACTATGTAGCACCATAATATAATGACGGATAATAACTTCCCAAGTTATGCTCTCTATCCGTCATTTATTTTCTTGGGGGCTGTGTGGGGAAACGTATACCGATAACTTTGGGGAATATCGATCTATTATCCTATAAATATAAGTCACATATTAAAACTGGAAAGGTTGCACTGGTTTGTGAAGGTGGAGGGCAACGCGGCATTTTTACTGCGGGTGTGCTGGATGAATTTATGCGCGTTGAGTTTAACCCGTTTGATCTCCTGCTTGGCACTTCGGCAGGCGCTCAGAACCTTTCAGCTTATATTTGCGGACAGCGTGGATATGCCCGGCGAGCCATCAGTCGTTATACAACTAATCCAGCCTTCTTTAACCCTTTGCGTTTTGTACGTGGTGGTCATTTAGTTGATTTAGATTGGTTTGTGCAGACCGCTTTTCAGGACCTGCCATTGGATATCCCGACAGCTTTGCGCAGATTGGAGGCCGGATGTGAATTTTATACGTGTGCATGTCGTGCGGATAATTTTGAACCTACCTATTTCCAGCCTGATGAGCACAACTGGCTGGAAGTGATTAAGGCATCAAGCGCCATTCCTGGGTTTTATCGTAATGGTGTGACGATCAATGGTGTTGTTTATTATGATGGCGGCATCAGTGACGCGATTCCGGTAGAAGAGGCGTATCGGCGAGGTGCTGACACTATAGTGGTGATCCGCACAGTCCCTTCACAGCTCTATTACACGCCTGATTGGGTGCAACGAATGGAACGTTGGTTGGGAGACAGTGGTCTGCAAAAGATGGTACGGATGCTACAACAACATGCGACAAGCTACTACCGCACCCAGAAATTTATTGAAAATCCACCTGATGATGTACAGATTTTTGAGATCTATCCGCCAGCATCCTTAACGACCAGCGCATTAGGTAGCCGTTTGCCGGCGCTGAATAGGGATTATCACCTTGGACGTCGTTGTGGGCGCTATTTCCTGGAGACAGTTGGTCACTTATTTATTGGTAATAAGTTTAGCCTTGCTAAGGATAACAACGACCGCTTAAGCGATAATATTTTGTGCCAGAACGAAGAAAATAGCCCGTTGGCGTTGCCGACTGACTTAGCTGTATTGTCAGAACAGATTGATAACGGATAGTTTGATGTTTATTGATACCCACTGCCATTTTGACTTCCCTCCATTTTGTGGTGATGAGCAGCGAAGCCTGCGACTGGCGGCACAGGTTGGTGTGGATAAAATTGTTGTCCCTGCTATTAGTAGGGACAATTTGCAACGGGTATCTGAACTGGCTCATTCTTATCCAGCGATTTATGCCGCATTGGGTTTGCATCCCCTTTATATCGATCAACATCAGGAAGCGCATCTTGCGGATCTGGAACACTTTCTGAAACAGAAACACGAAAAGTTGGTGGCGGTTGGGGAGATTGGGCTCGATCTCTATATGGCTGAATCCCAATTTGAAAAGCAGAAAGCGTTGTTATGCGCTCAATTGCGGTTAGCAAAACAGTATGAATTACCGGTTATCCTTCATTCCCGAAAAAGCCATGATCAAATGGCAGCGATCCTAAGAAGAATCAACCTTCCCCGTACCGGTGTAGTACATGGATTTGCTGGTAGCTTATCGCAGGCAGAAACTTTTATCCGTTTGGGATATTACATTGGGGTAGGGGGAACCATTACTTATGAAAGAGCGCAGAAAACACGTCGTGTGATGGCTGAACTCCCGTTAACGTCTCTTGTGTTGGAAACCGATGCCCCGGATATGCCACTTTTCGGCTTTCAGGGAGAACCTAACCGACCGGAAAGAGTTGCCGGAGTTTTTGCTTCGTTATGTGAGCTTCGTCGCGAATCTCCTGATGAAATTGCTAACCAACTTTATCATAACAGTGTTGAATTATTTGGATTTGTTATATGATTGAGAGATTAAAAAAACGGTGCCCCAACCGTGAGATTTAGTTCCCAACATTTGAGGCGCCGTTCATTTTCTAAGTCATCTTAAGGAATTTTATCTTGGTATTGCACAAATCAACGATACAGTTATTCGTAAAATCTGCTTTTACCTAAATATTAACCATACCTCCATCGATGATAATGTCAGTTCCCAACAAAAACTTAGATTCATCTGAAGCGAGGAATACGGCTACATCTGCGACATCAGCCGGGGTTCCTAGATGTCCAGTTGGAATCATAGCGCTCACTTCCTGATATACACGTTGAGTATTGTTTATCCCTAGTTTGTCGAATGCCGGAGTCATGATTGGTCCGGGGCTAATACTATTAACCCGAATCTGACGATCGACAAATTCCGCAGCCAAGGCACGTCCCATAGCTAATAAAGCCCCCTTACTTGCTGAATAAGTTGCACTTGTGCCACTTTTACCAATATGACCACTGACTGAACCGGACAAAATGACAGAAGATGGTCTGGCAAGAAGAGGGAGCATAGATTGTAAGAGGAAAAACGGCCCTTTTAAATTAATCGACATCAGGCGATCAAAACCCTCTTCACTTTCTTCTTCTAATTTATGACTCGTCACAATTCCGGCATTCAGGAACAGAGCATCAATCTGCGGCCAACGCTCTCTAATTGTATCCCTTAAGATTACTTGTGATGCCAAAGACCCGGCGTCACTGGGTATAACCCAAACATCCTTACCAAAGAATCTCTGGGCAAAATCTAATGTCTCTGGATTGTTTCCAGTAATTGCAACGTAAGCTCCTTCAGCATGAAATTTTTTTGCCGTTTCGAAACCAATACCGGTTGTTCCTCCGGTAATTAATGTATATTTCCCTGATAATCTAAACATGATTGTTTTATTCCTCTTAGAAAACGCCTACTGTAATAGGCTCTTAATGTATATCCGGCTAAATTCAAAGTTCTTCACGAACTGCAAGACCCAAGTTTTGCAACATGGGGGCATTTTCACATGCAATATAGAGAGCCTCGTCAGTGACACTGCTATTTGTATGTTGATGCCATGCCCATACAGGCACATATATTGCGTCACCGGCTTTCCATGAAATACGTTGTTCGCCAATTAATGAATATCCCTCGCCATTCACGATATAGATTATCGTTTCATAGCTATGTCGGTGTTTACGTGTGGATTCTCCAGGTTGTAATCCTCCTAATGTCATACTCAAAACTTTACTGGGCAAATTAACCATCGCCACTTTATGACGTCTTTCATTTGAGAAATTCAAATCTTGGCTAACGTCGGAATTCAATACATTTTCATGAATTAATTGCGTTGGTTTATCTTCAACTAATTCACCGGGAACTTTATTAAAGTCTCCAGAGGAGAAATAACTCTTTTTCACCATAATTACCTCTGATATCATCTCTTATCCCAAAATTTTTATTTTTTTTACTATTTTGAAATAACGTTAAAATCACTTTATTTTAAAAGTAACTTAGTCATATTTTCCGCCAAGCGTTTATCATGCTCTCTATTATCCCGGCAATACCATGCGATATGTCCATCAGGTCTGACAAGAACACAGGAGTTTTCATCAAAATGACAGCGACCATAAAAATCACCATAAATATCGTCAATTTCCTCGCCAGGGCCAATAATATATGCATTTATTTGGCAAGCATGCTCTTGGTTATATTTTTCTACTGCTGAAATCCATTTCTTCCCCGCTATTCCGGTGAACAATGAAAATTTCCCATGACCAACCAAATTAATTGAGGATATAATTTTTCCCTTTTGGCTTAACCAAACATGTGGAATTCGTGCCCCAGGTGTAAATGTAGAGTGATACATGAAAAATAGATCGTCACTTTTTTCTTCTTCGTTAGAAACTTTTTCTCTCAAAATAGCTGCCGATCTATAGCAATGGTTTAGCTCAGCTCCGTGTCCATTAAGCTCATAGTTCTTTAACCTTAATGCTTTATAAAATCTATTCCTTCTCGCTATACCAATATCATCATCAGTGGAAAGAAATTCTGCGGTAGAAATGGTAGGTTTATCCAACCCCAATGAAAGACTCAGTTCTTGGCTTTCACTTATACTCTGCATTGCTCGGGCAACGACCGCTTTTCCTACTGGAACTCTCTCTTGACTATAAGTTTCTAACAATTCCTGTCCTGCATAGTGTTTGAGAACATAGGCAAGTTTCCAACATAAATTATAAGAATCTTGAATAGAGGTATTCGATCCTAATCCATTATTCGGTGGATGCCGGTGAACAGCATCGCCAACACAAAATATTCGCTGATTAGCATATTCCTCCGCATACATACTATTTACCGTCCAGGTCGATATTGACTTAATATCTATATCCACATCATAATTACCGATAAGTTTTTTAAGAATATTGACCGCATCGTTCTTTGTAATTATGGGCGGTGGTTTAGCGATGTCGTAATTCCATACCCCTAACCACTCTTTCCACGGACGCACCATCCTTAACGCACCCAAGCCAATGCCACCAGAAATAGCCTCGTTATTGAAAATGAGAAATAATGCTCCGGGCCGATGAGAAACTAAAGCAGATAGATCAGCGTCAAAGAAAATATTTATACAGCCAGCGAGGTTCAATTCGCCTTTCATCGGTAATTGTGCATCGGAACAAACTTTACTTCTGGCGCCGTCAGCTCCAATAAGATATTTAGCCCGTATTTGATACTCCCGCTTTTCTAAACGATCAAAAGCCGTTACCGTAATCCCCTGTTTATCTTGTGTGGCTTGTATATATTCTGATGAAAATTTAACGTGTGCTCCATTTTTAATAGCACGGCCAATCAATATCGGCTCAAGGTAAGTTTGCGGTATATCACAGATACTAAATGGGCTTGCTATTTTATAGTCACTCAAACGTTCTGGATGCGCTCCCCATGATTTTATTCTGGCAATTTCGTTTCCTGCTAACGTCTCGCAGAATATACTATTGCCCATCACCTCATTTAGTACCGAACTCGCCATTAATTCATCACCAACGCCAAACTCCGATAATATTTCTATTGTTCTCTGATTTGTTATATGCGCACGAGGTGTATTAGCCAACCACCGATGTTTAGTGATGACCATTGTATTAATCCCATAAGTACTCAAAAATAAAGCTGCTGCGGAGCCAGAAGGACCGCTACCTACGATAAGAACATCTGTCTCAATCATAATATTGTGTTCCGTATTTAATTCATGTTAATACCCATATCCCCGGAAAATCATCTCTTACTTACCTATAATCTTATCCAGTATTGAACCTATATTGTTCGGCACCTTATCACCTTTCCAGGCGATATATTGGTCAGGACGTACCAAAAGGAGCCTTGCTTGATATAATTGCCAGGCATCATTACCGGAAAGATCAATAATTTTGATCGGAATTTTACGTTGATATGCCTGATCTAATAGTTCGGATATCGCTGGAAAATAAGTCCCTACCCGAAGTAAGCTAAAGCCAGTGCCTAAAATATCGAATAGCGATATTCTTGTTCCAGGAACAGGTGTGAGCCACAGGTGCGGCAATCGGCCTCCTGGCACATGACTTGGCTGATAATGAATAAAGTCATCATCCGGTATTGGCGCGCTATTAATAATATGAGGAGAATGGTCATATCGGGCGCCAAGTTCAACACCGATAGAAGAAAATTGACTGCGGAATGTATTCAGCTCAATCCCCATTTTTTTACGGGCCAAATTCCCAGCGGAATCTGCATTTTCTAGATTTGCCGGTATGGATAATGATGAAACCCGCTGCGTTAAAAAACGTGCGGCAGCGGTATTTCTCAGCGCAATTGGACGGCGCTCGCTTTCATAAGAATCCATTAACGCATTACCTGACCAACCTTTGAGAGACGCAGCAATTTTCCAGGCTAAATTACTCGTATCATCGATTCCAGTATTCATGCCAAAACCGCCGGTAGGAGAAAATAGATGAGCGGAGTCGCCCGCCAAATATATTTTGCCGTCAGAAAATCTTTCAGCGACAAGGGCAACGCCACCTTTCCATACCGAATTACTCAGAACGGATACTTCAATATCTGAGCCTATTCCTGCCTGAGCTATGCGAATTAATTCCGACTCATTGATAGCCTTTCCATGTTCACTCTGAGTCATCAGTAAAAAATCATCTTTGCCATCCAGACTGATAAATAACATTCTCAACATGGGGGAGATAATATTATACATCCAAGATTCTTTGCCTTTTAATATCCCTTGGTGAAGCTCAGGGATACGGATATAGCTGGATATCATGCCGCCAGTCAGAAAACCTATTTTGGCTTCAACCGTTCCTTCATAGGCGATACCAAGCTTGGAACGAACAAAACTTTGCCCACCATCACAGCCAATCATATAACTGGTGTGCCAGATTTCATCGGAATGTTTTCCCTTAATACACTCCGCATAAAGTTTTACTTGATCTTTAAACTGAATAAAATCTTTAACGCGCCAGCCATATCTCATGGTGATATTTGGACGACTACGGGCATGCTGTAGTAAAAACTTTTCGACATACATTTGATTGACTCGCATCAATGGTTCTGGAACCGGATCGGTCGAAATAGCATGTTTGAGTCTGGATATTTTCTGCATTCCCGACGGCATATTGATACGGGCGAGTTCCCATCGATTAAGCCGGGTAAAATATGATATATCCAGAGGAAACTCTTTTGGCAATCCTAATGCCCGAATAGACTGAGATATCCCTAAGCGACGATAATGTTCCATCGTGCGAGCATTATGGGTATTACCCTTAGGGCGCCATCGAGTTTCCTCATCTAAATTAAAAATAACGGAACGAATACCGTATAAATCCAGAAATAAAGCCAGCATTAAGCCAACGGGTCCGCCGCCGACGATGGCTACTGGTGATTCATTTTCTAAAGTCAAAATTAACCCTCCTTAACCATGACCCGTGGTAATAAACTGTTTAGATTAAAGATGTTAGCTGGAAGATTTTATATATCTGGGCATTTTCACCTTTTCCTTTTTCCTCATATAAAACAACATAGTTGTAGCCATGCTCCGAGAGTAACTCACTAAATGCGGCTTCATTGCCCTGGCTGCTAAACCCGATGAGTATCTTTCCCTGAGGATTAAGATATTTTCTTGCATCCTGAAGGAAACGTTTATGAGTTATATATCCCGGATCGTAAAATGCGTGATAAATTTCTTCTTTAAAAGTGTAATTTTCAGGAACAAACAAAAAATTAGAGTTCCAGAAAATAATATCAAAACTTTCACCGTCTTTTAATATGTCAAATAAATCTCCATGCCTGACAGAAATTAAATTATTTACCCGATGCCGGGTCACATTAAATAAGGTGTTTTTCACTGCTTCCTCACTAATATCAGAAGCAACAACGGGATAACATCCTTCTAGCGCTGCTGTAATAGCGGTTACTCCCGCACCACAGCCTAATTCTAAAAAAGAGCTATTTCGCACATAAGGAATATGCCGGGTAAAAATACCGGTGGACTGAAAATGAGTGGGTGGAAACACATTTTTATGAATATTAAATAGCCTTCCCATACATTCAAACTCAGAAATACCGGAGGATTCAGCAAGAGTCAGTTTTTGTTTTATAGCGGCGATAACCGGTTTTTCATAAAGATCTTCATTCACTGTAATTTACCTTCTTTATTATTAATGTTAATTAGTGGGTATATAGCGAGTGATTGCTAGAATTCCTTTTGGAATTTCTCTACTTGTTTTATATTTCTCAAGAATATTGGGCAGAAGATCCCTTAATCTGCGTTTCAAAACTTTACCGGTTACGCCAAGGGGAATCTGATCGAAACTATTAACAACAATAACAATATATTCTCCAATAGAGTTCTCTATTCCATTCTTTTCCTGCATGAGTTGAAGAATTTTTTCTGCAACAATATCGACATCCTCAGTTAATTTCTTACTCAATAGAATCAAGGCAAGTAATGTTATTTTTCCATTTTCAGCATAAGGTAAATTTAATCCTATAATTGTTGCATCATATACACTTTCGATTGTCTGTATCGTCTCTTCCAGTTGAAGGGTATACAGCGAGCCGTCAGGGGTATGAACAACATCAACCACACGATCAATTTGATAAAAAACATTGCCTTTGCAATATCCGATATCTCCGGTCAAGAAATATCCATTTCGCCATGTATCAGCGGTTTTTTGGTTCTGTTTCCAATAGCCAGAAGTAATTGTTGGTGAACACACCGCGAGCGCTCCGACACTTCCCTGCGGCATTTCATCACCGGAAGCCATGTCCACTATTTTGGCCGTAACGATATCAACAGGACGCCCAATTGAACGAGACGGTGCAATTCGATCAGCCGTGGATACACTTTGAAACAAAGCCATACCAAGCTCCGAACTGCCAAACGCATCGATAAAACGCGCACCCGGCGAACCCGCCAGTAAACGGCTAATGTGACTCTGATGGGCGGCATCCCCCATGCTAAACCAGCGCCGTATTGATGGGAATTCAGCATACGATACCTCGCGTTCCAGCAAAGAAACGTAGCTTTTGGGAAATGCAACAACCGTCGTAGGCGAAAAATCTTTTATCGCTTTTCTTACCGATTCCCCTTCCTGGCTACTGAGGACATAAGTTGGGAGACCATGCAATATAGCCGTTTCAAGATGGCTGATAGCAGAGGAGTGCGACTGCGGCAAAACGGTCAGCAAACGCTCATCTGGTGATTCGACAAAACGCCCAAGTCTTGCGCGTTTTCCCATAAAAAATTGACGATGTTCAAATTTTACCGCTTTAGGAACGCCTGTCGTACCAGAAGTATGGCTCAACATCAGTAATGTTGTATCCACGGGAATATACGGCCACCAAGAAGGCAAATTATATTCCACCTCGGTATTGAAATTTGAAACATTGAGAATTTCACATATATCACCGGCATTCCGTAAACTCTTTATCAGTGAATTATGATTAAGAAAAGATTCATCGGTGACGAGTTTATTAAAACCGTTCTCTTTGATATAAGAGATGCCAATATCTGACGGCATCGCCGGATTAATTAACGCGATTGTAGCGCCGATACTCGTGATTGCAATGTAATGCAGAAATGGACCAATTCCATCTTGCACACAAACAGCAACGACATCCCCGGTTTTAATCCCATTAGCCAAATACCAACCCGCAAGCTCACGTCTAATACTTACCAAGGTATTCAGGCTGAATTGTTGGATATTACGTTGACTGGCAATGGTTATAGGTTTATCTGTAAAAATAAAATCCACAGTCGGGGTACTACTTAGCGATAAACAGCGGTCAAGAAAATTACCGCTACCTAACATGTTATCATTACGCAAACAGACTAAATCACGTTCAGATAAAAGGGTCGTTACGTTCGAATTTACCCCGACGCTACTTTGATATATCTCATTTAGCATCGCCATCCGAGAATGTATTACTGCTTCACCAAAAGCCATAACTTCTGCCTTGCCGTGAGGATTTCCTGCAATCATGCGATCAATAATTTTCCTCATTACTATGGCATGCTCTTCATCCTCCTCAACATGGATTTTGAAGAAATGCAATGCGTCATCAGGCGCTTTCATTGCTCGTAATGCATCTAAAACTGGACCATAAATTAAAGGTACGATTGCCTCAGCGCCTAAGCACAGAGCAGCGAGTCCCCTTAAAGAATTATCACTTCGGCAGTGCTCAAACATAATATTAATCAATTGCTGAGTACTTTTAAGAATTGGATAACTTTTAGGAACCGCATTAATCGCCGCCATCGCCTTTTTATATAACTCTACGTGAGATATCTTTGCAGCATCGGTTCCTGTTAGCTCTTCCAGCAAATTATGAGAAAGGAGCGTAAAATCATTTTGATCAACTAAGTTTCCCATCAGCGAGCACAGATATCGGGTGAAATATTGTGAATAGTACTGGTGCTGGATCATGAATTTTCTGAGTAAATTCTGGCTGGCTTTCCCGGAGCGGCAAGTCACTAAAAATACATTGGTATTAATTTCTTCCAATAGTTCTTTAGAAAAAATGTCTTCCCATAATGGTGATAAAGAATAACTTGTTTCTTTTTTAGGTTCGTTTTGAGTATTGATAGCGAGTTCCATGATAGACCCTTTTAGTCATATTCAACTGCATGAAATCTATGATATATAGGCTTTTTTTAAGCCAAAGATATTGACTCTGAATTTATACATTCATATAAATGGTGAAGCAGGGATTGTGGGTTGAGATTTTGAAAAATATTTCTGCCAACACATAACCCGCAAGCTCCGGACGAAATAGCGGCTTTGGTATTATTAATCAGTATTTCGTCAGATGTTTTTTCTCCCCCGGCGAAGAAAATTTTAATATCAGAACCATGAAGGTCAACGATTTCTGCAATAGCGGACTCCGAATCAGGGAAGCCTATTTTTATTGCATCAGATCCCAGTTCGGTGACAATTCTTATCAGATGGTGAAGCCTTTCCATCTTTATTTCTGACGATTCGGAAACAACTTTATCATATAGCATTGTGAGTACAGGCAGCCCGGCTTCATGCGCGATATCTGTGACAGAACCCAATATAGATAAATTATGTTCGAAATTTGTTTCAGTGAAATTTACCTGTATAGAAACAGCATCCACACCAAGCTGGAGAGCGGCTTCTATACTCGCCACTAATATTTTCGTGTCCGGTGATTCTGATATTGTTGGCATGCCGCTCATATGGAGAATAATACCTGTTGAAGGGCGTAACATTCCACGCAGAATGAGCTTTTCCAATATCCCTTTATGGGCCAGAACAGCGCTTACATAGTTGCTATTGATCCACGATTCAACCGCATAAACACTTTGTAAACCAGAGATAGGCCCCATAGTTAACCCATGATCAATCGGCACTATTAATCCTCGGCTTGATTTGGGAAATAACAGTCTGCTTTCTCGTAATTTTCTTCCGATGTATCCCATAATCATCACCTACTTTTCAATAATAGATTCGTTAATTTTAATGCCAACATGACGACCCGGCTCTGTAATATAACCAAGCACCTTATCTCCAGGTTTAAGTTCAGAGATGTTTAAAGGTTTTGCTTCGCTAGAGAAAATTCTCACATGCCAATCATCTTGCATCAAAACATTCACCCGTTTTTTCCCTGGAAACTCTGCTTCAATTAATCGAAGAGGGCGTTGCTCTATTTTTACGCGACCAACCGTTATATGCCGTACTTCCCCCTTTGAATTGACTGCCATTACCGATGAGCCGGCTTTTAACTCGCTCATATAATCGGTTCGGTTATTAAAGTTATATACATAGGAGTGTATCGCTCCGGCATTAATACGGAATGGTCTCAGTTCCATATAAGGCAGAAAGAATACTTCCGGGCAGCACAACAGGGCGCCTTGGGAGGTACTGCCTACCAGCATGCCTTCGTTCTCGCTGAATAATGTGGATGTATCGATACAAGCTCGATATCCCATACCGACAGGACGACTTTCTGTAATAATTCCGACTTGTAGTTGCAGTGATTCTTTTTTGTTATATGATAAACGATCGATAAAGTCGCTCATAACATCATGTTTATTGGGTGAGAAAATAACACCTTCAGCACCATATTCCATCACACCATAAGAGACTATTGCATCATCGACATCATCAGGATCGCTAATTTCTTTTAATAAAATAGTCCCGGTAGACTGTAATGATGCAATGACCAGCTCAAGAGGAATATTAGTTGGATCACGAAAAAGAATCCAAAGAAAATTGAATTCCATTCCTTCATTGATTGTTTTAAGCAGACTATCTTGATCATCAACATAACTTTCATAGCAAGTCGCAATAGACTCTGCTTTAAGTTTCTTCAAAGTGGCTATGTCATTGGAGCAAATACATTTATTTGAGTTGGTATCAGAAGGTTTAAATAAAGCGAAATGTTCGCTCTCTTTAAATTTATTAAGCTCTTCATGGGTTTTCACTTTCAGAACTATTTGCATTCTTTTGGGTATTGCATTAATGAAAGTTGAAATATTATTTGGATATAAAACTATACCACTATAAAGAGAATTTATCACCCTGATGAAAATAGTATCGTCTGGCCTCTGGGCTGATAGTTTTGCAGTATCAAACCAAATGACTGGTCCATTTAAATCTTCACGCTTAGAATTATACTCTTTGCCTGGGCTGCTTAATCTTATAGACGCTCTTTTGGCAATCATTTCAGGCGTTTCAAAATTTCCAGACGCGATACTCACTGCCTCCTTTGGTACGCTAACGATATTTTTGCTCATATTAAAAATCCCCCGTAAAATATAAGATAATTTCTTCAATTGGTAATTTTTTTAATAAATAGTAATAAATTGTTATCATATCTTCGGTTTTTTTCATATCGATAAACACCCAAACTTTAAATTTTTATTTAATAATGTCATAAAGGTGTGTAATTATATTCTCCTGAATGTGTTGTTTGTTATTTTTCCAATGTGGGAAAGTGTGTAGGAAAACTTAATTCTGTTTGCAAGGGTAATAGATAGTGTCGGCATTTCTCCTGATGATAAAATAAAGTTTCTCAAATTACAGAATAATTAACATTTAGTGATTTTATTATTAATATCAATTGTTTTTTCTATTTACTTTCACCGTGGGATTTTACTTTACCCAATAAAATAAACACTAACATTGCGGTAATTGCCGCCGCTACTGCAAGTGCAATGAATTGATATCGAAATGCTTCTTCGTATACCTTATGGAGCAATGACTTATCTAATGAAGGGGAAATAGCGACAGCATTACTTAAATCGCTCATTGCAAGACGTGTAGATATTTCAGATAAAATATCAGCCGGAATATTGCTTAATGTACTTAAACCCGAAGATATACGAGCAGAGAGAATAGCCCCTACCACCGCTAAGGCGATACCATCTCCGGCTAAACGGACAGCATTGAAAATCCCAGTCGCCATACCCGCTCGTTCTTTAGGTACGACACTCACCGCCAAACCGTCCATCAATCCCCAAGGCAGGCCAATTCCGATGCCGATAATCAACATTGGCCATAATCTTTCAGCCGTTGTATCGCCAGAGATCCCATAACCTAGCCAGAATAAGCCACCAGCAGCGATGATAAGTCCCATACCTGAAATGATGCCGACATTAATCCAGCGAGCTAATTGACCGGCAATAAAGGGGACTATTAGCAACGGCGCGGACAAGGTAATCATCATTTGGCCCGCTTCGAATGCGCTGTACCCTTCGACACCAATAAAACGTGCCGGCAATATAACGAGCAACACAACATAAGCATAGGCTGGCGCGATGGCGAGAAGTTGCACACCGACAAAGCGCGCATTGGCAAATAACGAGAGATCTAACATGGGCCTTGAACGTTGTCGTTCAATAATAATAAATATGATGAAAATAATAATGGAACAGATCAGTGTCGCAAGTACCGTACTGTCTCCCCATCCTTTTTCAGGAGCCAGAATGATCCCATAAGTGAAGGCCGCTAAAGATGAGGTAAATGTTATTGCGCCGGGCCAATCTAGCCCTTCTGCGTTGGGATCGCGCGTTTCTCGTGCATAAAGACTCACTAATATACTGGCAACTAATGCCACTAAAGCCGGTAGCCAAAAAACCCAAGGCCATCCTAACGAATCAATAAGTAGCCCGGCCAAAAAAGGACCAAAAGCTGCTCCTGCCCCAAATGTTGTGCCAATCAGGCTGAAAATGCGTGTACGTTGATGACCATCAAATTCCTGAGTCAACGCTGCCATTGAACCGGCAAAGGCTGCCGCCGCTCCCAACCCCTGTATGAGCCGTAAAATATCAACCCAAAAAACGGATGGCATATAAGGTATCGCCGCAGTAACAACAGCAAAGAGAAATAAACCGAATAGCCAGAGTTTCTTGCGCCCATGAGTATCGGCTAAGCTACCCGCAGCCATTGTTGCACTGCCGTAAGTAAGAATGTAAGCATTAATTACCCAACTGAGTTCCACCGCGCTTCCACCAAGGGCTTTGTTGATCGAAGGCACCACGACGGCAGGTCCTGCAATGCTCAAAGGAATCACAGCGGCGGTAAGACAGGCAGTCAAGACCAGCGGCGCTTTATTTGCGCTTGATCCAATATTTATTTGAGATTTCATCACCATTTCGATTTTCTGCCCTGAGTACGTATGGCTTGTCGCTGTATAGCAGCTAGAGCAAGATGTATTTTATTTCATACTACAGATTCACTAATGGCAGATAAATAGGCTTATAATCATTTCTGAAGTGACTATTTTGTCATTAATCGTGATGTAAAAAAGCCCAGGAAACCCAGATGAATAGTTTGAGTAGATTCATGATTTTCATTCGTGTAGCCGAAGCTCGTAGCTTCACTGCCGTAGCCAATCAACTTGGGCTATCCCCTTCGTCCATCAGTAAAAGCATCTCCCGGTTAGAAGAGAAGTTAGGTGTACGCTTGCTCCAACGCAGCACTCGTAGCGTCAGTTTAACGACAGAAGGCACTCTATTCCTTGAACGTTGCAAACGCATCTTGGACGAAATCACCTCGGCGGAAAACGAATTATTGAGTTCTATCTCTGCGCCTCAAGGCCGCTTGCGGGTGAGTCTGCCGCTAGTCAGCAGCTTGATGCTGCCCGTATTGTCAGCCTTTACTATGCGTTATCCACAAATAGAATTGGATTTGGACTTTAGTGATCGACTTGTGGATGTCATTGATGAAGGGTTTGATGCCGTGGTGCGAACAGGAGAACTCAATGATTCACGACTGATGAACAAACGTATCGGATCTAGCCGTTTTTTATACGTTGGCGCTCCCAGTTACTTTGCACAATATGGTAAGCCATCACAACCTAAAGATTTACTCCATCATGCATGCTTGATGCACCGGTTTCCAACAACCAATCTTTTGGAAAAATGGCCGCTATGCTTAGGAGCATCCGGGGTAGATATACATCTTCAAGCAAAGATGACCTGCAATCATGTCGAAACACTACTTTACATGACACTTCAAGGTCACGGCATCGCCTGTTTGCCTGATTTTACCGTTAAACAAGCATTAGCCAACGGTACATTGTTGGCCGTGTTGGATAAATGGTCTGATACTTCGAGTACTTTCCGTGTCCTATGGCCATCTAACCGCTGGGTACTCCCCAAAGTCAAAGCTTTTGTCGATTTCATGGCAGATAACTTATTCCCACAAGGGCGATAGAAATATTGATTAAAAAATTAATCCATTAAATCAAGTCGCCTTTAATTTCGCTTGAGAGTTTGCTCAAAAAATCAACCAAATATTGGGCGTTCGATTGTGCGATCTTCTTGCCTTCGGTGGTGTTCATCTTTTCCGGGAGCTTCAATAGCTTGGTCTGAAAGTGATCGATTGCATAGGATTTATCATCCAAGGGGCGATTAAGCGCAAAGGGATCATCATGATGAAAAAGCCCGTGGCCGAGCATACCTGCTACATAAAATACTCTGGCGAGTCCGATGGCTCCTAGCGCATCTAATCGGTCTGCATCTTGGAGTATCTTCGCTTCTATTGTTTCTGGAGTTAAGGCTGCGCTATAGCTGTGGGTTAGAATGGCATGTTTTACCGCATCATAAAGTTCTTTTGGGAACTCTGGAAATTCAGTAGACAGAATTCTGGCGGCTTCCTGTGCTGCAAGCTTTGAGGACTGTTTTTTCTCTGGATGATTCTTTGGTAATGACACGATGTCATGTAAGTAACTTGAGGCAATAATGATTAAAGGCTCACCTCCTTCTTTCTCCATAATCCTTTTCGCATTATTTGCGACACGGATCAGATGCCCAATATCATGAGCATTATCATTAGAGTTTGCGAGTCGATATTTTAGAAATGCTCTTAAGCGCTCTTCTAGTATATTGGCTTTCATTATTTTCACTTACCTAAAGATATTGAATTAATTTTTATTATACAACCGTTTGATTGTTATTCAAAAAAATAAATTGTTATCTCCATAGAGGAATCACTCGTAATTTAAATATGGGCTTATTTCCTTAGAGTTATCTTTGGAACATTGCTTCGTTTGCTTATCTATGGATGTGAATATTATGTCAGAGTTGTTGTCTGAGGATTATAACCGCTACACTTTAATTGCGCTTACCTGATAATTATTCCTTAATTGTCGATTATTTTGCCATTCCGAGATTAGATTATCTATTGCAGATTATTTTTGTAATTTATGTGATTCGTATCACATTTATCATTTTTTTATTGCTTTTTTCAGTAGATATTTGTGATGTCAATAGCTTGTTCATTCCGATGACTGAGTATAATCAGCGCCGACTCATCGTCAGTGAATGATTTACATTCAACTGGCATATTTAATTTATTATTAAGTGAACAGGGATTCTTCCAATGCAACTCCTTATGAGCCTGGTCGGGATGGCAGTGCTGATCTTGATCGCAGTACTCTTTTCCAGTAATTATCGTGCCATTAAACTTCGTACTGTCCTTGGGGCCTTTTTGATTCAGGTCGCTATCGGTGCTTTCGTACTTTATGTTCCCGCAGGTAAGAAAATATTAATGGGTATGTCTGAGGGAGTTTCCAGTGTTATCCAGTATGGTCAGAAAGGAATGGATTTTATTTTTGGTGGATTAGTTTCCCCCAAAATGTTTGAACTGTTTGGTGGCGGGGGATTTGTTTTCGCCCTGCGTGTACTGCCTATTATTGTTTTCTTCTCTTCATTGATCGCTGTGTTGTACTACATTGGCGTTATGCAGCTAGTTATCAAAATATTGGGTGGTGGTCTGCAAAAAATTCTCGGCACTTCACGTACAGAATCTTTGTCTGCGACAGCCAATATTTTCGTGGGCCAAACTGAGGCGCCGCTGGTTGTTCGCCCTTATATTGCTACCATGACTCAATCTGAACTGTTTGCGGTAATGTGTGGTGGTCTGGCATCCGTTGCGGGTTCGGTACTGGCGGGTTATGCATCAATGGGTGTTCCTTTGGAATATCTGATTGCGGCTTCCTTTATGGCGGCGCCAGGCGGCCTGTTGTTCGCTAAATTGATGGTGCCTGAAACTGAAAAAACATCTGATACCGTTGATGCAATGTCTTTGGTTTCGGAAGAGGAACGTCCTGCTAACATCATCGATGCCGCCGCCTCTGGCGCCGCTTCTGGTATGCAATTGGCATTGAACGTCGGTGCAATGTTGTTGGCGTTTGTGGCCTTGATTGCATTGTTAAATGGTATTCTCGGTGGTATCGGTGGTTTGTTTAAATATCCACAACTTTCTCTTGAACTGATGTTGGGTTGGGTTTGTGCGCCGATTGCTTACCTGATTGGTGTTCCGTGGAATGAAGCAACCGTTGCGGGTTCTTTCATCGGTCAAAAACTGGTTGTGAACGAATTTGTTGCCTTTATGAACTTCGGTGAATATTTGAAACCGGATGATGTGGTTGCGGCCGCTGGTTTGCAGGTGCTGTCAGATCACACCAAAGCAATTATTTCCTTCGCATTGTGTGGCTTCGCTAACCTTTCTTCCGTTGCTATCCTGCTAGGTGGTTTGGGCGGTATGGCGCCGAGCCGCCGCGGAGATGTTGCTCGTTTGGGAATGAAAGCCATTATAGCGGGCACATTATCCAACTTAATGAGTGCAACTATCGCAGGCTTTTTCCTGGCTCTATAACGTTGTTGAAATAGGCAGGTGGGATAATCCCGCCTGCAATCTATTTTCCTACCGGTTTATTCTTAATTCGTGAGTTATATTTTTTGTCGTGTATTATTTGACGATAAGTAAGTTGGATTTGCTGGTAAATCCCATGATAAATATAGTTTTATGTGATAAAAATCACATTTGAAATTATTATCTTGCAAATTACATGTAGTTAGTGTGATTGTTAGCACAATTTTTTGAACGTTGAAATGTTCAAATATAAGATATGCCAAATTTCAAGGATCAAGGCGAGGCTCGCATTAAGGACCATAAGCCGAAGAGAGCATAGTGCGGTGAAAAGGAATTCAATCGTCGTGGTAGGCATACTATCGCGACATCTTTAGGGAACAAGTCCGCTCGCCAACAAACAATCGTTTAACAGAATGTGTGGTTCTAGCAGAAGCTGGCCGCGATAATAACGTTGGAGAGTTTTATGACCGATTTAACCGCAGCAGCGCAGCGTGCGCTGAGTTTGATGGATTTAACGACACTCAATGATAATGATACCGATGAAAAAGTGACGGCGCTTTGTCATCAGGCGAAAAGCCCGGCGGGTAATACCGCAGCTATCTGTATCTACCCTCGTTTTATTCCTGTGGCGCGTAAGGTATTACGTGAACAGGGCACACCTGAAATCCGCATTGCAACAGTGACAAACTTCCCACACGGCAATGACGATATTGATATCGCTTTAGCCGAAACCCAAGCGGCTATCGCTTATGGCGCTGATGAAGTCGATGTGGTTTTTCCATACCGTGCATTGATGGCCGGTAATGAACAAGTCGGTTTTGACATGGTAAAAGCGTGTAAAGCCGCCTGCGCAGAAGCGGGGGTGTTGCTAAAAGTTATTATTGAAACCGGTGAGCTGAAAGAAGCATCCCTGATCCGTAAGGCGTCTGAAATTTCAATCAACGCGGGTGCTGATTTTATCAAAACGTCTACGGGTAAAGTGCCGGTTAACGCCACTCTGGCAAGCGCTGAAATCATGATGAAGGTGATTCATGAGATGGGAGTGGGTGAAATAGTTGGTTTCAAACCGGCTGGTGGCGTGCGTACCGCGGAAGAGGCTGCACAATATCTGGCATTAGCTGATCATATTATGGGTGGCAAATGGGCTGATGCCCGTCATTTCCGGTTTGGGGCTTCCAGCTTGTTGGGCAGTTTGCTAACCACTCTGGGGCATCAGAATCAAGAACAAAGCAGCAATTATTGATAATCGAGTACCGCGTCAATCAGTGCGTAACCACTGAGTTTTTCCCGATTTTAATCATGATTAGGAGAATGCTTTGTTTCTGGCACAGGAAATTATCCGTAAAAAGCGTGATGGATATCCACTGAGCGAAGAAGAGATCCGCTTCTTCATCAATGGCGTGCGTGACAATACCGTTTCCGAAGGACAAATTGCCGCGCTGGCGATGGTTATCCACTTTCAGGATATGGTGATGGAAGAACGTGTCGCCCTGACGTTGGCTATGCGTGACTCCGGTACCGTGTTGAACTGGCAAAGCCTGAATCTGAACGGCCCGATTGTGGATAAACATTCGACCGGCGGTGTTGGTGATGTGACCTCCCTGATGCTTGGCCCGATGGTGGCGGCCTGCGGTGGTTATGTTCCGATGATTTCCGGTCGTGGTTTAGGCCATACCGGGGGAACGCTGGACAAACTGGAAGCGATTCCGGGGTTTGATATTTTTCCTGATGAGCGGCGTTTTCGTGACATTATTCAGGATGTTGGCGTGGCGATTATCGGCCAGACTAATTCATTGGCGCCGGCAGACAAACGCTTCTATACAACTCGCGATATTACCGCGACGGTGGATTCTATTCCCTTGATCACCGCCTCTATCCTTGGCAAAAAACTGGCTGAGGGGCTGGACGCATTGGTAATGGATGTCAAAGTTGGCTCTGGTGCGTTTATGTCAACGTATGAAGCGTCACAGCAACTGGCGGAATCAATTGTTAGCGTGGCTAACGGCGCAGGTTGTAAAACTACCGCGCTGTTGACGGATATGAATCAGGTTCTGGCATCCAGCGCGGGTAATGCGCTTGAAGTTCGTGAAGCTGTTCGATTTCTAACGGGGGAAAATCGCAATCCACGTTTACTTGAAGTGACAATGGCGCTAGGTGTTGAAATGTTGGTATCCGGTCATTTGGCAACAGGCCGTGAAGACGCTCGCAATAAACTCCAGTCTGTCTTAGATAACGGCAAAGCAGTCGAAATCTTTGGTCGCATGGTCGCGGCACAACAAGGTCCGACCGATTTCGTCGAGCGTTACAACAGCTACTTGCCAACCGCTGTTTTCACTAAACCCGTATTGGCTGAACAGCATGGATTTATTACACATATGGATACCCGTGCTTTAGGGATGTCTGTAGTTTCCCTTGGAGGAGGGCGCCGTAAGGCCGCAGATCCCATTAATTACAGCGTGGGGCTGAGTAATATCGTTGCTCTGGGTTCAGAAGTTAATATCGGTACACCCTTAGCTATTATTCATGCCAACAATGAGAATGAGTGGCAGGAAGCGGCGGAGGCAGTACGTAAAGCTATCGTTCTGGGTACAGAAGCCAAACCAGCCACACCGATGGTTTATCGCCAAATTGGCGAATAATAACCATACTTATTATTAGATAATGGTGGCATTTTCGCATTTTTAGTGTGATTTGACGCAGGAGAAAATTTATGAAACGAACATTCATCATGGTATTGGATTCTTTTGGCATTGGCGCCAGTGAAGATGCCGAAAAATTTGGTGATAAAGGATCTAACACTTTGGGGCACATCGCGGAAGCGTGCGCCCGTGGTGATGCTGATGTCGGTCGCAAAGGGCCTCTGTATTTGCCGAACTTAAGCCGTTTAGGTTTGGGTAAAGCGACTGAGGAGTCCTGTGGAACTTTCCCTGTAGGTTTGGATAAAGACGCGGACATTATTGGCGCTTACGCTTACGCCAGTGAACTCTCTTCCGGTAAAGATACACCGTCAGGTCACTGGGAAATTGCCGGAGTCCCGGTGCTGTTTGACTGGGGTTACTTCAAAGATGAAGAGAACAGCTTTCCGCAGGCATTGTTAGATAAACTGGTAGAACGCGCAAATCTGCCCGGTTATCTCGGTAACTGCCACTCTTCTGGTACGGTTATTCTGGATAAACTGGGTGAAGAGCATATGAAAACGGGTAAACCGATTTTCTATACCTCTGCTGACTCGGTATTCCAGATTGCTTGTCACGAAGAGACTTTCGGTTTGGATCGTCTGTACGAACTGTGTGAAATCGCCCGTGAAGAATTGACTGATGGCGGTTACAATATCGGTCGGGTGATTGCGCGCCCATTTGTTGGAGACAAGGCGGGTAACTTCCAGCGTACCGGTAATCGTCATGACTTAGCTGTAGAGCCGCCTGCTCCTACCATACTGAAAAAATTGGTCGATGAGAAAAATGGCGAGGTCGTTTCTATTGGTAAAATTGCCGACATTTATGCGAATGTCGGCATTACGCAAAAAGTAAAAGCGACCGGCATCGATGCACTATTTGACGCGACGCTGGTGGAAATGGAAAAAGCGGGTGACAACACCATCGTATTTACTAACTTTGTCGATTTCGACTCTTCTTATGGTCATCGTCGTGATGTTCCGGGTTATGCGGCGGCCTTGGAACTGTTTGACCGTCGTCTGCCTGAAATGCTGAAACTGGTGAAAGATGATGACATGTTAATCCTGACTGCCGACCACGGTTGTGATCCAACGTGGTCTGGTACTGACCATACTCGTGAGCACATTCCGGTGCTGATTTATGGACCAAAAGTGCAACCTGGTTCATTGGGGCACCGCGAAACTTTTGCTGATATTGGACAGACAGTCGCTGAATATTTCGAACTGTCGCCAATGGAATATGGCAAATCAATGCTCTGAACCTACTTACTGGCTGCTTTTGGGCAGCCATATATTACTAAAATAACCATTAAATAAAAAAATAAGGAATTTAATTATGGCCACGCCTCATATTAATGCTGAGATGGGTGATTTTGCAGACGTTGTTCTGATGCCTGGCGATCCATTACGTGCGAAATATATTGCTGAAACTTTTCTGGAAAATGTGCGGCAGGTAAACGACGTACGTGGCATGTTGGGGTTTACCGGTACTTATAAAGGCCGCCCGATTTCTGTGATGGGGCATGGTATGGGTATCCCATCCTGCTCTATCTATGCGAAAGAACTGATCACCGATTTCGGCGCTAAAGTCCTTATCCGTGTAGGTTCCTGTGGTTCAGTACGTCAAGATGTTCAGCTGCGTGACGTAATTATTGGTATGGGGGCATGTACTGATTCTAAAGTTAACCGTATACGTTTTAAAGATCACGATTTTGCGGCAATTGCTGATTTCGATCTGGTCCGTAACGCGGTTGATGCTGCTAAAGCAAAAAACATCAATGTGCGTGTAGGTAACATCTTCTCGGTAGAGCTGTTCTATACACCTGATCCACAACTGTTTGATGTAATGGAACAATATGGCATTCTGGGCGTAGAAATGGAAGCCGCGGGTTTTTACGGTGTTGCGGCTGAATATGGCGCAAAAGCGCTGACTATCTGTACCGTTTCTGACCACATCCGTACTCATGAAAAACTGACCGCCGAGGAACGCCAGACAACTTTCAATGAAATGATTGAAATCGCCCTGGAGTCTGTTCTGTTGGGTGATAAATAATCCGGTTCTACATTTGCTTTTGATTGCATAAAAAGAGCCGCTTTTTATTTAAATGCCAGCCAGTTGAAAAAATTGGCTGGCATTGCTCTTTTATTGAGCGGCTTTTTCCAACGCTTGAGCTAAATCGGCGATGAGATCCTCTGCATCCTCTATACCTACAGAAATACGTATCAACTGTGGCGTAATCCCGGAAGCAAGGCGTTTTTCTAATGGAATAGAAGCGTGGGTCATACTAAATGGTTGGCCGATCAGACTCTCCACTCCACCCAGACTTTCTGCCAATGTAAATAGCTTTAGCTCTTGAATTAACCGGCGGGCATAATCATCATCACCTTTTAAGTGAACAGAAATCATACCGCCAAAACCCTTCATTTGACGTTTCGCCAGTTCATGCTGTGGATGGGAAACGAGGCCGGGATAGAAGACGGTTTCGATCTGAGGCTGCTGTTCCAGCCAGTGTGCGATCTTTGATGCACTGTCGATGTGACGCTGCATACGCAGCGCAAGAGTCCGCATGCCGCGCAGTACCAGGAAACTACTAAATGGATCGAGCACGCCGCCGACAGAGTTTTGCAGGAAACCAAGTTTTTCTGCTAATTCTGCATCTTTTCCGACAACTGCCAGTCCTGCGATCACATCGGAGTGGCCGTTTAAATATTTAGTAGCGGAGTGCACAACGATATCAAATCCCAGATCAAGTGGGCGCTGGAGATACGGCGAGGCGAAAGTGTTATCCGCCACACTAATAATACCGTGCCGTTGCGCTATTTGTGCGATAGCCGCCAGATCAGCCAGTTTCAGCAACGGATTGGTGGGCGTCTCCACCCAAATCATTTTTGTGTCGGGACGAATGGCTGCTTCAAGGCCGGTAATATCATGGGCTTCCACGTAAGTGACACGCAAACCGGCAGTGCGGCTACGTACTTTTTCGAGTAGCCGATAGGTGCCGCCGTACAGATCATCGACGGCCACCACATGGCTATCCTTATCCAACAATTCTAGCACTGTGGAACTGGCAGCCAGCCCTGAACTAAAAGCGTAGCCTCGGCTACCGTTTTCCAGTTCGGCTATCGCGCTTTCCAGAGCGTCACGTGTCGGATTGCCGCTGCGGGAATATTCATAACCCGTGTGTTGGCCGGGGGCGGATTGGGCATAAGTCGAAGTGGCATAAATTGCCGGCATTATTGCGCCAGTGTGATCCGGTGTATAGCCAGCGTGAACAGTTTTAGTATCAAACTTGGTCATAGAATCATTCCTAAAAATCAATTAAGTTGCTGACGCCATGCATTCAGCACATCTGTGCGAGTTACCAGCCCAAGAAAGCGGCCATTATCGACGATCAGCGCCACATGTCCGGCGTCGAAAGTTGCCATCAATTGTTGCAGAGAAGCGCTCTTATCCAGCGTTTTCACCTGATGAGTCATAGCGTGACTAACGGGCAGGCTAAAATTATGTGGATCAGCCTGAACGGTATGCATTAAATCCCACTCGTCGATAATACCGACCACTTGCTCCTCTTTCAGCACCGGTAATTGTGAAATTTCATATAAGCGCATGCGGGTATGCGCGGTCCTTAACGTATCTTCTGGCGATATAAAAACCGTAGCGCCATCCTGATAGCGATAAGTAATATAGTCGCTGAGATCGTGCTGCGGCATACGTGATTGAAATCCCTGCTCTAGCATCCAATAATCGTTAAACATTTTTGACAGATACTTATTTCCACTGTCACATGCTAGCGTAACCACACGTTTGGGAGTGGTCTGCGCACGGCAGTAGCGCAGTGCGGCGGCGAGCAAGGTACCGCTGGAAGAGCCTGCCAGCACACCTTCCTTTAATAACAGATCACGGGCACGGGAAAAAGCTTCTGCATCACTGACACGGTATGCGTGGCGCACGCGACTAAAATCGCCCAGAGGAGGGATAAAATCCTCGCCGATGCCTTCTACCTGCCAGCTTCCGGCTTCACCATATTTGCCGTGTTCAATATAGTCCACCAAAATAGAACCATTTGGGTCTGCCAGAACAAACTCAGTTTCCGGCGAAACTTGAGCGAAATAGTGACTCAAGCCGCCAAGCGTACCGCCGGACCCGACACCGATCACCACTGCATCGACATTGTGGTCCATTTGCTGCCAGATTTCCGGTCCGGTAGTGGTCGTGTGCGCTGCTGAGTTAGCTGGATTGTTGAACTGATCGATATAATAAGCGCCGGGGATCTCTCGCGCCAGACGCAGGGCGTAATCTTGATAATACTCTGGATGACCTTTGCTGACATCAGAACGGGTAAGACGTACATCGGTGCCCAGTGCACGCAGATGAAACACCTTCTCCCGGCTCATCTTATCTGGAACGACCAGAATCAATTTATAGCCTTTCAGAGCGGCGACTAGCGCTAATCCAATGCCGGTATTACCGGCAGTAGCTTCGATAATCGTACCACCGGGTTGAAGTAACCCTTGTTCTTCCGCCTGCTCGATCATGGAAAGAGCGACGCGATCTTTAATAGAGCCACCGGGATTTTGATTCTCCAGCTTAATAAATAATTGACACGGACCGGTATTCAGATGCGTTAACTCCAGCAATGGGGTATTGCCAATCATATCGAGAACAGAGCGTGATGTGGTCATATCATATCCAGATAATCCGTTGTATTCAGATAGTTATGGAGGATAACTCTGTATATGTATTTGTTTGAAAGAATGAATAGCAACCATATATAGCCAAAAGGAATATATTAGTTTTATTTTAGATGTTAAGAAGTATAGACGTTTAGATTTCCCGATTTATTAAAGAGTGAGGTAAATAAAATCATTTAATTTACAGTCGGGAGCTAATCAGAATAAAAACGATGATTTTTATCAGCAATTTATACTTCGATAACTTAGTTATTAATCTAAGAAGTATTCAGGTTTTAAAAATATTCCATAAATAAGATGATAGCTATTTTCATCTTATTTACTTTTAGACTCTGTTATGATTTTAAAATAACATCCTCCTGTTTTCTTCTGTCCTCTGTATTTACTCTGGAAAATCATATGCATTTTGTGTAGAGTTTGATCGTACAAAAATAAAACAGAAGAGACTTCATGAATGAGGTGGTCTGAAACCTTAAAAGAAAAACTTTTTGATATTGCGTATGAGAAATTGGAATTATTTAAAAGATTAGATGGTGTTATTGATGAACATACTGAGATCTTGGAGGATATCAGACAAGATCTTAAACATGATGAGGCGACAGCTATTGCAATTATGTTTGAGCTTGCAAAGATGGGATTCCTATATCAAAGAAGTAGAGATAAGGCACGCAAAGTCGCTTTGCCGATGAAAGACAAAACAGCTTCTAAAGACGATTTTACATTATGTGTATCTTATAAAACGTTAACAAAGAGAGATAAAGAGGCGTTTTTAGAAGCTAATCAACTTTTTGCAGCGGGATGGTTGGTAAATGATGTTGTTGCTCACTTTTCGCAGCAATTAAATCGATCGGAAAGAAACATTATACAAGAATTGTATCGCCAAAAATTGATTATTCTCTTAGATGGGGAATATCAGCCATATGGCATGGTTCATCAGTTAGAACAATCTAGCCTTGCTAATTATTTAGCGAATAAGAGAGCGCCACAGCATCTTAAAGATGACATTAATGTACTGAGATCTCAATTATCTGAGTTGTATAACGTATATCAAAATAATCACCCAACACTGGTATTTTCAAATGACGGAACGGGTTTTGGTAAGAGTTATGGAGTACTTAATCGTTACATTGAATCGGTTACTGTTAATGCGAAAGACAGTGATTTTACCAATTTTTTATTTGTTACTCCCCAGAAATCACAGATTGATTTTGACAAAAAGTTGATTAAAAAGGCGAAGAAAAAAGGCATTGAATTTCTTGGTCTTTACAGCCAAGAAGATCTGAGAGACTTGAACTTTGTAAACTGGGTTGAAGATTGCAATGGAGAAATTATTGAGAATAGAAAACGTTATTTAACATGGGAAAAAAGGGCGAAAAACTCACCGCTAGCATCGAAAGCCAGTAATTTAGCTATTGTTGTTAGAGCGATAGAGAGTATTGAAAAGCAAATTCTAATACAAAAACAGCAAGGTGATGACGTTGATCTTATTCAGGATTATGAAGATCAGCTTAAAAAGTGTAAATCTAATTTAACGAGGGTGCTTGATGAGTTATCTGAGGCTGCTTTAAACCAACAAGAGTCGGCCGTTAATCTACCTGCTATTATGGGAGCAGAGAACAAGATTGAACTGTTGCGTAAAGAAATTATCTTTCATTGTATACCAATGGCGGCTGCGATGGTTTCGCCCTGTATTCTGCTAGCAACGACTAGTAAATTTGACAAGCCGATTAAAATGCCACGGATAAATAGGGGAGGTAAATATATTGTAAAATCGATACCTTTTGATTACTTAATTGGTGGAAAAAAGAAACTTACAAACAATACATTAAGTGCTTTTTTAGAATCCCCTGTTGCAGAACAAATTGAACATTTAAAGACAGATTTTTTTAAGATCGACGACGAAAACTATTTTAGAAAACACAATATCAGTTTTACATTAGTGATTGATGAAGAACATGAGGCTTACCGAATTTTTTCAAATTCGCGTAGTGTGAATTTAATTGATGATAAAGTACAACTTGTTCATGTTTTTGCGGTAACTTACCGTCTATTACAACAAGTGAAAGATATTGATGTTGCTAAGATGTCATATTTACCTTTTCTCTCTGAGAAAAATGAATTTATTAATGATATCAAGGCGTATTTGGAAAAGAATTGCGAGCTATCTTTAGAAGGCACTATTGAACAAAACTTGGAGTCTTTACTTAAACTTTTTTCTGGTAATATCGATTTTGTTCAAATTAAGGGTGATGATATTGAACAAGTCATTAATATTACCAGAAATGTATTTAGTTTTTCTCCTAAACGTTTTTTTAATGAAGAGTCACTAAAGAAAGTGAAAATTGAATTTGTGCATAGAGGAAGTGGTTGTCAATTATATTATTCTACGGATAGTCGAGATAAAAATCCTTCTCTTCACGATACTTATCAACTTGCGATAGTAGTATTGGCTGCTGCCGCGAAGATTTCGAGCCGTTCACAATTTGCGAAATCACTTAAACAGGCGGGGGATAGTAGTCAAAACTTTTTGATGTATAAATTTATACAGAAAGCAGGAAAAATCAGGAATGAACTGAAACAAATGTTTGAACATCCTGCGTCGGAAGAAATGTTGATTTCTCACTTTTATACATATTTTCAGTCTAAAACCGTATTTACCATAGAGCGGATGAAAGAGTTAGAGTTTCAAGACGAGACATTAAGTCATCTCACGTATATAAATTTTACTCTTGATCTTATTAAAGAGCAGCCCGAAGTGGCTTTGTTCCGTAGCCTCTATAACACAAGAAATAGCGTAATTTGTCTCAGTGCGACGACAGGTTTTGCTGAAACCTATTCAGGGCAATATAATCGTAATTTCTTACGACGATTTTGCTCTGGTAAACCAAATAACTTAGCTATTCAAATCATTGAGCGAGGTGGTACTGATATTGCGTTATTGGCTTCTCTACGGGATAAACGAGCGGAATTGAGAACTATTGACTTTAGTGTATTTAATTCAGATCTTCCTTTATTTGATTTTTGCCAGGATTTTGATGAGAGTTTTAAAATAAAATTTAATTTTCTTAGGAACGAGCTTTACGGTTTGGATAGAAATTTTAAAAAGAGTTTAAATAATTACCAAAAAATAGAGTTCGAACGCCAGCTTTGTTCTATGCTCCTTGCTGCTTATCAAGGTAAGCATACGATGAGTTTGGCATTGAGTAATCGTTTTCAGCGCAAATTGAAAAAATATTTTTCCAGAGCAGAAGTAAAAATTAAGAATATCAAAAAAGTGCATAATTCATGGAAAATATTTGAGTATTTACCTTTTGCAAATAAACCTAAGATACGTGTGATTTTATTTGATGCGGAATTACGTAAAGAGTGTAATATTAGAGACTTCATCCATATAAAGGATAAAAATACGAAAATTGTATTACTCTCCTCTTATAAAAGTGCCGGTACAGGGTTAAATTATTTTCTTACTTATCCAGAAGAAGGTGGGGATTTATTTGAGGAAGATTTTGAGCGTTTAGTATTAACGAGTTCGCCATTCTGGAGTGCAATCATTAAGGATGAAAAAACAAATGATAGGACACTCCACTCATTACAAAACTATCTGCTGTTAATGAAACAATGTTCTGATTCAGATGAGGAAAAATTTCTAAAGGATTTTGATATCAATTTATCAAGTGGTGAAGATTACCAGTTCTTAATGCGTGAACATAGGATCTCTAAACTAAAAGATTTAATGCAAGCTATTGGTCGTGTTGAGCGTAAAGATACGAAGATAAATACAGAGATATTTATTCCAGATAGTGCTGTAGAGGATGGAATAGTTCTGTTTAATCAATTTACTCGAATTAAAAGAAATCGTCCGATATTAGAGAGTATGTCTTTATTAAATCATCATTTTATGCGGCTATGCGAAAAAGAAAGAATGATGTGTAGTTTTAAATCATGTGAAGAGAGAGAATTATTTGAGGAAAAAATAGCTAGAAATTCGGCTTTACTTAAAGAGTTTTTTGAAGATTTTGTTCCAGAGGTGCTCTCCGTTGCAAGGAAAGATAATGCCGAAGCGATTATATTCAATGAACATCTTAGATCTATTGAAAGTTTGATATCGCCATCAAGTTATGTAAAAAGACTGAAATCAAATCCCCATGTCAAAAAATACCAGGCAATGATGGAGGCGGTTGATGCATTATATATTGATATATCTACTACTCCACAGTTGAAGTTAAGTATTAAAAATCTTGAAGATGGGATAGTAACGTTAACTGATATTGAACATGGTTATTCAATATATCATCCTAAAGAATGGATATTTTCAGGTATTGGTAATCGAATTGATGGTAGAAAAGATGAACATGTCACACATCTTTTAAAAGAAATTGCAATTATAAGCAAGAATGTGTTTAAAGATTGTATTCCACATCCTTTTTTCATTCCATTGCTCAAAGGGAATATTGGTGAGTATTTATTTACCCTACTTTTAGATAGGCAACATAATTGTCAGCCAATAGATCCTAAATTATTGAGTGAAAAAATAGGAAAAAAAGCTTATGAATTGTTTGATTTTTATATTGAGGCGGATAAACATTTAATTTGTGTTGATACAAAGAATTGGTCATCTACTTTAGATAAAAGATACCAATCATTAAAAACGCATAATAATGCTCAAGGAAAAGCTGAAACTATTTTAAGTTATATTGATAATAAATATGAATCAGTTAAGTTCGTATATTTAAATACTCGCATGGAAAATAATCCATTAAATCTTGAGCAAGAAATATCTCCGGATAGTAAAATTTATTATCTTAACTTATTTAAAGAATACTTTGGGTATGAAAATAAAAAGCAAGATTATGACCAAGATTTTCGTATAGGTCCAGGAAGTAAGTTAGTTAAAGAAGTTCGTATTAATAAACAAATTTTAAATTTATTGCAAGGTGATTGATAATGATAAAGTTAGCTGATATTGCTAAAGATTGTTCTGACGTTTCTCCTGTAGCTAAAACTAACATTTTAGACATTGACGGGAGTATTTCTGGTAATATAGAGAAGCTATTTGAAGTAGATGATGGTAGTGGATTATATATTACTCATGGTCAAAAGAGCTTTGTTAAAGAAAAGGGAGAAAGAGACAAAGACTTCTATGCTAAAGTAGATAAGGAAATACAAAAAATCATAAGGAAAAAACTAAATTTAAATCCATCAGAAAAAGTGTTTTACGATAGTTTTTGGAGTAGTAAAGCAGTTCACTTTTTTTATCTTTCCGACCAGGAATATGACATAAAAGGGTTTATTGATAAATTTGAAGAAAATAGCAAATTTTTATGCAATGTTTTTTCTGCGATTGTGGGATTGCATATTAAAATAATTTTTCTAAAAGAGCTTGAAGAGAATTATGAAATAGAACCTGAATTTTATAATTCACGAATTTATTTATCAGCAGAAAAACGTGGTAATATAATTGATTCTTTTTATCCGCGTTTTCATTTCTTTATTCAAAAGGAGTTAGTCGTAAATTTACATAGAAAGGCTTTTAGAATTGAAAAAAAAGTGGATTCATACAATGTGGGTTCATACAACACAGAAGAAATTCAATTGTTATTTAGAACTAAAGAAAATAATTTTCAGGTCATAGATAACATCAATACCAATGAACACTCTAAGAAAAAATTCATGCGATTCATGAAAGGATATCGAAATAGTAAAAATTATGTTCAAAACTTGATTATACAAAAAATAAAAGAACTACTAAATCATGCTGAGATCTCTTTTAGTGAAAGATACTTTAAAGCTGATTATATCCTTCATGACTTTATCACGGTTAATAAAAATTTATTACATCCTCTGGTATTAATAGATGCCAGAATTACAAAGCATTCTGCTGATAATAAATCAAAAATGTTCTTGGAAAAAGAGATTAAGGAAGTATTTGAACTACAAGAATTAACTGATTCTCCTGTTCAAGATTTTAATTTATTGGATAAAAATAAAAACTATTTGGTTCTTAATTCATTGGATGATGGAGCTAAAACCAGTATATTGGTCAAAGGTGAAATTAAAAACACGACATGGGATGCATTTAAGCATATTGGAGAAAAGGAAATAGAAGATGCTGAATTGGATTACTATTCGAAATTGAAACGCTATAGGTTTGAAGCGCAAGGTGAAACAGTTATTCAGGGTATAGATTTAGATAATAATATTGTGGAAAACGATAAGGAGACTGGCCTGGAAAAACTAAGCAATAAAATACGTACAAAGATACAAAAGATCAAGAGTGAACTTTGGCTAAAAGAGAGAGTTTTTAAAGAGAAAAAAATTGAAAATATTGACCTTCCAGATTTAAAGATAACTCTTGTTTATATTAGGATTCCAGAAGAATATAAGAAAAATAAGGAAATATTGGCTTCAATAGTTGATGTTAATATTCATAATAAAACGATTTTCATCAATGGACATTCACTTTTAAAGAGTCATACGGCCCTTAAGGAAAAATGCGAATTTATGAAGAAAATATCAAGTCTTTATAATGATTCTTTTTATTTGATTGATAATGTTGAAGAAGTTATTCTTAGTCGATATCACTCAGATAGAATTCCTAGAATCGTCGGTAATCAGAAAATAGATAATATTGAATATGCTTTGGAAGATGAAAATTTAGTAAATAGAGTATGTAATCCGATTGAAACAGTTTTGCCCTATTACTTAGCGCCTAAACAGAATAGTCAGTATGAACATATTTATCTTCAACCGAGGGGAGATGACTTATTGTATTTTGTATCACCCTGTAATTCACCTAATCAAACGATTGCAAAAGAGAACTTAATTTACAATATTTTGACTATGGATAAAGAGGGCAAACAGATAAATGCTATGGAACAAAATATCACATCTATTTTCCTACGTTCTTTTACCAACGATATATTAAGGTTAAGGGAAGTTAGTAAAAGCTCTTTATTTGAGAAAATAGCTAAGATATACATTGAAAACTAAGTGGAAATTAAAAGATTTTCTCCGAAAAAGCGGAAGGATTACACCGGCGGCACCGAGGCTATGCTAAAAGTCACGGTGCCAAATAAAGTTGCCTGCTAATTCTCCCAGGGATTGATCACGTTCACACCAGCTGCCTCGAACAGGCTAACATCTCGTGTGGCAACTATCATGCCATTTGCGGCGGCAGTTGCAGCGATATATCCATCTGCCACGCTGATTGCCAAACCGGCGATCCGGGCTTTTGCCATAAGTTCACTATAAGATTGTGACGCTGACATGTCGAATGATAATACACGTCCGGTGAACAAGGGTAATACCTGCTTTTCCAGGTTCTCCTGCAATTTATCGCGGCGTTTCCCTATGGGCAGTGAAGCCAAACCAAAGCGCAGTTCGGCTACGGTTATTGCCGACAGATATAGGGTTTCAATCGGTTGTGCGTCTAGCCACTTAATGACACGTGATTCAGGAGCCTGACGCAGTGGTTCCGAAATCACGTTAGTATCCAGTATAATCATTCAAAATTCATCGGGTTAGCAGGAATTTTGTCACGTATTTGCTCAATGGCTGTAAACTCCTCATCGGTTAACTTGGATTGGCGGCCAATTTCAGCTAGCATCGATCCTAACTTGATCCGACCTTCGGCTTTTACGGATTCTTCCAGAATGGCGCGTACTTCGGCTTCAGCACTGCGGCCATGAATAGCAGCACGTACTCGTAAAGCACGGTGTACTTCATCAGGGATGTTCCTGACAGTCATCATTGCCATAATTCATCTCCTATATTTGCATACAATGCATTCAATATAATAAAATGAATACAGATTGGCAAGCAACCTCATAGATAAACGGGAGAGGGCCTTCGAGTTAAACGGAAACGTGTTTTATTCACATAGTTTATGAAGTTTTTCCTGTTTTCTGTGACTTTCATTTAATTAAGGAAAAAACATAATGAACTATTCTCAAAAGGATTTTTAACATCATCAGCTAATCTTTGAAAAACCTTAGTGTTTACATATCCCTGAACTGATTCAAAACATTTAACAGGATTAACCGGATTTTAAAAATGATTTAAAAAATGGGTTTTGATCTTAATACCATCAGTTGATCTGTTACCTTCTATGGTTTTAAACCTGAAAAATAAAATACAGGAAAAGGAAAAACGAGAAAACTGAATGACAATTTAATGAAAACGGGGAGGGTAAATAGGGGCTATAAAACGTAAATACCATTCATTAAATCTTTTCTAGCGATCGTAAAATCCTTTTTATCGGTGATTAATCAGCTAAGGGGTAAAAAAACAGGTACTCTATTAATGCCAGATTTTTAAAAGGCATAGAGTGATTACGGCCATAACCATTTGAAAATACGAATGCGGATAGATTAGAGGTATTATATAACATATTGATTTAAAGTGATAAATTCCACTTTTTGGCAGAATGGTTAATGACATTTAATCGAAATCCATTAACCATTAACGGAAAGTTAAAAAGAAATCAGCACGATAGGGAAAGTTTTTTAATGAACTGAAAGTTAAATGTTTTATCACCGTCATTTTAAGACTTAAGCTATAAAATAATGCAATAAAAAAGAGATAAAACGGTTAATTGGGTAGGATTTAAGCTTTTTTAAGAAAGAGGGTTTATCCGAGAAAACATCAAGGGGTATCTTTAATGTCGTCAGGCTATTTACTGGTTGGTTTATAAAAAACACTCAGGATTACCAGTAAAACAGAGCTAGTAAAAATAAAATGCGGAAAGGATAAAAATAATGGTTAAAACCTTGTGCCGATTAAAACCGGAGATTAAAAAAATGACTTTTAATAGTAGTTTAAAACCTGCCCATCATAAATATTTCAGTGAAAAACAAGAAAGAATGGGTTTTATTAATATTCATATTCCTAGAAAAAAGGAAGGTAATCATATGAATAATTTAATCAGACAATCTATTTTCCCAAAGGAATGGATTTTAATAACGTTTTTAAATGGTATAAACTTTGCCATAAACCAGTTAAATAGCCGGTTATAAAAAAGTTCAAGTGAATGATTTAACAGAATACAAGTCTGGTTAATTGCGGTGTTATTGTTTTTAATTTATTATGTAAAGCTGTAAAATACTCTGGATTAAACGGCTTTAATCAGTATAGTCTACGATTTGATTTAAACTATTCTGTTTTTTATGTCTTTAATGTGATCTAGGGTTAAAATCAATTCATACCGTTACCTTCCAAACTGTTTTCGTGCTCTGGTAATACTTAAATACCTCTCCAACTGTTATCACCTTTCTGGCTGATTAATCTACCAGACCTTTTATCCTTGTTTATATAATGATAATACTCCGTATTTTAAATAGGTTTGTCAGCAACTGAGATTCTTGCTCAAAATTAAATGGCCTGATTCTAGTGAAGTTACTGACTCCGGTATCATTAGCCGCGTAGTATAAACTGTCCAACTTTATGAGTCACTTCATATTGGTTAGGATTCCATTTCAATTTGCTATAAATTGCATATTATCTGCAATCTGTTATACCTATTTTTATACTCTCTCCATCAGAGATATTCCGTATTTGCAGAGCAAAATTAGCTCTAATTCTCATGGCTTCAAATGATCGGGATAAATGAAGATTTCCCAATTCATATTCTCCGCCAGCAACGAAGGGAGTTTTAGGTATTAAACGATAACCAGATTGAATAGGGCCATTAATTTTTTGCCAAGAATGCGCTAAAGAATACCCAGTTAGGACTTCATAATCTTCCAATATAATTCCACACCATTCATTTATGCTTTCAGCCAACTTATCAAATAAACCTGTTTCAGGATCGAATGCATAGATGTAATTATCTTTTAAACAAAACTGATTTCCAAAGATATCTTCTGCAAAAAAAAGAGCGTCTTTAGCCATATCTTCATATGAGTCAATCCATAGTTCATTGTTATTCCAGTCTATTAGGCCAATTTCTTCGTTCACTGTTTCATATGGAAAAACTCGTAAAGCTGACTCGAACCCATAAAATCCATTTTTTTTCGTTAATAGACAACTTAATTCATCTACTAATGATGGCCCATAAACAGAAGTAATGTATTTTTCTGACTTAACAGAAGAAATATCGTTACTACAAATAGATAATAACTTATCAGTTAAAGGCCACATTTTTTCATTTCTCTGTCTTTTTGACATGCAAAAGGGTATCTCTCCTCGCAGGGTAGAAGCGCTGGTGATACCCCGGCCCTGAATTTGTCCACCGAGGTTAGTGATGCCCTGTTGGGCGGTTAAATCCACTTTGTCCACTCTGAATAAAGCGTAAGCATCTGGTTATCTCATCTGGCGGTAGAAAGATAATATTGAGCGATTTTGCACTTAAATAAATGCTTACTGTAATTCTCCATACAGAACTTCCCCCTACTTGTTGGGTGTCCAACTTTCGGGGGCGATTTATAAGGCCGGGATCTGTATTTTTATTTACTCTGAGTACATTCGCGTGAAATAGGTATTGATAAGATCATTATCCAGTAAACGATCAACAGTAAAATCTACTGTATCAGATACCGCAATGCCTCGGTGTAACTCTTTGGGAAAGTCATCGATTGATGCATAAACCGTTGGCATTAGATACCTAAAATAGTCTCCCATTTTGGTTTCATCATCATAGCCTATTGGATAGTCTTCCCCTGCATAACTACCCTCCACACCATGATAAACAAAAAAACCTTTATTAACAGGTAAATTAGTTTCACTGTAATGACCTGATTCAACTAAACTATTCTTAAGATTTTCAACAATATCTGCTTTGGACTGGTTATCTCTGTTACGCCAAGATGAATATAAATCAACCGAAAAATGCCCATTTTTATTTTGAGGATAATTAGTAAAACATGATGATTCTTCCCACATATATTCCGTTAATTGATCAAGAAGTGACTCTGCATCGCTAATTGATAATATTTTTTTAGGTAAATCGCCAAAACAATTATTAACCATCACGGCAATTCTTCCATTCTTATCCATTGCGAACCAAGTAAATATTGTTCCAAATTCTGGCTTCCAGTTTTCATTCAATATTGTCATGTCTATTTTCCTTTTGGCCAACTTACCGCACAGTTTGCACACGGTGGGATGATAGCATCAGAAGGAATATTGTCTTTCCTCCAGACATCTCTGGGCCTTAGTGCATCAGTAAATTTAATTCTAGATGGATTTACACCTTGTCTGACTAATTGATCCGCAGCAGAAACTTCAGCACAAGCACCCGCTTTGTTTTTACAAAAACTTGTGAATTCTTCAATCTTAACATTTAATTGTTTTTCAATGTATTTAACAGTGTCCGGATGTAATGCTTCTGCTGTTATTTTAGAGTTGCTACTACCTGTAGCTATTTTTCCTGTCACTGGATCATATGCACCAACCATTGTTGCGTTCTTAACTTGCCTGTGACTTAGATGTAAATCCATTAATTTAAGAGATTTTGCTGTGCTTGAGCGGCTATCTTATCAGATTGAGCAGCGCTAATCCCTTTATTAACATTAGGCACAGACTTCCCATCAAACTTACCCGTCGGATGCTCAACATTCGTCACCGTTCCCTGATTCTTCTGACTGTATTGCCCTTCACCGGCTTTCCAATTAGTGCCTTGGCTATTTGCCGTGACTTTCGAAGATGATGGTGAAGATTTCGCTCCTCTGGTTCCCTCAACCACAATCGGTAATGTCATCGCCATTGCCTGGGCCGTTTCAGGACTCATGCCCATCGCCTCAAAGCGTTTTGTCCAGCCGAGTTCGCCTGTGGCGACCTGACTTAACGTATTCACCGCAGGTAGGTAGTTTTTGAACTCATTGGGTAACGTACCATCCCGGTCCATATTTTTGAGGGTACGTTCAAACACCGGCCACTGATCAACCAGATAACCATACTTCTGTGCACACTGGGTCGGGCTGCTGTTGCAGAAATTCATCATTTCTTGCTGATTACGGATATTGGTATCAACCATCTCTTTGATCACCTGTTCGTCCCCCCGAATTGTGCATCCTTATCCTTTGCAGCGCTTTTACGCCAAACACCCGAGGTAGGAGCCGGATGCGTTAGTAGCGCACGTCCAGATCTGTGCGGGGGGTAGCCGGTAACGGCTATTCCTACCGCGACTATATCCCGTGGAACGGGGGCAGTTGATTATCCGGCTGGTTGATAATGGCTGACGGCTAAAAAGGAAGATCCCAGCACTTGGCTGGGATCTGGCGTTAACAAGGCAATTGAGTGAGTAATGAATTTACCTGATCTGCATCTTCTGGATGTAATTGAAGATATTTTTCACATGCCATTCTGACATACTCAAAACCGACTGACTCAGGAACGATAATTTCCCCACTATAAACACTGAACATAATTCCTTCAAAATGGTATGCGGGATCTGAGTCTTCTAAATCTGGAAAAGTGCAATCAGTTTCATTAACACAACATCCACATTTTTTCACAATAAATGGTAAAGCCCATAAAAATTTACGTTGTAAATATATAGAATTAAAAAATTCTTTCATCACCCACTCAGGGTCATTGTTATAGTCTACTTTTCCGAAAAGTTGTTTATTCATCATTTCCCATTCAGAATCATTGTCGTAATCATTTTTTTCGAAAAGTTGTTTATTGTTCATTTCTTATTTCTCCGCTGGGAAAAAGTTCATAACCCTACCTGTTTCTTGATCCAGATAGACTTGGAATGTCACACCACCTGCTGTTGATTTATATTCTCTTCGACCTTGGGAAATGGCTTGCTTATAACCACTAGAAGCAGCTTGTTGACCTAGTTCTAGCATTTTTTGATCAGAGAAAACTTTCGGGTCATATACTGTTTTCGTTAACGGTTTACCACCTTTGTACTCACCCTCAATAATTTTTCCAGTTCTATCTTTCTTTGGCAATTGATACGAAATATCAGTGATACCTTTCATACTTGTTGGAGTCTGACTAAGGATTTTGATGCCATTTTCAGATGCCGCTTGGATAAACAAATCTGCATTATGTGTTCCATACACTCCTTTGTTAGTTATCCCATCAAACGTAGTCAGATGTTTCTTCTGTTCTAAAGCAAAATGAATTCCATCTGCAAAAATTGTTTCTTTTTCATAAGGTAGTGACTTACCATCAAACTTACCTGTCGGATGCTCAACATTTGTCACCGTACCCGTTTCTTTCGAGCTGAATTTCCCTTCTCCAGCAGCCCATTGAGGAAGCGAGTTTTCAGTTTTGCTGACAACGACCGGGACTTTATCCAGCGTAGGCGATTTCTTCGTCATGACACTGACAAGAATGCTGCCCATCGCTTCTAACGCTCTCTGGTCACCCTCACTTGCTTTTTTAGCCGTTTCCTTGATGGCCTGCCAGCTCTCACCATTCATTAACGACTTCACACTTCCGGCGACAGCCTGATTTTTGCCCTCAACATCATTTAAGGCCGTCTGACAATAGTTGCTACCTGTTGCACAACTGGCAAGTGCCATAGCGCCATCAAGCGCATAGTCCCCGCCAGCCATCACAAAATCACCGGTATCACCAACCGCATTCAGTGCACCATTGATCATCTGTGATGTGGTGCCTTCACCCAATTTTTCTCTGATCTGCGCTTGCCACCATTCCTTGCTTTCTTTGACGGATTGACGGGCTTTGTCACCTGCCAGTGAGTTATTCTCCACCGCATTCTTCCCGGCCTGGGCACCGGTGACGGCGCTCCCGGTGGAGTCACCGGCAATGCCGCCTGCCAGCCCTGCCGCCAGGGTGGAGAGGGTGCTGATGGTCTGTTTTTCCTCTTCACTTAAGTCGCTGACTTTAGCATTTTCGCCGTGAATATGCTTCATCAGTTCTCGCGCGGCCAGTTCACCGCCCGCCGCTCCTGCCGCGCCCGCCAGCGCATTGTTACCACTGACTTCGGCGGCCACTGCCCCCAGAATTGCATGGGCCAGAGTATTGGTGACGACATCGACTTGATGGGTTTTCGGGTCGGTAGTCAGGTCTTTAATCA
>NZ_RCWE01000035.1 GCF_018448925.1 Photorhabdus akhurstii | reverse complement strand
GGGGTTGCCGCTGACCTGGGTATTACGTACCGAAGTCGGGAAAGGGCCGCTGGTATTATTGAAACTGAGAGGATTTACCCTGCCGAAAACCATTTTTGAGGAGAATAGGGGAAATAACCGGCCTGAGTCGGTGAGAAAGAGAAATAATGACAACTGGATGACAGAATAATCGCTTATTTGACGGCATAAACCGGCGGCGATAAATGGCGATTATCCTCCGGTTATTATCAGATAAATAAATTTTCAAAATAGTAGATCACTGGAAGGGAACTCAGTCCGATTTTTGCGATCTGATCAATTGCGAAAAATCCAAAACCCCAAAACGGACTGAGTGATGTCAATCATAGCATCCATACCTCAAAATGAATGCCAGAAAATGCCCAAACAGAGCAAGTCACCTATGTTAAAGGAATAAAAAAGAACTCTGATTTATTTATCAAAATGTTAGATGAACTGAATCATCAATATCCCCATGCGGAAACCCTTACATTACTCTTAGATAACTACGGTATTCATAAAAGTCAGAAGGTAAAGGAGTGGCTGGCACGACATCCCAAATTTACTCTGTTGTTTTTATCCGTCTATTCACCGTGGCTAAATAAAATAGAACGGTTATGATAATCGCTCCATGAGACAATAACGCGAAATCATTGTTGTCAATTTATTTGGCGGTTGCTTAATTATGTTGATGCTTTTTTGGCATCGTTTTCATTACAGCAAAAGCCAGGAAGAAAAAATAGGTGTAGTACTATTATGAAACCTTATTTAATTAACATAAATATAATCTAGTGGAATTATCATATAATAATATTGTTTTTTATTTAGATAGATTAGAGAGAAATATTATTACAACTAATTTCTATCTCTTTTGTGGACAATGGTGAAAACTATACTATTATGAAATTGGTGCATTGAAATAATTAATGCCAATATAACAGTTTAGTAACTACATCACAGTCTATAATAACAGGCTGAGCATATTAACGCTCTATTAGGGAAAAACTTATACCGTTCATGATGAAAAGGCAATGAAGTGTCATGATAACTCATTGGCTGTAATCGGAAAAGTAATGTTAACCAAGTGGAGATAGATATATGTCTAAATACAAATTAAACCGATATTTATTAGCAATTTCTGTATTGTATGCTTTCATATCAGGAAATGTTATTGCCGCCAATCCTAAAATATCTGCATATTATCTGAGTGGGCCTGCTGCGCAGGTTGATACTCAAGAATATTATGCCAGCCTTGATAACTTTAAAAAATTAAGTAGAGATATTTCTAAGAATAAGAGTAACTTTAATACGTTGGTATTATCTTTTGTCCAGCCTGGTTTTGTTAACTATGAAAAAAATAGCCTGAAATGTTCAGGATTGTTTGGTTATACCTGTATTTCTGGTCAAAGTGTTAGCACCCAAGAAGCTGAAAATGCCAGGGCCGATTTTGTGGCATTGAAAGGTGTTATCGCTGATTTAAAATCTCATGGAGTGAGTACTTATATCGCTGTAGGTGGATGGAATTTTAGTTGTTATCCGAAAATTTATGATGTAACCGCCGGCAAAAAAGATGCTTGTGGTAATGAACCCGGTGCGGTTTATGATATCTTCCCTAATCCCCTGACCAAAATTCCTCGATTTGACAGTACTATTACGGGCAAAGAAGCAGATAAGGCATATAGAAATATTGTCAATTTGGCGGCTGACTTGAAAGTCGAGGGAATTGATGTTGATTATGAGGAATTCTGGCACGCTGATATTAATGCAAAAAGTTGGAAATTAACCCCTGACTCAATCAATGTTCCCCCTAATAACAGCGAAACTCTTATTACATCAACTTTAATAGCCAAGGGACTCGGCGGTTATGTTTATGATGCGTCAATGAAGATTGTCCCTGGCGCAGAAAAAATTCCCCGTGCAATGCCTGTAACCGTGGATAAATTCGCCGCTATTTTAAAATCTTTTTACACTTCAATTAATGCCGTTAAACCATCACTTAAGCTAAGTACCGCAGGTCCTGCAACGGGAGGTATCCCGAATATGTCCGCTAACTGGGGAACTAATGCGAGAAATAGTGATATTTATGGTGGTGCCTGGTGGGGAGGAAACCTCTATGGTTTGATTTATAATACTGCGCTGAGTTATCCCGATTTGATCAACCGACTCAGTTATATTGGTGTGATGACCTATGATTTAAGTGAAAAAGATTGTGGATTTATTGGGGGAGGTGAAACATATATTCCTTGTGATCTTCCTGGACAGGTTAAGTATTATTATGGTCAATATATTAACTGGCTTAAATCCGGCAATGAAGTAGTCACCTTTCATGTCAAATTGAAAGGAGCGCGTAATTATGCTCAGGCATCAGTTCAACCGCAAAAATTATTGGTTTTGCCGCCTATTACAGTTGGGTTTGAAGTGGGTAAACCCGCAACCGGTAATTTACCGCTCACGAAGACAGCTCTCAATAGCATATTAGATGGTACGATCAAATATGGTAAAACGGGCCTTATAATGTGGGATCTATTTAAGAATGAACGTTATGACGGTAATAACTGGAAAGATGAGTGGGCAACACCTAATGATCTTTTGTCTACGGCTTGCAAAAAAATAGGATTGACAGGAGAGCATTATAATTGCGATAGCTCTGTCCCGACACCTGCTCCTGTTTCGGCTTTTACCAAGAAAGAACATTGATGTTGATATTTAATCTTTAATTCTGTCAATATGCAGGTTTCCTTGAAAGGCGACCTGCATTATTAAAGAAAACGGTGGAACTTAGCGGAAATGCTGAATTTTCATGGTTGATTGGATACTGCCCCGCGATGTACCGCGAGCGGGGCAACAGATAAAAATATGTAAAACTATGGGGTTCTTGATGCTGTATCGTTTTCATCCTCACTGACAATAAACCACGGGGTGTACAGCTTTTCTCGCAAATATTTCTTAGCAGTGATGACTTTGTATTCCCGTCCCAATGGATCATAAAGGTGGGTATCGGCAAACAGGTCATCTCGTGCGCTGTCATCACTAACGTAACGCCAGTCATTTAGAAAATAGGGTTGATAAGTACGCACAGGTTGGCCTTTGTCGTCATATTCTGTGCGACCGGAAACGGCCCATCGGGTGTCTGTAGGGGCACTGACCAGAACGCCATTTGCATCCACGACCAGCCCGCCATCCTCTTTACGTTGCCAGGCATCACCTGACTCATGACGAGCTGAACTCTGGAGTAACCGGCCAAAACCGTCACTAAAGCTCACCGTCTGTTGGTGCTGCTGTTGCGGATCGCTATCATAGCGATCAGTGGTGATCCCCAGTACATGTGGCGGTAAACGGGGAATACTTGCCAATAGCGAAATAAGTTGAATCGTCAGGTTCTGATGGCTTGTTCCTCGTTTCCCGCTTAACGCACACACTTTCCCATCTTCGGTAATCATATGAGCGGCACGCAGTTGCGCCCATAGCGCTTCTGCCTCTTCTTGTGACTGAGAAAGCTGAGACAAAGATAACGACGGCATCCAGCTATCAACGGCATAGACTAAACATTGGGCAACAGGGAGTGCGCCGGTTAATGCCAGCGCTTTATCTACGGAGTCCGGTGGTGTGAAGGGCTGGTTGGAATAGCCTGCGGCTTGTCCTGCCTCTGTGCCCCAGAACCGGCTGGTGGTTACGCGACCTAGCGCGTCCAGAGTCACAATATGTTGATTATCATTAATATCTGTCAGTTGTACCGGTGTAAGGAAACGATAATCGTAATGGGCTTGCGTCGTTAATCCAGCGGCATCTTGAGTCTGTATTATTACACAATGATGGGTATCCCAGGTCAGTGTGGTTTTCCCTGTCAGCAACGAGTTACGCTGAGCCTGAGGCCGCCAGAACTGTGCGGCGTCACCGTAATCGGTATAACCTTGCCGTGCCGCCCATACCGGGCTTTCTGATCTGGTATTAAACAACCGCGCGACTTGCTGATAACCGGCCTGTGTCAGCGCGGTATTCAACTCTTGCTCTTCAATCACGCCTTCATACGCCTGTAATGAGGTATCGTCCATCATGGCGGTTTCTTGGAACGCGACCAGTGCTTGTAACGTGGGTTTTTCTAGAGTGACTTCCGCTTGACCGGCGGTGTAAAACGTCTGTTGTTGTCCCAGATAAACGGCCGCTTTTTCATCTGCTAGCAGGCCATCATCTTTCAGCAAGATTTCAAGGGAAATCCCTTCGGTTGGAATTTTGCTCCGGTCATAAGTATAAACATCACGGCGTTGTGCATTCGGTAAACCTAATCGCCAGTTTTCCCCATCAGTCAGGTGATGCCAGCTATTTTTTTGTCTCACCAGACGTAATAGTTGTTGTTGATCATCATAGCTGCTGTCAAATAGCGTTTCCGGCAGGGTAGGCGGGTAGGGATTCACTGCTGGTTTTTCGCGGCGCGGCCAGGCAATATCGACACTTTGCAGTGATTGACCAAAGATATCGTGTTGCAACTTGATACTCTGGCTGAACTGTGGGTCAGTGATGATACGTTCATAGTGGTAGCTGCGATTTTCAATAGCAGTCACCCAGGCAGATAATTCAGTTTCTTTATTTACGGGAATAGAGCGTACCTGATAGCGCGATTCACTGACGGTATAAGGCACTGTTTGCTTATCTGTTCCGTCCAGACCGTAGAGCTCAGTGCGTAGCAGTTGGCCTTTAAGCGCTCGCGTCAGCCAGTTACGTTGTGTCTCATTGGGGGTAAATGCTTGGTCTGTCTGGTTGGTGTGATCCCAGACGGTATAACGGGTTTCAAATCCGCTATAAGCTTGCGTGTCTGCCTGCCAATATTCCGTAGCTAATTGGCTGTCTACTTCATCCATGCCGGTGGCAAACCAGCTAATACTCAGCGACGGTGCCGCCTGTTCGGGGGCGGTGCCGTGAGAAAACGTTGTGGTATCTGTCTGTTTGATGCAGCCAAATCCTCTGAATTCCCGCTCTTTACCATCCCAGACGCCGTGGCTGTAGTTGACTTCACTGGTGAGCCGGTTGCCGCTGATTTCATCCTGAATTTCGGTATACCATAGCAAATGCATTGGAAACGGCAGATAACAAGCCGGAGATTTGCCTGCTTTGGTGAGCTGTAATTTTTCATCCAACCAGAATTGCGCGGAACTACGATAATGTAGCGTGTGATGTGCGCCCCGGTTATTGTTCATTACATTCAACAACCAGGGTTTGGTCAGTGACAGGTCACAACGCCAGTGATGTGGCGCGATATGTGGCACAGTCAGAATCAAGCTGGCTATCCCTAATCCCTGAATATCGGCGACTTGAAGTTGGCAAGTGTTGTCAAATTGTACGCCTTCTGGCAACGCTAATGTCAACGGGGCATCAAACTGATTACCACTTTGGTTGAGATAAATGAGCAAAGAGCCGGATTGCGCATAGATAAGGTCGGTGGTGCCGGAGCCGTCGATATCCGCCAGAAACAGCCGTTCGGGATTGAAGCTATTTTCGGGCTGGCTAAATCCTGACAGAGTTAGTGGTTGACCGAAACGGCCATGCCCTAGATTCGGCCAACAGGTGACGCGATTAGCCTTGATTTCCACCAGATGTTGTTGACCGGAACCGAGCATATCACTGAAAGCCACCAGTTTGCGGGCATCGGTCCCTGTGACAGGCAGGGTGATACCTGTGGATTGGGGGACATCTTCTCCTTTACGCCAGCCGTTTCGCTGGTTGGCATATAGACGCACGCTTTTCGGCCCGATCAACACTAAATCAGATAAGCCTGCCCCGGTAAGGTCAGCGAACTGGATGCTTGGATGAAAATATTCCACGGGCAAGGCATTGATTGGCGTAAAGTGCGTCCACTTTCCATCGGGTTGCTGACTATGGTATCCGCGAATACCGGAGGCGGTAACAACCCAATCCAGTTGGCCGTCTCCGTTGATATCCATCAATGAGGCATTATCCTGCAAATTGGGTAGGGTAGGCAGTGGGGCGATTTTGTCGTAAGTGACGGCATTGCTGTCTCCGTCTTCCTGACGTTGCGGAGCTTTATACCACCAAGCGCCTCGATCTTGATACAGCATACCTGGCAACCCTTCTCCCCGCAGATCAACCAGTTGATAACGTTGCTGCGAGTTAAAATTATCTAGTGCGTCAAAGCGTTGCCATGTCGGCATTTTCTCCAGATCAAACCGTTGCCAGGCTAGTTCTAGTGGTGGCTGGGTGACTGGGCTGCCGTCCGATTCATGGCTTAATTGACGGATGGTAATCAACGTGGTGACGCTGGCGTTTTTGTCATATTCCAGTATTAAGCGTCCAACCAGTTCCGGGGCGTCATTGGTACTGGCTTCTCCGGCCATGAGCGCGGTGCGGTGAAACATCAGCACTTGTTGACATAAGCGGCGAGTACGCACTTCAAAACCATATTCATAGCGAGAGAAGATATCCGGGCGTACAGACCATTGCGCTGTACCTGCATCCCATGTTGGCACGGTATGAAGTGAGGTATCGCGCTCACCGTGGTCAAAGACCAGATGAAACAGCCACTCTTCCGGTGCGGGAGGTGCGTTATCCAGTACGAACAGGCTGGCTTGTGGTTTGATGTTGCCGTAGTTCACCTGTACCAGATAGCGCTGTGCGGTAACATTGGGATGAGCGGTTTTTTCATTGTCGTCACAATGGGCTTCATCTTCGGCTCGATATTGATAGCTGACATGTTCACCGGCTGGCGTCACAGTTTCTTCCAGCAACCACTGGGCGATTTGTTGGTCATTTTGCGGATTTGCCAGACAAGCCTGCGCGGTTTTCCCTAAGATGTGTAGTTGGCCGTCCGGTGACGATATCAGCCAGAAAGCGCGTCCTTCTTGACCGGAGGCAGGTTGCCAGTATTCGATTTTACTGAAATCCAGGATCTGGCGGGCTTGATAGCGGGTCACGGTATAGGAAATTGGCAAGGTAACGCCTTGCAGCGTTTTAACGTCTTGACGGATATCAGGTTGCCCTTGGTCATTCAGGGCGATATTCATGACCTCGCCTTGTGGGGATAGGAACGTGTCGTCATTACCGTATTGTGGAATGCCATGTTGGGTGCGTCGGCTAATGGACATAACACCGCATTGCCAGCCGATGCCGAAAGGCCCATTACCTGCACTGTTGCTGTAAATCAGCGATAATCCAGGAGCCGTCCCTCTGCCGGTCGAAAGGGGTAATGGCAGAGATAGGGAGGCCATTCCATCAGGGCCGGCAGCATTCAGTGCTTCTCCCATGCCATTGATAGCACCGCCACCTTTGGGAAGTGACAGCGTTGTAATCGATACTTCTGGTGAATCCTGCATAAAGTACTCCTTAATAACAGGCCCCTGATAGGGACCTGTAATCGACAAAGAAAAGAAATTTACGCGTCTCGAATGATGTAATTCAGATGCACAATGATGTCACTCAGATTCGCGACCAACTCGTGTTGCGTTCCCTCTTTACCCGCATGGAAAATATTGAGCTCCAGTGTGCCGGTTGTTGCATCTCGACCTTCAAAAGGCAGAAAACGGCTGTCGTTAAAGTCGGTAACAAACCGGCCTCCGTCATTCACACCGTGTGATAAGGCGGCGATTTCCGCACCCATTACCAGTGTGGCTTCAAGATCTTGATATGGCCCCAGAAGTGTTGGCAGGGTGACGGCGATACGTTTAATACGACGTTTCTTCTCGTTACCCAAGTTGTAAGAGTTATCCAAACCTAGCTGACTCAAATCCAGTGTTGCTTGGAAGATATCCCCTGTCAGCGCCAGAGTGACGCCACCGGATGGAGATACCGTTTCCCCGTTAAGCACTTTATTGATATTTTCACTTAACGTCCCTGTGCCAAACAGGGTATCCAGCGACACGGTGCGGATGGCTTCTAGCCCAATACCACCACGTGCAAGCCAGATGGCATCCAGTTTCTGTAGCTCTGAACTTAAACCTTCTCCTGCTAACAGCCCTTGCCACAGATCATTCCACACCGGAACCTGGAAAAGACTGTCGCTCTCTTTCTCGCCTAATTCCTGTACTAATGCGGCTTTTGCCTGGAGACAGATTGGCAGAGTGGAATCATACATTTGGTAATAGAGCGCGGAGAGACGACCGGCCATCCAGTTATACAGTGCCTGCCCGGTAAAACGAGTGGTTTGCAGGTCATAAATCGCTTGGGCATTCGCTTGTTCGGTTTCAGAGAGCGTGATCTGTTTTTGTGCCATCGTGATTTGCTCTTGCAGGCTTTGTATCTGGGCATCCAGTTGGGTTATTTCGTTATCAGCAATATCCCGTTGCAATGCCCATTCTTCCTGACGACGCTGATAGCCTGCTGTCACTTCTGAAATGCCCGCGCTCTGATCCTGGATGCCGGCGCCAACTTGGGTTGCTTGCCCGGAGCCAATTAATGGCGCTCCCCATTCCGATCCACCGTTAGCCAGCCCGAAGACGTTAGGTACCGCGTTGGCGATTCCGCCGGCAATCAGCAATCCCGTTGCAACGCCATTGGTAATCATGGCGGTGCTGCGTAGTGTCAGACCGGCGATTTCTGCCGCAGATAGACCACCGTTAATCAGGTCGCTGTAATGTTTTTGCCGCAATGTGGCGCCATCACGGCTAGCCTGTAATGCGGTCAGGCTGTGTTGTAATCCTTTTAGATTATTTTGTTGTATATCGTGCTGTTGTTTCAGGATGGCTTGCTGTTGAGTCTGCAACAGTAGCGTCATTTTTTCATTATCCTGATGTTCTAACGTTGTTTGTAAGCTGTTGCCGAACTGAGTCAACAAACTCACGGCAGAGCGGGCGCGTTCTACCAATAACGGATAGCGCCAGCCCTGAACACTGCCTTGACCACCAGCCGGACTACTGCCTGTACCGTCCCCTCCGGCTTGCTGGCGTTGCAGGGTTTTCGGGTCTACCGGCGTGGCATACAGTGGCAGATTTAGCGGTTGACCATCCAGACTCAGATTGTGGCGCAGGTTGTATAGGCGTAACTCAAGTTTATCCCAGTAACCGAGTAGTACATCGTTGTACGGTGGCAAGAAATCACCGTCGCCAATATTTGCGGTATCGCCTGCGCTTAGCCAGGCAGCGAACGTCATCACCTCCGGTGAACTGAGGAATGTCGGTGTGGCAATAGCGCCAGCTTCTTTACTCAAGGTGGGATTTGGCCAAGTATTGGTGGTATGGATATCAGGGCGCGGTCCCAGTAGCTGTTGTGCCTGAATGTAGTACATTTTGGCTTCGACTAGAGTATCGCGTTCAAGTTGACGGTAAGCGCTGTCGCCTCGGGCAATCAATAGATCAAGGGTATGCAGGAATATCGCCAGCTTGTAATGCATCGGGTCCGCCATAGCGATCACATCTGGATCAGTGGTGGCGGGCTGTGTGGTATCCCATGCGGTATCCAGTTGCAATGGCATCACATTCCAATAACGTGGTTTACTGCCATCCATAATGAGCTGGCCATTAGCATCGCGATAACCGGCGCTGCGGAAAATATATTTGTACCAAGTGTCCGCGTCTTCGTAACGTTGTTCGGTTTGCATACGGACCGTAACAAGGAACGGAATATGGAAGAAGATTTCCCATAGATAAATACCATAGGGACCACTGAAATTATCAACCGGATTAGATCCGCCAAACTGCCCCTGAACGTCATAATTAAGTAGTGAATCGAGGCTAATATCTAATAGCGCGTTGAGATCTACATAATTAGGGAGGTGTAAATCAATGGCAGAACCAGAAGGTGGTGTAAATTGTTTTCCATCTGATGAGAATGTGCCGTAGGAGGTGAATTCTATTGTATTAATAGAGAGTGTAAAATTGCAGTAGTTATTATCATTGTAACTTTGTCCATGACACATGCGTAATTTAGTTGTGGCATAATCCTTTGACGATAAATTTGCACTTCCTGTACTAGATAGGTTCTTAATCACGTTGCCAGAGTCATAACATAACGTCACTCCAGTACTGGGAGTAGCTCCGCCGGCATTCTGAAAAATAAGTACAGTCCCATCATCAGAAATATTCATCTGAGCATCAGAACCATATTGTGAAGCTACTTCAGTCGGGCTTGATGATCCTGTTGCTCCAACTCTATTGTAGTCAGTAAAAGAAAGTTCCAAGATTTTTTTCTTTGATGCCCAGCTATAATCGCTACTCATCACCCAGATGTTTTTATAAACAAAATCTATTTTATCTTCTTTCGAGATAGTAAACCAACGGATGTGCAGCTTGTTATTTTCCCAGAAAGGCTCGACATGCCCTGAATATGCCTCACTAATCCCGGCATTAATTGCTCGCCACTCTGACCATTGATCTGGTTTCAACTTACCGCCATCAGTGACTAAAGTTAATTTTCGCCAATAAAATGCATAGGGTGCATTCTGTGTACGGCCAATAAAGAAGATGGTTTTATTATCTTTGCCTTGGCAGGCAGTAATATAATCAAGGGTGGCTAAAGTGTCATAACTAATTAGATAATCACGTAATTTAGATTCGACTAATTCACTTTTTAATTTCCCTTGAGAAATACCTTGTTCAAATGCGGTAAATATCTCGGTCTTATTCAATCGCAATGTTGGATCAATATAATCCCCGGCATAGAATTTCAACCGTTCCTTGCCAGCCCAAGTGCTATAACGGTGGTTAAAACTATCCCAGTTATATAAAAACTGTTCATCGGCAAAATAGGGTTTTGCTGAGTCTGCCAGCGTGCCGTCATAGCCCTCTATCGCACGATGAATAAACAATTGCAGACTGCCAATCGCTTCGGACAGCGGTGAAGTAGTAACCAGATCGCTAATTTTGGTATCCAGCAACAGATATTCGTACAGATCATCCGCGGTCTGGATACTCTCTTTTAAATCTGCGGGCACCTGAGTAGCAATATAATGAGCAACCAATGCATCACGGCGCGCTTCTTTCAACGTTTGTGTAAATAAAGATTCAGACATAATCAATTCCTTCTTATCCGGTTACTGACGATTGCTGATTGCGGCACTTAAGTTTTGGGCTACTGATGCCAATAAAGCGCTACTCTCGGCAGCAGGGTCTGCTTGCATCATGGACAACAGATTGCCCAGAGTGGTACTACCGACATTCAGGCTTTGCCCGACGCGTAACCAGGTCAGAAGTTGCCAGAGAGAGGTAAAACTTTTCGGCCAGTTATTTTCACCTAATAGCAAGGTATTAACTTGCGCTACCGTACCTTTATCCATCTCATGCAATGTGGCGATCAGTGAAGCTGCATTTTCAGTCGTCATATCATTGGCATTTAATTGATCGAAACAGCGCATCGCTTCATCACGGGAAACGGTGACTTGAGTTTGCCACTGCTTAAAACGTGATAGCGTGAGTAATAGCTCCGGATTGGGTACAGGAACATTCGTGATGCCGTTGATTAAACGTTCGGGATAGGTTGTCAGTAATTGCAGATCCTGCTCGGTCAGGCTCAGCCATTTCACAATTAACACTAGCTGGCTAAGTTGCTGAGTAGCAATTACCAGAGAAGTGTCGGTTTGTAAGGACTCTAACGTGGCATTGTCATGGCTAAACAGGGTTTGAATATCATGCCAGTAGTTTGCCAATGTAAAAGGATTATCACTACCGATTGTGATTTTCTCCAGCCAGAAGGTGACGATACCCATCACATTGCTCTTAATGCCGAAACCGGCGCTTAGCGCCCGCAGCACTTTCTGCTGTAACGCCGAATCCATTGTTTCTTTAGTGGCAGCTTGACTATTCACGCTGTCACAAACGTTTTCCAAGAAATTGAACATCTCAGCGGTGGCGGTACCGCTCCATTGCGTACTTACCATCCCTTGCAGATAAGTCAGACTTAGATTTACGGACGACATCCAATCCAGCACCTGCTCGGTACGGCGTAAAATAGCCAGTGGTTGCAGGGATTTTGCCTGACCTAACTGTTGCAATAAGATATCTTTTCCGCCTTCCATCAGACGCCATAAAATTTCGGCTTGGGCAAATGTCAGCCCAAACAAACGGGGAATGGCGCCGAAGCGATACAACTGACTGGCGGTATATTCATCCAAGGTAAAACTGCCTGCATTACCGAAGCAATAGCGACCAATACGGAACAGTTCATCACTGGTGACACCCAATGCTTTGCAGCATATGGCGGCTAACTCATCCTGCTCATTTTCTGCATATTTCACCTCTGTACCTAGCGCAATGACATGATTACCGTCGGCAGAGCGGAAAGCGGTTTCATAGAAACTGGGTGTCTGATCTGGCGTATAAGGATTTACTGCACTAATGAAGGTCGCAAAGGTATTGGCATCAAGCCCATAGCGCTGTTTTAGGCTGACATACTCTGCCAGTGCTTCAAGGACCGGCTTATCCAGCACAATTTTGTCGTGGTGGTCCGGCACACTACGACTGGCATTGGCAATCAGCCAGTCCAATTCTTCAAATGATAGCCCGGTCTGGGATGATAAACGTACCAGCTTTTCAGCGCGACCGGCTAAGGCGACTACCGTATCGTCAGTGAAATTTAGGCTCTTGCCATCAGTCTGAATCCACAGATATTGACCATCAGCCGCGTCTGCCAGTGTGCTGTTCAGATAAGCGGCACCGTAGACATTGACGCGGGTTGGGGTGGTTTCCCCAAAACGAACATAGCGGCTGGCTGCTTTCGCATCAATGCTGCTTTGACTGTAAGATTGCTGAGCGGTCAAATCCATTAACTGATTGAAGCTTAACCGGGTCTTCTCACAGAAAGTATCGATAGAATTCAGTTTGCTGGTCAACTCGCTGGTTGACAATGGAGAAGCCCGTAAGCTAGCGCCGTTAAAACCATAATGGTTGGTAATATCATCTTCTGTCGGTGCCGGATTGGTCATCAATTGATAACTGACCGGCGTCAGTGACAGTGTTTCGCGGGCTGGCGGCGATGGAATATCATTGATAGCGGGAGGAATCACATCATCAGGGTTTGTCGGAGTGCCTGAGCTATCGCTGCAAAAGGTTAATAACAGCCCCTTGTCTTTTGTCCCATTGATAACCAGCGCGTTTTTCCAATTTGACTGTCCGGAACTATCTACCGTGATATAACCCTGCTCTGTTTTCAGATAGTACTGATCTTTATTCTCGCTGTGTTCCAGTGTGACCGGCAGATGGAAGCTTGGCAAAGGCTGAGTACTGCCTGATTTGTTGGCTACCTGAGCAAAAATACCGTCTTTATCCGGGTTAGTTGGGCTGTTGCCTCTTAAGAAACAGCCGGTCAGAACATTACCGTCTCCCATCGTTGTACCATCGGGAGCGCCGAGGTAGTAACACTGTTTTGCCATTGACCAAGTGAGTTTCAACGGTGCGACTATTGCGGCGGCGGCTTGGTCTGGATTACCTGCAATCAATTGTGCGCCGACAATGCCGTTCCCGCTGGTGTACTGTGACAGGTAAACCATAGGTTGCCCGCTGAATCCCACCGCTTTGAAATAAAAAGTGTTTCCGGAAAAAAATGTATCTTGATTACCATCTTGGGCAGCGAACAGTTTGCGTGTATTCGTATTACTGGTTTGTTCTGAAACCGCTTGTGCCGTGGTATCTGTCAAAGTATTCCACACACCGTTCAGCGTTCTGGCTTGTGCCGATAAAGCGGAATCGATTTGCGACAGATGATCGTCATAAGGTAACGTCATTGGGAAGAATGCGCCGGACAGCTCAGTAATATCTTTACCGCCTTTTTGTAGCACATCCAACAAGATATCAAGGGAAGTGACCTCTTTATTCATCGTCGTTTCGCTTAATATCAGATCCTTCAGATCAGCGCGGCGATTATCAATATGCAAACTGGAATCTGATTTATGCAGATCTTTAGCAACTCTGTAGAGTGCGGAAGCATAACGGCCCGGTGAAAATAGGGATTGAATAGAGGCAGCGTCAGCATATTGACTGGCACGGTTCATTAAATCGCTGAAATCCCCATCACCGCCAATATTCTCTACCAAAGCATCTTGAAGCACAGAAACGTTGGATTGTAGGTTAAGTTTAGCCAGCCCTTTAATAACCGGCTCCTGACGCAATTGCCAGGCTCGGTAGAGGGATTTCAGATTTTCCGCACGTTGCCGCGCCTGACGATAGACGGTATGAGCCTCTTTAACGGGCAGGGTGGGAACGGATTGAACGAAAGTAGCCCGGCTGATTGATGCGATATCAAATACGTTTTGATAACCGGCGTCAAGCAGGGGCTGTTCGGATGTACCTGATAAAAATGATATTTTATTTTGCATAACAGTCACCATTACATGGTTTAGAATTAGAACATCTTGGAAGGTTAGTTACGAAAATCGAGCTAGCTTTCTTGGTGTGACAATTCATAAACATTCCTTTTATTTCTGTTTGTTTATTGCTGGTTCAATTGAGGTGATACAGAGACAAACAAAACGACCAGTATGAGAAACTTCATCCAAGGTGCTGATAGCAAAAGTGTTATAAAAATGAAAAATAATTTATGATAATGAGCTAGTTCATGATTTATCTTAGGTATTTATAATCATTTTCACTATTTGGTAAGAGTTGTTAATTGATGGAGGCATGACTTTATAGCGTGGAAGCTTATTATGTTAAGCTCAATTTTTATTAATGTAGGAATAAAAAATTAATTTAATCGTAGCGGCAAATAAACCACGTAAATAGTTTCAATCTGAAAATAATAAAACTTACATTTATCGGGCATTTTTGGTCTTTTGCTGGCTAAAACGCACAAAAACTTATTTCGTTTGTTCTTGCCAGCTTCGTTTGAGCGATAAAGCGAGCTGTTGTTACCGCATCTTACGCCACAATGGCATGATATTGGTCAACACATCAGGGGGAGGGCAAGGATCATTCACCTTTGCCATTTTCCATAAGCCGCTATGGCTTTTACGGGCAGCATTATTGGACATAAAGACTTGATATAACGAACCTGTATCGCTGGCATGATTATGGGTATCAAGAAAACCTTTATCTCCCCATCGGTTATAGAGAGAGATACTATCGCCTTCTCTGATATTTTCATTTGGTGGGGTGGTTTCACAATAAATAATCCATTCTAATGTCGCTCTTTTGCGGGTATCTGAGGTATAGACTTGATGTATTTCGGTTAATTGTTCATTTTGATCCACTACATCATAATATTGTAAATAGCCGCCATCACAGTAATATAGGTTGTGAAGTAAAATAATATCATTATTGATTATTTCACTACCGACAGATTTTCCTGTTGCTGACTCAATTCTCCAGGCGCCGCCATAAATAGCTAAGGAAGCATCTACGGTTACTACGCCATATTTGGTTCCGGGTTTATTGCCGTTGCCAAATACACTGAGATACCCTCCGCTCCAGTTCTTGTAGCTGTTTAATATTGTCACGGTATCGCCATATTTAAGTATATTACCCATCATTTCCTCGGAAAATATGCTATTGCTCTTCAAACAACTGATGCTTACCCTGAAATGCCTTTACTTCCGATGATGCTATTACTGCATAACTTCCGGTGTCATTTCAGGGCTAGGTTATTGTCATGAACAGGTTATCTCGCCTTTTATCTGCTCCCTTGTGGACGTGAAATAGGGTCGAATTCCTGCACTGTTGAATATTCATAGCAACGGGAGATAGGAAAAGAAAAGATCAAAAAATTAATTTTTATCGGATAGGAGGCTATTTGGCGGATAACCGAGTTTCGACTATTATCATGTTACTTGAAAGGGTAAGTCATGTTTTTTCTATTTGTAACCGTGTGTCATATCAGTAAAAGCGGCATAATACCGCTTTAATTTATTGATAAATGTCATCTCGACTGATGTTGCCAGCGTAGTGTATTTGTGGCTTTTTGATTCAGGTCTGTGACCAAATTAACACGACTATGCTGTCATCGTAATTATTATTGCCCCCATTGCTGGCGCCGATAATGGCTGTTCCCGGTTTTTCGTCAAGGGTATTATAGGCGTAACGGAGTTTACAGGGTTTACTGTCGCCTATAATTTCAATGCAGACTTTGCCGGTGCTTGATGAGTAATTTTTAAAGCCCAACACACTATTGACTCCTTGGCTGATTAATGTATCGACTAACTGATCGTCAATATACACTTTTATCGTTTGCTGGTGGGTAGTATTACCATAGGCTGACAGGCTAAGCTTGATATTGTGAGGTAACTGGAAACAGTGTTTACCGGTGTTATTGCTGCCGCATATTCCGCCACAGTTTTTATACTCACTACCTAATGAATCGATATCAACCGATACGGCGGCTTGAACCTTTTTGAAAGTGATTCCGTTCCAGTAAGCTTGAATAAAGGAGGGTTCACCATCGATAACATGAGATTTTGTATTGTATTGGATGTAATAACTATCTTTGAAAAAGTAAATAATAGAACCGGTAATATTCTTCCATAAAATAACAGCATCGAGGTCTTCACTGAATCCTGCATATTTCCCGGTGGCGCCCCATCGTTCTGAAATGGTTTTCTTATTAATCGTGTGTGAACTGACAGTGTAATCGATGCAATCTCTGCCTTTGAAGAAACAGACAACATCTTGTTTTGTATCCATCCACTCTGTGGCTGCGTCTATACCATTTTCAAATCCAGTACCTTTCAACCCCGGCCAGCCGTCAATAATGGGTTTTGGCCCATCAATCACCAGGGCTTTGGCTATATCGAATTTAAGGTATTGTGATCCTTTAAAAAAATATAATGAGCCGCTTAAATTAATTACATCGTCAATATCTTTTTGAAACTCGATAGGGAGACCAGGCCAATCATGACTGATGAATTGAGGGTAATCGGTATCTGCTTTATCTTCTGAGTCGTTATATCTAATGTTTTCTGAGTTAAGAAAGAAATAGGTTTTTGAATTCATTTTTTACATCCTTAATAATGGTTAATCTGAATGTTATTCTGATGTGTTTACTCGATTTTCTATTTTCAGATATCACAGCGATATATTTTTGTCTCATGATAATGGCCAATTCAACACTACCACACTATCATCATAATTGTCATTGGAACCATTGTTAGCGCCGATAATGGCTGATCCCGGTTTTGCTTCGAGAGTGTTATAGGCATAACGGAGTTTGCTGGGTTTACCATCTGCTATAATCTCGACGCAGACTTTGCCGGTACCTGATGTGTAGGTCCTAACATCCGTTATGTGACTTATCCCCTTACCAGTTAAAGTATCGACTAATCGGTTGTCGATATAGACATTGATTGTTTGTTGATGAGCGTCACTATTTACGTAGGCTGTCAGGCCAAATCGGATACTCTGAGGTAATTGGAAACAGTGTTTACCGGTATTATTAATCCCACATGTTCCGCCGCATTTTATATTGATATCACTGCCTAATACATCTGGATCAACTGATACTGCCGCTTGAATTTTATTGAAAGTAACGCCTTTCCATTTAGTTTGAATAAGTTCGGGTTCACCATACAGACTATTCAACATCATATGTAAACGGAGATATTCATTGCCTTTGAAAAGATAGATAAAATAACCGGAGTTACGCCATAGAATAGCGGCATCTAAATTTGCGCTAAATTTCGCGTATTCCTCGGTAATTCTCCATCTTTCTGCGATAGTTTTCTTGTCAATGGCATGTGAGCTAACGGTGTAATTAATACACTCTTTGCCTTTGAAGAAACAAACGATATCTTCTTTTGCATCTATCCACTCTGTGGCGGCGTCGATCCCGTTTTCAAATTCCGTTCCTGCTAATCCCGGCCACCCCTCAATAATGGATTTGGGGCCATCAATCACTTGTGCTTTTGCAATATCAAATTTAAGATATTGCGAGCCTTTAAAGAAATACAAACAACCATTTAAATTAATCACATCATCAATATGCCTTTGAAATTCAATAGGCAGATTAGGCCAATTGTTACGAATGGGTTGAGGATAACCGGTATCGATATTATTTAATGGATCATTATATTTGATATTTTCTGAGTTAAGAAAGAAATAGGTATTTGTATTACTATCATTGCACATCTCGCTGCCTAATAAATCCATATCAATTGACGTCGCAGCTTGAACTCTTTTGAAAGTCACTCCACGCCAATTAGCGCCAATGGGTGCTTGACCATCAATGGTATTCGATTTCAGATTAATTCTGATGTTTGAATTATCTTTGAAAAGGAACAGAAAAGGGCTACCAATATTTATCCATAAAATAGCTGCATCCAGATTTTCACTAAATTCTGAGTATTGTTCTGTTATCCCCCATCTATCTGCGATAGTTTTTTTACTAATAGTATGTGAACTCACCGTATAATCAATACAATCACTGCCTTTAAAGAAACAGATGATATCTGTCATACCCGTTTTTGCTGCATAGGACCATTCTGTGGCGGCGTCGATCCCGTTTTCAAATTCCGTTCCTGCTAATCCAGGCCATCCTTCTATAATGGGTTTCGGTCCGTCAATCACTTTTGCTTTGGCGATATCAAATTTAAGATATTGTGAGCCTTTAAAAAAATACAAAAAACCATTTAAATTAATCACATCATCAATATGTCTTTGAAATTCGATAGGAAGATCAGGCCAATCGTTATTTATAGGCCGGGGATAACCGATGTCTGCCTCATACGATTTCTGATTGTGTCTAATGTTTCCTGAGCCAAGGAAAAGATAACTTGATGTATTCATTGATATATCCTTTTTGGTGGTTGGGATTTAATATGTTGTTTAAATTTATTTTTTACAACAGAAATAGATGAAAATAACATTAAGATACACCGATTTAACTCTGCCATATTGATCATCTGTCTGGTGAATAGGGAAATTTATATTATTTAAATTAATCCTGATGATAGGTTATAAGCAAGACTATATATTAACAACTCATTAATGGATTTAATATTGTTGGATTTTATGTGGATTACTTTATTTAAGAATTAAAGATGAACTTATCTGAGGTATAAAATACAAGATTAATATGTAATTTTATTTTTTATAGGAGATATTTTAGTCATGAAATTAGAACAACATGAAAGTTCAATCTCAATTGAAAGTTTCTCTAATTCCACTGCGGTTCCAATAACGGTATGGGAACCAAATTTATATCCTGAAGGTCGATGGATAGATGCGACAACACAGAGAGCTGGCGTGTTGTTTAAGGACTCAGGTTACGGGACTAGCGCTTGGGATATCATCAGTGTTGGGGGAAGGAAAGCTTTCAAGGCACAAACTTTGTCTAAATTCGGCAATATCGGTAGTCATTGTCTCGGGATTGCAACAGATACACCGGTTGATGCCAGACATTGTTATTGTGAACTTGACCTGTTTTGTAATCCATATCCTGACATTTCAGTGAGTGTGTTATCCAGGAAAACGAGTGCAAGCGGGACATATCAAAATATTGGTTACGGCTATATGGCGATTCACTTGACTGGTGGGTATCAAGGTAAGCCTCAATGGATGCCATCGAACATTTCATTAGGTACTTCGATTGATACTGCAACGCCTTATGTTATGGTTTGGAATCTTCAAGCTAATTTGATTCAGTCAGTTAATTTTGTTGGCAAACAGATAGATGGTATTTATAAAGGGCAACCGACACTAGGTAATACTCATTCTGGTGTTCCACTGAGTTATGAATGGCCGAAGAATTCTTGGTCGCGTTGGCGTATTGGATTGCTTGCAGCAAATAACGGTACATTAATCATTGAGTGGTATAACACTGTGGCAGATAAATGGAAGGTAGAGCTTTGCCAATATAATATGAACACGCTGATGACGGGAAATCTTGCGTCTGGTCAGATAGGGATTATTTCTGGTATGTCTTCTCAGGCTACCACAGTAGATCAACAAAACTCTCTTTACCGAACACCGTTTGATCGAGCGATATTTTTTCAAGATTTCTAATATGGAATACTGAGTCTGATTATTTAACCATCTTGTGTGATATATACCAAGGGGCTTTCTTCCTGGCCCCATAATTGTTGTAATATAGAAAAGTGATTTTAATTATAATCTTATTATCGTTGTTAAATATGGCGTACAAGAAAAGCGGTATAATACCGCTTTAATTGATTAGTAAATGTTTTTTCTTGTGGTGAAGTTTACCAAAGTATTTTTAATTTACACCAGCGGCCAATTTAATATTACTACACAGTCATTGTAATTATTATTGGTACCATTTTCAGCACCGATAATGACTGTTCCCGGTTTTCCATCGAGGGTGTTATCGAAATAACGTAGTTTGCTAGGTTTGTCATTTCCTTCAATTTCAATACAAACTTTTCCTGTACCTGATGTGTAGGTTTTGGTCGCCATCGGATTATTTGTGCCTTTACCGGTTAATGTATCTACCAGAAGGTCGTTAATATACACTTTTACCGTTTGCTGAATGTTCGTATTATTGTAGGCTGTCAGGCCAAATTGAATATTTTTAGGTAATTGGAAACAGTGTTTACCGGTGTCATTGGTGCCGCATTCTCCACCACAATTTGAGGGTTTGGTAGGCGGACAAGGGTCATTGATTTTTTCCATTTTCCACTGGTCTACCTTATGTACTTTACGAGCGCTATTACCAGAAAGAGATACACCATATAACGTGTTTGGTTTGTTGGCATTACCATAACTATTAAGGAAACCTTTATTTCCCCATCGATTATGTAGGCTGATAATTGCTCCTTCTATGATATTTCCCTTTATAGAATAAGGTGTCTCGCAATAAATAATCCACTCTAATGTTTTTGGAGAATATGTATTTATATCAGATGTGACTATCGGATGTATTTCTCCACTTGGTACCGGTTGATTTGGGCCATCATAATATCCCAAATAACCACCATCGCAGAAAGCCAGATTATGAAGCAAAATAATATCATCATTAATTATTTCGCTGCCGATAGCTTTTCCCGTTCCTGATTGTATTCGCCATATTACCCCTAGATCAGAAAAGGAAGGAGCTACAGTTAATACGTTATGTTTTGCTCCCGGGATGTCGTTACTTCCGTGTGTACTGAGATATCCTCCTTGCCAGTTATTGTAACCATTTAATATTCTTACTGTATCGCCATATTTAAGTATATCTGCCATAATTTATCCTTAATGTTTGTGGTTTATTTTTAACAATGAGTATGATACTGAAATTACCCTGGCTTAATTATTCTGTTTCATAATTTTATGGGTTATTTCAGAATAGGTTATTAAAATCAGCGAAATGCTCAATTTTTTTGTAATCCTAAAAAAATGATTAACGCTTGATTTGGATTAATTATGAATATTAATGGTTGTTGAAGAAAGGCAGAGGATTTGTTTCTTGCTTCTGACAATGAATATATCACTAAAAATTCCTTTACTTAATTTTCGATATTTTTATCTTGAACTGTAAAAAATAGCATTTACTGATTTATTTACATTGTTTATTAAGTTAAATTATTTAATCGTGATGGGAAAATAAAACTTAATTTTTATTGACGCGAAGGTTACAACCCTAATAGATTGATACTTTGATATAAATAACATTTATACCCAATAGATCATCTGGATGGAACTCAGTCCAATTTTTTCGATCTGAATATTCAAGATTAACGAAAATATAAATAATCAATGTTTTGATAAAGGGATTATTATTATGCGAATGAAAATTAAAAACTCATTTAAATTAATGGCTTTCATAAAGTAATTATTGTAAATATAATATTTTATCATTTTTCCTTTTCTGATATTTGATTCTTTAGGTTCTTCTATTAATGCATTCGGTAAAGATTTGCCTGAGGAAATCTGAGACAATGTTTTTTATGACTTGGTAGAAATACTATACCTTGGCAATGAGTGGTAATGACTAACTAATAAGACAGAGAAACAGATTGTGGTAAAGAAAGAAAAACAACGACCTCACCATGACGCGTTATTCAAGCATTTTTTAACGCAGCCCGAAACGGCCAGGGAATTTTTATCCCTTTATCTGCCCGAAGAGATCCAGTCGTTGTGTGATTTAGCCACATTGAAACTGGAATCCGGCAGTTTTGTGGATCGGGATTTACGTCAACTGCACAGTGATGTGCTCTACTCGGTTGAAACAGCTAGGGGACAGGGCTATATCTATTGTCTGATTGAACATCAGTCCACTCCTGACCCGCTGATGGCCTGGCGGCTGATGTATTATGCCATGTTAGCAATGGCGGCCCACCTGAAAAAAGGCCATACTGAACTCCCTTTGGTAGCGCCGCTGCTGTTTTATCATGGGGAGGTTCGGCCGTATCCTTACTCAAACCGGTGGCTGGATTGTTTTACGCTCCCTGAACAGGCTGCTCGCTTATACCACCAGGCGTTTCCGTTGGTGGACGTCAGTGTGCTCAGCGATGAAGAAATCCTGACACATAAAGGGGTTGCCCTGATGGAACTGGTGCAAAAACATATTCGCTGCCGGGATATGCAGGAATGGCTTCTCCAATTGGTGGAACTCTTGAATGCGGGTTATAATACAACCGAGCAGCGCAATGTGGTGTTACGCTATATTTTACTGAATGGACATACGCCGGATCTCTCCCAATTTGTCCATCAACTGATTGAACAATCTCCGGAGCATGAAACGATGTTGATGACTATTGCAGAACAGCTTGAACAAAAAGGGCTTGAGCGAGGTATCAAGCAAGGTATTGAGCTAGGTCGAGAGGAAGGCCGAGAGGAAGGTCGAGAGGAAGGTCGAGAAGAAGGTATTGAGCTAGGCCGAGAGAAAGGTAAAGTGGAAACGGCTCGCGCTTTATTACGGCATGGCGTGAGTTTGGACATTATTGTCGCCAGTACCGGACTGAGCCGGGATAAAATTGAAATGTTAAAGCATTAAATTCATCTTCTCTTTTACAGTAAAATGCCGATATTCAAGATCGGCATTTTTGTTTTTATTTTTACTGAATGGACATACGCTGGATCTCTCCCAATTTGTCCATCAACTGATTGAACAATCTCCGGAGCATGAAACGATGTTGATGACTATTGCAGAACAGCTTGAACAAAAAGGGCTTGAGCGAGGTATCAAGCAAGGTATTGAGCTAGGCCGAGAGGAAGGCCGAGAGGAAGGTCGAGAAGAAGGTATTGAGCTAGGCCGAGAGAAAGGTAAAGTGGAAACGGCTCGTGCCTTATTACGGCATGGCGTGAGTTTGGACATTATTGTCACCAGTACCGGACTGAGCCGGGATAAAATTGAAGCGTTAAAGCATTAAATTCATCTTCTCTTTTACAGTAAAATGCCGATATTCAAGATCGGCATTTTTGTTCTTATTTATAGAGAGCGGAATGACACCTTATTAAACATAAAATTATCCATCAGCACCTTCTATTATTACTGACATACATAGGTATCGTGTGGCGAAGGGCAGCGCTGATGGGTATTTAAAAGGGCAACAGAAACTATAGTGATACTAGGAAAAAACCAAAAACATGATTTTCATGCTGTAACTCTTACATTGATTTTGGATAATTACAGTATCCATAAAAGCCGACTGATCAGTGATTGGCTGGCCCGTCATCCTAAATTTAACCTATTGTTTTTATCTGTTTATTCTCCCCGGCTGAATAAAATTGAGCGTCTGTGGCAATCCTTGCATGAAACGGTGACATGAAATCATGGCTGTCAGTATGTGTGGCGGTTGCTTGAGAAAGTGAAAACGTTTTTAAATTCATCCCCTACATGAATAGCAGAGAATAAAAAGAGTCGGTGTCCATATAAGTTATTTATGATTGTTTTTTATCACCAAACCGAATTGGTTGCGTCAAAATAGAGTTTAACTTTTACATTAAAACTGTTAAATTCCGAACTTTCAAGATATGGCAGTGCCAACTCTGCTCATAACACCTTTATTGAGACAAAATTCATTTTGATTTCCAATGAATCATAAGGCAACAACACAGTGAAAACAGGGCTAAAACAACGCTTTCGTATGCTAATAGGATTAGCAGTAATACTGATCATAATACAATTGTTTGATACTTTAACCGGTGGCGCACTAAGTAATTTAGGCATCATTCCTCGATACTCCCGAGGGTTAATTGGTATTCCGCTATCTCCATTCCTGCATGGTGACTGGGGGCACTTATTCAGCAATCTCCCCGCATTATTAGTATTGAGTGCGTTACTAATGGCACACTCTATACGTTATTATGTGATAGCCAGCCTGTTTATTATCTTTGCGGGCGGAACATTAGTTTGGTTATTTGGGCGCACGGCTATTCATATAGGTGCCAGCGGATGGATTTTTGGTCTATGGGGATTGCTGCTGGCTAACGCCTTTTTTCTGAGAAGAGTAAAAGATTTCTTCTTTGCGATTCTGGTGTTTGTGTACTACGGTGGGATTGTGTTTGGCTTATTACCGTGGCAAGAAGATATTTCAACGGAAGGCCATATTTTTGGTGCGATATCTGGGCTGGTTTTCTCTTGGCTGTCGAAGAGATGGGTAATAACGAGCCATTAGTTTTATGGCATCGGGGATAGGCCGTAAGTAGATTATCCCCATTTCAGATATTCATGAATAGTATACCCTATGGATTTCAAGATGCATCGCGACGGCAAGGGAGCGAATCCCCGGGAGCATAGATAACTATGTGACCGGGGTGAGTGAGTGTAGCCAACAAAGAGGCAACTTGAAAGATGACGGGTATAAACAGTAAAAAAATAAACTTGGTTACCTTTATGCCAGGAATAAATGAATGACCATTTAAAATGGAATGACGAATTAGGGTATTGAAGAGTGCGATATTGCGATTTTAGCCCTAATCTCATTTCTGAATTAAGAATCATATTCTATATCATTTGAAAGAACTCAATTTATCTCTCACTTTATTAATCCTGTTTTTTAAACAGAACAATGAACTCTATTTTCATGAAGTAAGAATTTTATTTGTGTTTTAAAAAAAACCAAATAATATAACGTCAATAAAAGTATAAATAGGACATATTCAATGCGTAATAGACTTTTTCTTTGGTTACTTGCCTTGCCGTTAGTATTAAGTTGTTATGGTGGCTGGCAATATTACCGAACCAGTGAACTGACTGAATCCCTCGATAGTATTAAATTGTTACATGCCAAAGCGACACAGTTGTTGCAAACTGATCCCAATATTACAATGAAATTCGGCGACACTTCTTTTACCGTCAATCAAATCCTCAATAGAACAGATGAAATAATTAATAGCAAAGAAGCCACATTCAGCGAGTTTCAGTCAATTTTAGATCTAGGGACGATTGGCGGCGGCGTATTATCACTGCTGTTAGGCGGATTTGCGATTTTGCTATGTATACGCAGTGGTAATGTGGCCCGCAAATCCCGCGATGAATTATTGAGGGTATTTGATCGCTGTCGTCGGTTACTACCTTTTATTCTTATCGGACAAATGACATTAATTGGCCTCGGTATTTTTTCCCTGATCAGCTACGAAATACTTTGGTTTATTGGTAATTTTGAAATGAGAGGTGGCGGTGCAAAAATTGTTGCTGTTGCGGGCGTGATAGCATTGGCAATTCTGTGGTGCATCATTAAGGGTATTGCGAAACTCAAACACTGTTTTGTTATGTTTTCCCCTTCGGCTTCCCATTTGATGGGAAAAGCAGTGACTCCAGAGGAAGCTCCTGGCCTATGGCAATGGATCAATGAGTTAGCTGAACAAGTTGGTACAGCGCCGCCAGACAATATTGTTGTTGGTTTGACGGAATGTTTCTTTGTGACTTCCTACCCTGTTTGCATCAATAATGAGCAGGTACTTGAAGGTTGTACCTTATATTTTCCGCTAATCTATGGAGCATTGTTAAGCCGTGAAGAATCCGCAGCGGTGATCGGTCATGAATTAGGGCACTTTACCGGTGAAGATACTACCTACAGTCTCCACTTTTCACCTATCTACGCAGGAATGAGCCGCAGCATCGATGTGATGATCAGTAACATCAAGGATAGAGAAGATTACTATAGCCGTCTGGTGATGAGTCCTTCCATTTATTTGGGTATCTTCTTCATCCAACAATTTGATTTTGCGGTGAATCATTGGAGCCGTATCCGTGAATATGCTGCCGATGCTGTGGGTGCCAGGTTGAGTAGTGCTCAAGCTATTTCTAGCGCTTTATTGCGTATTTCTGCGGTGAGCGAGTCAATTAACCAGCAATTGTCAGTGTTGTTTGCAGGTAAATTGAAAGCCGATGATCTATTGCCTGTCATTATTGATAACCTGCGCGAAAATGGCATTCCTGATGCGGGCCAGTTCTTGGAAAATGAGCTTACTCACCCTACGGATACCCATCCAACAACTAAATCACGTATTGAAGCATTAGAGTTGCCAATAGAACAGGAATTGCTGGATTATGCTTCGCGTCCGGTTGAAGCAGGACATTACAATAGTATTGATGATCTATTTACTGATGCTAAAGCGCTTTCAGTGGAATTAACACAAAACTTGTCAGGTGAAATTGACGAGTATTATCAAGAGCAGAAACAAATTTGGGAAGAGCAGGCGGTATCAGCATCTGAAACTACCACTTTGACCGTATCCAGTAAACGTAATCTTATGTTTATTTCGCCTTTTATTTTTATGATTATGGTGGGCAGTGGGTTCTTTTTGTCTTTCGTTATAAAAGAAATCAATTCAGAGCGTATATTAGAGGCAATTTTTTTAGTCTCCGCACTAATTGCTTTAGTCAATTTACCTTGTTTGTTATTCGCAATTATCATCTATAAACGCTGCAAAAACAGCATGATAATTTGGGAGCCAACAAAAATCAGTGGCCCTGATTTTCAGACGCCTTATCCTCTGCATAATATTATTGATTTCAATTATACGACTTTTGATTCCTTCTTCTTCAAAGTGAGGACATTAACGCTTGAGCTGGCAGATGATGCCACTCTGCCAGATATGACGCCTAAAAAACGATTAGGTAGAGGAAAATTACGGAAGAAAAAACGCCATCTCTTTTATGGTTTTGTAGGAACGCTGAAAGCCAATGGTAAAAAAATATCTGATGGAGAAGTTATTGAAATGATCCATAACTATCTTCAAGCCGCTCATGCCCGACATGCTTTAAATCAGCATCAATCCGATTAATAACAACAACCAGCCCGTTTATTTATCATAACGGGCTGGTAATCTTAATATAACCACTGATTTTTTAATTTCGTGAAGTTATATCCATTTCAACGCGGCATCATCTACAGGCTGCTCCAAAACTTGTTTATCTTTTTTGTAATCATGTGGAACCCGCCAAGTTGAGCTATATCCCTGACGAGGAAGCAAGTCCTTTGCACGTTTTACGTAACCAGCTCGCAAGGCGCCAAAAATATGCTCGTCCTCCTGCATCTCACCCCGCTCAGCATGTGGCGTCACAACGGTAGCACCGCGACGGTCCATCTCGTTCAACAAACGGCAGATATAATCCGCAGATAGATCAACTTTCAACGTCCAGGCGTTATTGATATAACCAAACAGACAGGCAAAATTAGGGACATTCTGTATCAACGTTCCCTTATAAAGCATGCGATCATGAGCTTGCTGTTTTTGCCCATCAATAGAGAGTTCAATTCCACCAATAAAATGTAATTTCAGCCCAGTCGCTGTAACAATAATATCTGCGGGTAATTCCTTACCTGATTGTAATAAGATACTGTTTTCAGTTATGCGTTCAATATAGTCAGTAACGATAGAGGCTTTACCTTCTTTCAGTACCTTAAATAGGTTATTACTGGGAATAAAACAGAGCCGTTCATCCCACGGCATGTATTTTGGCGTCAAATGTTTCATGTCAAAATCTGGGCCGACACGTTTGCGAGCAGATGACAGTAAAAGTGATTTCAATAAATTAGGTAAATGTCGACTCGTTTTATAAATTAAGCGCTGGAAAAAGAGATTGCGCTTTCTACTCAATGTGTAAATCCAGCGCTGTGGAATAATGCCTTTGCAGAACTCTGCTATTTTGTCCCTGCCAGGGATTGAAAGAATATAACTCGGGGAGCGCTGTAGCATCGTGATATGGGCAGTATCATGTGCCATTGCCGGCAGTAAAGTGACAGCTGTTGCGCCACTACCAATGACAACAACTCGCTTTCCTTTGTAATTCAATGCCTCAGGCCAGAGTTGAGGGTGAATTACCGGGCCTTTAAAATCTTTAATGCCGGGGAATTCAGGTAAATGAGGTTCATCATAGTTGTAATAACCTGTTGCCGCGACGAGAAAGCGACAGGTAAATTGCTGAGTTTCCCCACTGATTTCGTCAATCGCGGTAACGGTCCACTGGCGAGTCGTATTTGACCAGTCAGTATGCGTAATTTTTAGCCCAAACTTTATTTTCTTATCAAGGTCATACTCTTTTGCCGTTGCATGGATATAACTTCTAATTGAAGGTCCATCGGCAAAAACACTGGTATCTGTCCAAGGGCGGAATGTATAGCCATAGCTCATCATATCTGTATCTGAGCGAATGCCTGGGTAGCGAAATAAATCCCAAGTACCGCCTATTTTTTGGCGACGTTCTAATATCATAAACTGCTTATCAGGACATTTCCTTGTTAAATGACATGCTGTACCAATGCCTGCAATACCAGCGCCAATAATCAAAACATCATAATGGTTATTCACTGTCTCTCTCCTACAAGGTCATTTTTTGATGAGTTGAAACTCACCTAGCTAAAGCAATGTGATTCTTGTCATCATTGACAGTAGCATAGCAATATGAAATTGCTTTAGTCTTACATTGCTCATTACCAATGTTTAACGTGTCAATATTTCCTACCGCCACAAATAAATAATTAGCTTGAGAATATTTTCAACCCTTAAATATGAATATTGGGCACGGTGCTTAAGTCACGTTATAGACTAAATAAACACAACTAAAAGTTTGCTAGAGCATTTTTGTCTGCTCTTGAGTCAATATTTTATGATGCAAGGATTTCGAAGTGAACTAGACAGAACTTGGCGGAGGGAGATTAGATGCATTTTATACCCGTTATCTTTCAAGTTGCCTCTTTGTTGGCTGCGCTCGCTCACCCCGGTCACATAGTTATCTATGCTCCCGGGGATTCACTCCCTTGCCGTCGCGATGCATCTTGAAATCCATAGGGTATATTGATTGAATATCTTGCCAAAGTTTTTAGAGCCTAGCCATTCGTGGGGAGATTTTTTGGTTAATTCGATAAAATAATCCAGAGAACAGGATATTCTCTGAATTATTTTAAATATGTGAAGTTGTTCAAGTGTTTTAACCGAACAGCATTATTTCTTAGGGATTTGGCATTTTATTTTTATTTGTGATGCAATTTCTAGAGCATATGTCATTCACACTAGCGGCCAATTCAGTATCACAACGCAATCATTGTAATTATTCTTGGTGCCGTTTTCGGCGCCGATAGTGGCTGTCCCGGGTTTTCCATCAAGGGTATTATAGGCATAACGGAGCTTGCAGGGTTTACCATCGCCTTCAATCTCAATACAGATTTTGCCTGTACCGGATGTATAGGCTTTAGTCGCCATCAAGTTATCTGTTCCTTTTCCGGTTAATGTATCTACCAGAAGATTGTCAATATAGACTTTTACTGTTTGCCGATGAATATCGGTATTAGAATAGGCTGTCAAACCAAATCGAATACTTTGAGGTAACTGGAAACAGTGTTTACCGGTGTCATTGGCACCACATGTTCCGCTACAGCCTCCATTATTTCCTCGGTCACTGCCTAATAAATCGATGTCAATCAATACCGCTGCTTGAGCTGTTTTGAAGATCCCTCCGGTATAAGCAGAAACAGGAACAATGTCATGTGCAAGAGTGTGTGATTGTGGATAAAATCCGATATGCTGATCCTCTTTGAGGAAATCAATAAAAGGATTATTTTGATGAATTTTTCTCCATGTAGCAGCATCCAGGTTTTTACTAAATGCTGGGTATTTCTTTGTTATTTCCCATCTGTCTGAGATAGATTTTCGCTTAATCGTGTGTGAGTTCACGGCATAATCAATGCAATCACTGCCTTTAAAGAAACAAACGCTACTTGTTGTTAATTCTATGGCCGCATCTATCCCATTTTCGAATTCGGTTCCTTCCAATCCGGGCCATCCCTCTGCAATAAATTTTGGGCCATCAGTGATTTTGGCTGTCGTTATGTTGAATTTAAGATATTGAGATCCTTTAAAAAAATATAAATAACCATTTAAATTAATCACATCATCAATATGTCTTTGAAACTCGATAGGAAGATCGGGCCAATCATTACTGATAGGTTGATGGTAGTTTGTATCTGGTATATTTAATGTGTCATTAAATCTGGCATTATCTGCATTAAGGAATAAATAGACATATGGATTCATTAATATATATCCTTCATGGTTTTTAGGTTTGTCATTGATTTCTAATGTTTTTTAAATCTACTATTTACAGATAAAATATAGCAATAATGATATTAAGGCTATTTGGTAAAACAGAAAAATTCACGCTATGAAAATTAGTATAAAAGATAGGCTATGGCAATGCTATATATTAATAGGTTATTTATTGATTTGATGATGTTGTTTTTTTGCAAAAATTCAAATATATACTATGAGGTAAGGCTTATATTGTGCAATTAAATTTCAAAACACTATTTTATATCTATATTTAATTTCTAATTTTAACAATAACATATTAACAATATATTAAATTGATAATGTTTTCATATGAAAAGCGGCATAATACCGCTTTAATGTATTAGTGATTTCTTGTAGTGAAATTAATAGAGTATTTTAAATTAATTCGCCAGTGGCCAATTCAATACCACTACGCTGTCATTGTAATTATTATTGGAATCATTTTCGGCGCCAATAGTGACTGTCCCCGGTTTTCCGTCAAGAGTATTATAGGCGTAACGGAGTTTACAGGGTTTGCCATCCCCGATAATTTCGATACAGACTTTTCCTGTACCTGATGTATAAGCTTTGGTATAGGTTCCTTTGCCGGTTAATGTGTCTACCAGAAGATCGTCAATATAGACTTTTACTGTTTGTTGATGGGTGGTTGTATTAGTGTACGCTATCAGACCAAATCGAATACTTTGAGGTAGCTGGAAACAATATTTTCCGGTGTCATTGGTGCCGCATGTTCCGCTACAGCCTCCATTATTTCCTCGGTCACTGCCTAATAAATCGGTGTCAACGGATACTGCTGCTTGGGTTTTGTTGAAGGGACCTCCGGTATAATTAGAAATAGGGGCAGGTCCATAATCAATAGCATTTGATTTCAGATTAAACCGGATATAATTACCTCCTTTAAAGAGGTCAATGCGAGAATGTATTCTCTGTACAGCCGCATCTAGATTGGTGCTGAATGCTGTGTATTTCTCTGTAATGCCCCATCTGTCTGAAATAGAGTTCCGTTTAATCGTATGTGAATTCACAGCGTAATCGATACAATCACTGTCTTTGAAGAAACAAACAATATTTGTTGTAAATTCTGTAGCTGCATCTATCCCATTTTCAAATTCGGTTCCTTTCAGTCCGGGCCATCCATCTGCAATGAATTTCGGCCCATCAATCACCTTAGCTTTTGCGATATCGAATTTAACATATTGCGAGCCTTTAAAAAAATATAAATAACCATTTAAATTAATCACATCATCAATATGTCTTTGAAATTCGATTGGGAGATCAGGCCAATCGTTACTGATAGGTTGAGGGTAAGCTATGTCTGCGCTTTTTAATGTTTCATTATATCTAGTGTTATCTGCATTAAGGAATAAATAGACATTTGAGTTCATTAATATATATCCTTCATAGTTTTTAAATTTGTCATTGATTTTGCGTATTTGTTAAATTTACTGCTCATAGGTAAAATGCATTAATAATGATATTAAAATTATTTTTCGAAACAGAAAAATTTACGCTGTGAAAATTAATATAAAAGATAGATTGTGGCAATGCTATATATTAATAGATTATTTATTGATTTAATGATGTTGTTTTTTTGCAAAAAAATTAAATATATACTAAGGGATGAGAGTTATATTATGCAATGAATGTGTAAGACACTATTTTGTATTTATCTTTGATTTATTTTGATTGTAATACATTAAAAATATATTAAATTGATGATATTTTTATATAAAAAGCGGCAAATAATACCGCTTTAATGTATTAATGATTTCTTGTAGTGAAATTAATAGAGTATTTTAAACTAATTCGCCAGTGGCCAATTCAGTACCACCACGCTGTCATTGTAATTATTATTGGCATCATTTTCGGCGCCAATAGTGACTGTTCCCGGTTTTCCGTCAAGGGTATTATAAGAGTAACGGAGTTTACAGGGTTTGCCATCCCCGATAATCTCGATACAGACTTTTCCTGTACCGGATGTATAAGCTTTAGTATCGGTTCCTTTGCCGGTGAATGTATCTACCAGAAGATCGTCAATATAGACTTTTACGGTTTGTTGATGGGTGGTTGTATTAGTGTACGCTATCAGACCAAATCGAATACTTTGAGGTAGCTGGCAGCAATATTTACCGCCATCACTCGTACCGCATTCTCCGGCGCAATTGGAGGGTTTGGTAACCGGGAGGCAAGGATCTTTAACTTGTGTCATTTTCCACAGGCCGGTATAGGGCTTACGGAGGTTATTAGCAGAAGTATATACATGACATACCGTTTCAGGGACGCCAACCCAACCATTAGTATCAAGAAAGCCTCGGGTTCCCCATCGGTTATATAACGTAATGCTTTCATCTTCTTTGATTTTCCCGTCAATAGATGGCATATCAGAATAAATAATCCACTCTAATGTTTCTGGGCGGATATTTTTATCTGATGTGTGTATCGGGTATATTTCACCTTCTGGAACTTGTTGACTTGATGATGAATAATGACCTAAGTAGCCACCATCACATTGATAAAGATTGTGGAGTAAAATAGTATCGTTGTTAATAACTTCACTGCCGATAGGTTTTCCCGTTCCTGATTCAATTCGCCAGAATGTTCCGGCTTGAGTGGTGGTTATCACAGTATATTTTCCGTCTGGAATACCACTCGTTCCATATACACTAAGATATCCGCCATCCCAGTTTCTGAAACTATTTAATATTTTTACGGTATCGCCATATTTAAGTATATTCGCCATAATTTCTCCAGAAAGTTTGTTATCTATTTCTAATCGTTGATATATCCCTTGAAATTGTTCTGAGCTCACCCTATTACCACTCAATAATCCTTAAGTTGAGCCATTGTGATAAGCAGGAGGGCTTCACTCTTGTGGGGCTTGGTAGGGATAGCAGTAGCGATAAATGCCTACGGATTGAGTATCAATCCTAATGATTATTCGGTAAAGGCAGTGCCTTTGTGACTTACTTCTAACAATGAATTAGACTGCTGAAATTGTTGTTGCTTGACTATGTTACTTTACCATCATCAGCCTCATTCCAAGCTTGATTACGCCGTGCATTCACTGGATGATACAACGGTGCTTTTTTTTGCTCTGCATGTGAGGTAAATTGCTCACTATGTCGATGAAATTTAAGCCAACAGGAATTGGGATTCATAATGTCGAAGTTAATTGGAAATAATCAGGTAGTTGGAACTAATAATATAGTTGTTATTGCGATGATTGTAGCATTAGTGCAATTTATTAATGCATTAGAGTACATGATGGTCACGCCGCTTTTTGTTTATATGTCGAAAGATTTTCACATGCCGGTTACGATGGCGGGGGTTGTTGCTGGTGTTTATGTCTTCTCCTCGGTATTTTCTGGCCTAACATCCTTTTTCTTTATTGATCGCTTTAATAAAAGAAAGGTTCTCATTTTAAACACCCTGTTTCTCGGTTTAATTACGTTCCTGACGATTTTTGCTTCGGAACCTTACCAACTTATTCTGCTACGTATCATTGCCGGTCTGTTTGGTGGTGTGACATTGGGAGTCGGCATCGGGATCTTACTTAATAACTCCCCGGAAAGTATGCGAGGAAGGGTGTTGGGCATTGCGTTTTCATCTTTTTCATTCGTTAGCATTTTAGGTATACCATTGTGCTTATATTTGGCCGAGAGTTTTCACTGGAAAGTCTCTTTTTTACTCATCGTTATTTTATGTGTAGTGAGTGTGCCTCTGATCCTCTTCTTTATTCCAGGCGCAGAGAAAGTAAAAAATAGTCAGAACAAAATTGTGCTAACCAAAAAAATAACGTTGGCCGGGATGGCAAGTGGCGTCAGTAATTTTAGTCCTTTCATGCTTATTCCGATACTTGCTCCGCTATTAACAAATGTGTTTTATATCCCGGAAAATCAGGTTTCACTGGTATTCTTTTGCGGTGGTATTGCCTCTTGGTTAGGCACTTATTTAACCGGGAAACTTTGTGATAGATATCCGCCTCAGAGAATTACCATTGCCGCGGCGACTTTATTTATTGTTAATATCTTTCTAGGATTGACGGGAAAAGTAGATGGATACGTTTTCTTCTCACTTTTTATGTTCGCGACTTATGTACAGGTGATGGCTGCAAACGTGTTGGCTTCTTATGCTTCGACGCCTGAAAATCGTGCGGGCTTTGGTGCCCTCCAGATGGCATTTTCCAATTTGGGCGCCGGTGTGGTGTTTTTCTTCTCCTCTATTTTCTTAGACGGTAAGGAGATTATTGCTGAGAATGTGCGGCCTATTTTCATACTGACTATGGTTAGCGCCCTGATATTACCTGTATATGTAATGAAATTAGCTCAAGTGATGAAAAGAGGGACGAAAAATTTAATGAATAATGCTTAGCGTAATAATTAAGGAGAAATAACGACAGATATGTGATCTAGCCTTAATGGTAAAATAGAGATTTTGCGCTATATTTGAATTTAAGGCTAATCATTGATATAAGAAGACAGAGGTGATTAGTAATAATTAAATGTTGTTTGGAGTGTAATGTCACTGGAGGAAATTAATATTATAAGGATAATTTTGGTCAATGCTGGATGATAGTGTGCGAAAGGATGAAGTTATTATAAATCCTATCATAATTATTATTGAACTTATTAATTGATATAGGTGGGTAAAATGGAACGAAAATCAAATAACGCTCAGAATAAACCAGCCATGAATATTATCGCGGGAGTGACAAATATTAAATCTATTTATAATAAAACGCCTTGTAAAATTGTCATTGAACATGGATATGTTGCCAGGAAAAATTTTCATGTGGATAAAATGTCTGAATGGCATGGCGATTTATGGGCGCCCTGGATAGGTGATAAATATGAACCTAATAAAGCAATTCATATCTATACTGAAAGGGGATTGAGATCTGAATTCAGATTTAATATTTGGATATTTCAGGATTATTGGAATCCACCAAACGAAAATGCAGTTAAATATTCCATAAATAGGGAATTTACTTACGATGATGCATTAGAGATCCCTGGTAATAATCGAGGTGGTGGAAATAAAATCCTAACGCTGGAATTTAATGATAATGATATTAATTTGGAAATGATATAGCGTTATAAGATATTGAATATATCGGGTAACGTTCTGTATCAAATAGACATCTGTTGAAATGACAGCATTTCTTCGCGTGTTGTTCGGCATTTTTAATTACTCTATTGATGGTTAATCTTGTTGACTATCAAGTGAGTTTTTATTTGAACTAATAACTAACTTATTGAAATGCTGATACGCGTAGAAATCGGTTATATCTCTAATGATTAACTCCAAAATACTTATATTATTAAACTATTTAATTTATTGATTATTGTAATAAAGTGTCAATTTGTTGAAAAGAGAGGGATGGTGTAAATCATTTGTCATGTATGGCATGTGTGTTAATACGCTTGTTAATGGAGATTTTTATATAAGTCATCATGTAATTAATAATCAATCTCATTTGAGAAAATAAGATCAAATAAAGTCGTGAAACAAAAATAACAATTATCCGATGTTTATTGCATATTATTACTGTTTGTTACAAATTGTTACAATTTGTAATAAATTAAAAGTAAAAAATAGTAACAATTATAATTGGTTATGAAATGTCATTAAGAATTTCCTGAATTTTGTTTATTTTTATTTAATTAAATCTTGTTTAACTTCTGTTGATGTTTGCTCTTTTATTATCTATGTAAGCTTAATTTTTTCTTTGTTGGATGTTATCTAACATAATTCCTTCATTAGAATGAGTATAAATTGAGGTTGTTTGCATTGGTTGATTTTGTTAAGTCGTTCGTCAGTTAAGGTGCCATTATTCGTTCCCTCATATTGGGTGTCTGTCTAATTATCGATTCGTAACTATCTGATAAAGCGTGTTATTCCGTGAAAATATCATGCCATAACCATGATGTTTTTATTCTATTTTTGCTAGTAAGGAGTTATCAATGACTGCAAGTTTTCAAAATGAAGTTCCTAAGTCGCGTATTAATATTAAATTGGATCTACATACCGGTGGAGCACGGAAAAAGGTTGAGTTGCCGTTGAAATTGCTGGTCATGGGTGATTACAGCAACGGGCAGGAACAACGCCCGCTTTCGGAACGGGAAAAGGTTTCTATAAATAAAAACAATTTTGACAGTGTATTAGCTGAGTTTAACCCTGCGGTCAATTTGACAGTGGAGAATACCTTGGCCGGAGATGGGAGAGAAGAAAATATCGCTTTCATTTTTCGGCAAATAAAGGACTTCGAACCTGAGCAAGTGGCGCGACAAATTCCACAACTGCGAGCGTTGCTTTCTATGCGCAATTTGTTGCGCGAGCTGAAATCCAACCTACTTGACAATGCCGCCTTTCGTCGAGAATTGGAGCGTATTCTCCAGGATGAAATGTTGAGCGATAAACTGCGAGCTGAATTGGCAGCGCTAATGCCGCCAGACAGGTCGCCGCAAGACAGGTAATGGTCACATTATTTTCACGAGATTTAAGTAAGGGCATTTGAATGACTGTACAAGAGCAGGCCACATCTTCTATGGCGACGGCAAACCATCATGCCGGTGGGGTTTACTCGTCTTTGTTTGAGAAGATCAATTTACGTCCGGTGGAGCGATTAAGTGATATTGCATGCTTTCATAACAGTGACGCATTGGCGAGCGTGACGGAAGATGAACGGGTGACCGTGGCTGTTAGCGTTCTTCTCGATCTGCTGCAAGCCTCCGCGCAAAAAGTGGCCCAGTTGGATAAAGCATTGCTGGATTTTGAGATCGGCAAATTGGATCGCAAAATTGGCCGCCAACTGGATGTGGTGATACATCAACCGGAATTCCAGCGAGTAGAATCTGCCTGGCGAGGTCTAAAATTTCTGGTGGATCGAACGGATTTACGCCAGAACGTCAAAATTGAAGTATTGGATGTGGCCAAGGATGATTTGCGGCAAGATTTTGACGATACCCCGGAAATTGTTCAGAGCGGTTTCTATCGTCACGCTTACATTCAGGAATATGACACACCAGGCGGCGAACCGATTGGCGCAGCGATTGCCGACTATGAATTTAGTGCCGAATCGCAGGATATCGCCTTATTGCGCAACATTGCCAAAGTCGCGGCAGCGGCGCATATGCCATTCATTACTGCTGCTGCGCCAGCCTTTTTTGGCAAGAAGAGCATGGATGAAGTGGCGGTGATGAAAGATATCGGTCACTATTTTGAACGCGCCGAATGCACCAAGTGGAGAGCTTTCCGCGACAGCGAAGACGCCCGTTATATTGGCCTCACTCTGCCAAGAGTGTTGGGACGTCTGCCATATGGCCCGAAGAGTGTGCCGGTGCGAACGTTTAATTACACCGAAGAGGCAAAGGGGCCGGACCGCAATAAGTATTTGTGGACCAATGCCGCTTTTGCTTTTGCCGTCAATATGGTCAGGAGTTTTGTCAAAAATGGCTGGTGTGTGCAGATCCGCGGTCCGCAAGCCGGTGGCGCTATCACCGATTTACCGATTTCTCTCTATGATCTGGGTACTGGTTATCGGGCTAAGATCCCATCAGAAGTGTTGATCCCGGAAACCCGTGAGTTTGAATTTGCCAATTTGGGCTTTATTCCGCTCTCTTACTACAAAAATCGCGATTACGCCTGCTTCTTTTCGGCTCACTCCACGCAGAAGCCGGCGGTGTATGACACCGGTGAAGCCACGGCCAACAGTCGCATTAATGCGCGTCTGCCCTATATCTTCCTGCTATCACGCATTGCCCATTACTTAAAGCTGATCCAGCGGGAGAACATTGGCAGCACTAAAGATCGGCGTTTGCTCGAAATTGAACTGAATAACTGGGTCAACACACTGGTAACAGAGATGAATGATCCGACTGACGACATGCAGGCATCTCATCCGCTGCGTGAAGCACATGTGGTGGTTGAGGATATTGATGACAATCCGGGATTCTTCCGAGTCAGGCTGTATGCGGTGCCGCACTTTCAGGTGGAAGGGATTGACGTCAATTTATCTTTGGTTTCTCAGATGCCGAAAGCGAAATCGTAATCATTTTATTGGGAGTTATGATGAAAATTCTACGTCCTCTCTGGATTGAAGACGCCTTTTTAGCCCCTCAACAATTTCAGCAACAAGCGCGTTGGGAGGCGCTGACTAACAATTGTATTGCCCATCTGGGGTTGATTCATCCCTGGGGAGTGCTTGATATTCGGTTTGATCAGGAAGCACTGCGCTTAAACCGCCTGAAAGTTCAGCATCTCAAAGCCCGTTTACAGGATGGGACGCTGATTGATACTGATTATGCTGACAATCTGCCCGCGGCCTGTGATTTACAGCAGGCGGCGCCGGAGGATATGCGTACTGTTGAGGTATTGCTGGCGTTACCGCTGGAGCATGCCAATGGCGGCAATTGCCGCCAGAGTAGTGAAAGTGTGGGGCCGGGACAACCGCCGCTACGTTATCAGCAGGAGTGGGTTGAGATACAGGATAAGTACGGCGATGGGCGTGAATCCATTGCGGTCGAGCGCCATGCGATTTCCCTACGCTTTCAGCATGACCAAAATGAGGCTTATCTGACATGCCCATTGGCGCGTCTGGTTCGTGACGGGCAAAACGGTTGGATGCTGGATAACCGTTTTGTTCCGCCATTGCTCTCTTTTGCGGCTCATCCTCCGTTGCTGGAACAGCTTGATCTGTTGTTGACTCAGCTACGTGCTAAGCGTACCCGTCTGATGGGAATGCGCCGTGAAAGCCATCAACGCATGGCGGATTTTGCTGTCGCGGATGTATCGCTGTTCTGGCTGTTGAACGCGCTTAACAGCTATGAACCGGTGTTGAATAATTTTAAAGCCGCGCCTGCACTGCATCCGGAAATCATCTACCGTGAACTGGTGAAATTAGCTGGCGCATTACTGACGTTTTCACTGGAGAGTGATCTCGACGCGATCCCTGATTATCAACACAACCAACTAAGTGAGGTTTTCCCGCCGCTGATCCGGCTTATCAGCACATTACTTGAGGCGAGCCTGCCATCAAGGGTGATTTCCATTGAACTGGAAGTGGTGCGTGAAAATCAGTGGAGAGCATCACTGCATGACAGGCGATTGTGCGAAGAGGCCGATTTCTATCTCTCTGTGCGATCGTCAATGCCGGCTCACCTGCTACAAACCCAGTTTCCGCAACTGTGCAAAGTGGGGGCGCCTGATGATGTTGAGCGACTGATTAACTTGTCACTGAGCGGCATTCCTTTACATCCACTCAGCCATGTACCGGCGGCGATCCCGTTGCGGTTGGAAAACCAATATTTTGCTTTCGATCTGAATAATCCAATGGCTAAAGCCATGCTGGAGGCGGGAAGCTGCGCCTTCTATGTGCCCGGTACGTTATCGGGCGTTCAGTTAGAACTGTTTGCGGTGTTACGTACATGAACAAAGAAATTTCAATTGATGACCTGATGCTTGACATTGGAATGTTAGTGATTGCGCTAAAAAGCGGTAATAAATCGCTGCACGGAGAGGCGTTATATCAAAAAGGGGTTGAATTGGTAGACGCGGCACGGCAGCGATTAAGTACAAGCAGCATCAGCGAAGAGAACATGGCTCACATCATTTATGCCTTGTGTGCGTTGCTGGATGAAACCGTACTCAGACGTCCTGAGCGGGATAAAGGCTATGAAACCTGGTCGAAAACGCCGTTGCAGACACGATTTTGCAATAGCAACCATGCGGGAGAACGGTTGTTTGAACGTATACGTCAAGTGCTGGATCAACCACAGCCTTCGCGGCTGGTATTAGCCGGTTTCCAGCGCGTATTGGCATTGGGCTTTCAGGGCGGCGACTTGGAAAAGATCTCTCAGGAACGCCAGTTATTACTGGATGTATTGACTGATCGTGCCGGTGTGATGGTGGTGCAACCTTATCAGATGATACGTCCCAATGCAGACCGTCATCAGGACCGATGTTGGCATGCACGCTCTCCGTGGGGTTGGGGATGCTTGGCCGTAGCCGGAGTAACTTTGGTGTGGTGCGGTCTGCGTCTCTACCTTCAACAATATTTGTCTGTTGGATAAGGCTAAGGAGAGCAAATTGAGTTGCGTACTAAAACGAGCGCTGTGGCTTTTAGCTGGTGTTCTGGCGGCGCTGTTATGTCTGTTTTTCTTGCCGCTAGGGAATGTGTCTGTTGCATGGTGGTTGGCCGCGATCTTGATGGCGGCGGCGATTGCCTGCTGGCGGGTGGGACGTCCCACATCTGGAATCTCCCATCAGGACAGTGTTTGCCGTTTGCTGGCGGCATTGCCTGCGGCTTCGTGGCGTCAGCCTGTGGTGCTAACTTGCGGAGATAACGTGGCGACGCTATTTGCGGAAGAGCCGGTACGCTGTACGCCACAGGGCTGTTTTATCTGTGTGCCGAGACAAAGTGAGATGAGCGCACTGGTAGAAGCGATTATTGCCGCCAGACCGGATTGGGGTAGGCAGATCAGCGTGCTATTAACACTCTTTCCTGAACAGCAACGAGATCACGCGGTGATGACGGCGAAGATCAGAGAATTTCGCTATCAGGTTGGCCGTGTTGCGCAACTGACCGCCTGCCATACACCGGTATTGATCGCCGGTTATCTTGATGGCGATATCAGCTCGTGGTTCGAGTTACAGGCAGACAGCCCGACAATGACGGTATGGGGAGAAAAACATGCCGCTGTTGGGATGAATATCTGGTTGACCGAAGGGGATGCACAGCAACGCGCCGCACGTTTGCAACAAACGATTGCGGCGGCGGCATGGCAACGCTGGATGGTAGAAAACATCTTGCATGAATGCCGATCACAGGAGCTGGTCAGTCGGCCTTGTTACCCGATAGCAATGGCGCTGACGTTTTTGCCGCAAACGCCGCAAGCAAACAACTTGTGGACGAAATGGCTGATCGACCGTACTACTTTACCTCGCATTAGCCACAGCATGGCTGAGGCGGAGAACGTACCACCATTTCCCGATGCCATGTTACGCCTGTTGCCACATTATGTTGGTCATACACCGCATCGACGAGCGGTCATCTGGGGCATCGGCTTGCTGAGCGGATTTGTCTGTCTGGCATTGGTTTCCAGCGCCTGGAACAACTTGCGCCTGTGGCGCCAGATACGCAGTGATTTACAGCATTATCAGGTCGTTGACGTAAAAGATCATAGCGCGAAAGTTCAGGCTTACCATCAACTCAAGCTTGATGCGACATTGCTGGAGAAATATCAACGTGATGGCGAACCAGTGCGCTTAGGGTTAGGGCTTTATGTAGGCGAGCGCCTTTATACGCCGCTGATGGATGTGATCAATCGTGCAGTGTTACCGGTATCTCCGCCTCCTGTGCCGAAGAGCGGCAAACCGTTGCCGCAGACATTGAACCTGAGCAGCATGTCACTGTTTGACGTTGGACAGTCACGTCTTAAGCCAGACGCGGCCAAAGTGCTGGTCAACGCATTGATCGACATTAAAGCTAAACCGGGCTGGATGGTGATGATAACGGGCCATACTGATTCAACCGGAGATGCCGCAAAAAACAGCGAGCTATCACTGGCGCGAGCCAAAGCAGTACGCGATTGGATATTACAAACCAGTGACGTATCACCGACTTGTCTGGTCGTAAAAGGTGAAGGCGCAACGCGGCCGATTGCTGCCAATACAACCGCTGCGGGGCGTGCTGTCAACCGTAGGGTTGAAATCAGTTTAATGCCGCCGAGCGTAGCCGCCTGCCAACGGCCGCAAAGAGAAACACGATCTTTGGGAGCACATTGAATTTCGCGATCAGAAAATCACTTGGGCTGATAAAGACGTCAGCACCATTCACTCTGATGTTTGGGAACACAATCAGACCAACGCGCTAACAGGCTGCCATGCGTGGGTATGGCGACTCTTTAAGCAACTCTTTTAATTCAGCGGATGAAGTGTTTGTAAACGTAGAACTGGCTAGGGGAACCTCGCCAGATAGATAAATTTTTACCTGAGAATGGGGGCTTGTTGAATGCCGCCTAACCTCTTAATGACAACTGGAACTTTAATATGGATACCATATTTACTGCACTATTGTGCCGTTTAAACCCCTATTGCGCGCAGGCATTAGAAGCTGCCGCTGCATTTTGCCAGACACGGGCACATGCTGAAATCACGGTGGAACATTGGTTGCTCAAGCTGCTTGAAGGCGGCGAAGGCGATATTACGGTGATTGCTCGACGTTATGAGTGGGATATGGATGCGCTGTGGCAGTCGTTGCTGACGACGATTAACCGTTTGCCGCATAGCATCAATCAACGCCCGCGATTATCAAGCGACCTGTGTAGTTTGCTACAGGTTGCCTGGTGTGTGGCTTCGCTGGAAGAGGGTAATGAATCGATTCGCTCGGTGCATCTTTTGCAGGTACTGCGCGGTCAACCGGCTTGGTTGCGTACCCATCATGGCTGGCCGTTACTCAACCTGAGTGTGACGCAACTACAACGTTTGCGCCCATTGCTGGATCAACAATCGGACGAACGCCCGGAGATACAGGTTGCGGCATGTCTGACGACGGATAGATCAATCGCTGAAATTGAGGATAACGACACAGATAACTATGCGCTAAATTCCCAACCATTATCATCCGCTTTGCAGAACGTATTGGACAAATTCACGCTGGACATCACAGCCAGAGCCGCTGAGGGTGGCATTGATCCGGTATTTGGTCGCGACAGTGAAATCCGCCAGATGATCGACATCCTATCGCGTCGGCGTAAAAACAACCCGATTCTGGTGGGGGAACCGGGAGTAGGGAAAACCGCGCTGGTGGAAGGATTGGCCCTGCGTATTGTTGAGGGCAATGTCCCCGATAGCTTAAAAACCGTCAGCGTGCGGATGCTGGATCTGGGCTTGTTGCAGGCAGGGGCGGGGGTAAAAGGCGAATTTGAGCAGCGACTGAAAAACGTCATTGAAGCGGTGCAACAGTCACCAACCCCTATTCTGCTATTTATTGATGAAGCGCACACGCTGATTGGTACCGGTAATCAGGCGGGGGGCGCTGATGCGGCTAACCTGCTGAAACCTGCGCTGGCACGAGGGGAATTACGCACGATTGCCGCCACCACTTGGTCGGAATACAAACAGTATTTTGAACGGGATGCCGCACTGGAGCGACGTTTCCAGACGATTAAAGTCGATGAACCGGACGATGAGACAGCTTGCCTGATGCTGCGTGGACTGAAAGCGCGTTACGCTCGTTATCATGGCGTACATATTCAGGAAGATGCGGTGAAGGCTGCTGTTGCCTTATCTCGCCGTTACCTGACTGGGCGACAGCTACCGGATAAAGCGGTAGACCTGCTGGATACCGCCAGCGCACGAGTCAGGAGGAGCCTGGATACGGTACCGGAGGCGTTGACGCGACTCCTGTCCCAATTGACCGCGCTTGAGATAGAACAACAGGCGATACTGGAAGATATTGCACTGGGGCAATGCCATCACTCGGACCGTTTGGCACAAATTGAAATGCAGCGTCATGAACTGTGCCGACAGCAACAACAGCGGGATAAACAGTATCAACAGGAAAAACAGCTCACGCAACAGTTGCTCGATGCCCGGAAGGACATCAGCCGACAGCATGATATAGCCCTGTTGAGACAGCAACTGGCGACACTACAACAAGGGCAGCCGTTACTATCGTCGGATGTTGATGTGCGTTCCGTAGCGACAGTAATCGCTGATTGGACAGGCGTTCCATTAAGTAGCTTGTTGAAAGACGAACAGACCGGTTTGTTGCATTTGGAGCAACATTTAGGGGAGCGGGTTATTGGTCAGGAGGCGGCGTTACGGGAAATCGCCCAGCGTTTACGTGCCGCTAAAACCGGATTGACGCCGGAACAGGGGCCATTGGGCGTATTCCTGTTGGTTGGGCCGAGTGGGGTAGGGAAAACCGAAACCGCGCTGGCATTGGCGGATAACCTGTTTGGCGGGTCGCGTTCACTGATCACTATCAATCTATCGGAATATCAGGAACCGCATACGGTGTCTCAACTTAAAGGCTCACCGCCAGGTTATGTCGGATATGGTCAGGGGGGGATCTTAACGGAAGCGGTACGTAAACGCCCATATAGTGTGGTGTTATTGGACGAAGTTGAAAAAGCCCATCGTGACGTCATTAACCTGTTTTATCAGGTATTTGATCGTGGCTTTATGCGCGATGGCGAGGGGCGCGAGATCGATTTTCGTCATACCGTAATCTTAATGACCTCTAATCTGGGCAGTGATCAACTGATGGCGTTATTGGCGCAACAACTTGACGCCCCGAATGCCGCGTTGCATGAACTATTGCATCCGATGCTGCGTGATCACTTCCAGCCGGCTTTGTTGGCTCGCTTTCAGACCGTGATTTACCGCCCGTTACAGGCAGATGCGCTCAGACGTATTGTTGAAATCAAACTGGAACAAGTTACTCGACGTCTTCATCGCCATTATGGCCTGACTTGCACGGTGGAAAGCAGCCTGTGCGATACCTTGGTGAATGCTTGTCTGTTGCCGGACAGTGGAGCGCGCAATATCGACAGCCTGCTTAACCAGCAAATATTACCGGTGTTATCACAGGCGCTGCTGGAACGTCTGGCCCATCACAATAAACCTGCTGGCGTGACGTTAGGTTTCGACGAAGAAGAGGGGATCACCCTTGCTTTTATTGATGTTGAACCGGTCGCTTCATTGGATATCGAGGAAAAATAAGTAATGGCTGAATGAATTTGTATGAAACTGCACATAGGGTTCGGCCCTATATCTGATGGAATAAGAAGTTCGCACATAAAATAACGTGGCATGTCGCCCGAATGAAAAGGTATTAAAAAGATGAAAGTAAAAAATGTAACGATAAAAAAAGAGGGGAGATTATTGGGTGACGAAGCAACGACGGGTACGCCTTCTCTTCCTGAAAAACACAATTGGTTGGCGCGTAAATGGAAATGGATGACTATCTGCTTTATTCCGGTTTTCATCGTCGGTGCATTTACGATTGTCATGGGCGTAATGAAATCTTCGGAACCCTATAAGAAAGCTTTATCGCTGGCACAAAGTAATCCTATTGTGAAAAATATTTTAGGCCAGCCAATTAAAACAGGATGGTTTGTTTCTGGCAGTGTTAACGAGAGAGAGGCGGAATTGGACATTCCTATAAAAGGAAATCGGTCTGGCGGTACGGTGCATGTTGATGCAAATAAGTATGCAGGACATTGGCGATATAAAAATATTACTGTTCAACCTGATTCAGATGGGCAATTGATCGATTTACTGGCTGTCGATAATCCCATGCAATAAAGATGATGTTCTTTGTATAGTTGCTATTAAAACGCCTTTGAGCCGATTTAATTTCATTGGAAAGTCATGAGAATCATGCTTAAAAGAGAAAGTTAAGCGACGTAGAGTCAATGGTATTTTATGATGTTTTATAACGCATTGTTTTATCTGTGTAATTTTTAGGTTATTTCAAATGTTTTCTGTAAAATTATGGTTTGGATACATCAGGTCGCGACAGTGGCGGATAATTTTTTGTGCGGCGGGCTTAATCGGATTGGCCATCTTTGGACTGCGGTTATTACTCTTTGATTATCGGCCGGAGATATATCACTTTTGGCATCAAGAGCGACAATCTATTGATAGAGAGTGGCAAACCTGGGCCAGCCGATATATGCCTGTGTTGCACAATAATGTATTTTTACCGGAGAAAGCGATTGCTACGATTATCTTGCAGGATGAAGCAGGATAATCGCTGCCTTGAATTAGGATTGAGTTATTATCTGTGATTATTTTGGGTAATGAAATCTATTCTCATTCGCATTATCTAATTGAGAATCATTATTTTTTACCTCGA
>NZ_RCWE01000034.1 GCF_018448925.1 Photorhabdus akhurstii | reverse complement strand
AGAGTCACGGAAGGAACGTTTAAGACGAAGACGTGGATAGGCTGGGTGTGTAAGCGCAGCGATGCGTTGAGCTGACCAGTACTAATGAACCGAGCGGCTTAACCTTACAACGCCGAAGGGGTTTTGGTGTCGGAAGACAGCAAACAGAAGTCGGAAGACAGAAGAGAGACAGATTTCAGCTTGTTCAGAGATTGCTTCGGGTGGTGGTGTCAGCAGAGACGCAACGGCCGGAAGGAAACCGAATATGCCTGGCGGCGATAGCGCGGTGGTCCCACCTGACCCCATGCCGAACTCAGCAGTGAAACGCCGTAGCGCCGATGGTAGTGTGGGGTCTCCCCATGTGAGAGTAGGACACTGCCAGGCTTTAAATACAGTGGAAACCCTCAGCGTAAGCTGGGGGTTTTTGCGTATTAAGGCATATCTCACTTTGTTTGCTTATATACCCATGCTCATTGAAACTGCTTGATTTTCCCCCAAATGAGGTCATGGTATCAGTCATGAAAATCTTCATTACCGATGAACAAAAAGCCGAACTTGAACACCTCCATCACACCTGCCGTGATAAGAGAGAGTGCGATCGCATCAAAGCGGTCCTGCTGGCCTCTGAGGGCTGGAGTTCAGTAATGGTTGCTCAGGCCCTGCGTCTTAATGAAACGACTGTTAATCGTCATATCAGCGATTACCTTAATCACCGCAAACTGAAGCCCGAAACGGAGCCGGTTACCACCGGAGTGAGCTGGTGAAAAACTGGGCTTATGTGATGAATATCGACCTTCATTACTTACCGCCATACAGCCCGAATCTGAACCCGATAGAAAGGCTATGGAAGGTGATGAATGAACAAGTCAGAAATAACCATTATTTCGCCTCGACGACCTTGTTCAGGCAGGCAATACATCGCTTTTTTACGGAAATATTACCGGAACTTGCCGGGAACCTGTCGTGTCGTATTAATGACGACTTCCAGGTTTTGAATCCTGCATCTTCAAGTTAAGCGGGTATATATTGTTGCTTGGTTACTACTTCTATGTGCATTCTTATGGTTAACTTAGCCATGATATCAACCATAAATACATTATTTATGGACATAAGAAAACGTAAACCTATTTTCATTCAAGTCAGCCATGTATTGTATATGATACTTGGATATTGGAATCCAAATCATTTACCTAAAGCTTTAATATCTTTCTCATCAGAAAGTTCGCTATATTTCATCAGGTTTTTATTACCATCGATCACCATTAGCTCTTTCTGTGATTTGAAACAATTGCTTAATGGTGAACGGCAGTATTCTGGAAATTTATGATAAATACCTAGCCAATCACTGATAAGGTAATAATTATCTGAAGTTGAGAAAGGGGTATTTATTACACCAGTATGACGATATTTTGGATCAACATTATCGTTATACCAAATAAATAAGGGGATATTATAAGCCTCTTTTCGAGGATGACTAACTCCGTGGTGATAACGAATGTCACCGTTTTTATCTAAGCGTTGTAATCCATGATCTGAAAAATAGAGAATAGATGCTTTATAATCTTTGATTTTATTAATGATTTTCTCTATTAGATGATCAGTATAAATTATTGAGCTGTCATAGCAATTATCATCTTCGTTCGATGAGAAAGATATCAGTTTATTTTCGGGAAATCGGTTACAGGATGGCTCATGACTGCCGTAGATATGCATAATAATAAATTTTTTACCTTTCTGTTTTAGTGCATCATCTAGATAGGGTAGTAACTCTTCATCGTATCCAATATATTCATTCCATTTTTGGCTTTCAGCCATATTAGCAATAACTGTAATCAGGCTATTGCTTTTACCTGATCTTCCTTGATTACTTATCCAAGTTGTCCTAAAACCTGCATCTTTAGCTAAAGATATAATATTGTCGGCATAATGAACCTTATTTCTGAGCTGATATAGAGTAATATTAGAAAGCGAAATAGGTAAGGATAATATAGTAACTGGAGCTGGGGAAATAGCTTGATTGAATATCAACATATTTCTCTGCATTGTGTCTAATGTCGGTGTTGTGGTTTTGTTATAACCGTACAGAGACATATGATCTCTTCTTACTGATTCTCCTATCAGCAATATGTAAATATCAATATCTTTATCTTCTTTTATGTAATTAAAATTCACATTAACAGAAGAAATATTTTTAATTTGTTGATTTTCATATATTGCTTTTACCATTGCTGATGAGTTATAGAATGGTGTTCCCATTAGAAAGTGTTCTGATAGAATAATATCATCTGAATATTTCTTTCCTGAGATATAGTAGTCAACAGGCACTAATAGGCAGACAAAAATAAAAGCCCATAAACTGGATTTGAGTAATTTTTTGTCTATATTTTTGGATAGCCATCTAATAGACAAAAAATATATTAACAACATGAAAATAAAGAAAAGCACATAGTATTTATTGTAGGACAACATACCTACAGCTTCGTTGCTATTTGTATTAATAAAAGTATTGGCAATAGTTGAAGAAAAGCTTATCTGGTGTTCATTAAAGAAGAAAAAAGATGTGGATATATTAAGCGACCACAATAGAGAAATAAGTAAAACCAATGGTTTAAGATATTTATAACAATAAAAGAATGCGTTAACACTTGCTAGCAAGAAACTCAGTAATATTATTTTTAACTTATACTCACCGGCTAAATCGCTAGTGAAAATTATCGGTAGTAAAGAGAGAATCAAAATAATAATAATCGGAGATTTATTTCGCATACAGATTAATAGTTTAATTAATAAGTTGAAATAAAAGAGTTAATCATTAACCTGTGATTAAAACAAGAGGTTAACTTGTGAAATAGCTCTGAATTCAGGTGACTTCTAATGAAAATACCTCTCCCGAAGGAGAGGTTGGACATAAAAACGTAACTAATGTGTTTTTCCTTGTGCGATACCGAGTCCTGTTTGTGATCGAATAAACTGGATTCTAAATTGTTCTCTTTCCTGCATACCTTGTTGTGAATTATCGGTGATAGAAAATAGCCATGAGCCAATAAAAGCGATAATCATTGAAAATAATGCTGGATATTCATAAGGATAGATTGGTCTCTCGTGACCGAGAATGCTGACCCAGATTGTTGGACCGAGAATCATCAAAACCACCGCTGTAATTAATCCTAGCCAACCCCCAGCTAAGGCACCACGGGTAGTGAGTTTACGCCAGTACATAGATAAAAGAATAATTGGGAAGTTACAGCTTGCAGCAATAGAAAATGCCAATCCAACCATGAAGGCTATATTCTGGTTTTCAAATAAAATACCTAATCCGATTGCGATAAACCCAAGTATCACAACTGTTATTTTTGATACTCTCAGTTCATCTCGTTCATTGGTTTTACCGCGTTTAATGGCGTTTGCATATAGGTCATGTGATACCGCTGATGCGCCAGCCAGCGTTAGCCCCGCAACAACGGCTAGAATTGTGGCAAAGGCGACAGCAGAGATGAACCCCAGGAACAAGTTGCCTCCAACTGCATTAGCGAGGTGAACGGCTGCCATGTTAGTCCCACCAATGAGCGCGCCGGTAGCATCTTTAAAGGAAGGGTTTGGACTAACCAGTAAAATAGCACCGAAGCCGATAATAAAAGTCAGAATGTAAAAATAGCCAATAAAGCCAGTAGCATAGAAAACACTTTTTCGTGCTTCTTTCGCATCACTTACAGTAAAGAAACGCATAATAATATGAGGTAAACCAGCAGTACCAAACATCAATGCCAGACCGAGAGAAAGTGCGGATATTGGGTCAGATACCAACCCTCCTGGACTCATGATAGCTTCACCTTTTGAGTGAACAGCAACAGCTTCTTTGAATAACGTATTGAAATTGAAGTTTACTGTTTTCATGACCATAAGCGCCATAAAGGTGGCGCCAGCTAGTAATAGGATAGCTTTGATAATTTGTACCCAAGTCGTTGCTAGCATACCGCCAAATAGAACATAAAGTACCATCAGGATGCCAACCAATACGACCGCTACATGGTAATTGAGTCCAAAAAGCAATTCGATAAGTTTACCTGCCCCAACCATTTGAGCGATAAGATAAAGAGCGACAACAAACAGCGAACCAATTGCAGATAACGTACGGATTGGACGTTGCTGTAACCGGTAAGAAGCGACATCGGCAAAAGTATAGCGTCCAAGGTTTCTTAATCTTTCGGCAATCAGAAATAGGATAATAGGCCAGCCAATCAGGAAGCCGATAGAGTAAATTAGTCCATCATAACCAGAGGTATAGACTAAAGCGGAAATACCAAGGAATGATGCTGCGGACATAAAATCTCCCGCAATTGCCATTCCATTTTGAAAACCTGTAATACGTCCACCCGCCGTGTAGTAATCACTACGGGAGCGTGTTTTTTTTGAGGCCCAGTAAGTGATATAGAGTGTAAAACCAACAAACAGGACAAACATGATAATAGCTTGAACGTTGACAGGTTGCCTTTCTCCGGTTTCAGAGATTGCATTAGCCCAGGTGAGATGAGGAAATAGCATTATTGCTAATAGCAGGAACTTTTTCATTTCTTTACCTCACTGAGAATTTGTGAGGTAAGGTGATCAAACTCGCTATTGGCTCTGATGACATATAAGCCGGTTAAGATGAATGAAATAATAATTAAACCAATACCAACCGGTATTCCACGGGTAATACTGGAATCATTATAAAGGGGAGTACCTAGCCATTCGGGTGAAAATGCAATGAGAAAAATAAAACCGACATACAGAATTAATGTGATTATTGATAGCAACCATGCAAAACGTCCTCGCTTTTCAACCAATTCTTTAAAACGAGGGTTATTTTCGATCCCTTGGTAAATATCGTCATTCATCGGAATATATCCTCTTATATTTATTATATTTTGATTACAGCCGCCTTACGGCGGCATGATCTGTTACGAAATTCTCATTGTTTGTTTTTCTTCCAACAATTTTTCTACTACGCCTGGATCTGCTAGTGTTGAAATGTCTCCTAGATTGCTGGTATCGCCGGAGGCTATTTTGCGCAGAATACGGCGCATAATTTTTCCTGAGCGGGTTTTTGGTAAGGAGTCTGTCCAGTGTAGGATATCTGGTGTAGCAATCGGGCCGATTTCTTTACGTACCCAATTACGGACTTCTGTATAGAGTTCTGGAGAGGGTTCTTCACCGTGATTTAAGGTGACATAAGCGTAAATTGCTTGCCCTTTAATGTTATGCGGGGTACCTACGACAGCAGCTTCTGCAATTTTAGGATGAGAGACCAAAGCAGATTCAATTTCAGCAGTACCTAAACGGTGGCCGGAAATATTCAACACGTCATCAACACGGCCAGTTATCCAATAGTAGCCATCTTCATCACGGCGTGCTCCATCGCCACTGAAATACATCCCCTTAAAGGTGGAAAAATAGGTTTGTTCGAAGCGATCATGATCACCAAATAGTGAGCGTGCTTGTCCTGGCCAGGAATCAGTAATAACCAGGTTTCCTTCACAAACACCTTCTAGTAGCTCACCAAGATTATCAACCAACGCGGGCTGAACACCGAAGAAAGGTAGCGTTGCGGAACCTGCTTTTAGTTCGGTTGCGCCCGGCAGTGGTGTGATCATGAAGCCACCAGTTTCTGTTTGCCACCAGGTATCGACAATCGGGCAATTGCTGTTACCAATTTTCTGGTAATACCATTCCCAAGCTTCCGGATTAATCGGTTCGCCAACTGATCCCATAATACGCAGAGAAGTACGTTTTGTTTCTTCAATAGCTTTGTCGCCTTCAGCCATCAGGGCTCGAATCGCTGTAGGCGCTGTGTACAGGATATTGACCTGATGTTTATCAATAACCTGACTCAGACGGTTAACCGCAGGATAGTTTGGTACGCCTTCAAACATTAGAGTGATAGCACCGCAGGAAAGGGGGCCGTAGAGCAGGTAGCTATGCCCGGTAACCCATCCCACATCTGCTGTGCACCAATAGACTTCCCCCGGCTGATAGTCGAATACATATTTAAATGTCAGAGATGCATATACAAGGTAACCTCCAGTGGTGTGCAATACACCTTTAGGTTTACCGGTAGAGCCTGAGGTATAGAGAATAAATAGCGGGTCTTCTGCATTCATCTCTTCGACTGGGCAATCAGCACTAGCGTCTGCTACCAATTCATGCCACCAAAGGTCACGGCCAGATTGCCAGTGACTAATATTTCCAGTACGTTTAAAAACGATCACATTGGATACACTGACAACGGCTGCATTATTTAATGCATCATCAACATTCTTTTTTAGGGGAATGGTGCGTCCGGCTCTCAATCCTTCATCGGCGGTAATGACCAATTTTGTGTTTGAATCGATGATGCGCCCGGATACGGCATCAGGAGAAAAACCCGCGAAAATAACAGAGTGAATAGCACCAATGCGGGCACATGCCAACATGGCAACCGCTGCTTCTGGCACCATCGGCATGTAAATAGCAACAACATCGCCTTTTTTAATACCCAGATTTTTTAATACATTGGCAAACTGACATACATCATGGTGTAGTTCACGATAGGTTATTGCTTTGGATTCTGTTGGATCATCACCTTCCCAGATAATAGCGGTTTGATCGCCACGTTCTTTTAGATGACGATCGAGACAATTTGCGCTTAAGTTTAGTGTCCCATCTTCAAACCAGCGGATATTGATATGTCCAGGATCAAAAGAGGTATTTTTTACCTTGGTGTAAGGCTTAATCCAGTCAATAATTTTGCCTTTCTCACCCCAGAACCTTTCGGGATCTTGCAACGATAATTGATAATCTTGTTGATATTGTTGTTTATTCATCAGGGCATGTTCTGCGATGGAGGCAGGAATAGGGTGCTTCATTATTTTGGTCATATAATATTCTCCTTACGAATGTTAATATTATGTCAAATCAAAGTTAACTAAAGTGTAAAGAGAATTTTTGTTTTTTTTTTGCGCGGAAGATCACGCAATAAAAAGAATATTTTTCACGTAATTGTCATTTAGTGTAGCGGGTTTCTTTAGGTTTAATTGCTAACCAAAAATAGTAATTCAAAATCCTAATCCAATAATAATGTTAAATATAGATAAATTAACTGATAAGTTGCTGAAACACAGTCATATTATAAAACCATAATGAGAATATGGTATTGATAAACATTTCCAATAATATTTAATTAACTATAATGATCACGTTGTTCACAAGGTGTGGACTTTGAACCATTCTTATATGACTGGAGTACATGATATGAGCTATTCATTACCTTCTCTTCCTTATTCTTATGAAGCTCTGGAACCTCATTTTGATAAGCAGACGATGGAAATTCACCATACCAAGCATCATCAGACTTACGTCAATAATACCAATAGTGCCTTGGAAGCTTTCCCTGAGCTAGCGGGACTGGATATTGATGATCTGATTCAGCAATTAGATAAGATACCTGCTGATAAGCGTACTTTTGTACGTAACAATGCTGGTGGACACGCTAACCATAGCTTGTTTTGGAAAGGTCTGAAATTAGGTACAACTCTGCAAGGCCCATTGAAAGAAGCTATTGAACGTGATTTCGGTAGCATAGATTCTTTTAAAGAGAAATTTGAGCAGGCAGCGGCTACCCGTTTTGGTTCTGGCTGGGCTTGGCTAGTACTGAAAGATGATGGCAAGCTGGCGGTTGTATCGACTGCTAACCAGGATAGCCCATTAATGGGCGAAGCTATTTCTGGTGCATCTGGTTATCCGATTATTGGTCTGGATGTTTGGGAACATGCTTATTACTTACAGTACCAAAACCGTCGTCCTGACTATATTAAAGCGTTCTGGAACGTTGTTAACTGGGATGAAGCAGCAACACGTTATCAGGAAAAAGTGAAATAACTAGCTGAATAATTTCTCTTTTCTGCTATGCCGGCTGATATGACTGCCGGCATTTTTATTGGTTGAATGTTGGTTTATGATGGTGATGTCAGACTGATTTCAATAAGGAAAGTGCATTATGTATTGTCCGCAGGTATATACAGGTAAAATTGAAATATCAGGAAAACTTTCTGCTAGCGCAATTAATAAACGAATGGTTGATGGTAGTCTGAGTCTGACTTCTCTAGGATTGGAAGGTGATGAGCAGGCTGAAACCCGTTTCCACGGTGGACCTGATCGTGCACTTTGTCATTATCCTCGTGAACACTATGATTTCTGGAAACATCAATTTCCTGATCAAGAAGATTTTTTTATTGCTCCAGCGTTTGGTGAAAATATTTCCACAACGGGGTTGACTGAAGAAAATGTTTGTATTGGTGACATTTTCAGTTGGGGTGGGGCAATGATTCAGGTAACTCAGCCTCGTTCGCCTTGTTACAAACTTAACTGTCATTCTGGTATCAGCAATTTTTCTGCCATTATGCAGGAGAGTGGCCGTTGTGGCTGGCTTTATAGAATTATTTCCGCGGGAAATGTCAGCCCAGATGAGCCTCTTGTTCTTGTTTCCCGTAATAGTGATGTTTTAATTAAGGAAGCGATAGCTATTGCTTTTAATATGCCATTTGACGAAGAGCAATATCGTCGGCTGATGAGTGCCGCTGGCTTATCTGCTAGTTGGAGCCTGACTATGCAAAAGCGGGTGATGTTTGGAAAGATTGAGGATTTTAACCGTAGGTTATTCGGAAAATAATAAAATGTGCACGTGATGAACGTGCATATTTTAGATTGCTGGTTTTTAACGTTATTTTTATTCCTTTATTAACCTTGCGATTTAGTGTTTTTTATTGACTTTTCTAAGTCCGATTTATCAGGTTAAATCATGTGGATTATCTTTTTTATACCATTTAAAAACAAATAGTTATATAAAGCTCTCTTATTTAAGTGCGTTATCTGAAAATGATAAAACAGTAGTTAAGAAAAGCCGATAGGCTTTTAGGTTAACCAGATTACAGCGAAAAAAGAATAAAAACATTTAGCAGTATTAAAACCATTAAATAAATTGGTTTTGATTTTAATATTATTAGCATATCTATTATCATTTTTGGTTTTAAACTTAAAATAAATCAAATATGGGAAAAACGAGAAAACTTAAGTATCAGTTTAATGAAAATGGAAGAACCATTATGTTTGCAAAAACTACTTGTTTAAACGGTAATCTGGCAGGTTGTTTTAAAATAAAGTCACGCGCATCTGGTTTTCAGTTGATTTATCAAGTGATTGATGAAGAAATCGTGATATGAGTTATTGTTGTTGGTAAATGCGAGAATGAGAAAGCCTATGATACTGCGCGTAAACAAATTCAATGAGGTTGAATAAAAAAGCAGGAGTATCTGGGGGAAAAGGCTTTTTCTCTGCTGTACAAAAAACAGATTTAATTTAGAATTACCCCGTTCCCCAAACGGCCCCATAAGTCATGTGAGTGAATTTAAGCGATTCCACCAAAAGTAATACCCGGTTATCCCGAACAATCCTGTTGAGATAGAAACCACGATGTCCGATATCAGTAATCTGCTGCGGGATCCGCAGTTTTTTTCTACGCTGCATAAACAGATGTTGCAGTTTGCCAGCTTGCAGTTGAATGATTTTCATCAGGCGGAAGATGTTGTCCAAGAGGCGCTGGAAGGGGCTATGAAGAATGCCGCTTCTTTTGCCGGACGAGCCGCCTGGAAGAGTTGGGTGTTTACGATCCTGCGCAACAAAATCTCGGACGCCTTGCGTATGCGTTATCGGCACAGCAACGTGCAATTGACTGATGATGTTGATGAGCAAAATTTCGAAGCGCTGTTTGATGAATCTGGTCACTGGCCGCGAAACGAGCATCCTCAGCGCTGGCATCTACCAGATGAGGCGGCCGAGCAGGAACAATTCTGGACGGTTTTTGAGCTTTGTCTGACACAGTTGCCAACTCAAAACGCCCGGGCATTTATGATGCGCGAATTTATTGGTCTTGAGACTCAGGAGATCTGTCAGGAAATGGCGCTTTCTGTCAGCAACCTGAATGTGATGCTCTGGCGTGCGCGTATGCGTTTACGCGAATGTTTGTCACAACGTTGGTTTTCCCAGGAGGGTAAATATGCTTAGTTGTTATCAAGCTACGCGCCTGATGTCTCAGGCGCTGGATGAAAAAATCGTGCTTTCCCAACATGTTCAGCTAATGCTGCATTTACGAATATGCGGAGGGTGCCGAAATGTCAGACAACAGCTTGCCGACCTGCGCACTATCACTTCCGCATTCACTCGTGGCGAAAACGAGAATCAAAATAAAGTAACGTAGGGAAAGGGAATCAGGTACGATGGCGGTAAATCAGGCGATCAAGCGAAAACCTCCCACCGCCATACGTCACCAGATACAACTGAGCTGTCAGCCAGGTAGCGTGAACAGGCCAGGCATCTGGATAAACAAATATTTGAATCACCAGCGTCATCACCATTAATGCTAATGCGGAGAAGCGTGTCGCTAATCCGACAATCAGTAGCAGCGGAAACAAGTGTTCTGCGGTTGCGGCCATGACGGCAGCAACATCGGGTGGTAGCAGAGGAAGCTTGTATTCGTTGGTAAAGAGCGACACGGAGCTGTCGGTAACGCGCGGGATACCTAATTGCCAGGGTGTGCGTGTTTCCAGAATATCTATGTTTAATCCCACCACTTTGCTTTGGCCCGACAGCCAGAATGTTGCGGCAAGGCTAATGCGTGCCAGAAGGGGGATAACACTTTCCTGCGCAATGTGTTGCCCTTTTAACACTAATGTTTTGAGTAATGCCATCTTAGCGCTCCGTGTTGCTATATAGAGAAAGGATCAGCTCGTAGTGCTGCATGCGTTGTAAAACCGGCTGAGGCTCAAAAGTTGCATCCTCCCTGGCGGCAATCTCCAGGGCTTCAGTAAGACACTGACCGGACTGGAGCATAGCAATAAATTGCATTTCCGCACGGCTGAGCAACATTATTCGCACGTCGTCGTCAACGCGGCACAGCAGCATATGTTCCGGCTGGAATGGGTCCAGCGCCATCTCGTTTTCACTTTGTTGGTATGAGGCCCACAGGCTGAAGACGGCATAATCTGAACTGAAAAGCCGTACCGAAGGATGGAGCACCATCCGCAACTGTGTGGGATCGTCAACGGGGGCCGCTTCTGTTGTCTGTTCGGTAGGGTCCGCTGCGTGCAGCGATTCAATAAACAACATTTCCAGCCGGGTGAGATCGCTCAGCCAGGGCCAGTCTGCCAACGGTTGAAACGTTGCAATCCAGTCCGGCAATTGAGTGCCATAGCCTGCCAAAACAGGAGAAGAAGGCGGTTGTTGACGTATAAACTCCGCCGCCATCGCACGGAAAAAGTCTTCTCCGAGCTGGTCGACAAGGACGGGGCAGTTTTCGGCCAGTGCGTCGATCAGCGACGTTATGACATTATTACGATAAACCGCAAAACGTACCGCTGGATCGCTACCGTTCCAAGCTGTCAGCCCTTCTGGCACCATGAGGTCGGGGTCAAGGAGGGCTTTATACAGTTGTTGTTGCATTTTTCGTGCTCTCCGTAATGTAACTCTGGGCATGACCGGCTTCGTTCAGCAACACATCTAATGGTGGAATATTGCTGTCCCATTCGAGCAGGGTGGCGATCGGTCCCGTTTCACGCAGGGTCTTGTTATAGAGATCCCAGACAGGCCCGGTCACATGACTGTCGTGTGAATCAATCAGCAGCAGATCGTTTGCTCCATCGCGACTTTCCGTATAGCCCGCCAGATGAATTTCACCGACACAGTGAAGTGGCAGTTCGAATAGCATCTGCCGTGGGCAGCGATTATGGTTGACGCCACTGATATAGAGGTTATTCACGTCCAGTAGTAGTCCGCATCCGGTGCGGCGTATCACCTCGGAGATAAAGTCAGTCTCGCTCATGGTTGAGGTACTGAACTCGACATAGGTGGACGGGTTTTCCAGCAAAATGGGGCGACGCAGCGCATTCTGTACTTGATCGATGTGTTCGCAGACCCGGGTCAACGTGACGTCGGTATAGGGCAGCGGCAGCAGATCATTGAGAAATAGATCGTTGTGAGTCGACCAGGCAAGGTGTTCAGAAAAAACGGCCGGCTGGTAGCGTTCAACCAGCGCAGCAACACGTTGTAAATGGGTCTGATTCAGAGGATTTTCTCCTCCGATGGACAGGCCCACTCCATGAATAGAAAGCGGATAATCCTGGCAAATGGCGGTCAGTGCCTGATGAAACGGACCACCCGCAACCAGATAATTTTCCGCGTGAATTTCAAAAAAACCAATGTCAGGTTTATCGCGCAAAATAGCGCTAAAATGCTCCGGCTTTAATCCAATCCCTGCTCTGGCCGGAAGCCTATTTAGCATGAAGCGATCAGGAGCATCACGAGAGACGCTGTGTGAGAGTAAAGAAATTGTCATCGTATAGCTCCTGCCTGATGTTGGAATTACACTTCTTTAAATGCGTCCAGTTGACCAAAGCCGGTCGGAGAGGTCGGAGACTTCATTTTTACGCAGGAACCCGCCGGTACCATTTTCCAGGCGTTACCTTGATAATCCTTTTTTGAGGTACCAGCACAGGTGGTGCCGGCTCCTGCTTTACAATCATTTTTCCCTTTCAGAGAAACGCCATAGCATTTCTCCATTTTGCTGCCGGAATCCGCCATTGCTGAAGTGCCTACCGTAATCAGCGCACTACCTAAGGCCAGAGCCAGTAATGCTTTTGTCGTTTGTTTAGTCATAGAACGTTCCTTTTATATTGGTGTAGAAGGTGAATTACTACTTCGCTTAAACGAGCATTTGCTTCACTCCATTAGTCGCACCACACATTAATTTCTTACAGTGAATATGAGAAAAAAAATGATTTTTTTATAGTTAACTGATTTTTAATGACTTATTTTTTGAATTAGATATCTCTCTGTACAATAAACAGGCTTATTTTGGGATGTTTTCCGTATGTTCATCGTAGTAGGCGTGAAAGCGGGGTGGTTGTGGTCGTCATAGTACATCTGTATCAAGATGCCAAAAAACTTCCGATTAAACCTAATAAAAAGTAGGTGTTAAAAGTGGTAAAAACAACGGTCAAAACCTTATACCGATTAAAACTAGAAGGTAAAAAAACGGCCTTTAATAATGGTTTAAAATATACCCGTCATAAAACTATTAATGGAAAATGAACCGTTTTAATAATATTTTCAACCGCGGAATAAACTTTTTGATAAACCAGTTAAATAATCGAATATGAAAAATCGGAATACCTTAAATAGGTCAGTTTAAGCTTGCTTTACGCTGTTTTTAATCTGTTTAATCGTATTGCTTTTCTGTCAGATTAAACTATCAGACTTTTCACCATTGATGATGCAAAAACACTCCTCGTTTTTTAAATAGGTTTTTCTGTGGCTTGAAATGTGCACGTAGTGAACGTGCACATTTTATCGATTTAAGGGTGGGCAATAAAGCCAACAGCTTCGTATACTTTATCCAGCGTAATCTGGGCGCGGGCTTTTGCCTTCGTTGCACCTTCCGCCATGATTTTATTCAGCAGGACTTCATCGTTACGGAAATGATGGAAACGCTCTTGTAACTCAGTCAACATACCGGAAACGGCATCAGCAACAGCACTTTTTAAATGACCATACATTTGGCCTTCAAATTCTGCTTCTAGTTCAGGAATGGTTTTGCCAGTAACACCCGCGAGGATATCTAATAAGTTGGAAACCCCCGGCTTTTGTTCTAGATCGTAGCGAACACGGGGAGGCTCTTCTGAATCTGTGACGGCGCGTTTTATCTTTTTAGCGGCTGATTTTGGATCTTCTAACAAAGCGATAACGTTGTTGCGATTATCATCTGACTTGGACATTTTCTTTTCTGGGTCTTGAAGAGCCATAACACGGGCGCCACCGGTTGGGATAAACGGTTCTGGTACAGCGAAGATATTGCCGTAGATGGCATTAAATCGTTGAGCAATATCACGGCTCAATTCAAGATGCTGTTTTTGATCGATACCTACTGGAACTTGGTTTGTTTGGTATACCAAGATATCCGCAGCCATCAGTACTGGATAGTCAAACAAGCCTGCATTGATATTTTCGGCATGACGAGCTGATTTGTCTTTAAACTGGGTCATACGGCTGAGTTCACCGAAATAGGTATAGCAGTTCAGAACCCAGCTTAATTGGGCGTGTTGTGGGACATGAGATTGGACAAAAATAGTACTTTTCTCCGGGTCGATGCCACAAGCTAGGTAGAGCGCCAGTGTATCCAGAGTGCGTTTTCTCAACTCTTTTGGGTCCTGGCGGACTGTGATTGCATGTTGGTCAACAATGCAATAGATGCAGTCGTAATCATCCTGCATTTTAACCCACTGGCGTAACGCTCCCATGTAGTTACCGATGGTTAATTCACCGGAAGGTTGTGCGCCGCTGAATACAATAGGTTTTTGGGAGTTTAGTGTTTCAGATACAGTGGGTTCATTCATTTTATTATGCTTCCTGAAGTTTCAAAGATGGGAGTCCAATTGTGGATAGCAGATCCGAAAAATCCGTTAGTATGCAATCTGGATTGCTTAATGCAATAGATTCACCGTAGTTATATCCATAAGTTAAACCAACACAAGGGCAGCCAGCCGCTTGTGCCGCCAAAATATCATTACGGGAATCACCGACAAAGAGCAGTTCTTCCTTACGCAGTCCGAATGTGCCCATTGTTAAATAAATAGGTGCCGGATGTGGCTTTTTCTCTTTAACATCATCACCACCTAACACTAATGAGAAATATTCACTGATGCCTAAAGAAGCCAGCAGAGGAGCAATGAAAGGTGTTGGTTTATTGGTGATGATACCCATTGGTAAGTTGTGTTTTGCCAGTTCAGCCAATGTAACTTTGACTTCCGGGAATAACTGACTGCCTGTTGTTACAGTTGTTTCATAGAAACGGTCAAACAACTCACGGGTTTCTTTATGCAGTTGAGCGGTCAATTTGACGTTGGCCCATGTCAACGCCCGTTCCACCATAATATCTGCGCCATTACCTACCCAGGCAGCAACCCGCTCTTTTCCCGCAGCAGGGAGATCTTTGGCTAGCAGCGCTTGATCCAATGCATCAGCCAAACCACCGGCACTGTCTACCAGTGTGCCGTCCAGATCAAAAGCGATAGCACGAATACCTGTTAATACCTTACTTGCCATGAGATACCTTTGACAATTCACTACGCATATTATCAATAACAGTTTTGTAATCTGGTTGACTGAAAATGGCTGAGCCAGCAACAAACATATCTGCCCCCGCGGTTGCTGCCGCGGCAATATTGCTAGCTTTAATACCACCGTCTACCTCAAGACGGATATCATAACCGCTTTCATCAATGATTTTACGAACCTGACGCAATTTCTCTAGTGTTCCAGGGATGAAAGATTGGCCACCGAAACCGGGATTTACCGACATCAATAGAATGATATCCAGTTTATCCAAGACATAATCAAGATAACTCAATGGAGTTGCAGGATTGAATACCAAGCCAGCTTTACAACCATGTTCTTTGATGAGTTGTAAACTGCGGTCAATATGCTCACTGGTTTCTGGGTGGAAGGTAATGTAAGTCGCCCCTGCTTTGGCAAAATCAGGGATGATGCGGTCAACCGGTTTTACCATCAAATGGACATCGATTGGCGCAGTGATGCCATAATCCCGCAGAGCCTGGCAGACCATAGGCCCGATAGTCAGGTTAGGGACATAATGGTTGTCCATAACATCAAAGTGAACAACATCTGCCCCGGCTGCCAGCACCTTAGCGGTATCTTCACCCAGTCGCGCAAAATTTGCAGATAAAATGGATGGGGCAATCAGAAAATCTTTCATTATCTTCTCCAAATCGTTTCTATCATCCCTTAATTGCCAGGCAAAAGGGGAGTGGATAAATCAGCGATATAATGCCAAAAGTTCGTCTACCTTACTGCGGGCAAGGATATTCCTGCTGATAGTACGACGTGCTTTGACAATATGAAGTGAAGCTTGATAGTACCATTTTCGTGTCATTGGCGTATCGTGGTTGGATATTAAAACAGGAATTGCACGTTCTGATGATAACTTAAATGCAATATTTGCCAGATTTTCCTGATCTGCAATGTTAAAACTATTAGTGTGATACGCCGTAAAGTTCGCTGTTGCTGACAAAGGCGCATAAGGTGGATCGCAATAGATAACCGAGCCTTTATGTGCTTCGTTCAACGTGTGTTGGTAGTGCTCACAGATAAAAGTCGCATTTTTGGCTTTTTCAGCAAACCAGTGTAGTTCTTCTTCAGGAAAGTAGGGCTTTTTATAACGGCCAAAAGGTACGTTAAATTTACCATGAGAATTATAACGACAGAGGCCGTTGTAACAATGGCGATTGAGATAAAGGAATAACACGCTGCGATAGAACGGGTCAGTGCTTTGGTTAAATTGCTCCCGTAACTGATAAAAGTGTTCGGCTGTATTGTATTCTTGGGTAAACAGAGGGCGTGTGTGGACGATAAACTCATTAGCCCTGAGTTTTACTGTGTTGTACAGGTTAATCAGGTCACTGTTGATATCAGCGAGGATATAAGAATCGTAGTCTGTGTTCAAAAAGACAGAACCTGCGCCAACAAATGGCTCTATCAGACAACTACCGGCTGGCAGATGACGTTTGATGTCATCTACCAACGGGTATTTTCCACCGGCCCATTTTAAGAAAGCGCGTTTTTTTTTCATGCTGTCAATAAGTACTCAATCGTTCCAGAGCCGCAGATTGTACTCTGTTTAGGACAGCATATCAGCGCCTAATAAATATTGTTTTATTTTCTTAGGTCTTGTTGCACTTGCTGCATCGTTCTGACCCAAGGTTTTTTCGCCTGAATCTCGGCCGGTAGAGATGAAACAGCCCGTTTAGCTTCAGAAACGGAACGGTAATCACCATGAATTAAAACAAACCAAACTTTTCCATTACGTTTAGTTTCATAAACTTTGTAATGAGTAAGATTATACTTTTTAGCAAAAGCGGTCAGTGTATCTGAGCGGCTGGCACTACTTAATTGTAAAGTGTAGTGGTTTGCCGGGGTTTTCGATAAATCACTACTGGTGCCGCTGACCTCATGGTTTTTACTGCTAGCATGATTTGTCGATGGTTTTGATTTAGCCGGTGTTTCTGATTTCAGTGGACGGATATTTTCCGATTTCTGCTGTATCACTGGCGGCGGTGTTACTGTCTGTTGTTGGGCTTGATTCAGATTTTGCACTGCGTGATTTATATTACTTTGTTGTTGAGTCAGTGCATCAGGAATATTTCCTGGTAATTCAATGCGCTGATTTTGGGTTTCGCCATTGTTATTTTGAGGCTGATGAGGTTGAGTTGCAGCACCACTAACAGGAGGAACATGGATTTCCTGTGGCCTGTTAATTGTATTTGTGGTGTTACTCTCTGATGTTATGGATTGATTGTTATCGTTGTTGGACGATGAACCGGATAAATCAATATTCTTCTCGGCAACATTTGGCGATTGCTGTTTTTCATGTTCAGTTGGAGCTTTTAAAGCAGAACTGATAGCAATAATCAGTAGTACCAGCACTAAAATTCCAATGCCGAGCATCATTTGCTGACGTGAAATCGCAAATTTAGGTTTGTTTAATGGCTGACGCGAGCGTGAAGGACGGCGATCTGAGGTATCTGGCCTAAACTCACTGTCTACTCTTTGAGCCGCTCTTTGTTCATTTTCTGATTTGAATTCGTCCATATAGCCCTCCAAACAGAGCCAATACTGCCAATTGCAATTGAAGCCAGTCCGGCCGGCTGACTTAACTAAGATAGAAATTTGTCTGATAGAATTGTTATTTTATGACACAACAATCAGATGTATGCAAAAAAACATTTAATTTAATGCCATAAGCATACAACTTACTTAAAATTTACACATTTTCATGGTAAGCACTGACGAATAGCGTCAATAACACAATTGTGTTCAATATCTGAGTGGAGATCAGCTTTACCTATTTTTGTTGGAAGAACCAGCCGTAATTTACCTGCTATAACTTTCTTATCTCGCATCATATGTGGGAGATAGGCTTCTGGCGGCATGTTTTGTGGCCCGTGTACAGGCAGATTTGCCCGCTCCAACAATCGGATAATGCGTTGAGTATCCTGTTCGGAGAAGTTATCAGCAAGTTGAGCTGTTCTTGCTGCCATGACCATTCCTGCGGCAACTGCTTCTCCATGTAACCAGACACCATATCCCATTTCTGTTTCGATGGCGTGACCAAAGGTGTGACCAAGGTTCAACAGGGCACGCAAGCCACTCAATTCTTTCTCATCTGCTGCGACAACTTCAGCTTTCAATTCGCAGCAACGACGGATGCAGTAAGCCATTGCTTGGGTATCGAGAGCCAGGAGTTTACCCATATTATCTTCAAGCCAGCTAAAAAATGCGCTGTCGAGAATGATACCGTACTTAATGACCTCAGCCAGACCGGAAGAGAGTTCGCGGGCTGGAAGCGTTTGCAGGCAGTTGAGATCGACCATTACAGAGGCGGGTTGATAGAATGCGCCTATCATATTCTTGCCGAGAGGATGGTTTACTGCGGTTTTTCCTCCGACAGAGGAATCAACTTGAGCAAGAAGGGTGGTAGGCATTTGAATAAAACGGACGCCACGTTGATAACAGGCAGCGGCAAAACCAGTTAAATCACCGATTACGCCGCCACCGAGAGCGATAAGTGTTGTGTCCCGGCTGTGGTTATTTTCCAGCAAAGCAGAAAATACGTCATTTAATACGGAAAGAGATTTGTACTGTTCACCATCAGGGAGAATCACTTCATCTACCCGAATCCCGGCTTGCTGCAAGGCGGCTTTTACTTTTGCCAAATACAGCGGAGCTAGGGTTTGATTCGTTACCAGCATAACCTGCTGGCCTGCTTTTAGTGGTGCAAAAGCAGAAGGATCGTCAAATAACCCTTTTGCAATGGTAATTGGGTAACTACGTTCCCCTAAAGTGACAATGATCTTTTCCATAAGCAGCCTTCGCCTTAATTATTTATCGCTGTACAGACTTGCTTGAATCAGTTTTTTTCCAGTAACTCAATGATTTGGTTAGCGACAACTTTAGCGCTCTGTTCATCGGTACGGATAGTGACATCAGCAATTTCCTCATATAGAGGGTTACGTTCGCTTGCTAAATTTTCTAAAACTTCGCGTGCTGGTGCATCGACTTGAAGTAAGGGGCGTTTTTTATCGCGCTGGGTGCGTGCTAACTGTTTTTCAATGGTGGTTTCCAAGTAGACCACGACACCACGGGCAGACAGACGATTACGGGTTTCTCTGGATTTCACAGAACCTCCGCCAGTCGCCAGTACAATGCCTTGTTTTTCAGTGAGTTCGTTAATCACTTTTTCTTCGCGCTCGCGGAAGCCTTCTTCGCCTTCCACGTCGAATACCCAGCCCACGTCAGCTCCGGTACGTCGCTCAATTTCTTGATCAGAGTCATAAAACTCCATATTGAGTTGCTGAGCTAACTGACGACCAATAGTGCTTTTGCCGGCACCCATAGGCCCAACCAGAAAGATATTACGTTTCTCTGCCATGTTTTTGGTATTACTAAGACTATTCGTTAATGATAACCCGCCCCGCTAATCAAATCAGCAGCGGGACCTAAACTGAAACCTCATGAGCGGTAATGTGAGATCAGATAACAAAATTATCTCAGTACATCAGCCAGTTTTGCAACTATATAAATCAATGATGAGCTTTTTGTAACGAAAGCTCTGGTTTCATTGGCTGATTATTGTGATGTTAAACCCGACCACTCAATTAGCTAACTCTTGTATGCTAAATCGGACTCAGCGTCAAATCTATAAACAAGATTAGTTGGAAAAATCTGCGTATCATCATACAGAATAGTTAAGTTTTTTATGTCCAACTCACTGATATAATGGTTATATTTTTATTTTTGATCAAATGTCCATCAGTTGAGGCGTAATAAATATGACTAACTCTCGTCGGCTGTGTTTATGGCCCTTTTGGTTAAATAGTGAACCGAACAATGGAATGTCTGATAGATAAGGTACCTTTTGGGTTTGCTCGCCTTTTTTCTGTTGAAAAATTCCACCGAGAATAAGTGTCTCACCATTCTTTACAGTAACTTGAGTTATTATTTCCTGTTTGTCGATGGTTAAATTCTCACCTCCTCCTTGACTTATTGAGATCCCTGGCATGTTTTGGCTGATTTTCAGAGAGAGTCTGATTTTATTTTTTCTCAGTATATGGGGGGTAACTTCCATTCCTAGTACGGCTTCTTTAAATTGCACGGTACTTTTCTCTTTTTCTTGGCTGACGTAGGGAATATCAGAGCCTTGCTTGATGCTGGCTAGCTGTTGATGTGAGGCGGTTAATCTTGGACTAGCGATAATATCTAGTTGGTTTTCTTGCTCTAAGGCACTGAGTTCCATTTCCAGTAAACTGGTGTGAATGCGGGCAATATTGAACGCAAATCGATGCATGTTATCGTTGGCTGCTTGGTTAATATTGAGGCGGTTTATACCCGTTGTTGCATTAATCGGCTCCCCTATCGGCATGCCCCAGTAAATGCCGAGTTCATGTAGTGCTTCCCTGCTGCTGGTCACGATATGTGCCGTAATTTGCACTTGCTGTTGTGGTGTATCTATCTCTTTCAGCCAACTTTTTATCTGTGCGATGGCGATGGGGGTATCCTGTAAAATCAGACTATTAGTTTCAGGATCAAAATCAACTTTACCCTCTTTTGTTATCAGTGCGGGTCTATTTTGCTTGAGATTCAGAGCAATTCTTTCTGCGTCTGCATAGTGTAATACGGTTGAGAGGGACTGAATTTCGGTCTCATTGACTGATTGATCAAATAACTCAACCGATTGCTCTTCTGCCTCTATCATAGGGGGAGCAAAAGGATTTCTTATTTCTGCAACAACAATAGTGGGCAGAAAAAGGATCAACAGAATAAATTGCTTAGTCATAAAACTCCTCATGTGAGGTTTCTGACAGGGTGATTTTGACGTTTAGGAATTCACCTGATGGCGAAATGGAAAGCTGTTTAATCAACAGCGGTGGATGTAACGTTTGTAACGCTTCAAGAAAATTCAGCATCTGTTCGTAGTTCAAATAAATTGTGATTTGCCAGAGCGTTTTTTCCCCTTCTTTTTTACGTTGCCACTCAAGAACTTGTGCGCCAGAATTTATCAATGGCTGTTGCAGTTGTTTTATTGCGGTAATTTTTACCGCATTTTGTCGCGGCTTACTGAGTTCATTTTCTATTTGGTTGATATGTTGTTGTATATCTTCCAATAGCGGTAGCTGATTTAGTCGTTCATTGGTTGCTTTGGTATTGATTTGTTGAACTGCTATTTTTTCTGTCAGACTACTTCTCTGTTCAGCTTTTTCTTGCCAGAAGAAAAGATAAAACAGAATCAGAAATGGCATGATGATAGCTTGCTGCCAGATGAAGAGCAGCCAGGTTGGTTTGGCAAACCACCATAGGTAGTCACTTTTTATCATTGGCTATCTCCGTCTGCCAGTTAGCGTCAATAATAAATTGTCTGATTTGTTGTTCGGTGGTGGTCATCTTTTTTAGTTGAATTTCAGACAATTGCCTGTTGTTTTCAAGATTATCCAGCAGAGACGTCATACTGGAATAATCCAGACTATTAGCAACCAGTTTTAATTGACCTTCCTGATCATCGAAAGCGGTTAACCAACTTCCTTCCGGTAATAATTCAGGTAATTCATTAAATAATTGCCAATGTTGTTGGTTCTGTTTCAGCCACGTTTGTTGCTGTTTTAATTTATAGGTCAGTTTGTTGTGAAGATTGATCGCTTCCTCTGTCTGAGTTATCTGTTGTTGCAAATGTAATTGTTGCTGGCTGAGTTGTTGTAATTGCCTTTGATGCTGATTAATCGTTTCCTGTTGTTTTAGTAACATCCAGACGAGCACTGTCAGCCACAACATCAGTTGCAATAGAAGAAAAATTGCCCACCAACGATAACGATGTTTTAGCCGGGTTTGGCGCCAAGGTAGAAAATTAACCTGATACATCGTTACTTATCATCCGGTCTGAGTGCTAAACCACCGGCTATCACATATTCCATCAGTTGAATTGGCAGTGGTGGTTGATAGTGACGAAATGCTGTCAACATATCCCAAGAGTAAGTTCCTTCAGGTAGGTCTTCTTGTTGGTAGCTACTGTAGTAAACCGGTTGTTCAGCCATAGATGAGGCAGATAATTGACGGATAATCTGTTGTGGAGAAGCAGCCGTATTTGCTGATACCAAATCATAAGCGAAGGGGGCATTGGCAGGAGATACCCATAACCAGCCGGATTGTTGCCTGTGTAGCAACCAACTATCAGCGGGAACGCCGGCATATTGCGCTATATAGCGTAGGGCACAGGGAGCAATATCAATGGCATCTGGAAATATTCCTGCTTGTGCAAGACATTGTAGCCAGAGGTTGAGATCTTTCTGGCGGGCGGCGCTGATGTAGGCGTTTTGTTCAATGATACGGTAATCCAGCGCCAGTTCTCGGGTGTTAAAGGGAAATTGTTTCTCGGCGCTGGCATTGATAAACCAGCCTTGTTCCGGCTCTTTAAGGTTGATATCTGGAGGTAAAATCAGACTCTTCTGCAATGTTTGTTGTACAGGCAGGGCGAGTCTGAAACTGATTTTTTTAGGTAATTCTTGGCGCCATTGATTTAAAATATCACATAATATTTCTGGCCGTTGTAAACGACCTTCTGGCATAACCGCATCAGATAAAAGATATTGCCAGCAGTGGCGAAGCTGCCAGCCATCTCGGCGTTTTATAGCTGCGACGGCGCGGAGGGCGCCATTTTGGATGTCTAATCCGACATACCATTTTGGTGAATACATCTATCGATCTCCATATCAGTAATTTTAATAAAAGACCATATTCAAGGTGCTGTGTAACCTTTATACTACGCGCCGATTGTTTATAAACCACCCGACTAACGTGGCATGGGAAATTTCAGGTGAAGTTCGTAAAGTATTTTTTAGTCTTTGTCGTGAGTTGCATTTTTCTGGGAACGGCCTCGATTTTTGGTATGTACAAATATATCGAGCCTCAGTTACCTGATGTGGCGACATTAAAGGATGTTCGATTACAGACACCAATGCAGGTGTTCAGTGCGGATGGCGAGCTTATTGCCCAATATGGTGAAAAACGCCGTATGCCTCTTGAGCTGTCCGAAATTCCACCCATTATGGTGAAGGCGTTCATTGCAACGGAGGACAGCCGTTTTTATGAGCATCATGGGGTTGACCCTGTGGGGATCATCCGGGCAGCATCTGTCGCAATGAGTTCAGGCCATGCATCACAAGGGGCAAGCACCATTACTCAGCAACTGGCGAGAAATTTCTTTCTCACTCCTGAGAAGACGTTGATGCGTAAAATCAAGGAAGTTTTTCTGGCCATCAGGATTGAGCAATTGCTGAATAAGGATGAGATCTTCGAACTCTATCTCAATAAAATTTACCTTGGTTACCGGGCTTATGGTGTCGGGGCGGCGGCTCAAGTCTATTTTGGTAAGAGTGTCAAAGAGTTGACATTGAGTGAAATAGCCATGATTGCCGGTTTGCCAAAGGCGCCTTCTACATTTAACCCGCTTTATTCGTACAGTCGGGCGATTAACCGCCGGAATGTGGTTCTGAGCCGTATGCTCAATGAGGGCTATATTACTCAGCAGCAATATAATCAAGCCAGAAGTGAAAAGTTGGTCGCTAATTACCATGCGCCCCAGATTGCTTTCTCCGCGCCCTATTTGTCCGAGATGGTGCGTCAGGAGATGATTGAGCGTTATGGTGAGAATGCTTACACCGACGGTTATAAAGTTTACACCACGATTACGCGTAAACTTCAGTTGGCTGCCGTGGATGCGGTTCGTAATAACCTCATTGATTATGATGTGCGTCATGGCTACCGTGGAGCGCAGGAAATTTTGTGGAAAGTGGGCGAACCTGCTTGGGATCGGGAACAGATTGTCAAGAAGCTTAAGACCTTGGCAAATTATGGGTTGTTAATGCCGGCTGTGGTGACCAGAGCGGGTAGTGATCAGGCGATAGTGATGTTGCCTGATGGCAGTAGTGCGGAATTGCCAATGGCGGGTGTCCGTTGGGCCAGAAAGTTCAGATCTGATAGTGCACAGGGGGCGGTTCCTCGTAGTGTGAATGAAGTAGTTCAGGTTGGTGAACAGGTTTGGGTTCGGAAAGTAAAGGATATTTGGTGGTTGGCACAAGTGCCGGAAGTTAATGCGGCTTTGGTCTCTATTGATCCAAATGATGGTGCTGTGAAGGCGCTAGTCGGTGGGTTTGATTTCAACTTGAGTAAATTTAACCGTGTCACTCAGTCGTTACGTCAGATTGGTTCCAATATCAAACCATTTCTCTATACCGCAGCGATGGATAAAGGGCTGACATTGGCTTCATTGCTGAATGACTTACCCATTAGTCGTTGGGATGCTGGAGCCGGTACTGACTGGCGTCCGAAAAACTCACCACCGACTTATGTTGGGCCAATCCGTTTGCGTCAGGGATTAGGGCAATCGAAGAATGTCGTGATGGTTCGGGCAATGCGAGCAATGGGAGTCGATTATGCTGCTGATTACCTCCAACGGTTTGGTTTCCCGGCACAAAATATAGTACGTACAGAATCTCTGGCTTTGGGATCGCCATCATTCACACCAATGCAAATGGTACGTGGCTATTCGGTCATGTCCAATGGCGGCTATCTAGTTGATCCTTACTTTATTACTAAGATTGAAAACGACGATGGCGATATTCTATTTGAGGCTAAGCCTAAAATTGCATGTCCGCAGTGTGATATTCCAGTAATTTATGGGGATACGGTACGTTCAATCGAACTTTCTGAAAACTCGATTGAGAATGTTGCTCAATCTCATGTCAGACAACAAGAGATATTGCCGTTACCTGAGTTGGAAAGAGCGCCGGTAATTGATAGCCATGAAGATGCGCCAAAATATGCTCCTCATGTTATCAGTACTCAGTTGGCATTTTTGATCCATGATGCTTTGAATAGCAATATTTTTGGCGAGCCGGGTTGGTCAGGTACGGGGTGGCGCGCCTCACGCGATCTGAAACGTCGTGATATCGGCGGCAAAACTGGAACAACTAACAGTTCAAAAGATGCTTGGTTCTCAGGTTATGGGCCAGATATTGTCACGACGGTTTGGATTGGTTTTGATGACCACCGCAGAAGCCTTGGTCGTACCGCGGCCGGTGGCGGTGAAGCGGGTGCTAAGAGTGCGCAGCCAATTTGGGATGACTTTATGAAAATCGCACTGGAGGGGGTTCCTGAAAAAGAAGTCACACCTCCTCCGGGGGTTGTTTCTGTCGTGATAGATCGTAAGACAGGTAAACTTGCTGGCGGAGGCGGGGATACCCGTAGTGAATACTTCATTGACGGAACTCAACCTACAGAGAGTGCGGTGCAAGAAGTTGGCACAACTTTAATTGAGAATGGTGAAAGCCAAGAATTATTCTGAGGATAAGACACAGGCACAACGGAAGCGCTGTTGTGCCTGTGAACTTCAACGGTGTTTTAAATATTTTTGTGCCAGAAATAGGGCGCAGACATTACGCGCTTCGTTGAAATCAGCGTGATCCAGTAATGACATCATATCGGCTATTGGCCAGCGTATTTGTGGTAGTGGTTCAGGTTCATCCCCTTCCAGTCTTTCTGGATAGAGATTTTCAGCAATAACAATATTCATTTTGTGAGAAAAATAGGCCGGAGCCATAGTAAGTTTGGCTAATTGTTCTATTTTTCTGGCACCAAAGTTGACTTCCTCTTTTAGTTCACGGTTAGCGGCTTCGAAGATACTTTCCCCAGGGTCGATCGCACCTTTAGGAAAGCCTAATTCGTACTGCTCGATGCCGACTGCATACTCACGAATAAGCAACAATTCATCCCCAATGACCGGGATTATCAGAACAGCTTCCCGATTGGCCGGACGCATCCGTTCATAAACGCGTTTTACACCGTTACTGAATTCGAGATCAACTGACTGAATGTGAAATAAACGTGAATGGGCAATGTCCTCTATGTTTAGGATTTTAGGGTTTTTCAGGTCATTCATAATTGCCCCTGATGGTTGAATATTGGTTGAATTGAGTGTCTGTGCATTATTACGTCATAAATTATTTCATTAACCTTAGATTTTATGATGAAATTAGGTACACTCCATAAATTGACTAAATATGGCCGATTATTTTGATAAATGATAGTGATTATCGCTGGTTATTGTTGTTACTGTTATCTTTATCCTCTTTGGAAATAGATCTATGCTGTAGATAGTTTAGTGTGTGATTATATATAACTCATTGTAAAGTAAATTAAAAAACAAATAGAAATAACCTAATTCAGAACTTAACGTGTAGTTGCTAATTTGCAAACAACAATAGCAAGATTATCATGGGTATGGGGATAAAATGAGCGTAACAGTCGTTATATTGGCTATCTTGATAATTAGCCTGATTGTCATGGCTTCCTTTCTGATTTTCAAATGGAAGCTACATGATAATGCCTGTTATCTGCCTTCTGTTGCTGCACCAACCTATCGTAAACTTAATACTGATGAGTATCAGGCTATTGAATGTTATTTGAGTCGAGTGTTGCCGCCAGTTGTAACAGACCGTATTAATAAAACAAGTTGGCCAATTCTGATGGGTAAAAATGATATGGTTTATACTATCTGTCATTCCATTACCCGGTTTTCTGTTGCCTCGGATGAACTACATAGCTGGCGTTATTATATTGATATGGCAGAAGTTCATTTACCGTTTTTCCTTGAGCCTTTTATTAAACAGCAGAATATTATTGATGTTGTTCACACTGCGACAATACCACTGGTTATTTCGATTAATGGTCACTTTCTGAAAGATTTTCAACAGGATTTTCCTTCTGCTCCGGTAATTTCAGAGGTATCTCATCAACAGGCATCGATCCAGAAAAATGGTGAAACCAGCGTAAAATTACAAAATATCCGTAAAGAGACATTGGAAGAGTACCGGTTAAATCACTCATCGGGGATTTGGGAGGGGGGATTTTTGTGTTTTGGATTTTTCATTTGGTTTCTTGCATTACTTTCACCAACACTGCTTTTGCCGTGGCTGATGTTGATTGCAGGCAGCTTAGTCGTTGTCAGTTTTTTGCCGCTATTTTGTCCACTCTCAATATGCAGGCGCCAGGATATTCACTGTTTTACCGGTATACCAAAACGATGGGGATTATTTGGCGAATTTGAACAAGGGCAAATGAGTAATATTTCACTTGGTGGAATTGATTTGATTTATCCTCCTCATTGGGAGCCTTATGTTGCTCACTATCTTGATCAAAAAACCAATATTGATATTTACACTAACGGCCAGGTAGTCAGGCAAGGGCATTATCTCTCTTTGCATGAGGAAGAAAAAAATTACCCTTACCGTCGTTATGGGAAAAATCTCATGATGATCGTTAGCAGTTTGCTGATTATGTTACTACTCTATTTTTATCAGCCTGTTAGTGTACCGATGAAACTCAGTTTTGCTTGGTTGCGTGGCAGCAGCACAAAAGTCGTCACTGACGCTAGTATGATGGAAAGGATGGAATTGCGAGTTGGGGATATCCTGAAAGCAAAAGGGGTTGGTATGTGTTATATGCCGCCAAACAATATGAATGGTAAAGGAGACACCTATTTTTCTCCATTCGATTGTTCGGGGATATATTGGAATAGAGTTAATCCACTGCCAATACCAGAATCAGAAATTATAGAAAATGCCGCTAAACTGATTGCAACTGTTAATAAGCAATTACGTTTACAGGAAAATGACGATGTAATAAATCCAGACCTTGTTCAGGAGACTTTCAAATCTGGCATGATATTATTGGATAATTTCCCTGATATTATATTGAAAACTAAAGAATTATGTGAAAAAGAAACCGACTGTTTACGATTAAAAAATGCTTTGGTTAACTTGGGTAGTGCTAATGATTGGCTAACTTTGTTAAAGAATGCAGAAAGTGGCAAATTAGATGGTACTCATGTTTTATTGCGTCCGGCTGGCGCTGAAGCTTTGGGAAAATTGGTTGATGCAACTACATCATCATTTATCTACCGGGAAATAGATAAAGTCGCAATGCTGCTTAATAGTCCTTCTCCTGGCGGTGTTCTGCTTATCAGTGATGAAGGCAAACAACTGGTTGAATATATAACGCCGGCTATCATCTCTTATGACCATAGTGCGTTGGAACAATGGCGTGAATTACAGCGGTTATCGGATATGGTATTGCAAACACCCTTTGAGACAACAGGAATTATCACGGAATTGTCTGTAGACAGTCATGGAACTCGCCGGATTGTGTTGCATAATGAACTGGATTCCATGACGCTTGCTCGTTGTATTGGTACTACTGTTTTATTCTTGACTCTTTTTACGACCTTAATCATTAACTTTGTGCTGGTTGTTAAGAAAAATCGGCAGAATAAACAACGTCTAAACAAAATCAGTCAATATTACGATAACTGTTTTAATACACTTTTTCCGCCTACGCGTTGGCGATAATCGACAATGGTATGTTAGGCTTTGCTTTATTTGCCAAAGCTGATGGTAAGAGGAAAAATGAAGGGTAATTCAGACTCCGATCAAGCTGTCCGTCTGGATAAATGGCTGTGGGCGGCCCGTTTTTATAAAACACGGGCTATTGCACGAGAAATGATAGACGGTGGTAAAGTTCACTATAATGGTCAAAGAAGTAAACCGAGTAAATTGGTTGAACTAGGGGCTGAAATTAAACTGCGTCAAGGTAATGATGAACGTATAGTTGAAGTTCTTGCGTTGAGCAATCATCGACGTAGTGCGCCGGAGGCGCAGCAACTTTACCAGGAGACGGAAGCGAGTATTGCTAACCGGGAAAAAATGGCAATTGCTCGAAAAATGAATGCATTAACTATGCCTCATCCTGATCGCCGACCGGATAAAAAAGAAAGACGCACGCTGATTAAGTTTAAGAACACCAAATTAAGTGGGCAGGAATAACCTGCTTGAATGAGAGATAGTTATGTTTAAACAAGACCAATTGCACCGCTTTTTATTTGAGAATTATTCTGTACGTGGTGAGCTGGTTTTAGCCAGTGAAACTTACCAGCATATTTTGGAAAATCATGATTACCCGCAGCCGGTACAGCAATTATTGGGAGAACTGTTGGTAGCAACCAGTCTATTAACGGCAACCCTGAAATTTGATGGCGATATTACGGTTCAAATTCAGGGGGATGGTCCGGTCAAATTGGCAGTGATTAATGGTAATCATCAGCAACAAATGCGAGGTGTCGCTCGTATTGATGGATTAGTGCCTGAAAATAGCAGTTTGAAACAGATGGTTGGTACAGGCTATATGGTTATTACCATTACGCCAACTCATGGTGAGCGTTATCAAGGCGTGGTTGCGCTGGAAGGTGAAACACTGGCGGATTGCCTTGATGATTATTTCAGACAGTCTGAACAGCTACCGACTCGTTTATTTATCCGTACTGGCATTCAGGATGGAAGGATTGCTGCTGGCGGTATGTTGTTACAGATTCTGCCAGCTGCAGAACAGGGGAGTGCAGAAGCTTTTGATCATCTGGTGCAACTTACTGCAACCATTAAAGGTGAAGAGTTATTTTCATTGGAAGTTAAGGAAATCTTGCACCGTCTTTATCATGAGGAAGATGTCATATTATATGAACCGCAAGCGGTCGAATTCCGTTGTACTTGTTCTCGCCAACGTTGTGCTGACACATTAGTCACACTTTCCGATGAGGATGTTAATCATATTTTGCAGAAAGATGGCAACATTGATATGGCGTGTGAGTATTGCGGCACGCACTATATTTTTGATGCTGATGATCTTGCTGCAATCAGGACGGAAAAAAAGAACCGATTCCATTGATATTCGATCTAAACAAACTTTTTCACCTTTTAAGGCGCGGCTCCGCGCCTTTCTATCAATTATCCATAATACTCAGAACTATTTTCGTGCCTTTGGCCCAAGATCAAACTTAAAAAAATAGTGGGTTTTCAATTTTTTGATAACTATCGCTGTTAATTAATCATAACTATTTATTATTGCTCACAGAAAAAGCGTGACTACCCACCAGGAGCAATGACATGAGTGTTAAAGGCATTACCCCGCAGGAACTCGCGGGCTACGGAATTCATGATGTTAACGAAATTATTTATAATCCAAGCTATGAGTTGTTATTTTCAGAAGAGACTAAACCTTCACTCAAAGGCTGCGAGAGTGGCACTCTGACCAACCTGGGGGCTGTGGCTGTCGATACGGGGATCTTCACGGGCCGTTCACCCAAAGATAAGTACATTGTTCGTGATGATGTTACCTGTGACACCGTATGGTGGGCCGACCAGGGAAAAGGTAAAAATGATAACAAGCCATTACAGCAGGAAACATGGACACATCTGAAAGGCTTGGTCACTAAACAGCTTTCAGGCAAACGTTTGTTTGTGGTTGATGCTTTCTGTGGTGCTAATGCAGATACACGATTGAAAGTCCGCTTTATTACAGAAGTTGCGTGGCAGGCCCACTTTGTTAAAAACATGTTTATCCGTCCGTCAGATGAAGAGTTGGCTGAGTTCAAACCAGATTTTATTGTAATGAATGGTGCAAAATGCACCAACCCGCAATGGCAAGAGCAGGGTTTGAACTCTGAAAACTTTGTTGCGTTCAACCTGACAGAGCGTATGCAGCTTATTGGCGGTACCTGGTACGGCGGCGAAATGAAGAAAGGGATGTTCTCTATAATGAACTACCTGTTGCCACTGAAAGGTATTGCTTCGATGCACTGTTCTGCCAACGTGGGTGAAAAAGGGGACGTTGCGGTCTTCTTCGGCTTGTCTGGTACAGGTAAAACCACACTTTCTACTGATCCAAAACGTAAGCTGATTGGTGATGATGAGCACGGTTGGGATGATGACGGTGTGTTCAACTTTGAAGGGGGTTGTTACGCGAAAACCATCAATCTGTCTAAAGAGGCGGAACCCGATATCTATCATGCGATTAAACGTGATGCGTTGCTGGAAAATGTTACTGTACTGACAGATGGCACGGTTGATTTCAATGATGGTTCAAAAACGGAAAACACCCGTGTTTCTTATCCTATCCACCATATTGAAAACATTGTTAAGCCGGTTTCCAAAGCGGGCCATGCAACTAAGGTCATTTTCCTGACTGCGGACGCATTTGGTGTGTTGCCCCCAGTATCTCGCTTGACACCTGAACAGACTCAATATCACTTCCTATCTGGTTTTACGGCAAAATTGGCTGGTACCGAACGTGGTGTGACTGAACCGACACCCACATTCTCTGCATGTTTTGGTGCCGCATTCCTGACTTTGCATCCAACCCAATACGCGGAAGTATTGGTAAAACGTATGCAGGCGGCAGGCGCTAAGGCTTATCTGGTGAATACTGGCTGGAATGGTACGGGTAAACGAATCTCGATTAAGGATACCCGCGGGATTATTGATGCCATCCTAAATGGTGATATTGAAGAAGCAGATACCATTACATTACCTATTTTCGATCTGGCGGTTCCGACAGCATTGCCGGGTGTTGATACCGATATTCTTGATCCACGTAAGACTTATGCAGATAAATCTCAATGGGAAGAGAAGGCGAAAGATTTGGCTCATCGTTTTGTCGACAACTTTGATAAATATACCGATACCCCGGCGGGGGAAGCTTTAGTGAAAGCGGGCCCTAAACTGTAATTGTGAATTTTTTAGCCTCATCCGTTAGGGTGAGGCTTATTTGATATTTATGCCGGAGGAAGGTCGAACAACAATATTTCACTATCGTTGCTGCTGTTAAGTTGAAGATTGATTTCATCCCGGATAGCCAGACCATCGCTGGTGGTGGCTTTGATACCATTAACCGTCACTTCGCCACGAATGACTTGTATCCAAATATAACGACCTTTTTCTGCAACATATTCGGCGGTTTCGTGATCCTTAAGTACCCAACGCCATAAAGTCATCTCCTGAAATACTTTCAGTGAACCATCCCGGGCATCAGGCGAGAGCACCAATTGGCGGCCTTGTACATTATCAAAACGGCGCTGTTCATAACGTGGTGTTAAGCCTGTTTTATCTGGGCTAATCCAGATTTGATATAGATGCAATTGGCGCTCTCTGTTCGGGTTGTATTCTGAATGACGAATACCGGTACCTGCGCTCATAATTTGGAATTCACCGGCAGGTACCCGTTCTTTATTTCCTATACTATCCTGATGTTCAACGGTGCCGGAAAGAACATAGGTCAGTATTTCCATATCCTTATGCGGATGGATGCCAAAACCTTGACCTGCTTTGATGAAATCTTCATTAATCACTCTCAGAGCTGAGAAACTCATAAAATTGGCGTCGTAGTAGTTGGCAAATGAGAAGGTATGCCAGCTAGTTAACCAGCCATGATCGGCATGGCCGCGATCTGATGCTTTACGTAAATGGATCATATTCAAATCTCCTCAATAGTTTTTACAATCTAATTGAGAAGAGCTAGCATTAAAGCTTAAAAATCTGACTTAATATCTCAAATATTTTGAATGATTGGCAATTGGATTAATTAATAAAAAAAAGCCAGCACCCGGCTGGCTAAAGTAAACACTGGAAGCAATGTGAGCAATGTCGTGCTTTCATCTGTACCCTGAAGACGGTTCATCTGAAAGCGATACGAATGATAATAATTATCACTATCGATTGTAAAGCGTTTTTTCTGGTCAAATATAGAATAATGGTAGGATGTTATCTCAATCATTTGATAAATATCACTATTTTTATAGATTTTGGTGTCATACTCAAGGGAAAGAAAACACTTTCACCGAACCGATTCATTAGGAGATCACCTTAAATTGTTCAGTAAATTTGACGTGATATTAAAAGCCTTGACAGGGTTACTGTAAACCCTTAGTTGAGGTCTATTTGTCGAAATAATTTGATTAGGAACTGAAACGTGTTTAAACAGAATAAGCTCGTGCTGGAATTTTATTTACCATAGCCAACTATTTATTTTAAGAAATGTTTTGGTGAAATAATTACGCTATAATGAATTTTAATATGCTGCTCAATGCCAAATGTTCTCTAAAATTCAATTCATTCTGAATCTTTTTACTCTAATAAGTCGTTTTCTTTATATATTCTGACTTTATTTTAAACGTCATGAAAGATATTTTTTCAGGTAATTATATGTGGCATTTTTTGGCGTGGATTATGTTAACAGGTTTGACTATTTGGGGAATGATTAATCATTCACTAAATCAGAATTATCAACAACAAACAGTTTCATTTAATATTCTTTATCGAGAGCTGAGTGAAAAGCTGGCACAACATGACGCTATTGTATCGCTAACGAATACTAATATCGAATTAGATCAACTACAGGAAAACTTTCCGCAAATCGTCGGATTACAAGAGATGCCAATGAATGTATTAATCTTCCCTATAATCAGTGAAGAGGGAGAGGGAAGATATTGGCTTAATAGTAAACGTGATAGCATCCGGTTATTGATAGATCTCAATATCCTGATGAAAGATCTATCATTATTGTCACAATTTCGAATGGTACAACTGGATTGGAATAATCGCCCATTGATTACCTATGGGCTGGAGAAAGATCACTATTTTTGGAACTGGGAGAAGAAGTTAACCAATCGCTTTCAGCCTTTTGTGCTTAAAGTGGGTAACGACCAACAATGGTCTAAACTTCCGTGGGGCTATATTGCTTGTCTGAGTTTTTTATGGGCAGTGATTATCTGTTTTATCTTTTTAATTCAGAAGAATAAAAGATTGAGGAAAATTTCTGATTTACGAGCACGTTTCTTTGAATTTACCCGCTTAAATACAATGGATGAAGTGGCAACGGGTGTTGTTCATGAATTAAATCAGCCTTTGACAGCGATTATGAGTTATAACCAAACTGCATTGCGGTTAATGAAAAAGCAGCAATATGATAAAGTGACGCCGATACTGGATTCATCAATTTTGCAAACTCAACGCATCGCAAATTTATTAACGCAATACCGCCAAAAACTGACGGCCGGTAGTATTATTTTGCAATCTGTGAATATCATATCGATATTAAGTCGAGTTGAAGTATTGCTCGAAAATGAAATTAAGACTGGTAAGATAAAGATAATAAAGCATATTTGTGATGAGCTGCCAATGATATCTGCCGAGCCATTATGGATTGAGCAAATATTCCATAATTTAATCAGCAATGCTATTCAGGCACAGCAAGAGCAAGGTCAGTCAGAATATCAAAATTGGATCTGCGTCGATATCGCTTATATTAATGAAATGATAAGAATCACCATAACAGATGGTGGTCCTGGATTAAGTGATGAAGCTTTAAAGAACGTGTTTATTCCATTCTTCACAACACGCCAACAAGGTATGGGATTGGGAATGACGTTAACGGAAACATTAATTCATAAACTTGGTGGTGATATCAATGCTGAAAATTGTGAAACGGGAGGAGCGCGTTTTATTATTTGGCTACCAACTAATAAAGGTAAGGAGAAATAATGGCGGCAGTGATTTATCTCATTGATGATGACGAAGCGATCCGTGACTCATTATCTATGTTATTAGAAACAATGAATTGGCAGGTAATTTCATTTCCTGGTGCGCAAGAATTTCTTGATGAAATTGGTAGCAAGAATATTACAGCGCTTCAGGGATGTATTTTATTGGATATTCGTATGCCGGGAAAACCTGGATTGGCATTGCAGGCGGATCTATTGAAACTCAATAGTACATTACCGGTCATTATCATGACCGGACACGGAAATATTGATATTTGTCGTCGTGCTTTTAAAAATGGTGCTTTCGAGTTTTTAACCAAACCTATTGATGCAGATTTATTAATTGAAACAGTTTCAAGTGCATTATTATTTCATCAGAAAGTATTTAAGCAACGTCAGATATATGAACAATTAAAAACGAAATTCAGCCAGTTGTCTGAACGTGAAAGGGAAGTGATGAAAATTATTTTAGAAGGTAAAACCAGTAAACAAATTGCTCAACAGTTATCGTTATCACCACGTACTATTGAGGTTCATCGTGCCAATATATTTCATAAGTTGGATATACACTCTTTACCGCAGTTAGTCAAAGAGTATGAATTATTTAAGTCATTATCTCATGACTAAGTATTTCTACTGAGTCGAATAAGTAATTGGCCGAATAGCTATAGCTGATAAACCTCATTAAGTTAGAACAGGATAATTCATCAACTTAAACTTAATGAGGTTTACCTATGAAACATTCTCTTTTCTATACTGTCCTGGCAGCAGGTTTATTTGCTCAATCTGCTTTTGCTTCATCGCTAATTACTGAACGTAATATTACCCTTGAGGTAGCAAATAAATTAGCTTCTGAAGCAGTTCAGTCCTGTCAATCGAATAATTATAACGTGACGGTTTCTGTTATTGATAAAAGTGGAGTTTTGAAAGCGGTTCAGCGTATGGATAAAGCCGGGTTGCATACCGTTGAGGCGAGCAAAATGAAAGCTTATACCGCGTTATCTACCCAGAGAACGTCAGAGGACGTAATGAAAACGGCGCAATCAAATCTTGGTGCTCAATATTTAGGGGATATTCCAGGCTTCCTATTACTTGGTGGTGGTGTTCCGGTTAAATCTGGTGATGAAGTGATTGGTGCAATTGGTATTGGCGGCGCACCGAGTGGTTCTTTAGACCAACAATGTGCTCTTGATGCAATTCAAAAAATTTCATCAGATTTATCTTAACCATAACGATTTATGAAATTTGCAGGGGTAACGATAATGAATTAAATCTCTATTTCTACTTATGATTACAATACTCGTTGTATTGATATTAGGAATGTAGAATTTGGGTTTAATATCTTTCATGATCATACCTTGCACAGAGGCAATAACTGGGATGAAGTTATTGCCTCTCATTGATTTTGTTTATGGTTAATATGTCAACTTTATCCTCAGCTTTATTTAAATATATTCTTAGGCTATTATTTTGTTCGCAATGATCAAGCTTTACGTTTTTACACAGGTGTAGGCCCTGTAACAAGTTACACTTATATCTAATGCAAGAAAAAACGCAGGATTAGGAGGGAAGGAGTGACTTAATAATCCTGAATCACAAAAAATGCTTTTTTGCAGAAACAATAAAGTTTGTGAAAATATATAAAAATGACAATGACTGTATCTAATGGAATAATATAAATAAGCTCACACTAGGTTTATGTAATAAAAGATCATTACATTATTATTGTGCGCAATATCACGAAAAAGTATCTCCTCCTAATCCCTCCTCCCTCTTAGTATCAAAACTAGGAGGATGCTGACTCATCTGAGACATTATTTAATATTTCATTCCTATTTTATTAACAATAATATCGGCGACGATTTATTTCTATTAAAAAGGTCTGATTATGGTAGCTCCCTTCTGGAAAAGGGCTTACCTGGCCCTATTAAGCAGTACATTCGTTTTACTACTGGCAAGCTGTGATAACAATAGTTCTTTACCCGAATCCCCGGAGGAACCGATGGCGCATATCCCTAATAAAGTACCTAGTGAAGCTGCTGTTGCCGGCAATTTTCAGGCAGTGATCCACTTGGTGGACATTGCTAAATTAAGTCAAAGCCCAACAACAAACCGTGATTACAGTACTAACACCCTCTACTTGTGGAACGATAAAAATTGTGATGCCTTGGCTTCCCCTTCATTAAGCTGGGACGATATCAGTGCAACTCCCGCTGGCAGTGATAGTTATGGGCCTTACTGGGTAATACCGTTAACCAAGAACGCGGGTTGTATCAATTTTATCGTGCGTGATGGTAGCAACAATAAATTGATCGACAGTGACCTAAAAATCTCCTTCTCTGATTTCAAGAATCGTACCGTCTCTGTGATACCCGGCAGTCATCAAATCTATAGCAGTCGTGCGGCAGCCTTTAATTCCGTGTTTGGCGTTTCTCAGGCTTCGGCACACTGGGTCGATAACCAGACTTTGTTGTGGTCGGGCGGAGCGGATAAACCCCATGTCCGCTTATATTACAACCGGAATGGCAAAGTAGAAGCTAATGATGAAGGAAATTTCATCGATAGCTATCTGACATTAACACCGACCACCTTGAGCCAGAAAACGGCTGATAGATTTCCGCACTTGAGGAAATTAACCGCATTTCGTTTGCCTGCGGATACGGATGTCGATACGTTACTTACCGGTGATCTGGTGGCGTTGGCGACCAATGAAGCGGGCTTGCTATTATCGGCTACTCAAGTACAAACGGCTGGTGTGTTGGATGATCGCTTCGCTAACACTGCTGACACACTAGAATATGGTGCGCTAATCAACGATGTAGGTGTTACTTTCCGCTTGTGGGCGCCTACTGCTCAACATGTTGGGTTGGTTATCTACGATGCAGATAAACAGGTTATCACCAATCATGCCATGAGTCGCGATCCTGTTAGTGGCTCATGGTCATGGCAAGGTGCTAAGGATTTGATTGGTGCTTACTACCGCTATGCTTTAACGGTATACCATCCATATTCCCGTAATGTAGAGCACTACGAGGTTACCGATCCTTATTCCCACAGTTTGTCCACCAATTCGGAATACAGTCAAGTCATCAACTTGGATGACGAAGCGCTAAAACCACAAGACTGGGATAGCGTTTTTATGCCGCATTCGCAAAATACACCAGCGGATATTGCGCGTATGACCATCTATGAAGCTCATATCCGTGATCTCTCCGTTGCAGATAGCACAGTGCCAGAAACCTGGCGCGGTAAGTATCTGGCTCTTACTTCTGACAATAGCGATATGTTCAAACACCTTAAAGCATTGAGTCAGGCAGGGGTGACTCATATGGAGCTATTGCCGGTATTCGATGTGGCTTCCATTAATGAATTTAGCAACCAAGTAGCCGATCTCAACCATCCATTCAGTCATTTGTACCAAGTCAACCCAAAGGTGAGGAGCAGCCGTTTCGCTGATTATTACAATAGCTCACAGACTGTGGGTGAAGTATTGCAGGAGTTACAGCGTGGCGACAGTGCTGATAACCCGCAGGTACAAGAGTTAAATGCAATAATTGCGGAAACCGACTCCTACAACTGGGGTTACGATCCGTTTCATTACTCGGTACCGGAAGGTTCTTATGCTACTGATGCGGAAGGTTCGGTACGTATAAAAGAATTTCGTGCCATGATTCAGGCCATCAAGCAACAATTGGGGATGAATGTAGTCATGGATGTGGCGTACAACCACACCAATGCTGCTGGCCCCACAGATAGGTCTTCCGTGTTAGATAAGATAGTTCCTTGGTATTATCATCGCCTGAATGAAATCAGTGGTAACGTTGAATCCAACACTTGTTGTCACGATACAGCGCCAGAGCACCGCATGTTCGCTAAACTCATTGAAGACTCGCTGGTGACTTGGGTTAAGGACTATAAAATCGACGCATTTCGATTTGACTTAATGGGCTATCATCCGAAGGCTCAGATTTTATCGGCGCTGGCAAAAGTACGTGCGATTAACCCATCGGTCTATTTTTTTGGTGAAGGTTGGAACTCAGGGCAGGAAGACCGTTTCGAAATCGCTTCACAGATTAATCTTAAGGGTACTGGGGTGGGTACTTTCTCTGATCGGCTACGAGATGCGGTACAGGGTGGCGGGCCGTTTGATTCCGCTGATAGCATTCGCATTAATCAGGGGGTAGGCAACGGCGCTGGAACGTTACTTAACGAAATGGCGTGGTTCGATGCTAATGAGGCGCGTCATCTGGCGGATTTGGTACGTCTCGGTATGGCGGGTAATTTGGCTGATTTTGTGATGATCGATAAAGATGGGGCAGTGAAAACGGGTAGAGACATTAACTACAAAGGCGCTATAGCCGGTTATGCCGCTGATCCAATTGAGGTGATTAATTATGTCTCTAAGCATGATAACCAAACGTTGTGGGACATAATCAGCTACAAAGCGGCGCGTGAGGCAGATTTGGCGACACGAGTTCGTATGCAGGCAATATCTCTCGCCACGACATTCCTTGGGCAGGGGCTGGCTTTTGCTCAACATGGATCGGAGCTACTGCGTTCAAAATCTTTTACCCGCGATTCCTATAATTCCGGCGATTGGTTTAATCGTGTTAGCTACACCTACCAGGATAATAACTATGATGTTGGTATGCCGGATCAGCGTGTTGATGGCGAAAATTATGCATTGATTGAAAAAGTGAAAAATATGGTAGATAAACCGGGCCGGACTGAATTATTACAGATGACGGCTTTTTATCAGGAATTGTTGCGTTTGCGCCAATTTTCACCACTGATGACGCTTGGTGATGGCGCATCGGTTAAACAACGTGTTGATTTCCTTAACGTTGGGCCGCATCAGCAGCTTGGGTTGCTGGTAATGACCATAGATGACGGTAATACTACTGGTGATGACCGTGATTCGCGATTTGACGGCTTGGTGGTGATGATTAATGCGGCTCCACATCCTGCCACAGTAAGAGATCTTAACGTCAGAGGGTTGAAGTTGAATGATATTCAGAGCGAGCTAGGCAGAGCTTCGTTGGCGGCGGGTATCAAAATAGCAAAAGACGGCACAGTCACGTTACCAGCTTGGTCAGTAGCGGTGCTGGTTCTGCCACAGGATGGTGTTAGCGGTACTGGTTTGCCTGTCCGCAGGAAGTAACACGCAGGAATTTTCCATTGTTTGCATCGGGGCGGTTTGTCCAGACCGCCCATTTTTACCTTGAAAGGGGCCTCCCGCCGCTTTCCTTGCTGATGATAATTGAGGCATTATTTATCTCCTTATTATATTCCTACATTATCACTCTTTGTTTTTCGTTATCATCTTGCTGCTATTCTTCACAAAATAGATGGTTTTATAAGCTTAATTTTCCCATTGGTCACAGCTTTTAATAGTTATAAAAGTCAGTAATTTGTGTTGACATAATAAAAAAATGTGATGATATGGTTTTTATTCGATTGTAAATTATACAAAATTCTTGGTGGTAGCTTTTTACTTGTTACCACACAGAGGGAGGCGAGTTGAATTTCCAAGGGTTACAGGCAAAGTATCGCCGTCTATTTCAGGAAAGTGCCGCCTGGAAACTGTTAAGAGCAGATAATTCCCCTTTAATTTTGGCGTTTCTGGGGGAGTTGTTTTCTGAGGAGAGTGAAGTCCCTTTTAGTCGTGCCCGCGTGTCACTTGATGCAGAACTGGTACGCTGTCGTGAACTTGGTCTTTGGGAAACTGAAACGGGAGCGGGTACGTATCTCAATAAATGGATTCGGGAAGGCTGGTTGCGTGAGATGGACGACATGTTAACCAAAACGGATGCCAGTGAAGTTGCACTCCGTTTTAGTCAGGGGCTTGATGAACGCAGTACAGGAACCACCGCGTCTCATCTTCGAATTGTTCAAGAAGCGGTCAGAGAATTTGCGGTGGCTATTAGCCCAAATATTGATGAGCGTGTCACGCTTTTGGAACATAGAAAAGCTGAAATCCAAAGAGAGATTGATGCCCTGAGAGCTGGCGTGGTGCTTGAACTGACTGAGCTTGAGCAGAGGGAGAGAATTCGTGAGATCTACCAATTGGCCTCTGTTTTAACGGGTGATTTTCGTCGTGTTGAAGATGAAATTCGTCAACTGGATCAGGAAATTCGCATTCAAATTATTGAAGGAGATTCCACCAGAGGGGATGTTCTTCTCTCTGTTTTAGAAAAAGAAGCGCTATTGGCGAAAACGGATGCGGGTAGTGCGTTTGAAAGTTTCTTTGATTTGTTATGCGATCAAAATAGAACAATGGAACTGCGGGATCAACTTCGAAGCATTTTAAATCGTCCCGCAGCAGAACATTTGACTACCCAGCAACGACAGTTCTTAAATCAGCTCATGAGGGAACTGAGCCGCGAGAGTGACAGAGTTTTTCAAATCAGGCGAAGAACGGAAGAGAGTTTGCGTGCTTACATAGAGAGTGGCACTGCGCAAGAAAATCGTGCTGTTGATAGATTGCTTGGTCAATTGGAACGACTCGCCGTTGAATTGAGGAACTCAGGTTATGACTTGCAAACGGCGACAACTCTGTCACTGCCTGTTGGCGCGGCAAGTATTAGTTCTCCCGAAAGCATGCTGCTTAAATCACCTGATGAAAAACTAGATACTTCAGGTGCTGAAGAACAGATCAACTCTCGAGAACCGAGTATGCAGATGCTGGATTGTCTTGATGTTGTTCAAATTCGATTAATCGCTGAGAGAACATTAGCAACGTTAAAAGAGTTTGGCCCAATGACGATTGCATCTGTTGCAAATTATCACCCACTTAATTCAGGGTTGGAGGAGTTAGTTGCCTATTTGCGGGTGGCGAAATCTGTCGGGGCTGCATCATTGGAAGGAAAAGAATCAATTGAAATCAGCGATAAACGGGGAGTTCGCTTGCAGGCGTCTATACCTACTTTTCTGTTGAGTGCCGACCTGTTTCCAGACAGTTTGGATGAATTAGTTCTTTAAATGGTGAAAAGAAAGTGGTTGTAGATTTATATAGTGAGGGTTGAAATGCACAAAGGTAAAAAGTTGAATAAAGATAATGGCATCCTCGCTACCCTTGGGAAGTCTAATTCTGATCCTCAAGAAGAACAGAAAACAGGGTTCTTCGATTAGTTGATAAAACACCATACGCAATCAGAGTATAACCCGCTTACAGATACAGCCGGCGTTGAATCTGATGTTGCTTTTTCGGTTGTCAATCAAAGCCCATCCTGTGACGTTGATAATGTATTAGTCAGTGAGCAGGCTGAGAACTCAAACAGTGATATGCCGCCTGATGCGCGTCGGGTGCTGGTTAGCTTGTTGCGTCAGGGCGTTATTTTGTCTTCGCAGAAAGCTAAACTGTTTGAATTACTTTGTCGATACCAATCTGCTGTACGCAAACATCTATCAGAAGTCTATTTGAAGTTAGTTTTGGATGAAAAAGCAGGTGTTGCCTTTATAGCTGGCTTTCAAAATGAGGAAGATACTGAATCATTGGGTATAGATGATGACGAGGTTGTCTCTCTGATTAGCCGAAGGACGCTCTCTTTATACGATACATTGTTGCTGTTAGTGCGGCGTAAACACTATCAAGACCGGGAAACATCGGGAGAACAAAGGATTATCATTGATATTGAACGTATAGAATCCCATCTGACGCCGTTTTTACCGCTGACAAACAGTACTAAATCTGACCGGAGAAAACTCAAGGGCGCTCTTGATAAAATGGTGACGAAAAAATATTGAGTTCGGTCCGGGGAAGCGAAGATCGCTTCGAGATTACGCCGGTGATCCGCTATGTAGTCAGCGCTGAATTTCTTGAAAGCATGCTTAATGAATACCTGAAAATGGCGAGAGAGAAGGGTATTGAGCTAAATAAAAATGGCGGCGACGCTGTTGATTATCAAGATGAAGAGGAATAGACAGGAGATGAAAATGACTGATCAAACTCTTTCGGCTAATTCATTATTTCACGTTGGTCAAATCAGATTAGCTGAACTCTCAGTTTATAACTGGGGGTCATTTAATGGCTTGCATACCGCGTTGATCGATCCTATGGGAACGCTGGTCACTGGAGATAATGGCGCCGGGAAATCGACGTTTATTGATGGCCTTATGGCTCTGCTGCTTCCTGCCGGAAAGGCAACTTTTAATGTGGCCGCGGCTCAGGGTGATCGTTCTGACCGGACTTTACTTTCCTATATGCGGGGAAGTTTTGGATCTGCCCATGACGGAGCGGGGACGAGAGTCAGAAGTAAGCGTGAGTTTGGCGTAGTGACCGGGCTTAGAGCTTTATATCAGGGTGATGATGGTTCAAAAATCACGCTTGCGGCACTTTTCTGGATTACTAAATCGACGAATGTGCTGGCGGATGTGACGCGAGTTTATGTTGTTGCCAAAAGAGACCTGACGCTTAAGGAAATGCTCAATGCTTTTGGCGATGGTAATGCCCGGGCATTCAAGCAATGGCTTCGTGATGACTCGGCGATTACGTGCTGTGATGATAATTTTTCTGATTATCAGGAGTTGTACCGAAAGCTTTTGTATATGGACAATAAGAATGCGCCTGCATTGTTGTCGCGGGCGTTAGGTCTAAAAAAAAATTGATGATTTAACTGGGTTGATTCGTGAGTTGGTACTTGAGCCGAGCACAGTTAAAGATGATGCTAAAAAGGTCGTGGAAGAGTTTGCTGATCTGGTAGCAATTCATAGTCAATTAGTGGATGCAAGAGCGCAAAAAATGCACTTGTCTAAGTTACCCGAACTTAGCTCAATTATCGAAAAAACGACGAGAGAATTTGAAGAATTAACGGCCGAAAAAATAGTCTTCCGGTTTACTTTGGGGAAGTCTTCGCGCAACTGTGGAGCGAAAAAATTGCCGATATTGAGTCTGAACTTGAAGCGCTACTCCTTGAAATTAAGCAAGTTGAAGAGCAAAAAACAGATGCGGATAAGTTGGTTGAGAGAAGGCATGAGGAATACCTTCAGTTTGGTGGGGATAAAATAGAGTCGCTTCGAAAGGAAATTGGTCATACCCAAACTCAGTTGAATCGGGTGGTTAGGAATTCATCGCAATATCAAACTCATGTTAATGAGCTGTCTCTGCCTTCGGTATTAGAGGAGGCTGTATTTCTTAAAAATCAATCTGCGGCATCCGCCAGACTTGCCAGTATTCAACGAGACGAAGAAGAGTATCAGGACAAGTTTGCCGCCATCAGTGCTAAATTCAGTGAGCTACAAGCCAATATCCATGATATCTCTCAGGAAATCCGGGAAATCGAGGCAAGGCCGGATTCCAATATCGATGTGAAATATCAGCAACTGCGGGATGAACTGGTTAATTCCTTAGAATTAAGTAAAGACCAATGCGTATTTATTGGTGAGCTTATCGACGTCGAAGATAGTGAAAAAATCTGGCAAGGCGCGATAGAGAGGGCGTTAGGCGGGTTGCGAACAACGCTTGCTGTGCCACATCATTGTTATTCGATGGTGACTCGCTGGTTAAACGTCCGGCATACAGGTTTACATGTCCGTGTTCAAGTTGTGAATGATTCTGCGATTAACCGGGGTCATTCGGCGGAGTTTAAGCCTAATGGTTATTTAAAGAAACTGGTATGGCGTACTCACCCTTATCAAGAGTGGCTCAAGCATTATTTGCAGCGATTTGACCTGCAATGTGTCTCGAATACGGAAGAATTGGATAAGACCCCGTTTTCGATGACACAACAGGGGTTAATGCACATGGATAAGGGGCGCTTTGAGAAAAAAGATCAACACCGAATAGATGACAGAAGACGCTGGTGCTTGGGTTTTTCAAACAAATCACGTTTAGCCATTCTTAATAACGATAAAAAAGAGTTAACTCTGCAATTGGCGGAAACCGAGAAAAAGGTGAGTCAGGCCCGCCAAGATTTGAATACTGTTTCTGATCGTAAAATACTCTGGGAGAAGATCCAAAGTTACTGTTGGGATGATATTAATGCCCCTTATTGGCACGAAAAGCTTTCGGATTTGCAGGCTGACCTTAAGGTATTAGAACAGTCAGGTGGCGATCTTGATAAGGCCAGAGAGCGTTGGGAGTCGGCGAAGGAGCAGTTGGCTCAAATCCAATCGGTATTAAATCAGCTCAACTCTGATTCTGGCGGCGTTAAAAATACGCTGAAAAATGCAAAAGAGGAATGGAGCAAAGCGCAGGCAAAAGCATCAAAAGGATTACCTGATTCAGCCAGACAATTACTTGCTCTTCGGGTTGGAGTGCTTAGTACAAACGATTTAAGCCAGATGTCTGAATTGGTGTCCAAGGTTGAAGAAGATTTGGAGCGTTTGTTAGATATTAGCCGAAACAGTAAAGACAGGGCGGAAAGGTCAGCCATCAGCATTATGGTCTCATTCAGGTCTAACGATAAATGGCAAGTCTTCACGGTTGATTGGCAAAGTAATATTGGCAGCCTGCCTGATTATCTTAATCATTTACGACAACTGGAAGAAGAAGGGCTTCCCAACCTTGTGGAACAGTTTATTGAACGTTTGAATAAGCATGCAACGCAGTCGCTAGCGCGGATTAAAACTAAGCTTGAATCTGAACGGGAAGATATCCTTGAGCGGATTGATATCATTAACCGGGTCCTCAAGCGTACCGAGTTTCGATCAGGGACACACTTAAAGCTAGGTTCAAAGAGAGAGAAATTCCCGCATGTTAATGAGTTTGAACAGCATTTGCGTAAGGTGCTTAGTCAGGTAACCAGTGATGACCATGAAGCGCGGTTCCGTCAATTGGCTAAAGTAGTTGAAATACTTGGGAAAGCAAGTGCGCCAGGCTCTTCAAATACATTAGAAAGTTTAAGGCTGCTTGATCCTCGTTATCAGATGTCATTTTACGCCGAAGAGTTGGATAGTAATACCGGTGAGATTCGTGATGTATTGGAATCATCCAGTGGAAAGTCAGGTGGAGAGAAAGAGTCATTTGCGGCGACTATTGTAGCGGCAAGTTTGGCCTATGTTTTGACGCCAGATGGTTATGATCGACCGGTTTACTGTACTGTTTTCTTGGACGAAGCATTCTCAAATACGGCTGAAACAGTAAGTCGGCGGGTGCTCCGAGTATTTCGAGAGCTCCACATTCACGTTAATTTGATCACGCCTTATAAGAACTTGAATCTGGCAAGAGAATCGGCTCGCTCACTACTCATTGCGGAAAGAGACCAGGAAAACCATGACAGCCGTTTATGTGAAGTGACTTGGGAAGAGATTGACCGGAGAATGGGCGAAGAGAAGGAGAAAAAGTTGTCTGATGAGGCTGCTGATCTGGGGATCGAGTTTGAGAAGTTGACATGAAAAAAGGGCAGTATGAGGTGCGTTGGGGGTTATTGCCAGCGCAAGTTAAGAGCATCATTAGGCAGCGTGAGTGGGATAACCGTTCCTCACTAAAAGACCGGCTACTGGGCAACAGGGCATTTCCTATTCGCGTTGGATTAAAACCACCCAAAGGGAATTCTGCCATATTAGATATCGCTCATTTTCAACGGTTTATTGATGAGTGGAGATCATTTCCCTATCAAGATGTTGTGGAGTGGTCTTCTAAGAATTTCAGGGAATTATCTGAACAACGCATTCCAACTTTTGTTGTCATTGAATCGATGCAACATTTGATTCAATTTTTAGGGAATGATGCCCTTTCCCGAAGTAAGGTATGGGAAAGAAATATGAAGCCATTTTTGCGGATTGATAAAGATCTCTATCCTGCATTGGTGAAATGTATAGATATTGTGGAAAAACTCTCGTTGAGAGATGCGGAATTATTAGCAGAATTGCTACCACAATTAAAGCAGGGCTTAGGCGAAGGACAATATTTAAGAGCACTGCCACTCATTGGGATTGATACTAAGTTTCTTGAGAACCACCAAATCCTGATCGAAGAGCTGGCCGATATCATTCACAAGGGGGCTGTTTCGGCATCAGGTGGTCTTATTTCCTGGTTAGGGTGTGCAATAAATCCCAAAGGTTGGTTAACTATCAGGCCGCTCTGCCATGCCGCGACTGCGGCGCTTGGGGGAATGCCAATACTACAAATACCCGGCGAATTACTTAGAAAGTACGAACTTCCGGCATCGAATATTCTAATAGTAGAAAATTTACAGTCTGGTTTGGCATTGCCCGAAATGCTTGACACGATAGCGGTGATCGGAGGAGGTAAAAACATTGCTTGGATGGATGCGGCATGGCTGAGAAATAAACGTGTAGGATATTGGGGAGATATTGATACTTGGGGGTTGTCTATTCTCAGTGATGCCAGAAACAAGTTTGTGGATATTGAGCCACTGATGATGGATGTTGAAACCGTTAAAATTCATGAAGACAGAATGGTCCCTGAATCAAATCCAGTAGAATCCAATCCTTCATCGCTAAATGAGGATGAAACAAAGTTGTTTAATGATCTCATTTCTGGTCGTTTCCAATCTTCACGTTTAGAGCAAGAACGTCTTTCAGCTGATTACATTAGAAATAAGCTTATGGATTGGCTGTCGTGACTATTCTTGTTTTTTCCGCGCCCAAGCGCACTCAAGATTGATGCTTCTAATTTTCTCCTCTCCGGGTTAAACTCTTACCGCGATGGCAGAAGAATTTAACCAAACTTACTATGCGGTGATAGGTCGCTTGCCTAATAACTCAGTGGTAAGATTTGAACAGAATGAGAACGATAAAAAAGCCGCATCACTTGCATAGTGCGGCTACGATAACATTAATTATTCTAAATAATTAGCAAAATCCGCCGTAAACCCTCGCCCAATGCGAGGGTGTCGCAAAAGGCGTGTATTATCCGTTAAGATCTGCGTACTTCTTTTAAGCGCAGATCTTTTATGACCTTATTCATTCGAAAACGGGAACCTTCCCTTCATACCGGACGTCAGTTTGTCAAA
>NZ_RCWE01000033.1:40263-47671 GCF_018448925.1 Photorhabdus akhurstii | reverse complement strand
CAATGACTGCGCCGTCAAGCTGGGTGTGTTCACCTACTTTCACTTGATAGCCGCCTTTACCGGCAAACAGTCCGGTCTGCTCTTGTACGGAGTCAAAGTTGCTGTGGATTTTGTCGCGGCTGGCGCTCAGGTTCAATGAACCGCCTGAACCCGGACCGACATTGGCACTGATGCCGGCACTGACGTTTTGTTGCTTCATATCGTAGCGGTTGCTGTCCTGCTCACTACTGAGCGTCAGGTGTCGTTTGACGTCGGCGGTAATCTGTTCGCCACTGACCTGGGCACCTTTAAGCGTCGCATCCCGACCGGCGTTGAGGGTGACGGTTTGTCCCGCATCCAGCGTAGTTTCATTATGGCTGACGCCGTTGCCGCTTTCACGGCCTTTGCCGTAGTTGACACTGGCGGAGAGGTTGATACCCGTGCCCCCCGGTCCGGCGGTGAAACCGACTCCTAGTGAGCTGCCGCGACTGCTGTTTTTGCCAGTGGTCTGTTCGGTGTTCTGGCTGGATGAGAGCTGGATATCCCGGCTGGCATTGAGTTGCAGGTCTTTACCTGCCTGCAACTGACCGCCCTGAATACGAATATCTCCGTTTTGGTCTGGTGTGCCGGAAGCGGTGAGGGTGAGATTATCTCCGGTCATCAGGCTGCTGCCCTGTTGAGTGGTCTGGTGCTGTTTCAGCTCTGACCGGGAGGACTGGCTGCCGTAGGAGAGGTTGACACCCACCAGGTTGTTGTTGGCTTTGTCGTCACCGCCTTTAGCATTGGCCAGACGGGCAGCCTGGACTGCCTGTACTCCGCTAAGGGCGGTTTTGGTGCCTTGTAAGGCTTTGATTCGGCTGTCACTTTCACTTCTGGCCGCCTGAACTGTTTGAACAGCGGAATTCAGGGCCCCGCCTGCGGTGCCGGACAGGGCTACGGTCAGGCCGCTTTGTTTCTGTTCGGTTTTGGTGACAGCGGTGTGGCTGTTTTCCGCACTGGTGATGTTAATATTTTGACCGGAAAGTTGCATATCGCGGCCCGCCACCACATCACTGCCGTGAAGGTTGAGCTGTTTTCCGGCGCTGAATGTTACACTGCCCTGACTGCTGCCTACTGTGCTGCCTTTGTTGAGGTTGCTGTCGATGTCGGTAGTGGATTTTTGGCTGGCTTTGCCGACGGTGAAGCCGATACCCCCGGTGCCCATCAGTCCCGATTTTTTCTCTTGCTTGAAGTGCGTTTCATGACGGGCTTCATCAGCGGTAGTGACGGTGAGCTGATTGCCGGCGGCCAGATTAACATCCTGAGTACCTGCCACGTTACTGCCGGTGATATTCAGGTTATTCCCGGCCTGTACAGTCACGCTGTCGCCACTGAGCGTGGTGCTCTGCGCCCGGCGTTCATGCACTTCGTCGTGGGTTTCGATGGAGGATTTGGAGAGTAAGCCCTTACTGGTCTGTTTGCTGTGTTCTATCAGGTCGGATGAAGCGGTACCGGCATCTAGAGTGAGGTTGTTTCCGGCCCGTGCCGTCAGTCGCTGACCGGCGTTCATGTTAGCTGCGGTGGCATTGAGGTTATTGCCCGCTCGCAGGGCTAGGTTGCCGGCAGTGCTTATCTGGCTACCAACGTCATGTTGTTGTGTCAGATGGCGATAGTTGTCGCTCCCCCAGTCACTGTTTTCCGTGCGATGAGTACGCAGGGTGTCCAGAGTCAGATCGAGTCCCGCGGTTATCTCTGTCTGGCTGCCTTTGCCGGCGTTATCGATTTCACTAGCGGTGAGGCGGATGTTGTTGAGGGCTTTCAACGACACGGCGCCGTTGTCATTTTGGACATAAATACCCGCCTGTCGGTCCAGCCAGCGGTCAGCACCTTCTCCGCGCAGGGTAGAGGTACTGATGATATCCCGGTTTGCCCGTGCGGAAACGTGGTCGTGACCCCGAATTTGTCCGCCAAGGTTGGTGATGTCCTGCCGGGCGGTTAAATCCACTTTGCCGCTTTGGATAAAGCCGCTGTTGGTCAGATTGTTTGCTGTCAGTTTGGTGATTTCACGTCCGCTGATGGCGCCGCTGTTGGTGATATCTCCTCGGCTATTTATTGTCACGTTTTTGCCGGAGAGCAGGGCGCCGTCACCGGTCAAGTCGCCTTTATTCACGCGAGCGTAGACTTGTGGCACGGTCACGGTCTGTTTTGTGCCATCTGCCAGAGTCACGGTCCGGTTGGTCAACCAGATAATGTCTGAGGTGAGCAGTGCCATCTGTGACGGACTCAGTGCAATACCGGGGGTAAGTTGTTGCCGTTTACTGAAAGTAACGCCAGCTTCCATTAGTGCTTTGAACTGAGTTTCATCGTTGTTGTGTCCGGCCAGATAACGCTGCCCGGTCAGTTGGGTGATTTGCTCACGCACTAGACGCTGTTCGTAGAACCCATCTCCCAGGCGTTTATGTGCCAGTGTCGGGTCAAGGGTTAACTGTTGTTGCATATAATCCGTACCCAGCCATTTTTTATACTGGGTGAATTTAGGGTCGGTTTCCACTAGGTAATGGCTGTCACTGCCCGGCTGTACGACAAACAGGCTGTTGTCCGGCAGGCGGGTGTCTGGGGCAACGATGCGGATAAGCGGTTCGATGCTTTGGCCTTGGACGGTATCAGACGGTAGTGCCAGTTCAAATTGTTGGCCGGTTGGTAACACCAGCGGGCGCTCATCTAATGTAACACTGTTTGGTAGGGTGACAGTGGCAGGGGGGAGTACCCGTTCAGTTTGTTGAACTGGTGGAAGTACCGGGTGTTCAGTGAGTTCATCTCTGTTTGGTAGTGCCACTGTGCTGGATGATAATATCTGCTCAGTCTGTTGACTGGTAGACGGAAGTGTGGGGTGTTCAGGCAGGGTGTCCCGGTTTGGTAGTGCCACTGTGCCGGACGATAATATCTGCTCAGTCTGTTGACTGGTAGGCGGAAGTGTGGGGTGTTCAGGCAGTGCATCCCGGTTTGGTAGTGCCACTGTGCTGGACGATAATATCTGCTCAGTCTGTTGACTGGTAGGCGGAAGTGTGGGGTGTTCAGGCAGTGCGTCTCGGTTTGGTAGTGCCACTGTGCTGGACGATAATATTTGCTCAGTCTGTTGGCCTGTAGGAGAAAGAAATGGACGATCGATCGGTATGTCCCTGTTCGGTAGTGTGATGGCGTTGATAGTGGCGTTTGTGAACGTAACTTCACCGGCTTCCGCCATTCTTGAGGTCTGGTTAATCCCAGCTGGCGCGCTTTGAACATGGCTTTGCTGCCTGTCACCGATTGTTATGCCGGTGGAGTTTGGACGAGTGTTGCCCTGCCAGGCTAGGGCTTTCAGGTCAATGGTTTCGATTATCGGTGCTGGGTTATAGTCGTCCCAGTCTTTTCCTTGGGAGGTTTTGGTTCCTCTGAATCGACGTTTTTTCTTTTTGGCATACCAACGGATTTCGCTACCTTCATCCGTGATGATACGTTCGCCTTTGGTGGCGTTATTGTGCAGCTCGTCAATATCACCCCCTAGTATTCCACCCGCTACTATCTGACTGTCGTCATTAGTCAGCATCGCGCTATTGATGGTCATATTACCCCCGGACAGGATTTTACCCGGATCACTCTCTTTTATCTGGGTTTCATTGATGGTACGGGTATATCGGTACTCGTAAAACTCATCATCACTGCTACCATCCGGCATAACAGCGGTATGTACGCCGTATTTGTTGCTGTAGGAAGTGTCTACTTGTGACCAATCATAGCGGGTAGTGTGGCCGCTCAATACTGCTTCATGACGCTGAGATTTTTCTGTTTCGACGATATGGGTGACCAAACCGTTGTTGGTATTTTTGATAATAGCGGCATCAATCTTTAGGTTACCTCCGGCCTCAATGGTTGCCGCGTGGTTGCTGAGTCGGCCAGCTTGACTAGTAGCAGCTAGGTTTTCATCCAGTTGTCCACCAATGCGCATGTCACCCACGCTGTAAATTTGGGCATGGTTACTGTTGTTGAGGGTTCCGGTGCCGATATCTAATTGGTCCCGGGCGGCAATGACAGCGGCTTTGCCATCTTTCGCTGTGTTATTGAGAGTGCCAGTCTTTAGGGCTATTTGGTCACCGTAAATACGTCCGGTTCCAGTGTTGTCCAGTACTTTGGCGGTGAGATGGGTCTGTTCGCCGTCAATGAGTCCGGTGTTGGTCAGCGTGTTGCGGACGTTGACTTCGGTTTGCTTGGCACTGATTTCCGCGGTCTGGGTATTGGTGAGGTTTTGGGCTCCCAGATGCAATGTTTGCCAGGCTTTAATTGTGCTGTTATTGATAATGTTGCCGTCGGTTTCCAGAGACAGCTTACCGTCGGCGGCGATGTTGCCGGTATTGTGGAAGTCCTGTTTTAATTTTACCTCCATATCGCCCTGTGATAAGGTCTGGCCGTCACCGCTCAAGGAGTTGGCTTTAATATTGACCATTTCACTCCCAATCAGTGTGCCTTGCTGGTTATTCACTGTCAGTTCCTGGGTTTCATCTTTGATGGTGAGTTGTTTTCCACCGGAGACGAGTCCTTGTTCGTTTTTCAGTGACTGGCTAATGATGGCTTGCAGGCGGTTGGTTCCCCGTAATGCGCCTTGGGTGTTATCCACTTGTTGAGCTTCAATTATCAGGTCTTGGGCTTCGATACCTTGGTCAAGGTGATTAGTCTCCCGGTTAATGAGTTCTGCTGTTTTGAGTGTCAGTTGGTGGTCACTGTGGATAAAGCCGCCAGTGTTATTCGTTTGTTTTTGTGCGTCAATCGTCGCGTCACCTATGGCGTTGACCTGCCCGCGGCGGTTGTCGAGCTGTAGGGTATTCAGGCTCATGGTGTCTGTTGACAACAGCTTACCGTCCTGGTTATCCGTATCGGTTTGCCCGGTGTCGATGGTGAGTTTTTTACCCTGAATGTGTCCGTGTTGGTTATCCAGTTTGCCGCTGGTTACCGTGGTGTTGCCATCGCCCATAATCTGGCCATGCTGGTTGTTCAGTAGCTGCCCGTTCGTGTCAATATTGACGGTTTTTGCTGACTTTAATGAGCCACTGTGGTTGGTAAGTGTTTGGCTATGAATGTCCAGTCCACTGTTGCCCGCAATTCGTCCTTTTTTATTGGTGAGAGTTGTACCGGTAATCTTAGTTTTGCCATCAGCGGCGATAAAACCGGCGTCGTTGTTTAACTCACCGATATCCAGTGTCAAATCTCCTTGGGCAGAGAATTTGCTTGATTTATCTTTATCACCTTGGTTATTCAGGCGTTGGCCTTGGGTGTTGAGGTTCAGGTTGCCATCAGAATCGACGGTGCCTTGTTGGTTATTGAATGCTTGGGTAGTGAGTTTTATCTGTTGAGCACCAGCAATAGTGCCCTGAGTATTATTCACGGCAGCAGTGTTCAGGGTGGTGATTTTACGACTAGTAATCATGCCGACCTGATTATGTAAATCACCGCTGGTAATGGATATGTCGTCTTGGCTGCGAATGCCGCCTTTATCAACACTGTTTTTATTGGTCAGGGAATGGCCGTGCGTATTGAGAGTCAGCTTACTTGCGGATTGCAACAAGCCGCCGCTATTGTCAGTTTGGTTCACCGATAATGTCAGCGCATCTTTTTCGCTGATGAGTGTTCCGCCTTGGTTTTTCAGTTCACCGCCGGTAACTGTTGTTGCTCCTGTACCGATGATCGCACCATCCTGATTGTCGATTTCACCGGTGGTCAGTGTCATAGTTCCTTTACTGATAACGCCTTTGGTCTTACCGCTTTTGGCGTTGGTCAGTTTCTCTCCGTGAGTATCTAGCGTCATGTTGCCGCCAGACTTTATTAGTCCACCGGTACTGTCTAACTTGCCGCTATAGAGTTGTAGGTTTTTCTTACTGACTATAGTGCCGGTTAGATTGCTTAATGTCTGTTTATGCGTATCAATATGTGTTTCATCGCTACGGATATATCCGAGATCATTGATGAGTTCACCTGTAATCAGTTTTAAGCCACCTAGTGCGAGGATTCCGTTAAATTTTCCACTATTGGTATTCGTTAGTTTCTGTTGTTGGGTATCCAGTTTCAGACTGGCTGAGGATTGTATTAGTCCGCTTTGGTTGTTGACCGCCTGTGTTGTCAGTTCGGTTTTTTTCTGCGAGATGATTTTACCGTCGGTGTTGTTGAGGTTTTGGCTGGTTAGCGTGGTTTCGCCTTGTGAATCTATCTTGCCGGCGGTGTTATCAATTTCACCGGCTTCCAGTGTCAGGTCACTGCCGCTGAGTATGCCGTGTTTATCTCCGCTTTGAGTGTTAATCAGCTTCTGGCCGTGAGTGTTGAGTGAAAGAGTTGTGTGGGATTGCAACAGACCACCGGCGTTATTCAGTTCGCCGGTATTGAGTTCCAGTTGTTGATGCTGGCTGACCATTTTACCGCTGGTATTATCAACGGTACCTGTTGATGTCACTTTGAGCTGCTTATCGGCGATAACTCTTCCCTGTTGGTTATCGATGGTGTCCGCAGTTATTGTCAACTCTCCCTTGCTTGAGATCCCTTGTTTAGGTTGGCTGTTGCGGTTGGTTATTTTGCCTTGTTGTGCATCCAGAGTCAGGTTTTTATCCGCATGGATCCAGCCCGCTTCATTATTGATGCCTTGAGCGGTTAGTTTGACATTGCCTGTACCGATTATGCCCCCGGTTTTGCCACTGTTGAGGTTAGTCAGTAGCTCACCTTGTGTATCGAGTGTCAGATCACCCTCGGATTGTAACAGGCCGTCGCTGTTATCGGTTTTTTTCACGGTCAATGTGAGAGAGCTGGTTTTACTGGCGAGGGTCCCGCCTTGGTTTTTCAGTTCACCACCAGTAACGGTGGTTGCTCTTGTACCGGTAATCACGCCATCTTGGTTGTCAATTTCACCAGTGGTCAGCGTCAATGCTCCATTGCTAATAACGCCACCGGTATCACCACTTTTGGCGGTGGTCAGTTTTTCTCCGTGCGTGTCCAGCGTCATATCGCCGGTAGACTCTATTCGTCCGCCAGTACTGTTAAGTTCTCCACTGTCGAGCTGTAGGTTTTTCTTACTGAATATGGTGCCAGCCAAGTTGTTTAGTGCTTGCTGATGAGTGTTAATGCGGGTTTCGTTACCACGAATATCGCCGCGGTCATTGATCAGTTTGCCGGTAGTCAGTTCCAGGGCATCTTCTGCGACGATTCCGTTTTTACCGCTATCGGTGTTAGTGAGTTCATGCTGTTGTGTATCTAATTTCAGACTGTCTGAGGATTGTATCAGTCCACGTTGGTTGTTGACTGCTTGTGTTGTCAGATCGGCTTTTCCCTTCGAGAGGATTTTACCGTCAGTGTTGTTGAGGTTTTGGCTAGTTAGCGTGGTTTCGCCTTGTGAATCTATCTTGCCGGCGGTGTTATCAATTTCACCGGCTTCCAG
>NZ_RCWE01000033.1:0-39825 GCF_018448925.1 Photorhabdus akhurstii | reverse complement strand
TGTTTATCGGCGATGACTCTTCCCTGTTGGTTATCGATAGCGCCCGCGGTTATTGTCAACTCTCCCTGGCTTGTTATCCCTTGTTTAGGTTGGCTGTTGCGGTTGGTTATTTTGCCTTGTTTCCCATCTAGAGTCAGGTTTTTATCCGCATGGATCCAGCCAGCTTCGTTATTGATGCCTTGAGTAGTCAGTTTGACATTGCCTGTACCGATTATGCCCCCGGTTTTGCCGCTGTTGAGGTTAGTCAGTAGCTCACCTTGTGTATCGAGTGTCAGATCACCCGCAGATTTCAACAGGCCGCCGCTGTTATCGGTTTTTTTCACGGTCAATGTGAGTGAGCCGGTTTCACTGGCAAGGGTTCCGCCTTGGTTTTTCAGCTCACCGCCGGTAACGGTGGTTGTTCTTGTACCTTTGATAAAACCATCTTGGTTGTCGATTTCACCGGTGGTAAGGGTCATTGTCCCTTTACTGAAAACACCACCGGTTTTGCCGCTTTTGGCGGTGGTCAGTTTTTCTCCGTGCGTGTTCAGTGTCATATCACCGATAGATTCTATTTTCCCGCCGGTACTGTCTAACTCGCCGCTATCGAGTTTTAGATTTTTCTTACTGGCTATAGTGCCAGCCACGTTATTTAGCGCTTGCTGATGGGTGTTAATGAGGATTTGATCACCACGGATAGAGCCGTGGTCATTGATTAGTTTACCGGTAGTCAGTTCCAAAGCATCTTTCGCTATGATCGCGCCAGTAGTGTTATCAATTTCACCGGTTTCTAAGGTCAAGTCACTGCCGCTGCGTATGCCGAGGTCATCCCCGCTTTGCGTATTAGTCAGCTTTTGACCGTGGGTGTTGAGTGAAAGAGTTGTTTGGGATTGCAGCAAACCACTGGTGTTATTCAGTTCACCGGTATTCATGGTGAGTTGTTGATTCTGGCTGACTATTTTACCGCTGGTATTATCAACGGTTCCTGTTGATGTCACGTTGAGTTGTTTATCGGCGATGACTCTTCCCTGTTGGTTATCGATAGCGCCCGCAGTTATTGTCAACTCTCCCTGGCTTGAGATCCCCTGTTTAGGCTGGCTGTTGCGGTTGGTTATTTTGCCTTGTTTCCCATCTAGAGTCAGGTTTTTATCCGCATGGATCCAGCCAGCTTCATTATTGATGCCTTGAGCGGTCAGCTTGACATTGCCTGCACCGATGATGCCTCCGGTCTTGCCGCTGTTGAGGTTAGTCAGTAGTTCACCTTGTGTATCGAGTGTCAAATCACCCTTGGATTTCAACAGGCCGCCGCTGTTATCGGTTTTTTTCACGGTCAATGTGAGTGCGCTGGTTTCACTGGCGAGGGTTCCGCCTTGGTTTTTCAGATCACCACCAGTAACGGTGGTTGTTCCTGTACCTTTGATAAAACCATCTTGGTTGTCGATTTCACCGGTGGTCAGCGTCATAGTTCCTTTACTGATAACGCCTTTGGTCTCACCGCTTTTGGCGTTGGTCAGTTTTTCTCCATGCGTGTTCAGAGTCATATCGCCGGTAGATTCTATTCTTCCGCTTGTACTATTGAGTTCTCCGCTATCGAGCTGTAGGTTTTTCTTACTGAATATGGTGCCAGCCACGTTGTTTAGTGCTTGCTGGTGAGTGTTAATGCGGGTTTCGTTACCACGAATATCGCCGTGGTCATTGATCAGTTTACCGGTAGTCAGTTCCAAGGTATCTTCCGCGACGATCTTACCGCCAGTGCTGGTCAGTTCATGCTGTTGTGTATCTAATTTCAGACTGTCTGAGGATTGTATCAGTCCACGTTGGTTGTTGACTGCTTGTGTTGTCAGATCGGCTTTTCCCTTCGAGAGGATTTTACCGTCAGTGTTGTTGAGGTTTTGGCTAGTTAGCGTGGTTTCGCCTTGTGAATCTATCTTGCCGGCGGTGTTATCAATTTCACCGGCTTCCAGAGTCAGGTCACTGCCGCTGAGTATGCCGAGGTCATTCCCGCTTTGTGTATTAGTCAGTTTTTGGCCGTGAGTGTTGAGTGAAAGAGTTGTTTTGGATTGCAGCAAACCACTCGTGTTATTCAGTTCACCGGTATTCATGGTGAGTTGTTGATGCTGGCTGAGCATTTTGCCGCTGGTATTATCAACGGCTCCTGTTGATGTCACATTGAGCTGCTTATCGGCGATGACTCTTCCCTGTTGGTTATCGATGGTGCCCGCGGTTATTGTCAACTCTCCCTTGCTTGAGATCCCCTGTTTAGGCTGGCTGTTGCGGTTGGTTATTTTGCCTTGTTTCCCATCTAGAGTTAGGTTTTTATCCGCATGGATCCAGCCAGCTTTGTTATTGATGCCTTGAGCGGTCAGCTTGACATTGCCTGCACCGATTATGCCCCCGGTCTCGCCGCTGTTGAGGTTAGTCAGTAGCTCACCTTGTGTATCGAGTGTCAGATCACCAGCAGATTTCAACAGGCCGCCGCTGTTATCGGTTTTTTTCACGGTCAATGTGAGTGCGCTGGTTTCACTGGCGAGGGTTCCGCCTTGGTTTTTCAGTTCACCACCGGTAACGGTTGTGGTTCCTGTACCGATAATCACACCGTTTTGGTTGTTAATATCGCCAGTGGTCAGCGTCATATCACCGGTAGACTCTATTCTCCCGCCGGTACTGTTAAGTTCTCCGCTATCAAGTTTTAGATTTTTCTTACTGAATATGGTGCCAGCCACATTGTTTAGTGCTTGCTGGTGAGTGTTAATGCGGGTTTCGTTACCACGAATATCGCCGTGGTCATTGATCAGTTTACCGGTAGTCAGTTCCAAGGCATCTTCCGCGACGATCTTACCGCCAGTGCTAGTCAGTTCATGCTGTTGTGTATCTAATTTCAGACTGGTTGCGGATTGTATCTGTCCACTTTGGTTGTTGACCGCTTGTGTTGTCAGATCGGCTTTTTTCCGTGAGAGGATTTTACCGCCGGTGTTGTTGAGGTTTTGGCTAGTTAGCGTGGTTTCACCTTGTGCATCTATCAGGCCAGCGGTGTTATCAATTTCACCGGCTTCCAGTGTCAGATCACTGCCGCTGCGGATACCACGTTTTTCTCCGCTCTGTGCGTTAGTCAGTTTCTGGCCTTGGGTGTTGAGCGACAGGGTTGTGCCGGATTTCAACAGGCCACCGGTATTGTCAACTGTCCCGGATGTCACGGTGAGTTGTTTATCAGCTTCTACAGATCCTTGATGGTTATCAATAGCGCTTGCCGTCAGCGTCAAGTCTCCTGAGCTACGGATACCTTGATTAGGCTGGCTGTCGCGGTTGGTTATGGTTCCTTTCTGCCCGTCAAGGATCAGGTTTTTTCCCGCATGGATTAGGCCAGCATCGTTGTTAACGCCTTGGGTCGTCAGCTTCATGTTGCCTATGCTGATTATGCCCCGGTCTTTGCCACTGTTGGTGTTGGTTAGCAGCCCACCTTGCGTATCCAATGTCAGGTCACTAGCGGATTGTAGTAACCCGCCGCTGTTGTCAGTTTTGTTTACCGTTAATGTCAGGGGGCCGGTTTTGCTGACAAGTTTTCCTCGTTGGTTGTGGAGGTCTCTACCCGTTATCGTTGTCGTCCCTGTTCCAGTGATAGTGCCATCGTGGTTGTCGATCTCGCCTGTGGTTAAGGTCAGTGTTCCCTCGCTGATAACGCCACCGGTATCACCGCTTTTGGCGGTGGTCAGTTTTTCTCCGTGCGTGTCCAGTATCATATCGCCGGTAGATTCTATTTTCCCGCCTGTACTATTGAGTTCTCCGCTATCGAGTTTTAGGTTTTTCTTACTGGATATGGCGCCGCTTTGGTTGCTCAGAGCTTGTTGATGGGTATCAATGTTGATGCCATGACCAAGGATAACGCCTGCGTCATTAGTCAGTTTACCGCTGGAAATGCGTAATGAGTCTTTGGCAATGATACCGCCAGTTTTGCCACTGTCGGTATTGGTCAGGGCTTGGTTTTGGGTATCCAGCAACAGGCTTGACTCTGATTGGATCTGTCCACGAGTGTTATTTAATGCCTGTGTGGTCAATTCCGCCATCTGTTGTGATAAGAGTTGACCATCGGTATTGTCGACGCTACCGGCGTTAAGGGTGGTTTTTCCTTTAGCGGAAATAATGCCGGCGGTGTTGTTGATATCCCCTGTACGGAGTTCCAGATTGCCTTTGCTTAATATGGTGCCTTTTTGAGTCTCTTTTTCGTCACCATTTTTAGTGTCTTTCGTGTTAGTCAGTTTCTGCCCATGAGTATTGACTATCATGTCACTGCCAGATTGTAACAAACCAGACGTGTTATCCAGCTCACCGCTGTTTAGGGTGAGTTTTTCTTGGGCAATGACTTGTCCTGCGGTGTTGGTGAATTTATGTCCGTTGGTTTGGCTGTCTATCTGCTGAGCCAGTAATGATCCTTGATGGTTATTTAACGCCTGACTTTTTGTGGTGAGCGTCGTTTTGGCTTCGATTCGTCCGTCAACGTTTTCAATGTTTTTCCCAATGATCAGTTCTGTGCTGCCACCGGTTGCAGCGATTTTGCCCCGGTTGTTATCAAGCTGTGTTGCTGTGAGTTGGATATCTTGACCGGCTTCTAGCTGTCCATCTTGGTTATTCAGAGCGTCATCAACAGTCAGTTCCAAGGCTCCTTGTTTGGCTGCTATGATTTTGCCTTTGCTGTTATCCAAGGTGGTGGCGTCGATTTTCAGGTTGCCATTACCTTTAATCTCGCCATCTTGGTTATTCAGCGTCTTGGCAGTGAGGGACAGTTTACCTTTACCGGCGAGTTGAATTGTCCCTCCTTCCGTGTTGTCCGCTTTCTCGTGGACGATTAGGTTCAGATCATTTCCGTTATTGGCGATTTTTCCATGACGGTTGTCCAGATTTCTTGTGGTGATAGCCAGTCGTTTCCCTTCATTGAGAATGGTTCCGCTGTGGTTATTCAGTGTTTGGGTGTTCAGTACCAGCTCGCCGTTGCCGGTTTGATTAATTTTCCCCTGCTTGTTGGATAAGTCTGGAGTAGTTAAGTTGATTTCTCGTGCTACCAGTGTGCCGCCGTCATTGTTAAATAGGCTTGGTGTTTTGGCTGTAAAGCGGTCAGCGGTGACTGTAGCGTTGGCGGTGCTAATCTCTTGCTGACTGGCAGTGAGTTGAATGTTGTTGGCAGAAGTTTGGCTGCCGCTGAGATCAATCTTTTTACTCTGTACTTCCAGAGTATTGGTTGCCAGATTTTTTCCATTGGCCTGAATTTGCTGTTTGGCGGTCAGTGTCAGCGATCCGGGCAGCGTGGCTTTCCCTTTATCATCAATTCCGGCGGCCAGAATACTGCCTTTGGCGCTCTGTATCGACTCCGCTTTGATTGTGGTGTTACTTCGTGCAGCGATTGTGCCACTGTTCTCAATCTGTCCATCAACCGTGATACGGACGTCACCGGCGGTTGCTCCGATGTGGCCGGCGTTACGTACCCCTACGCCAAACTCGGTACCCACCAGCACGATTTTATTGGCGTACATGCCACCGAGTGCGGCTACGTCCAGCGTAAATGATGGATTCTTGCTGCCGTCAGCAGTTTTTTTCTCAATATTCTGGTGAGCTGCATCAACAATATTACTTCCGGTTGTGATTTTTAGATCTTTCGCGTGCAGTTTGCCGTTGATTACCACCGAGCGGGCAATAATTTCGGTGTAATTTTGTTGTGAGCTGTCCAGTCCCAGGTCTTCAATGCGGACTTCTCCCCGCTCAATATCAAAGCCTTTCAGCCGGCCTTGTTCCATCATGGCCTGTCCCGTGGTGAGTGTTGCGCGATGGGCGTTAATGAATCCACAACCGTTGCAGGTGATACCGGCCGGGTTGGCAATAATAACGTCGGCTTTTTGTCCGGCGACTTCTATCCAGCCATTGAGTTTGCTGGTGTTAATGCTGTTCACTTCATTGAGAATAATTTTGGCTTCTGCTTTGGCGAGCCACGGGTTTCCCGCCACCATGCCGCCCAGCTGAGTTTGGACAGCATCGTGACTGTTGTTAAGAATGACGCCTCGTTTATCAATATCAAATTGGGTGTAGGTATTATGCGAGATACCCGCGGCGTTAGGGGTTTGAATATTGATTTGTGGCGTACCGTTCGCACTGTTCAGGATAGTCGGTTGTTGATTACCCGGCGCTTGTCCGTCGGCCACAATATTTGCTTGCGCTGTTAGGGAAATGCAGCCAGTGGCTAACAATAAACTGAGTCTTAACGCCGTTAACCGGCAAAGGCATTGTGATGATTGCCGACGACTACGGCGGCGTACCGTACTACCTTGCCCGGAGGTGGCAATATCAGACACGACCATCAGCATGTTCCGGGCTTTGTTAAAGATAATACGATACAGATGCTTGTTCATTGTTTTTCTCCACTAACACTTTTTATCTGTGATAACTTTGGCTGCGTTGTTATTTTGAATTAGTACTGCCAGTACAAACTGAATCCGGTGGTGACTGATGAGGTTTGAAAGCCATCCGGTTTGGATAGCGGGATACCGGCAAACAGGTCATAGCTCACGCCTTTAAGACTGCCGCGATAGCCTAGAACGCCGCCCGCCAGATGTTTTCCCAGACGTTGCTCATTTCCCGGCCCGCCGATTTCGCCATAATCCATGCCCAAATACAGGGATTGACCATTCAGTGGGGTTTGCCATTCCAATTCATTACGGCTATACCAACCATGATCCCCGTTTAACGTGCGTTCGCCGTCAAATCCGCGAACGGTCCAGCGGTTGCCGATTGAAAATTGATCCTGTGGCGTCAACGTTCTGGCGCTTATTTGGCGCAGGTACTGGGTTTTGTAGATGAATGGTTGAGAAAATAGGGTAAACGGCGCAGAAAGTGCCGCGGAAAACTGGGTTGTTTTAAGTAGGGCGGTCGCTGTACCTCGGATCTCTTCTTGTGCGGGCTGTGCCCCAAACCAGCGTGTTCCCTGTTGGTAAGTCACTCCGGTATCCAGGGTCGCTTTACCGATGTAGTGACGATGGGATAATCCCAATTTCCAGCCAGCCGTTTCCCGGCGCTGTACATCGATTTCCAGATCATTAATAAAACTCTTGGATGTGCGACGATAAATTTCACCATTAACCGAAGTTTTCTGACTGGCGTTACGATGCAGGACTCGGCTCAGTTGGACATTCAGGTTTTTGCTTTTACCGCTGTATTTGTCGTCTCCATTTGGCCTGGCAACCTTTTGGTTGTAATCGTAATTACTGGCGGTGATGCTGGCCATCCAGTATCCCACCGGTAGGGAGTAGTGGATGGTGTAGTTTTTGCTGCTGCGGCCAGAAGGGGAGTGAATATCGCGCCCACCGGAGATATAAAATAGATCACTCAACGTGAGGGGATTATCCAGATATAAAGTTAACCCGCCTTGATAACGCCCGGTACTTTTAGAACCAGAATCATCCAGATAGGAGGCTAGCCGCCAATGTCTTGACTGACGCCAGTCCAGTACGATATCGCTTTCTCCTAACTGCTCATTCGGTACAATTTCCATGTTGGCTTGAACGGTAGGAAAACGTTGTAAATTTTCTAATCCCTGTTCGATATCCCGTAAATCAAGCAATTTTCCTTCGCGGGGAGGGAATGTGGTTATCCGTTGGATATAATTGCCGCTTTCAGCGGTATAGCGAATATGTCCAACTTTTCCCGGTAAAATCATCAGCTTTAATGTCTTGGAATTAAGATCCTGACTGGGAGCTAATACTCTGCTAGTAACATAGCCATGATTAATTAATCGGTTTTGTATCCGAGTCATTAATATATTAATCCCCTGGGTGCCCAGGCAGTGATTTTCTCCCTGTTGAGCTAAACGTTTTAAAGGTAACCAGTGAGGAAAATGTTCGGTGCCTTCAAGAACGACACGCGTAATAGGAAAACAGGGCGTATCGACAGGAAATTCAGAAGGTACTGCTGTTTCAGGAACAGACAAACGAATATCCTCTGGCGGCGGTGCTAATTGAGCCTCTAGGGCTTTCTGCCGTTCCTGTTGATGAATAAGTTGTTGATCTGAAATTTCGGCGGCTTTAACACCGGTAGTAATAAAAAGAAAGCTAGTGAAAATAATGACTTTTTTTTGCATTATCCTTTTGCATCCCGCACGCATCATATAATTTTTGGGGCGCTATTAGTCATGAATTTGACTTAATAATCAATATGTGGATTTACGAATGAATATGATTAAAAAATACGGCTTATTTTAAATTTCCAATAAAAACAATTAGATATGTTTTTGTTAGAAAATGAGCAATAATGAAAAATACTTTGCTAATTAATAGGTTATGTAACTAACATTAGGTATTTCTAATTTAATCCTATATATTGATAAATATGTGACACATATCACTAAGAATATTATAATGTAATTACAGTTAAAGTAACTTTGGAAATTATAATCTTGAGTATTAAATGCATGTAAGGATATTGTCTTCTCTGGTTAGATTGATTGTTTCTTAATTCATTGTTGGGTGTTTGTTTTTCAGTAAATATGCGAATGGGTTAAATTATTGGTGATTGTCATAATTAATCACCAAGGTGAAATAATGATTTAACGAAAAGTTTTTACTCTGATTTCTCCTCTTTTTCACTTGATTTGCTGTTGGCTGTCAGTAAATAAGGCGATTGCTGCCAGCGGCTTGGGGCTAATTGCAATAGGTTATGTGCCAGAATAAAACCAATTGCTAAAGCGAGTAAAATCATGATCCGAAGTAAGTTAGTCGTGTTATCCACCTGCTTGGACTCTGTTGCCAGTTTGTGGGTATCCAGTGTCAGGCGTAGAAAACCTTTTGGCTCCTCTTTTCCCGGAATGGGAGTGACTATCTGGTAGTTAAAATAGCTGCCGGCTTTTTTACCATCCAAAGATAGACGATCCCGCACCGAGACGTCCTCTCCGCTATGAGCAACTTGTGTTCCATTGTTAAGATAGACACTGGCATCAAGTATGCGGCTGTTTGTCGTTAGATGATACAAATTAGCCTGTATTCGCTCATTATTAAGATCTTTGCTGCCACTCTCCATATAATCAGATAAGCTGAATGCGACTTGTTTTGCCAAGGTTTTTGCCAATTCCTCAAATTGATCCATCTGGGCTTGTTGGTGAGAACGGCTAAAATAAGAAACGCCCTGCATTAGAAATACTAATAAAGCAATGCAAATCAATATAATAGCTGTTTTATGCAGTCGGAATTTTAATTTAGCTTTGATCATCGTTATCTCTTCCAAGCTTTGGCCAACGCCATGTTGCCAGATGCAGTACAGAGAGGATAGTTTGAAGCGCAATTTTTTGCTGTTAAATCATGTGGGATTACAGGAGTAGGGATTAATGTCTAATAACCTGGCTTATCACTATTTGCCGGAAGAGGTCCATAAGTGGCCGGGATTACCACTTTCGTTAAGTGGCGAAGAAGTTATGCCATTGGATTACCGGGCTGGTGACAGTGGCTGGTTGATATATGGTCGTGGCCTGGATAAACAACGTATCAGTAATTTTCAGCATCGGCTCGGCGCCGCTATTGTTATCGTCTCTTCATGGCGCATTGATGATTATCAGGTTGTACGTATTGCCGGGAATTTGACTACGCGTATTAAGCGGCTAGCCGATGAATGTCGGTTGGATGTAGTTCCGTTGGGGCAGATCCCAAGGTTGCGGTCACCGGGTTTGCTGGTGATGGATATGGATTCAACGGCAATTCAAATTGAATGTATTGATGAAATAGCCCGTTTGGCTGGCGTAGGTGATAAAGTCGCTGAAATTACCGAGCGAGCGATGCAAGGAGAGTTGGATTTTTCTGATAGTTTGCGGGAACGAGTTGCTCAGTTGGCAGGGGCTGATGCTGATATTCTGCGGCAGGTTGTCGAAAATTTACCACTTATGCCGGGGCTGACCAGTTTGGTGCGTAAGTTGCAATCCCTTGATTGGCATGTGGCAATCGCGTCGGGTGGTTTTACCTATTTTGCTGACCATTTACGTCAAAATTTACGTTTGATGGCTGCGGTAGCCAATCAGTTAGAAGTAAAAAATGGCAAGTTGACAGGTAAGGTTATCGGGCCAATTGTTGATGCTAAATATAAGGCTGCTACATTGGTGAAGTTGGCGAAAAAACTGGATATCCCATTGGAACAGACTGTCGCGATTGGTGATGGCGCTAATGATTTGAAGATGATCCGCAAAGCAGGGTTAGGTATCGCTTACCATGCTAAACCGAAAGTTTATGCACAGTCGAAAGTGACCATCCGTCATGCTGATCTCATGGGAGTATTGTGTGTGTTAAGTTGCGGTCTCAAACACGAAGAGCGTTAATAGGGTCTTTTAGGAGTGCAAAGTGGCTAAAGCAGCAAAGCGGGCATTTGTTTGTAATGAGTGTGGAGCGGATTATCCGCGTTGGCAGGGGCAATGTAGTGCGTGTCATGCCTGGAATACCATTACTGAGGTGCGCTTAGCCGCAGCACCTTCCTCCCGTAATGAGCGGTTCAGTGGTTATGCGGGAGATGCTGGTGTCAACAGGGTTCAGAAATTATCAGAGATTAGTCTGGAAGAACTTCCTCGTTTTTCTACCGGATTTAAAGAGTTCGATCGGGTGCTTGGCGGCGGGGTTGTTCCCGGTAGCGCGATTCTGATCGGCGGTAATCCGGGAGCCGGGAAGAGTACCTTATTGTTGCAGACGATGTGCCAGTTGTCTGCGCAGATGAAAACTTTATATGTCACCGGGGAGGAGTCGTTACAGCAGGTTGCAATGCGTGCGCACCGGTTGGGGTTGCCGGCTGATAATCTGAATATGTTGTCAGAAACCAGCATTGAACAAATTTGTCTGATTGCGGAACAGGAGCAGCCAAAGTTGATGGTGATTGACTCCATTCAGGTGATGCATATGGCGGACATCCAATCTTCGCCGGGGAGTGTCGCTCAGGTGAGAGAGACTGCCGCTTATCTGACTCGGTTTGCTAAGACTCGCGGTGTTGCCGTTGTTATGGTTGGTCATGTGACCAAAGATGGCTCGTTGGCGGGGCCGAAAGTGTTGGAACACTGTATTGATTGCTCTGTGATGCTTGATGGTGAAGCGGATTCCCGCTTTCGCACTTTACGTAGTCATAAAAACCGTTTTGGGGCGGTTAATGAGCTTGGCGTATTCGCCATGACGGAACAGGGATTGCGTGAAGTGAGTAATCCATCAGCGATTTTCTTGAGCCGTGGTGATGAAGTTACCGCTGGCAGTTCTGTCATGGTGGTGTGGGAAGGGACTCGTCCTCTGTTGGTAGAGATTCAAGCGCTGGTGGATCATTCCATGATGACTAATCCGCGGCGGGTGGCTGTGGGGTTGGAGCAAAACCGGCTGGCTATTTTGTTGGCGGTTCTTCATCGTCACGGAGGTTTGCAAATGTCCGATCAGGATGTGTTTGTGAATGTGGTGGGGGGCGTTAAGGTCGCGGAAACCAGCGCGGATCTCGCTTTATTGCTCTCTTTAGTCTCCAGTTTTCGGGATAGGCCGTTACCCCGTGATTTAGTTGTATTTGGCGAAGTCGGGTTGGCAGGAGAAATCCGCCCTGTTCCCAGTGGGCAGGAACGCATATCCGAAGCCGCTAAACATGGTTTTAAACGGGCGATAGTGCCTTATGCCAATATGCCAAAAAAAGCGCTGCCAGAGATGCAAGTTTTTGGTGTGAAAAAGTTGGCGGATGCGTTATCTGTTATGGATGATTTTGATTAAATAGGGAGGAGATATGGGCCAATTTGACTACCTTAAAGAAGCGATTAAACAGACTGGTTATACGTTGCAACAGGTTGCCGATGCAAGTGGTATGACCAAAGGCTATCTCAGTCAATTAATTAATGACAAAATTAAAAGTCCCAGCGCTCAAAAACTGGCTGCTCTCCATCACTATCTGAGGTTGCAATATCCTGTACAAAATAAAACTGTCGGTGTGGTATTCGGCAAGTTCTATCCATTGCATACCGGGCATATCTATCTAATTCAACGGGCCTGTAGTCAGGTGGATGAGCTGCATATTATTCTTTGCCATGATGAGCCTAGGGATCGGGAGCTGTTTATAAGCAGTTCCATGTCTCAGCAACCCACGGTGAGTGATCGTCTGCGCTGGTTGCTGCAAACGTTTAAATATCAGAAAAATATTCATATTCACTCTTTTGATGAACAGGGAATTGAACCCTATCCACATGGTTGGGGTGTGTGGAGTGAAGGAATGAAAGCCTTTATGGCAAAAAAAAGTATTAATCCAACTTATATATATTCCAGTGAAACTCAGGATGCTTGTCGATATAAAGAGCATTTAGGAATTGAGACAATTCTTATCGATCCACAACGCTCATTTATGAAAATCAGTGGTCGGCATATTCGCCAGGACCCATTCCGCCATTGGGAATATATTCCTACGGAAGTGAAACCTTTCTTTGTTCGTACCGTAGCGATTCTTGGTGGAGAATCCAGTGGTAAATCTACGTTAGTTAATAAATTGGCAAATATTTTTAATACGACAAGCGCTTGGGAATATGGTCGTGATTATGTTTTTTCTCATCTTGGGGGAGATGAGATGGCGCTGCAATATTCGGACTATGACAAGATTGCGTTAGGGCAAGCCCAATATATTGATTTTGCCGTAAAATATGCGAATAAGGTCGCATTTATAGATACCGATTTTGTCACTACCCAAGCATTCTGTAAGCGATATGAAGGACGTGAACATCCGTTTGTTCAGGCATTAATTGATGAATATCGATTTGATTTGGTCATTCTACTGGAAAACAACACCCCTTGGGTTGCTGATGGTTTGCGTAGTCTTGGCAGCGAACAGGATCGTAAAGAGTTCCAGCAACTGTTGGAGGATATGCTGAAAAGTAATAATATTGAATATGTCAATGTGGATTCACCTGATTATGATCAGCGTTTCCTACGTTGTATTGAACTTATTCAGCAACTTTTAGCGGCTAATCCTAAATGACACGCTAGTTGAATCGTTTGTAATTAGATTTATATATAATATTTTATATGATAAATTAATAAATATATATCCAATCACAATATGCATTGTGGATGGATATTTTTATTTCCTGTAAGTAATAAAATATATAACAGCTATTAATATTTTTGATACTTCTATTGATTATTTATTTCTTGAATAAAAACAAAATTAATAATTAAATACTTCCCGGTTGATTTATAAATAAAAGTTTTTGAATTTTTGATTGGTTGGAGAATAAGAGAGGGTTGATCTTTTTATTAATAATTTAATGTTAGATGTGTAGCTGTTATTATGATGATTAAATATTAATTTTAACATGTTGTTATGATATTAAGGTGTTTTTATCTATAAAAAATTATTTGTCTGATGTTATTTTTTTATTTGTACTAACAAGATAGTCGCCTATTGTTAATGAATGGTTGGTAGGAATGGGTTGCTCTTGTTTAGTAAAATTTTGATTTTAGCATGCAGATAGTCATTTGAAATAGTCACTGGTAGAAATATTGATATACTTTCAATTGAGATATTTCTTATATGATTTTCCCTCGTTTGTGTAATCTTATAATGATGAATATCTGTATTTTTACGGATTGCTCTGGCTGTAAGAGTTACTGATAATGCCAGATTTCTTACACTATTAATTATGCTGAGATAATGAATTTGAATCAAATCGCTACGATTGAAGCCATTGATATTTCATATGGTTTTTCGAAAAGTAAAGCTAACCAGAAAATGATTTCAGACATCACTCTTTCTATTTTTCCAGGTGAATTTACTTTGATTAATGGGGATCTCTGTTCAGGAAAAAGTACTTTGCTGGCAATGATTTCTGGGTTATTGCCTCTCGACGGAGGAAAAATATTAATTGCTGATAATGAATTGGGGAGGATGAATAACTTCGAGTTAGATAGATTTCATTTGATAAATTGTGGTTTTATCTTTCAAAGAATTAATTTATCTAATGAACTTACGGTCTTGGATAATTTGCTATTATCTCTTTCTTGTGGAATCACGACTTCTCATCAAGAAGCAACAGTCAGGGCAACCAAGGCACTGAATATTGTTGGTTTGAAACATAAGAAAGATATATATCCCAAGGAATTACGTGATAATGAAAAACAACGGGTGGCAATAGCCAGCGCCATTGTGAAAAGTCCTCGGTATTTGTTTGCTGATGAGCCAACCCGTTATCTTGATAATGATGACTGCCAAATAGCGATTGATATCTTAAATTTTATTGCTCATAACCAAAGAGGCACGGTTGTTGTGGCTTCACAGGATAATAGGCTTATCAAACATGCAGATCGTATTATTACGTTGAAAGAAGGAAAGATTATCCATGACACGTATCTTACACATAGCATAATGAATAAAACTATGAGTTTATATCTAAATAATTGAGCGGAAAACGGCCTGTTGCCAGGCCATTTTCAATATGATTATTTGCTGATTTTCTTATATTTAATGCGATGCGGTTCCAGTGCTTCTGCTCCGAGAGTCCGCTTCTTATAGTCTTCGTATTCACTAAAGTTACCTTCAAAGAAAGTGACTTTACCTTCATCTTGATAATCAATGATGTGGGTTGCGATACGATCAAGGAACCAACGATCGTGGGAAATAACCATCGCACAACCTGGGAATTCCAGCAAGGCGTTTTCCAGTGCGCGCAAGGTTTCAATGTCCAGATCGTTGGTTGGTTCGTCGAGCAACAGCATGTTACCGCCAACTTGCAGTAGTTTAGCCAGATGCAGCCGTCCTCTTTCACCACCAGACAGCTCACCGACACGTTTGCCTTGATCAACGCCTTTGAAGTTAAAACGGCCAACATAGGCGCGACTTGGCAGCTCGAAGTTACCTATACGCATGATATCCTGACCACCGGAAATCTCTTCCCAAACGGTTTTCTTATCATCCATGTTGTCACGGAACTGATCGACAGAAGCGAGTTTGACGGTTTCACCTAACGTGATAGCGCCGGAATCGGGCTGTTCTTGGTTGGAGATCATACGGAACAGGGTAGATTTACCGGCGCCGTTAGGCCCGATAATCCCAACAATCGCCCCTTTTGGCAGAGAGAAGCTCAGATTGTCAATCAGAACCCGGTCGCCATAGGATTTGGTTAGATTTTCCACTTCCAGAACTTTGTCGCCCAGGCGTGGCCCAGGTGGAATAAACAGTTCGCTGGTTTCGTTACGTTTCTGGTATTCAACGCTATTTAATTCTTCAAAACGGGCCAGACGTGCTTTACCTTTTGCCTGACGGCCTTTCGGATTTTGGCGAACCCATTCCAGCTCTTTCTCAATGGATTTACGACGTGCGGCTTCTGTTGCGGCTTCTTGAGCCAGACGAGCATCTTTCTGTTCCAGCCATGAAGAGTAGTTACCTTCCCACGGAATACCTTCACCACGGTCAAGTTCCAGAATCCAACCGGCAACGTTATCAAGGAAGTAGCGGTCGTGGGTAATGGCGACAACAGTACCTTCGTAATCGTGCAGGAAGCGCTCCAGCCAGGCGACAGATTCGGCGTCAAGGTGGTTCGTGGGCTCGTCCAGTAGCAGCATATCGGGTTTTTCCAGCAGTAAGCGGCAGATTGCCACACGGCGGCGCTCCCCTCCGGACAGATGCTCGATTTTTGCATCCCACGGCGGCAAACGCAGGGCATCAGCGGCGCGTTCAAGCTGGTTATCAAGGTTATGCCCATCGTGGGACTGAATAATCGCTTCCAGTTCACCTTGCTCTTTAGCCAGTTTGTCAAAATCAGCGTCAGGATCAGCATAGGCTGCGTAGACTTCATCCAAACGAGTCAGCGCGTGTTTTACCTCGCTGACTGCTTCTTCCACGGCTTCGCGGACAGTGTGCTCAAGGTTTAATTTAGGCTCCTGTGGTAGATAGCCAATTTTAATTCCTGGTTGTGGGCGAGCTTCCCCTTCGATATCTTTATCGATGCCAGCCATAATGCGCAGTAAGGTCGATTTACCGGCGCCATTTAGGCCAAGAACACCAATTTTTGCTCCCGGAAAGAAACTCAAGGAGATATTTTTCAGAATATGACGTTTCGGGGGAACAATTTTACCGACCCGATGCATGGTGTAGACGTATTGAGCCACGTTGCTATAAGCCTCGCTATCTCTGATGGTGATAATGCCTGTTTTGCGAAGCAAGTCGCATGGACAGGGCGCGTTGATACCTGATTATATCCGTTTAGATTATTGATGTTCATCTGAACACGATTTGTCACAGTTTACCCGATTTAAGTTAATAAACTCTAGAACCCAATTGCTCGAATAAAATGATCCTGGCTTGAGTTTGTTAAGGCAAATCAATTTATTGGATAAAAAACTTACCTTCCATGAATATATAGTTAAGTGTTTCATCATAGAGTAAATTAATGTGGTAATCGGTGGTAATTATATTATTATGCTGTTTATACATTCGTAATATTAACCTATTTGATTTGATCTCCGGAAGGAGCGAGATAATGGATAAGTGGCAATACCTTGCGGTAGCTGTAGGGTTGGTTTTTATCTCTATAGCAGCAAGTGCTGATTCTCTGGAAAATCAGCGGCAGAGATATCAGCAAATTAAACAAGCGTGGAATGCCGGCGATAAGGCCGAAATCGCGAGGCTGATGCCAACGTTGAAAGACTATCCGCTTTATCCTTATCTGCAATACCGGGAGCTGACTCAGGATCTGTCACTTGCTACATCAACGCAGATCCGTGATTTTATGGATCGTCATCCTAATCTGCCTTCCGCACGTTCTTTATCATCTCGTTTTATCAATGAGCTTGCACGCCGCGAAGATTGGCGCGAGGTATTGGCGTTCACTCCTGCCGCACCGAAATCTATTACCGCCCGCTGTCATTACTATTTTGCTAAATGGGCTACGGGCGAGGAACAGGTTGCCTGGCAGGGAGCGAAAGAGGTTTGGTTGAATGGTCGTTCTTTGCCAGCCAGTTGCGATAAATTATTTGATGTTTGGCAGCAAACCGGCCATTTATCAACGAAACTGATATTACAGCGTATTCGCCTGGCGTTAAAAGCGGGGAATACGTCACTGGTCAGTTACCTCGCTAAACAATTGCCACTGGGATACAAAAGTATCAGTGAGGGCTTGATTAAATTGCAGGATTATCCTGCGACTGTAGCGGATTTTGCTAATCATACCGGGCCGACTGATTTTACTCGTGTCGCCACTTTAGCGGCTTTCTCGCGTTTCGCACGTCAAGATCCGGAACAGGCAAGAGCGATCATCCCATCAATTGTCAGAGTGCAAAAGATGAATGCAAGTGAACGTCAGCGATTAAAAGAGATTGTTGCCTGGCAGTTAATGGGCGATGTGAGCGATGAACAAGAAAAGTGGCGTGATGATGCGATTCGCGAGAGCCAATCTGTTGCATTGCTTGAGCGTCGTGTTCGTTTGGCGTTGGGTCATGCAGATGAGCGTGGTGTGGCTCAATGGATAAAATTGCTACCGTTAGAGAAGCAGAGCAAAGAAGAATGGCGTTATTGGCAAGCTAACATTCTATTAGCGCAGGGTAATAAAAGCGAAGGTGAGGCGATATTGCGTAAGCTGACAGAAGGCCGTGGTTTTTATCCAATGGTTGCTGCGCAGAAACTGAATGTCAGCTATCCGCTGGTGATAAATCGCGCAAAAAAGCCAGATGCTGCTATTGCTTTAATACCCGAAGTACAGAGAGTGAGAGAACTACTATATTGGCAAATGGATAATCTTGCTCGCATAGAGTGGAGCTACCTGGTCGCCAGCCAAGATAAATTAAAACAACAGCAACTGGCGCGTTATGCTTTCGATCAAAAATGGGCGGCTCTGAGTGTACAGGCGACAATAGCTGGAAAAATGTGGGACTACCTTGAAGAACGTTTTCCATTGGCATGGCTGCGGGAATTTAGTCATTTCACTGTAAATAAAGGCATTTCTCAAAGTTATGCGATGGCGATAGCCCGTCAGGAAAGTGCCTGGAATCCGCAAGCTAGTTCGCCAGTCGGGGCCATTGGGTTAATGCAAGTGATGCCAAAAACGGCAGAGGATACGGTTAAGAGAAATGGCATTCAAGGATATGTAAACAGTAGCCAACTTATAAACCCGCTGACGAATATCGAAATCGGTACTGCTTATCTTGAGTCAGTTTATCAGCGCTTTGGAAATAATCGGATACTTGCCAGCGCTGCCTATAATGCCGGACCAACTCGGGTAGAGCGCTGGTTATCTAACAGTGATGGGCGACTGGATGCGATAGCTTTTATTGAAAGCATTCCATTTTCTGAAACTCGCAATTATGTCAAAAATGTTTTGGTTTATGATGTTTTCTATAGTCATTTCATGGGCAAATCATCAAATGTGCTGACTAACGCGGAGTGGCAAAGGCGTTATTGATTTATGGCAAACTATGTTATGCTGCTGTACTAGTTAAATAGTATGATGACTGATTGATTATGACGACGAATCATCTGACAGACCCGGCACTTTCGCCGCAAGATCATGAAGATTGGCAATGTTTCGTGACATTACTCCAACAGGCTTTTGCTGAAAATCTACAGCATCCGATTTTACAGTTATTATTGACGCCAGATGAACGGACAGCGCTGGCTACCAGGGTACGAATCATCAAAGAGTTGATGAGTGGAAAAATGAGTCAACGTGAGCTGAAAAATGAACTTGGAGTGGGTATTGCGACGATTACGCGCGGCTCTAATAGCCTGAAATTTGCCTCAAACGATGTGAAGGCTTGGTTGGAACAGCAACTACTAAAATAGCAGGCCGCCGACTGCGGCCTATGGTGAACGCCTGTTTAACGGGCGTTCAGTTCTTTATAAATTTCATGATGTACCGGCACCAAAGCGAGTATCAGAGCTTGGTGGTACACACTGGTACGAGTCAGGATGCCATCAGTAAAAAAGCCAATCGCCCCATCTTTCTGCTTGATGTTATTGATGCCTGTAAGGTAAGCCATTTCATGGCCTAATTCCCGACCTTCTCGAATGCCATCAAGAATTTTTTCTGGCAGCATTAAACTGGCTGAACGAGATTCTCCGCGAATTTGCTGATATTCCACCACCATCCAGGCAAAGGTCATATCGTCTTCAATACCCGCTTCCACACCGACCCAAAAGTCTGCTTCAGGACGAACTTGTCTGGCAGCCATGACACGCTGACGGGCGCCAGTACGGGTTTCTGTGTTACCAATAGGTTGTTGTGGGACGCTACTGTCTACATTGATATCTTCGATCCGATAAGTACCTGGCCCAAAAACATCATCAAAGGCGAGACTAATGGCTTTAATTTTTGCAGGGTTGGTGGTTGCGGCAATAACGTGATACATAATAGATGAGTTATCCTTTGAACGAGTATTTACGCAGTATAACGGAAAATGAAAATGTTACAGGTATATCTTGTTCGGCATGGGGAGTCCGAATGGAATGCGGCACATCGTATTCAGGGACAATCTGACAGCCCTTTGACCGAAACAGGCGAACATCAAGCCAGATTAGTGGCGCAAAGAGTAAAATCTGAAAGTATTACCCATGTTATTACCAGCGATCTTGGACGGACACGTCGAACGGCAGAGATCATTGCTGAGGTTTGTGGTTGTGAAATTATTCTGGAGCCACGTTTGCGCGAATTGCACATGGGGGTGCTGGAACGCAGAAATATTGATTCCTTGACCTCGGAAGAGGAGAACTGGCGTAAGAAAGTCCTTGATGGCACGCCAGGGGGACGTATCCCCGAAGGCGAATCGATGGATGAACTCGCTGTGCGTATGAGAGCTGCACTGGAAAGCTGCCGTAAGCTGCCGGTTGGTAGCCGGCCGTTGTTAGTCAGTCATGGCATCGCTTTGGGATGTTTGGTTAGCACGATACTGGGATTGCCCGCGCATGCTGAACGTCGTCTTCGCCTGCGAAATTGTTCTCTGTCCAGAGTGGATTATCAACAAAGTCCGTGGCTGGCGTCAGGCTGGATTGTAGAAACGGCAGGCGATATCACACATCTGGATACGCCCGCACTGGATGAATTACAACGTTAATGCTGGATAGGAATGAGATACTGAAATTCGATGATATGGTTCGCCGCTTCCTTATCCCTATCATTGGTATTGGTAAGGTAATATCGTTCGATATCGTATCCTTTCCTACGCGTCAGGTTTAGCATTGGCAGGCAAATACCGTAGACGGTAAACAGGAAATCCTGTAAGCCATCTTTGGTGCCGTAGTAACTAAATGAGACGTATTCTCCAGCCGGTAATGTAACAGGTTGGCTGCCTGCCACATCAAACTGGGCATATTGGGGTTCTACCGCCGTTGTGTACAACACGGTTTGTTCATCTTCTTTTTCTGGATTGGGAGTCGCATGATGAAGGCCATAAAGTACAGGAGGTAACACTTCTGCATTTTGCAGATAATATGTCCAGAAATTGTGTCGCATTTCAGTACAAAAACTGGACCATTGTTCCAGCGTATAAGAACAGGTCTGTTCTATACCAACCAGTGGCTGTTCCTCCAGTGTGAGATAGGTTGCTTCGGGAATATACCTTTTATCCAGCAATATGGGCGGGCAAATACCCGTGGCGCACCACTCCTCACTGAGACGATAAAGTGCGGGTGTTTTATTAAATTGTTTTTTAAATGCGCGAGTGAAAGTTTGTTGGGAGTCAAACTGGTACTGTAAAGCAATATCCAGAATAGGGCGGCTGGTTAAACGTAAAGCAACGGCTGCCCGTGATAACCTTCTGGCACGGATATAGGAGCCAATAGCCTGGCCGGTAATGTCTTTAAACATACGTTGCAGGTGCCATTTAGAATAACCTGCTTTAGCTGCAACATTATTGAGTGATAACGGTTGGTCTAAATGATTATCTAGCCAACGTAATAAATCACGAATGATGCCGGTTTGATCCATACATCTCCTTAGTCGTTAAGACCAGAAAGAACAATATAAGAACCTATACTACTAGGCTATTTTGTTTGCCATTTGAACAGGCCCACAGAGTAAGTAAAACGAATCATTCCTATGTATTGCATATCTGTTTTGGCGTCTGTGTGCTGTTGGTGTTCATAATTTATTGACAAGCGTGGCATTCAACAATAACTCTACTGGATATAAGCACTAAGTGTAAAACAAGTCTTATATTTACAATAGGATACTTATTCGTATTATTATTTCACTCATTACTTTGTGAAATTATTCTAATAAGTAATTATTGTTATTAGAGGGTATTACCGCCTATTTGGTATATTGGTGGTGAAATTTTACGCTGAATTAATTAAGGCGCGAGACTATATATGTTAAAAATCATAAAGATACTAGTAACGACAACATTGTTGTTCATACCTGTGGCGACTCAGGCAGAAGAGATTGGTTCGGTAGACACTGTTTTCAAATTTATCGGGCCTGATCACAAAATTGTCGTGGAAGCGTTTGATGATCCTGATGTTAAAAATGTGACTTGCTACCTGAGCAGGGCAAAGACAGGCGGAATAAAAGGGGGTTTAGGGCTTGCGGAAGATACTTCTGATGCGGCGATTTCTTGTCAGCAGGTTGGGGAGATTGAACTAGCAGACAAGATTAAAAAGAGCGGCAAAAAAGGTCAGGTGGTTTTCCAGAAACGAACTTCACTGGTGTTTAAAAAGCTTCAAGTTGTCCGCTTCTATGATGCAAACCGTAATGCATTAGTCTATCTGACATATTCCGATAAGATGATCGACGGTTCACCGAAGAATGCGATCAGTGCTGTACCGATTATGCCGTGGAAGACGGTAGAAAATTGAGGGGCAGGATGGGGTCCCACAGGGATGTCCCATCCTGTCATTTTTAGAGGCTTACTGACACTGACAGTTCAAGTTATGCTTCCAAATCACCACAGAAACGATAGCCTTCACCGTGAATGGTGGCGATAATTTCCATCGTATCTGGCGTTGATTCGAAATGTTTACGGATGCGACGAATCGTTACATCAACGGTACGGTCATGAGGTTTCAATTCACGACCTGTCATTTTTCTCAGTAAATCTGCGCGTGTTTGGATTTTGCCTGGATTTTCACAGAAATGAAGCATGGCGCGGAACTCGCTACGTGGCAATTTATACTGCTCTCCCGCCGGGCTGATCAGAGAACGGCTATTGATATCTAATTCCCAACCATTGAATTTATAACTCTCAACCTGGCGACGTTCCTCGCTGACATTACTCAGATTCATGGTACGAGAAAGCAGGTTGCGGGCGCGAATAGTTAATTCACGCGGATTAAATGGTTTGGTGATGTAATCATCAGCACCAATTTCCAAGCCAAGGATTTTGTCTACTTCATTATCACGGCCGGTCAGGAACATCAGGGCGACATTTGCTTGCTCACGCAGTTCGCGGGCAAGTAACAAGCCATTTTTGCCTGGAAGGTTAATGTCCATAATCACCAAGTTAATGTCATTGTTTGACAGAATGTGGTGCATCTCTGAACCATCAGTGGCTTCATAAACTATGTACCCTTCAGCTTCGAAAATGCTTTTTAGGGTATTGCGAGTGACAATTTCGTCTTCAACAATCAAAATGTGCGGGGTTTGCATGGTTGCTACCTAGAATCGCTTAAAAATAAATCAGAATGATTCAAACTACTCTTATCTCAGGATATTTACTGGTTATTATTTGTCATCACTGAAATTATAGCTTAAATCAGTAATAACATTTATTGATATGTTTTACACTGAAAGTAAAAGTTGCTTTTCCTTTGGTGGGTATATACCCAAAAAACTGGTTAAACAGTGTTATGTTAGTCCATTAACAGCAATATAACAGCTTGCAATGCATTTACCATCTAAAAAAACTACCTTTTATTGACGTACATCAAAATTGATTGTAGCACGTTAATATTATTTATATTGGTTATTTTATACCTTGTATTCTGTCATGCAAATGACAAATTTCTGTTAACGCACAGAGTGGTTTTGTACGGAAAATAATCTCTTTTGAGTTTGGCAGTGAACAAAAATAGCTGATTTTTACGAAAAGATAAAATATATTGTTAATTTTGTTAAAAATGGATTTAACAACTAAAAAATTGGCTTCAACGAGAAATATTTGTTTGTCTTGATGACCATGAGATGAATTATTCCAGTACTAAAAATATCGAAAAAATAAGATTGTTTAGAGAAAATGTTTGACTTTGTGCACAGATTCATTTAACCAATATAGGGTCGAACCCATTAAATGACAGACAGGAACTTATGCAAACTATCAGCCTGAAAACCACAATTATTATCACCACCGGAACCACAGGTTGCGGGGCGGGCTGACGCATACATAAAACAGAGAAAAAAGCCCGCATCCAAATCAGATGCGGGCTTTTTTTTGGCGCGGAATCAGGAGAAAAATGTTAATGCGAGTGCTTAAATTTGGAGGAACTTCGGTCGCTAATTACCAACGTGTGCTGAGCGTTGCCGATATTGCAGAAAAAAAACTTTCTCAGGGAGGAGTTGCATTGGTGCTTTCCGCACCGGCAAAAATTACCAATCATTTAGTGGCGATGATTGAAAAAACGGTCTCCGGGCAAGAGATCATTACCCATATGCATGATGCTGAGCAGATCTTTGCTGATTTATTACAGGGATTGGCACAGGCGCAACCCGGTTTTGCTTATGAACGGTTAAAAATGATGGTTGAGCAAGAACTTGCGCAATTAAAACAGGTTCTGCATGGTATTTCGTTACTGGGTCAATGCCCGGACAGTATTAACGCTTCCCTGATTTGTCGTGGTGAAAAACTCTCTATTGCCATCATGGAGTCTGTATTGCAGGAGCGTGGTCATAAAGTCACGGTGATTGATCCGGTGAAAAATTTGTTGGCACAAGGTCATTACCTTGAATCTACGGTAGATATCAACGAATCTACCAAGCGTATTTCTTCTCTGAATATTCCTGATGACCATATTGTTCTGATGGCTGGATTTACGGCCGGAAATGATAAAGGGGAGCTAGTTGTTCTGGGGCGTAATGGTTCTGACTATTCCGCTGCTGTTTTGGCGGCTTGTTTGCGGGCTAAATGTTGCGAAATCTGGACTGATGTGGATGGTGTTTATACCTGTGATCCCAGAATTGTGCCGGATGCGCGGCTACTAAAAGGCATGTCCTATCAGGAAGCGATGGAACTCTCTTATTTCGGCGCCAAAGTGTTGCATCCGCGGACTATTGCTCCGATTGCTCAATTTCAGATCCCGTGTTTGATTAAGAATACTGCTAATCCAGATGCGCCGGGAACACTTATCGGTGACGGGCAGAAAGATGAAAGTACGCCGGTAAAAGGGATTACTAACCTGAGCAGTATGGCGATGATTAACGTATCAGGCCCTGGCATGAAAGGGATGGTGGGTATGGCGGCAAGGGTATTTGCTGTCATGTCTCGCAAAGGGATCTCTGTTGTGCTGATTACTCAATCATCTTCAGAATACAGTATCAGCTTCTGTGTGCCTCAACGTGAATTGGAACGTGCGCGTCAGGCGCTGAGTGAAGAATTCTATCTTGAATTGAAAGAGGGCGTACTTGATCCTTTGGATGTGATGGAAAATCTTTCCATTATCTCGGTTGTTGGCGATGGTATGCGTACCTTGCGTGGTATCTCTGCCCGTTTCTTCTCGGCATTGGCGCGCGGTAATATCAATATCGTTGCCATCGCACAGGGGTCATCTGAACGTTCTATTTCTGCGGTTATCGATAATGAAGTGGCAACGACAGCCGTTCGTCTGTGCCATCAGATGTTATTTAATACCGATCAGGTGATCGAAGTTTTTGTTGTCGGCGTTGGTGGTGTAGGCAGTGTTTTAATTGAGCAGATCCGTCGTCAACAAACCTGGTTGAAACAAAAGCACATCGATTTAAGGGTATGTGGTATTGCTAATTCACGGGCGATGCTGACGGACATGAGAGGCATTTGCCTTGATAATTGGTGGCAATGTTTATCAGAGGCCACAGAACCTTTTAGTTTGAGTCGTCTGATCCGTTTGGAGAAAGAGTACCATTTGCTGAACCCGGTGATAGTGGATTGTACCTCTAATCAACAAATTGCCGATCAATACGCCAGTTTCCTGAGTGATGGCTTCAATGTGGTCACGCCGAATAAAAAAGCCAATACGTCGTCGATGGCTTATTATCACCAGATTCGTAAGGCGGCAGAGAAATCTAAACGCAAATTCCTGTATGACACTAACGTCGGGGCTGGTCTGCCGGTTATTGAGAATTTACAAAACCTGCTTAATGCGGGTGATGAACTGGTTCAGTTCAATGGCATTCTTTCCGGTTCTCTCTCTTTTATTTTCGGTATGCTGGATGAAGGAATGTCACTATCTCAGGCGACGTTACTGGCGAAAGAGAAGGGTTATACCGAACCTGATCCGCGTGATGATCTGTCCGGTATGGATGTTGCTCGTAAGTTGTTGATCCTCGCTCGTGAATCAGGTTATGAACTTGAACTGGATGATATTGATGTGGAGCCTGTACTGCCAGCTTCCTTTGATAACGGTGGCAGCGTAGATACTTTCCTTGAGCGTTTACCCTCTCTTGATCAGGTTTTCAGCCAGCGTGTGGCAGAAGCCAAAGGGCAGGGAAAAGTGCTGCGCTATGTTGGCATAATTGAAGATGGCCGTTGTAAGGTGAAAATTGCCGCAGTAGATGGCAATGATCCACTTTATAAAGTCAAAAATGGCGAAAATGCGTTGGCATTCTACACGCGTTACTATCAGCCAATACCGCTGGTACTACGGGGATACGGGGCGGGTAATGATGTTACTGCCGCAGGTGTGTTCGCAGATATGCTGCGTACTTTGTCCTGGAAACAGGGAGTTTAATTGTGATTAAAGTTTATGCGCCTGCATCTATTGGCAATGTCAGTGTTGGGTTTGATGTGCTGGGAGCGGCGGTCTCTCCGGTTGATGGTAATTTATTAGGTGATTGCGTTACTGTCCGGGCAGCGGAGAGCTTTAGTTTGCGTAATGAAGGGCTGTTTGTGGGGAGGTTACCTGAACAACTGGAGCACAACATCGTTTATCAATGCTGGCAATTATTCTGTCAGCATTTGGGTAAACAATTACCTGTGGCGATGACGCTGGAAAAAAATATGCCAATTGGCTCTGGTCTTGGCTCTAGCGCTTGTTCTGTTGTTGCCGGCTTGATGGCGCTGAATGAATTTGCAGGTCTTCCGTTTAGTGAAAGCCAATTACTGGCAATGATGGGGGAACTGGAAGGACGCATTTCCGGCAGTATTCACTACGATAATGTCGCTCCATGTTATCTCGGCGGTTTACAACTGATTATGGAGCAGGGAGATATCATCTGTCAGCCAGTACCTTCGTTTGATGAGTGGTTATGGGTGATGGCCTATCCGGGCATTAAAGTTTCTACCGCAGAAGCCAGAGCGATTTTACCTGTGAACTATTCGAAGCAGGATGTTATCGATCATGGCCGTTTTCTTGCTGGCTTTATTCATGCTTGTCATACACGGCAACCCGATCTAGCAGCCAGATTGATGAAAGATGTGGTTGCTGAACCGTATCGTACCCAACTGTTACCGGGTTTTGCCAAGGCCCGTGAAACCGCGAAACGGATAGGAGCATTGGCGTGTGGTATTTCTGGTTCTGGCCCGACCTTGTTCTCCATTTGTAATGATATGGCGACCGCAGAAGAAATGGTTGAGTGGCTGCAACAGCATTATGTTCAGAATGATGAAGGTTTTGTACACATTTGCCGTCTGGATCTCGCAGGCGCACGACAGATAGGGTAACTGATGAAACTGTATAACTTGAAAGACAACAGCGAGCAGGTAAGTTTTGCACAGGCAGTCAAACAGGGGTTAGGCAAACAGCAAGGGCTTTTCTTCCCGCAAGACTTACCTGAGTTTAGTCGGGAAGAAATTGACCAACTATTGAAACTGGATTTTGTTACTCGCAGCGGTTGCATCCTCTCAGCGTTTATCGGCGATGAAATTCCGCCGGAACAATTGGCGACACGGGTTAAGCGTGCTTTTACTTTTCCGGCGCCTGTTACCGAAGTGGAAAATGATGTTGCAACACTGGAATTATTCCACGGCCCGACTCTGGCATTTAAGGATTTTGGCGGTCGTTTCATGGCGCAAATACTGGCACAAGTTGCTGGTGAGCAGCCAGTAACTATCCTGACGGCGACTTCCGGCGATACGGGGGCCGCAGTAGCGCACGCCTTTTATGGATTGAATAATGTACAAGTGGTGATCCTCTATCCACAGGGCAAAATCAGCCCGTTACAGGAAAAACTGTTCTGTACCTTGGGCGGTAATATTCACACGGTGGCAATTGATGGCGATTTCGATGATTGCCAAGCGTTGGTTAAACAGGCGTTTGATGATCAGGAGTTGAAACAAGCTCTGTATCTCAATTCAGCCAACTCAATTAACATCAGCCGCTTGTTAGCACAAATTTGCTACTACTTTGAAGCGGTTGCTCAGCTACCAGAAGATAAACGTGAACAACTGGTTATCTCTGTACCGAGTGGGAATTTTGGTGATTTGACCGCGGGTTTATTGGCAAAATCGATGGGATTGCCGGTAAAACGCTTTATCGCTGCCACTAATGTTAACGATACGGTTCCACGTTATCTAGAGGATGGAAAATGGCTGCCTCACCAGACGGTTGCCACGCTTTCCAACGCAATGGATGTGAGCCAGCCAAACAATTGGCCACGTATTGAAGAGCTATTTCGTCGTCAATCTTGGTCGTTAAGTGAATTGGGATATGGCGTAGTCTGTGATGACGTGACAAAAGAGACGATTAAGGCGCTGGCTAAACTGGGTTACATCTCTGAACCTCATGCCGCGGTTGCTTATCGTATTCTGCGTGATCAATTACAAGACGGTGAATACGGGTTATTTCTCGGTACGGCGCATCCAGCGAAATTTAAAGAGAGCGTGGAACAGATTCTGGGTGAGGAATTACCATTGCCTAAAGCTTTGGCGGAACGGGCTGATTTAAGCTTATTATCCCATCATTTGCCGGCAAATTTTGCTGAATTACGTACTTTCCTGATGGAAAGAGTGCTTAAATAGCAATGAGAGTAGGCGCCGCACAAATCATGCGGCGTTTATGGCTGATAATAAAATCCTTAATGTTGTTCAGGGCGTTTAAATACCAGTTCATTTCCTTTGGACAGTGACTCATCAAAGGCGTAACCATCCAGATTAAACTCCACCAGACGGTCAGTTTGGGTTAACTGATTCTGAATAATAAACCGGCTCATTAGCCCACGGGCTTTTTTCGCATAGAAGCTAATGATCTTATATTTACCGTTTTTCTCATCAAGAAATACGGGTTTAATAATTTTACCGGCTAGCTTTTTCGTATTCACGGATTTGAAATATTCATCGGAAGCCAAATTAACCAACACATTATCACCTTGTTGTTCCAGCGCCTCATTGAGCTTTTCCGTGATCAAATCTCCCCAGAAAGCGTAGAGATCTTTACCACGTTTATTTTCCAGCTTGATCCCCATTTCCAGCCGGTAAGGCTGCATCAGATCCAACGGACGAAGTACACCGTAAAGGCCAGACAGGATACGCAGATGATTCTGAGCAAAATCAAAATCCTTATCGGAGAAAGATTCAGCCTGCATACCGGTATAAACATCGCCTTTAAATGCCAGGATAGCCTGACGGGCACTTTCTGGCGTGAAATCAGCATGCCATTCACCAAAACGAGCGGCATTCAGGCCGGCAAGTTTATCGCTGATACTCATCAAACTCGCAATTTGGGTAGGCGTTAGTTTACGGCAAATGCTAATTAGCTGTTCTGACTGGTCGAGTAATGCTGGCTGACTATATTTTTCCGTGGTAAGCGGGCTTTCATAATCAAGGGTTTTTGCAGGTGAAATAGTAATAAGCATAATATTGTCCAGATTGTTCAGATTAAGTTAATTTAACAAAAGATAGGATAATAAAGAATGAGTAACAATGATAGCGGAAACTGTGTATTTAATATCTATGGGGTAACAAACTGATAATTTTACACTCCATTTTATTGACCGATATTACCTTTAATGAGAATAATATTTAAATAATTTATCATGGTATATTTTAATTTAATTTTATATATAAACATAAATAAAGTTTTCTTGATTGTTTAAATGTTAATTTTTGTTAATTTGATCGATTTTTCTTGGATTTTAATAGCGTAATTATGCTAAAAGTAAGAAAGTGTACAATATTACCAGTTTCTTATTTGATTGGAATCGAATGGGTAAAAATGTATAAATGGGGTAAAACATGGAGAATAAAAACAAGCTATTATCCTCTGATATAATATCTATCTTTGGTACAGGAATAAGTGAAATAGCGCTTCTTTCACTTGTATATTCAATTACCAAGTCGGAGATAGATACGTCTTTAATGGTATCTGTGAGGCTAATGGCGAGTATATTAGTTTTTGTGGTTATTGGCGGGTTAACGGCTCGGTTTAATATGCGGGCTATTTGTATTTCTTCGGATTTATTTCGGGCAGTAACAATATTCCTTGCTGTATTTGTGAATAATATATATTTATTATTTTTCATATCTTTCCTGCTGTCATTTTTTTCAGGTTTAAATATATCGATAAGGTCAGCGGCATACCAGGTATTTGTCAGCTCAGAAGAAAGAGTTGCTTTTATATCAAAGCAACAATTCTATTATGGGTTACTCTCTATATCTTCTCCATTGATAGCCGGTTTTTTGATAAATATGATGTCAATACGATCCTTGTTTCTTATTGAATCAATGTGTTTTATTTTATCAATTATATTTCTCTTCTTTATCAGTGATTGGGGAACTAAAATAAAGGAAAAAGATATTTCTATGAAATATGGTGGGTTGGAATATATTATCAAGAATAATACCCAGAGAAATATATTATTGTTCAGGATAAGTATTTTAACTGCAATGGTGTCATACCAAGTGATTTCAACCTATATAATGACTTCTAACTATACAACAATTGTCTCTTTATTTAGTGGATTATATTCGTTTTCTTTTTCTGATTTGGTTGCTTATTTTTCCTTTTTAGCTTCTATTTCAATGTTATTTGGATCTTATTTATCTGGTTGTTATTTTAATATAAGTAAATTAAAAAAATCTTTCTTTCTTGGCTCTCTTTTGATTGCTGTTGGATCTATTTTTTGGGCTATGCCTTTGTCAAGAATTGTCCTATTATACTATACATTAGGCACTATGCTTATTTTTGTCGGACTCTCTTTTTTAAGGATATCTCTCTATACATCAGGGCAAGAGCTGACGCCAGAAAAATATTTTGCGAAAATAATATCGTCTTCGGATGCAATTTCAAGAAGTTACCAGTCAGCCTTTGGTATTATAATAATATGGTTAATCCCTTTGCTAGGAAGTAGTGTTTTATTTGTCTTTTTTGCAATGTGTTCTTTGAGTTCAGTTTTTGTTGCAAAGAAAATAAGCGCTGACGTTGAGAGTAAACTAACATTAAAGTAATTCATTTTGAATGAAATTATTGGCAATAGTTTCAATTTATTGAATTCAGTGAATTATCTCCCTCGGTGTTTTTTCTAATATTCACGACACAGAAAAGTCGTTGCTTGAGTATAAGTATATAAAGCATAATTTATGCGACATTTGCCTCATATCTGACAGATTATTATTGACTAACGATATTGGAATAATTTAAATATTCGTCCTTTGAAGGAGAAAAGTGTAGGTAATAAACAGCTAAATTAGTATGTTTACTTAAACAAGTAAGAAAAATAAAGGTTTTAAGAATGAGTTTACAGAATCTAATATAATTTTTATAAGTAATGCAGGTAGCAAAGAAGACCTAATTTAGCTATTAAAAAATAAGGTAGCAAATGAACATTTCTTCAATTAAGAATAATATAACAAAGCAATATAGTACCTTAATTCTATTTCCCGTTGAGGTAATAATTAATTTATTATCTTCTTTTTTTTCATTTTTTATATTGATTTACATAATAACACTTCCTTTGACTGAGGGTTTAGAGGCAGGGAGTGTTGGGCTGATTATCTTCTTAATTGTAATATTGAGACCTATTTTGAGTATGATTAATAATCTAAGTTTATTTCTTATTACTAAAAAGCAGGCTTATATTCTCTCAATGTTTGATAACTGTTTCACTAGTAAAAAAGAGGCTCAGCAGAATGAGCACGATATTGTAAATTATTCCACCTATGATACTAGTGTGGTTTTGATTATATCTAAGGTAATTTGTTTCATTTATCTCTCCATTCTAATGGTCATTAATGTTGAAGGGGGAACAGTTGGTTTATTATCTTTGTGTTCTATATTGATACCATTATCCTTTTTTCTATTTAAAAAGCGAGCCTATCTCTCTAAACAACTAGCAAAGATAAGGAAATTAAGATACGGATTTATTGGAGATAACTTTGAGTCCTTGACTGCTATATTGTTAACTGGATACCAGGGAGGGAAACTTTTAAGTTTGAACAGAATTATTAACATTGAAGAAACAGTAAAACGTATTGATTCATTGTGGAGAGCTGTAGATATTTCCTCAAATGCATTTTTAAAAGTTATTCCTGTTATTCTTCTCATTATGATTGGTAAGGAAATAGATAATAGTGATAAACTACTTATTCTTTTATATTCTCTAATTTTGGTTAGTGAATATCTTGGTTTAGTTAGATTATTAATGCCATTTTATGATGGCTATCTGGCAAAATTATCAATTATTAGTAGATATAAAAATTATCGCTCTAAGCCAGAAGAGTATTATGATTTAGATGGTACACAAAGTTTTGTTGAGAAAACTATTCTGGGAAATATATATTTATCAAAAGAGCTAATCAATAGAAGTATATTAAATAAATTAAGTTATGAAATTTTCCAGATTAATAAATATATTGATATGAGCTCAAACATTTGTGATTTATCAAGATGACAATTAAATCTTATTTTTGCTGTAAGGAGTGTATATATGGCCATAATTGATAATTACAAAGGCCATATTTATTTTGATACAAATAAGACTGGTTGGGATTCTAAATTATTATTTGATTTAAAAGATATAATTTCAAAAATAAAAATAGAGTATCAAATTGATGTTATATTGTTATTTCCTCATGAAATTAATAATATTGAGTTGGAAATAAAAAATAAACCTATAAAGTCGACGTCAGATAATGGAGTTATATTAGCAGGAAATTGTAAGATTAATAAATCAAAAACTGCTCAACTTCTATATATTTTTAGTTATAACTCTGTAATTGGAATTATACTCTTGTTCATTGCTAGTCTTTCGTTATTCGAGTTAGGAAGAGTGACATACAATGAATATGATAGTGAAACCTATAAGATAATATCTGTATCTCTATTAGGTATGATTTCATTGATTGTGGGATCATATTTAATAGAGTTTAAGATAAGAAAAAGAGCAAGGCAAGACATATATAACTCTATTAAAAGTAACTTTAGAGTGGAAGGTTTCAATTTATTTAAGCATGAATACAATGTAATAATAAATAGATTTACCATGTATGCCAAGGATGTTTTCTGGTTTGGTTCGATATTTGTCGGTACTGTATTTTTATTTCTTAATTCTGACAATTTTATGATTGTGTTTGGTGCCATGTTTATATTTCTTACTAGCGTTTATTTATTGTATCCTATATACAAGGATAATAGAAATAAACACTATAAAGAGTTACATGCTTTATCAATTCGCTTTTCTTATATTAAAAAACTACCTCAATGTGGTCCGGCTAACCGTTTTTGTCGTGACGCTATTTTATCTGGAATACGTAGTTTATATACCGTAGCATCACAACGATATTTAATTAATTCTTTGGCTTCTATATTAGGTCTTGTAATATCTAGTTTGATAATTTTTTATTCTTTATATCCCAATTTTGAATCAGATAATATGACGGCTGCTATAAACTTAGATAATAGAATCGTCATTTTTTATTTCGCTATATTTGGATATTTGTCAGAAACTGTATCTATTAAAAGGATAACTGAGCACGACAATGTTTATTATAAAGAAATAAACTTATCTTCTAAATTATTAATTTTAGAGCAAAGTTTGAAAAAAGATAGAATTATACAATTAGTAGGGAATAATGGCAGTGGTAAGACCTGTTTTCTTAAGAAATTATCTGAAATAAAAGGATACATATATGTAGACCATAATTTTGATTCCTATTTAGCAAATGATAGATTTTTAGATTATCTCAATAACTCGGATTCAGAGGTAATTATATTTGATGAGTTTGATTGTAGGAAATTAATAAATAGAATTGATAAAAATAAGAAAATAATCGTTGTCTCACACATGGAAACGATTGGTTCAATATTGGACATTAGCGAAGTGGTATGAAGAGATTGACTACAGAGTGAGTGACTGCGAGTGATCGTTTTTACCGCCTTGCAGCAAGGTCTTACCGTGTTATTATCAGTGGATGGCTCAAGAACAATGCCACAATTTCACGCATAACGATGAGATATGACAAAATGACCGATAAACTAACCTCCCTGCGTAAACTGACAACAGTAGTAGCAGATACCGGGGATATTGCGGCGATGAAACTTTATCAGCCACAAGATGCGACAACTAACCCATCTCTGATCCTTAACGCGGCACAGATTCCTGAATACCGTAAACTAATTGATGAAGCAATTGCGTGGGCGCGCGAACAGAGCGATTCCCGCGAGCAGCAGATTGTGGATGCTAGTGATAAATTGGCGGTAAATATTGGCTTGGAAATTCTCAAACTGATCCCTGGCCGTATTTCGACAGAAGTTGATGCCCGTCTGTCTTATGACACTGAACGCAGTGTTGCCAAAGCTAAACGCCTGATTAAGCTGTATAACGAGGCCGGTATCAGCAATGATCGGATTCTGATCAAATTGGCTTCAACCTGGCAGGGTATCCGCGCGGCTGAACAGTTAGAAAAAGAAGGGATTAACTGTAACCTGACACTACTGTTCTCCTTTGCTCAGGCGCGTGCTTGTGCGGAAGCCGGGGTTTATCTGATTTCACCATTTGTTGGCCGTATCCTTGACTGGCATAAAGCGAACAGCGAGCAGAAAGAGTTCGCTCCACACGAAGATCCGGGCGTCATTTCTGTGACTGAAATCTACCAATACTATAAACAACATGGTTATAACACTGTGGTTATGGGAGCAAGTTTCCGTAATTCCGGTGAAATATTGGAATTGGCGGGTTGTGACCGTTTGACTATTGCGCCTGCGCTGTTGAAAGAGCTGTCCGAAGCTCAGGGTGAAGTTGAACGTAAACTGGGTTATACCGGTGAAATTAAAGTGCGTCCAGAGCCATTGAATGAGGCTCAGTTCTACTGGGAACATCATCAAGATGCAATGGCGACAGAAAAACTGGCGGACGGTATCCGTAAATTTGCTATTGATCAGGGCAAACTTGAGAAGATGATCGCTGATCTGCTGTAATGATAGGCGATAAACTATTCTTTTAGCGTTAAAGGCGGCATAATTGGCCGCCTTTTTGCTATTTAGTTTAATTGTGTTAATTGAGGTTTATATGAATGAATTGCGCATTGGCTTGGTATCCGTCTCTGATCGTGCATCAAGCGGTATTTATCAGGACAAAGGGATTCCGTCATTGGAGGAGTGGCTAAAAAGGGCGATTACCACCCCTTTTCAGATAGAGACTCGTTTGATCCCCGATGAGCAGATCATCATTGAACAAACCTTGTGTGAATTGGTGGATGAAATCGGCTGTCATCTGGTTTTAACCACCGGTGGAACCGGCCCGGCCCGCCGAGATGTGACGCCTGATGCCACATTAGCGGTTGCAGACCGTGAAATGCCGGGTTATGGCGAACAGATGCGTCAGATTAGTTTGAAATTTGTTCCAACGGCAATTTTATCCCGTCAGGTTGGTGTGATCCGCAAACAGGCGCTGATTTTGAACTTGCCGGGGCAGCCAAAAGCAATCGCAGAAACGTTGGAAGGCTTGAAAGACGAAAACGGCAAAGTTCTGGTATCCGGCATTTTTGCCAGTGTGCCATATTGTATCCAATTGCTGGATGGCCCGTATGTGGAGACTGATGATAAGGTAGTCGCGGCTTTTAGGCCGAAAAGTGCTCGGCGCTGCATGAGCTTATCGAATTAATTGCTCCCTGAATGTGCCCACTAATAATGGGCGGTATTACACATCACAGTGACAAGCTGGAATAGAAAGAAAATTGTTCCAACTATTAATACTTAAAAAATTAGTGGGAAAGTTCAATGGATACTGAAATTGATTTCGGGAAAACAGTACTGGATTATGCAATACATCGTGAGGGATTTCCTCCTGCTCTGTTGGTTCGCCTTAAACCCTATGGGGTTGGAATAGTTGGTCAAAGAATTTTGGACCTTGGAACAGGAACAGGGACTTTAGCCAGGCAATTAGCGCAAGTAGGCGCTGAAGTAACAGGAATGGACATCGCTGAACCATTACTGAAACAGGCTAGGGCTTTAGATATTAAGGCAAAGGTTTTTGTAGATTATAAGCTAGGAAAGGCAGAAGACATTCCGTTACAAAATGAGACTCAAGATGTTATCATCGCTGGTCAATGTTGGCATTGGTTTAATCCAGAGCAAGCAGGTAGTGAATGTTTTCGAGTCCTTCGTAATGGCGGCACTATGGTAATTTGTCATTTCGATTGGCTCCCTTTGCTGGGTAATGTTGTAGAAGCTACAGAGAACTTAATATTAAAGCATAATTCGAAATGGAATATGTCTGGTGGGTCAGGAATTTATCCACGCTGGTTGGAAGATTTAGCCAAAAGTGGTTTTGTTAGTATAGAGACTTTTAGTTTTGATTTAGAGATTCCGTATACCCATGAAGGTTGGTGTGGGCGTATTAGAGCTAGCGCAGGTGTTTCTGCTAGTTTAAATAAAGAAAGTGTTCATAAATTTGATGAAGAACATCAGGAATTACTCGTAAAGAACTTTCCTCAAGAGCCTTTGCTTATACCTCATCGTGTCTGGGCAGTCATCGCGCGTAAATCAAGGAGTTATAAATAGATGAAGAGTTTTTACTATATACTGAAAATAGAGATAATATGGAGGAAAAATATTACAAACAATGAGGGAAGTAATTAGTTTGATATCCGATTATATAAAAGTGTTTTAAGATCAACGTGACAAACATTCAACATATGGATATCTATTCATTTGAATTACTAAGTATTATAGTAATTAGGTGAGAATTTTTTTGATTGGAGATTGTCTCTATAAAAATAAAGTGAGAATTAAAATACTAACTTATGAATAGATTAATTAGGTGGAATAATGATAAATGTGTCTTTATCTAGAAGTGAATTATTAGCTTTTGCTAATAGTTTGCCAGGATTTTGTTATGTTGATTTATCACGCATAAGTTCTGTATTTATTGCCCAAATTATGCAATTATATTACGGAAGAATCATAAATGTTTTTAATATTACAAATAAAATTGAATCCCTGGAGGGGATAAGAAAAAACTCGTCCATTAAAAATGAGAGTGAATTTAGATATAATCCATTAAAAGGGCTGATGAAAGTTCATTTTACTGATGCGAGGTTTATTTTAAAAAATATTATAAATAAATTGAATGGTGATGATTATATATATAAAGTAGTAGATGAGGGATTTAATAAAAATAATTCAGGATATGCCGATGACGATTTATTTAAATATATATGCCATCAGTTAACTGTCGGTGCGTATAATGAAAAGATTGAAATAAAAAATATGACTGGAGAATGGATTGTTTTTCAAAAATATAATGGTGAAAACTATTGTTTAACACTTGGGTCTCATAGTGAAGGAGATGAAAATATATATAAAAGAGTTTGTATAGCGTATGAGAAAGACTTTCCTTTTCTAAAAAATATTTTGTAAATGATGGTCTTTTTTCGAAGGACAATTAACTTTAGTAAAAAATTTACTTGGCATGCGAATTTTTTATCTGGAATAAACCCTGAGGTGAAAAAATGGAATGGTCAAAAATATAAGGATTGGCTTTATTGCTGGTTTGGCATTGATTATGAGCGCAATGGCGCCAACGGTGACGTTAGCAATGGAGGCAAAGACGACGGTAGCTCAGTTGATTAATCAGCGCCTTTCTTACATGAAAGACGTAGCGGGATACAAGGCTGAAAATCATTTACCTGTTGAGGTTTTGGCTCAAGAAGATAAGGTTCTTGCTAAATCAATAAGTGAGGCTGAATCATTCGGGTTAAGCGGAGAATCAGTTAGGCCGTTCATTATAATTCAGATGGATGCTGCAAAGGCGATTCAATATCGTTATCGAGCTGATTGGTTGTCAGTTCCTGAAAATGGTTGGCAATCGAAGTCGCTAGATGATGTTCGGATTAAAATTAGTGGGTTGAATACGGAAATCTTCCAACAAATTGCGATCTTACTCAAAGCCGGAGAGAAAATAAGCGTTTCTGACAAAGAAATGTTTATGAAGAATATTCAACAACATAACTTAAAAGATTCAGATAAGCAGCAAATTTTTGCGGCGCTTGAGAAAGTGAAATTAAAATAAATCACAGTCCCTCGCTCTTTAGCAAGAAAAGGCGGTCTTTTTGAAGTGAGCCTTTGGAACTAGATTTGCTTTACGGTTTTTCAAGCTACCAGTAGTACGTACAGCAACAATCTGTTTCGGCATACAGATAACCCTGCCCGATGCACGAGACACTGATAATGTTGTACAGGGCTTGATACCTCTCAGATTAAAGCGGCCTTATAGTTTTTCACTGAACGTCATATGTTAAAAGTAATCCCCTACGGGCGAACTTGCGCCTTATATCTTATTGATGGTAACTCCTCGGAAGTTAAATTTGACGTATACAGCGTAAAAGCCAGTGTGCTGACAAAACCGAACCTAAAGACTAAACTTTTTCCTTAACTCCTACCTGTAATTGTGGCGATAATTTGTTTTTTAGGTTGACAAAATCGACATTATTCATGACATTCATGCATATTGACATGACAAAAAATCATTTTTGATTGTCATTATATTTAAGGGGTTGGTTATGAATATCGTTGCTGAGGACATTGTTGCCCTCATAGAAGCGTCTTTGGATGCTAATTATACAGAAGTTAGAAGTGTCAGTAATAGAATAGCTAAATCCATCAGTGCCGATGATATGGATGTTGCCAAAAAAATTAAATCCATAGTAAGACGTAAGGGAGTTCCACTTCGTAGTTCGGGATATAGTGATAGTTTACCTGTTGACCCTAAATCAAGAATGCCTCTAATTGAGGAGCACCAGTGGTCAGTGACCCCTATTTTTTTGGGCGAGTCTGAAAGTATTACTTTTAATGCTTTTATTGAAAGTGTTAAGCATCAAAAAAAACTAATTGAAAATGGGTTATCAGGCAGATTGGGGTTACTGTTATCAGGCCCACCGGGTACCGGTAAGACATTGATTGCTGGTCATGTTGCTTCTCAACTAAATAGGCCGTTATTCGTTGTCAGATTAGATTCAGTAATATCATCATTATTGGGTGATACAGCTAAGAATTTAAGGCAAGTTTTTGATTATGTACCTTCTAGAAATGGCATATTGTTATTAGATGAGGTTGATGCGGTTGCCAAGATACGTGATGATCGGCACGAAATAGGTGAGCTTAAACGTGTTGTGAATACTTTGATACAAGGTTTAGATTCACTGGATGATAGCGCAGTAGTAATTGCGGCAACTAACCACGCAGATCTTTTAGACCCCGCGATTTGGCGACGTTTTCCATATAAAATTCGCTTTGGTATGCCAGACCTTGAAGTTAGGGAGTCTCTTTGGAATCATTTCCTGTTCCAAGACAAGGGTATATCAAAGGAGTTAAAAGCACTATCTATAATATCAGATGGATTAAGCGGAGCAGATATTGAAACTATAGCAATAGCAGCGAGAAGACAGGCAATTTTGACTAATTCGGGTATTGATATTATAACGGTCATTCAAGCAATAATTGAGGGTGATTCACATAACTCGATTATACCTTACAGAGAAGGGTTGAGTTCGGATAATAAAAAAAGCATCGTTAATTTGCTTTCCGAAACTAAATTGTTTACTCAGGCTGAAATCGGTAGTTTTTTGAAACTAAGTAGACAGACAATTTCAAGCTATCTCAAGGAGTAGGAATTATGGCTGAGGGTGTTAGAAGTCCTTTATTAAATCCTGTATTATCTTTTTTAGATAAGCCAGTTCCCAATACAGTGAGTGGTGGCGGAAAAAACTCTAAAGATATAATTTGGGAGCGATTAGATGCTCAAAAAAAGAAGCTATCGAAAGAGCTTAGACACATTAGCGAAGATGATGGTATTGTTTCCCATTCAGGTAAAATTCATCTATTAGCTAAAATGTTTGATGATTCTCTTGCACCATCTTGGATCCCTGATGATTTATTTGAAACAGATGATTTAACAAGAATAGTTGCTCCGGCTTTTGATGGATACTTAGTCGAAATATCAGGTTATAAAATCTCTAGTTTGATTGAGAAAATAGAAAGAGCGAAAAATGGTCGAATTAAAGTCGATATTTCTCGTCTTGAAAGTATTATTGGTTTTGATAAAAATCAAGTATTAAGAGGAAGAAAGGCAAAAGCTGTTTTTGAAGCGTTCGATGATGTAGAAAAGCAGTTCAATGTTTGGGTTTTACCATTCCATGATAAAAAAGCAAGAGTATCTGTTAAGAAAGAACCAGGGCAACCGCATGAATGCTTAAATATTATTCAGATTAGAAAATCCTGCTTGTACGACTTGTTCCAGAAATTGCGTTTTCATCCAGGCTCGCATTCGTTTCTTTCTTATACTTAATTTGCTGC
>NZ_RCWE01000032.1 GCF_018448925.1 Photorhabdus akhurstii | reverse complement strand
CCGATGGCATTAGTGGTACTTTGTGTCGTATAGACCTCACTTGCCAGCATTCCCTGCCAGACAGTTTCGTCGTCACCGCTCCAGTTAGCCTCCTGCCCTTCCGCCAGCAATTGGTGAGATTGGGATAGCATGGCGCCCGCCAGTGACTGACTCATCAACCGGGTCACTCCCGCTGTGTCGTAGTGGCGTATACACAGACCGGAGAGGTTATACTCTTTCTCCGAGGTTGTATTCCCAGCCCAGATAAAGCGCTCTGTCACTTTAGCACTCTCTTGGTTGAAAACTTGCTCGCTCACAGATAACAAGCGACCGGGCAAGGTGTTGCCTTCATAGCGACGGGTCTGACGAACACCGGTCGCATTCATTGTCATTACCGAACGACCTTCAATATCATTCAATGCAACAGTACGACCAGCATCGACACTCTCTGTCCGCAGGGCATGACCGGCCAGATCATGCTGCCAGACAAAATTAGGCTTTACTGAGTTATCAGCCTGCTTTGCATCATACAAGCGTGGGTCAATACTGTAGTTCAGGTGTCCACGGGCATCATACTGGTGACGGGTGACGCGGGTGTCAGTATCCCCCCCGATTACAATACGGTGAAAACCAATATCACGAATGGACAGACCGCGATTATCTAACACGCTGACTGTTGGGGTTTGAGTATAAAGAGTAGTCTCAGACGGACTCATATCATATTCCTTATTTGTTTTACAGCTTCCCTTCCAATGAAATGGAGAAAGATCGCAAGATTGATTTTAGATATGACAAACCTTCTCCCACTCTGGCGAACAGAGTGGGAGGGATTAGTTAAAAGTTAATTTAAGAGAGTGTTTTCTTGACCTGGTTTGCGAAACTGGCGCCGCCGTCGCAGGCGGTATAATGCACCTGCACCAGCACATCATCCATATTCGCCAACAGTGCGGCCTGCATCTCATCCGCTTTCAATGTCTTATCGTCAATATGCTCATCCACAGAACGCGGGAAGTTAAGAGTCCATTTGGAAACAGCTCCAGTCCCCTCAAATGATAGATAGCGCTCATCTTCCAAACGCAACTCAAAGCTACCGGCATCATTAATGCCAGAAGAGAGCGCCACCTGCTGGCTGGCACGCAGATTGGTGACAATATGCGTCGCATCACCCTCTTTACCTGTCGGATCATTGAGACGTTTAACACCATTGATATCTGCTGCTAACAATATACTGCTGCTGGTCTGAGTGAGCGTTGCCTTCACGTTTTGATACGGCCCGACTAACGTCGGCAACGTCACTGACACAGTTTTAATCTGGCGCAAATAGTGCCCCGGATAGTCGTTGTCAAACAGCTTTTCGCTTAATGGAAAGTCGACTTTGCCTTCGGTTTTTAACTTACCAAAACCATCATCACCCAATAGGCTTTTGAGCGACACAGTACGGATCACATTAAGACGGCGTTCGTGACGAACTAAATAGGCCGCTTCCATCTGATGCAAATTGAGTTGCAGTGTCTCCCCCACTTGCAAACCACGGTAATGGTCGTTCCAGGTACCGGTCTGGATAAAAGTGGTAGCGTAATCACCCAATTCATACTGCCAGCAAGCTTGGGCGGAGAGGCAGAGAGCAACCACGGCATCATACGCTTGATAATACAACGCGGATAATTGACCACTCAGCCACTGGTACAGAGTCGCCTGGGTGAAACGAGTAGTTAAGTAAGTCAGCATGGTCCGAATTTGTACCTGCTGTGCCTTCGCCTGTTGCAGGGAAGTTTGAGCTGCTTTCTCGCGCACTGCCAGCGCATCCAACTGTTTCTGTAATGCGTCGACCTCAGACTGTGCCTGCTGGTATTGGATTTGCCACTCTTCACGGCGGCGGCGGTAATTCTCCGTGGTTGCCAGACGCTCGGCCACCACGCTGGTGGCTTGTCCGGCAGCCATTAACCCGATGGCAATCGCTTCCGTTACTCCTTCATAGCGCGAGCCGCCATCAGCCAAACCAAAGATATTCGGGATCACTTTCAGTGCCCCACTGGCAGTTTGTACACCAGTGGAAGAAGAAATCAGGGATTGTGCTGACGTTTGGGTGTCCATCACCAGTTGTTCCGCACTGGAGATGTTGTTCTGATACAGAGTGTAATAATGGTCATGACGCTGTTGTGCCGTAGCCTGACTAGCTAGCAGCGCCAGACGATCTGCCGCCAATCCATCCAGCGCCTGTTGTTGCAACGTGATAGCATAGCTGGACATATCCAACAGTTGCTGTTGCGCCAACTCTTCTTGACCGGCTCGTTCGCTACGTTCCAACAAACTAAGCAGGTTCTGACCAAAACTGGTCAACGTACCCACGGCGCTGTAAGCTCGCGGCAACATAGCGCTGAAACGGTATGGCGGCACCGTCAATATGGCGCCACTGACGCCATTCGTCAACGTGCCGGACTGAGCACGCTGAGCCAACAACGCTACCGGATCAACAGGCGCAGCATACAGCGGCAGCGAAAGCGGCTTGCCATCAACGGTCAGGTTATGACGCAGATTGTATAACCGTGCATCCAACGTATCCCAGTGAGACAACATCAGAACATTGAGCGGTTCATTAAAGTAGCCATTATCTGCCAGTTTCAAGTAGCTGACATTGCGGCCCGGCAATGCGGGTAAAGCGGTATCACTATTAGCCAACTGGTGCTCAAAATCACGTAAAACCGCTTTTTGCCCGGCGGCTAAGGTATCCAGGGTTTGCGGCGTCCAAATGCTACTCAGCGATACATCCGGACGAGGCCCTAGCAATTCAGCGGCCAGATTGTAATAGACACGGGCCTGAGTCAGACCGTCACGAGTCAATTGGCGATACCACATATCTCCCTGAGCAATCAGGTTACTGACATAGGCAATAAACACCGCTTTCTGGTATATCACCGGATGAGCATAAGCTTGAGTATCTGGGTCTATAGAATCGTCCAAATGACGTGACAAATCGCTGTTTCCTTCAACCAACGGACGTACATTCCAGTAAGCCGGGGCATTGTGTGGCTTGTTTTTCATCGCCGGATCAAAGATGTAATGCAAACTCTTTTGTGCCGGCGAAAATTGCTGTTCGTTGGCAAATCGTGTAGCAACCAGAAACGGCAGGTGAAAGAATAACTCCCAGAAATAGAGACCATTTGAACCGTTAAAGTCCATTGGTTCGCTTTTGCCGTCAGTCACTAAATCTGCTTCCAGAGAAGGATCTGCCTGCAAGGTGTAATCCAGCAAACTATCCAGCCCCAGATTAGCCTTCTCAATCAAAGTACGCACAAAGGTGGTGTTAAGGCGGGTTTTCGCGGGTAATGATGAGGTCAAGAAGTCCAGATATTGCACCAGACCACGTTTACTATCATAACGGGAAATCAATCGAGGAATGGCATCTGGCGCCTTACTATCCTGCAACGCGACATAGACATTGAACCACTTACAGACCCAAGAATAGGCCCCTTTTTTCCCTGATGGCCGGTCATAATGATCCCACACAACATTCAAACAAACCTGTAGGTAGTTTTTATCCGGATCGGTGGAGAAATCCGCCTCGGACAAGGTATAAGTTGTAGAATAAGTTGCACCGCTGGCAAGTCTGAAAGTTTGATCACTGTAACGTTTAAACAAGTTGCGTCCATCCGCCGTCTCAGCATTGATTTCCTGATAGAATTTGCGGTTATCGGCGATTTTCTTGAAGTTTTTGATAGTGGTTAATGTTGGCCAATCTGGCGACGTGAATACAGCCTCAAGCTTATCAAGACCAATAGCAAAATTTATTTTATCAGACCAATCTAGCAACACGGTACCGTCTGGAATATACAGATTATAACCGGTAGGTGTTTCCCCTTCCCAAGCGATATAACTGCCCTTCACAGTAACAGTATGGAGAGTATCAAGCAGGGGGGAAATAGCCCATCCCTCATTAACCCTTTGCTCTAACGCCCACGTTCCATTAGGAACAGATCCACCACCATATCCAGACGGATAGTAGTTGATTATTGCATTATGAAAGGTGTAATAATTTCCATCATGGTAATCCAGATAAAAACCTTCATTTCCTGACCACGTGAAACCATAACCAGACTTAGAATCATATACAAGATCGTTATATCCAAACGTATGACGGTTAATAAAATCCCCATTAGTTGTGGTTTGTATATGAAGCGTCAGGCCATCTTGATCGATATACACATAGGCCCCAGTAGTGCCTTGTTTCAAGTCATCAACTTTACTTACCCATCCTGTATTTTCGGGATCTTCCGTTGCACCTGTAACAACCTTAGTAATTACATACTTTTTATCGTATACCGCAAATTGCAAGCTGTTTTGACCATCCGTTTCATCACGGTAAGTACTGAACAAAAAGTTCTTACTTAACGGCCTGAGAACATGACGATTGAAAGCTGAGTCACAATAGAGATAACCATAAACAACGGGTTTATTTTTTCTATTGGCCCCATCACCTTCAAATTGACGGACAAACACCCCCAACATTAGGCGGCCATACGGGTTACTGTCCGTTTCCTCCGTCGGATCGATACTAAAATCGGTGGTAGCCAACAGATTAACTTGGCGCAATGTGGTGCTAGATTCATCAATCAGCAGGCTGGATCGCTGTGTTTCTGAACTTTCCCCTGCTTGTTGTGTCATTAACGTGGTCGTATTCGGCGCTGTCCAAGTATCATCATAACGTTTATAACCAAACTTTATGTTGTAGGCATGGGTTTTACCGATGTTTTTACCGTCAGCATCCTTCTGTACTGCCGGGTCACGCTCAACCCAAGCCACATATAGTCGATCATTATAAAATACCGGGCGAACTGTATGCTCCAGCACCGTATCACCAGACAGCGGCAAAGTGATTTCCTGCCAATCATTCCAGCAATTTGGCGTCACCGGATTCCCTGCCGGATCTTGACGGTTCTTACTCAAATCCATCTGACGCCAGTAGTAGCGATACGGTTTAGTGGTAGTGCGACCAATAAAGTAGTAGATAGCTTGGTCAAATTTATCCTGATTAATATAACCACTGAGCACATATAGATTACTCACTGCCTCAAACTCATTGAGATACGCCAAAACAGCATCCTGCACACGATCCGGATCGAGTCGATTCTGATTTAAAGTCGTCTCCAGCTCCGAGAAATAATGGCTTTTTTCCTGCCGGGTGATGGGTGAAATATAGTTTTCAGCGTAATTTCGAACCTCAGCCCCCGCAGCCCAGATAGCATATTGGTTATCATTATCACGCCATTCGTTAGCTGTAGAAGGCTCCATCGCCTGACGCCCCGGTTCAGAGCCGTTGACCAGACGAGTCATATATTGCTGTATGCTGGCAATCGCTTGTGCTACCCGACTCGTCTCAACCTCATCAGCCACTTCCGGGTCAATCAGCAAATATTCGTATAAATCTTCCACCGTCACCGGCTGACCACTGACGCCTTTCAACGTCGGCGCCACAAAATTCATATAGCCAGTCACCAACGCATCACGCTGGGATTCATTCAGTTGTTTTTCCATTGTCGATAACATAATTATCTGCCTTACTTAAATGGCGGTTTAGAAATAGCCTCATTAGGCCATACGGAAAAATCAAATCCACTCAGGTAGTGAGCTCTGCCATGCTCAGTTACTGCCCTTGACATGGGATACGCCAGCCACCAGCGCCTGACCGGTGCTTTGCCAAAGGGTATAATCACTGTCACGACTCAGGAGATAGCCTTGCTGTTGCTGTGTAACGCCAAGACCAGTTTGGTTCTGTGCCTGTTGCAAACGCAGAAGCGCATCCAGTTGCGGTGTGGTTTTGGCAATCCCGCCCAATACCGACCAAGCGGCTTGCAACTCGTTAACCTCCCAACCCAATAGCGTTGCCAACGTCTGTGCAGCATCAGATTGGCTCAACGGTGTGGTAGCATTAGCTGTGCGTAAGTAGGCCAGTACATCATCTTCGGTACCACCAGCTTCACCCATTTGGAGCAATAAATCGCTATAACAGCTCAGGGTATAAAGCATCCACAAACTGATATCGGTCACTGTTTCTGCGGAAGCGCCAAAATAGGCTGGATAGTCCAGCAAGGTTTGCACCATTGCAGGACTCAGCGTGAATTGTTGGGTCAACAAGGAGCGGCGTACCACTTCACGTAATTGACGCAGATAGTCAGCGGGAATATCGGCGGCAGTCTTAACGGCATCCTTCAATGCCCAAGTCGCACTCAACCACTGGTAGGTTGTTTGTCCACTCCAGCGCAACAATAACGCAGGCAGTGACTGACTCACGTTCAGAGTCTGCGCCAACAGACTGACGGCCACGCCCTGTTGAGTTTTCTGTACCTGATTCAACGTATTAGTCAGAGTAGTGATTGCCAGCTTCTTATCTTCATCAGATAAGCTTTGTGTATTGACCACCGTTGCTATAACACTTTGTATGCCAGCATCAGTCACCAGACCAACCTTATCGATAAGCGGACTATTACCTGCTGAGAGCAGAGCAAACCAGTCAATAGCGTGGCCGTTGGTATCGACTAATGGTGCCCCACTGCGGGACAACAATGTTGCACCCACAAACGTACTGCCTAGGTTCTGCCACACTTGACGGATAAAGTTCAATTGATCGTCAGTGCCCTGCGAGGTAGAAATAGGGTTGTCACTCAACAGCAAAAGCAGTGCTGAAAATTCTAAATCGTGCTGTTGTTGCCATTGAGCAATCGCACTTAGCGCTTGCAGCAAACTCAGAATATCCGCCGCCAGCGGGGAATCTTTTTGTGGTACCGTGATTGTGGGTTTCCCTGCCAATTGCTGCCAGACGATGCCTGTACCTGCATCTAATCGATCAACCAAGGCACAGAAAGACTCTGGATTTATCCCCAATGTGCGCGCCAAATTAGCCAGACGGTAGAAAGCTGACACCACAAACAGATTACAGTTGAGTGTGCTTTGCGTGACATTCCCCTGTTGACGGGCAATATTATCCGCCAATAACAGGAACTGACGATGATTGAGGCCCAGTGCCGTGCTGATATGCTTAACACGCGCCCCATCGCCCCCGGTGGTCAATGTATAGACAAAATCCTGATTATCTATCACAAACGGTGTATCAAAGGTGCCGACGGAGTTAAACACTTGGTCTAAAAACGGCGTTGCCGGTGTAATGGCAAACGGGGCCACTACGCGCAGCCAGCCAGCAAATTGTTTAGCGCTAACACCATACTTCGCCTGATAATGTTTGAACACTCCCAACATACGCAGCGTATTGTCGTTCATCGACAGCGCGGTATTTCCTGTTTCCGCATCCATAGCAGAAGTCACTAACAGGTCAATATCCTCATAAGGCAGATTCAGCCATTTTTGCAGGCGCACTGTGCGGTTAATACGGTCCAACTTGTCATCTGTCAGATTGTTAACCGTCAGAGCAAAATGCGCCTCCGCACCACTGCGACTCAGGGTAATCGCCTCCGGCTTACCGGCATGAATAAAGCGGGCGCCATACGCAAATGGCGTCGCTGTCGTGTCACCAGAACTCACATTATCAGACTTAACAACCGTAGAACCTCCGACAGTTGAACACAACATCAGTTCTACCTGGGGTACAGTCAAACTTGTTCGATCAGTCATTATGGTCATGTCGCTGAAACTATTCACAGTAAGCGAACTGTCACCATAGTTAAGCTGATAGAAATCCTGACCGACAGTCTCCGTAATGATTTTCTGCTGCTCTGGCGAAAACTGACTCGCCATGATTTGCAGTCGGGTCAAAGCACTGGCAGTCGTATCGCTCAGTTTTCCTTTTGCTGTTGCCCAGAAGTTTTGCGGCAGATCCAGCGTCTGTGGCAAAGTGATATCTTGCAACGTAGTACCCAATACCGATTGAGCTGTCTGAATCTGCTGATGACCATAATGATACGGCAGATTATTCGGGTAACGGGTAGTGGAAAGTCTGGCGTTTACCGCTTCCAGATCAGTCAAACTCAGTTTCTTCTGAATAGCTTTGGACAGAATTTCATTGACCAACTGCAATTGCGGTATCACCTCATTGATTGCTTTATCATTAATTAACAAAGCACCCAGATCGGGGCGACGCTCCGCCAGCGTATTCATAATGGTAGTGGCGCCATTCTTTTCCTGTTCAAGGGCCAATTGATAAATATGAGTCAGATAGGCTACCGGCGCATCATTGGCTTCCGGTGATCCACTTGGTGCTTTATCTTTCCAACCCGTGTTTGCATCAAGAAACTGATTGGCGTAATCCGGGCCTGATACGGAGAACGGACTTCTCAAGCCAAACTGAACAGCTTCACTAAGAGAATTACGGCGAAAATGGTGTAACACCTGATGAGCATAGCCCACTGCCAGGTCATACATTTTTTCAGCACTGCGCCCGAGATCAGCACGATGCTCACGAATAAAACGCTCACGCGGCATACGTACCACATCAAACACTGAGGTATAACCAAGATCGGTCAATTTACCGGGTAAGTTGTGGATCTCTTCGGTGCGGGAAATCAGGGGACTGGCGAGTTGATTCATACGGACTCCTGAATTGAGGTTTATCATGAGAAACAGGTTTTTTCGCGCAAAAAATAATCACCATCGTTATGTATAAAAGAGGGACCAAATCAAACATGCGCATTTAGAACATCAGGTCCTCCTACCTTCTAAAGGCGCTATACACAGTGATGATGTGTGAGGAAAAATATAATAAATCACAAAACTTGCTTACATTAAAAAACAAAATGCAGACAATAAAATAACTTTACCTTTATATAATTATTTAGAATAAACATTTACGTATATTTATAATTAATTTACAAAATAATTAACAATAGTTTGCAATATCGCGTCTTGAATAAGGTAATACCTGATATGCCGGAATATTGATGAATAATGGTGGCAATGGCATAAAAATAATCTTTTATATCAATATGATGAAGATTACTCGCGTATCTTTATTATTTTTTTAAACAAATAACCTATTGGAGGGTAATGAGAAGTGAATGAGTCAAATTTCGCATACTCAAACAGCTAAAGATCTAAATGAGAGGCTCTTTATTGATTACCAACGCACTGCTGATGTGGGTAAAAAAGTCACCAACCTGACCCGCTCCAGCAAATCGTAATCAACCTGCATGCTGGTTAGAATACGGAAATCCAATAAGGTATATAGCTCAGTCCAACCAATTCCTTTAGTTAACCTTTTCCTCGGCGGAAGTGATCTTTCAGGCTCGCCAAACTGTTCATGAATCCATTGCCGGGACATTATAGGAATTAGTGGTGATGGTAGTTCATTTGGAAATTGGTATGAATCTTTTTTTTCATCAATCAAAATAAGCCCTATCGCAAATAAAACCCTACCATCTCTCTTAAAAGCAAGATGTACACCTTCTTTAATCATATGCAGGGATATATTAGGATCTCCAGGATATCCTGTTGGTTTAGTTTTATAAGGAATTAGCCCTTCATCAAAAATTTCCTAATAAGACTTCCCTAAGCTATTTATTAGCGCATCTATGTTGACTGTCATTTGTATAAACTCCTACTCTTAGTTAGTCCAATTCATCTACGATTTTATTTTTCAAATTACCCGCAAATGAATTGGATTTTAAAAAAACCTATCATATATATTAATTACCAACGCACCTCTGACGTAGGCAAAAAAGTCACCATTCTGACTTGCTCCAGCAAATTGTAATCAACCTGCATGCTAGTTGGAATACGAAAATCCAATAAAGTATATAACTCAGTCCAGCCAATTTCTCTAGTTAATCTTTTCCTTAGCGGAAGTGATTTTTCAGGCTCACCAAAATGTTCATGAACCCACTGTCGAGACATCAGCGGTATCAAAGGGGGAGGCAATTCATTAGGAAATATAAAATTAGGTCGTCTGTGATTAATTAAAGTTAACGTTATCTCAGTAAGTACTTTATTTTCTCGCAAAAATGATAAGAAAGCCCCTTCTTTAGCCATATCAAGAGATATATCAGAGTCTCCGGGAAAACCTGACGGCTTGGTTTTATAAGGGATTAGTCCTTTATCAAAAATCTCCTGATAGGTTTTCCCTAAGCTATTAATTAGGGCTTCAATGTTAATCGTCATTATTTATATAACCTCCGTTATTGATTTAGCCAAATGCATCTGAGATTTACCTTTTCAAACTGTTTGCAAATGAATTGGCTTTTAAAAATAACCACTCATAATCTGTTGATTACCAACGTACTTCTGAGGTAGGCAAAAACGTTACCGATTTCACTCGTTCCATCATGTCATAAGAAATCTGCATACTGATTTCGTCTGTGAAACGATATAAATCTTTCCAACCAAACTGCCTTTTCAAAATTTGCCTTGGCGGTATTGATTTAATCGGACCACCTAAGTTTTCTTTAATCCACTTCCTATCCATAGAATGCGTCAATGGTGATGGCAATTCATTTGGGAATATAAATGAAGCTTTATCGTCCCTAAGCAACCTTAAAGTAATTTCGTTTAATATTTTACTACTCCGTTCAAACGATAAAAAAATCCCCTCTTTCACCATATCAATACCAATATTAAGTACCCCCGGAGGACCATTTGGTTTGCTTCTATAAGGAATTAATCCCTCATCAAAAATTTCCTGATAAGTTTTCCCTAAGCTATTAATTAGGGCTTCAACGTTGATAGTCATTTATACACAAAATCTGGCGTATGTGGAACAGAACCTATATTAAACACGGATAATGGTTTGTTGCCCGCTATCCCACTATCCGCTGAATCTCTATTCACCACAAATCTCTATAATCAAAAGAGATTTGATAATCATAAGCTGATAAATCAATTTGATGACAGAAGTGAGGCTGTAAAACGCTCACCCATTTAGATTCCACATCAAAGCCACCGTTATTTATATTATCTTCTGTTGATATTCCCAACCCACTAGCCATAACATCAGCATTATCTCCAAAATCCTTGGAATACTCACACCCTTCCCCTAATTCTGTTTGTTTATCAAACCACTCCAATCTTAATTTCAATCCCATTATATACCTCACAAATACTGTTTAATGTTTCGTCCTTTGACAGCGGGTTTTAACTCTTTCCCAGTCTTATAATCTACAGAGCAAAGGTGCTCACCGTCACTTACCCGGTAAACCTCCAATTCACCATGTTGAGAGTCCCATTCATAAATTCGGCGGCCTTTGCTATCGATCCATCTATCTCGTTTACCACCTCCGCTTTGTTTTGGAGTTTTTTTCTTAGCTGACCGTAACCCAGAAACCCCAGTAATTTCCTCTGTTTTTGGGGCAGGATGATAGTCGTGTCCATCTTGAGGCAATCCATTTCTAGGTTTACTCAGATACACATACACCGGCGGCATATTCGGAATGGGGAATACCAGAATATAATCGCGGAAATCCTTCTCTTCCGGCATCGGCAACGATTCAATATCGCTGCCCACTTTATCCGGGATCGGCAACACGGTTATTTGCGACGGAATAAACGGCTGTTCTTCATTCCCGGTATGGGCTGGAACCTTGAATTCCTGCTCATTCGGCGTCCATAAAATTGTCGGCCGGGTTTCTCCCGGTTCCCAGAACTCATAATTACCGGTGGTCCGATTCAGCGTCATCATGCGAACCGGTACTTTATCCAGACCACCTTCCGGGCTGACGTGATATCCTTGAACCGTCATCCTGCCGCTTTTTTCATCTCTGATCCAGCGAAAACGTACACGCGTTGGTGCTTTACCATACTGTTCCGCTATCTGTCTCAGGCGATACGGATCTAAGTAATCCTCTTCCCCCTGATTCAACGACGGTGAATAAAACAGCCCCATTAATCCAACTGTCACCGGATTCGGTGCCGCCAGCCAACGTCCTGCACTAATAGCGCCGCCGCCAATGTAACGCATCACCAGCGTTTCCCCTTCCGCTACCGCGCTGCGGGCAGTGGCGGCCACGGCGGTAGCAGCCGCTTCGGCTTTATCTTCACCACCACGGAACCACCGCTTATACCACGGTAATTTTTTATCCTGCGGCTTATCTGGTTCTGGCGGGTGTTTCTTCTCTTGTGGCGGCGGTTCTGGTTTTTGCGGCGTCACCGGAGTGGGAGATGACGGCACCTGATATATCGCCATTCTGCCAAAGTTATTCGCCGGTTCAGGCTCGGTTCCGGCATCGGTACAACCTTTACCCCGCTGGCAGGACTTTGTAAACACCGGTATCGGCGGCGGAGGCGCCTGCGTTGCGGGCGGGCTTCCCACATCCTTTACCGGAGAAGAGAAATGCTGTTGCACCATATTTGTGGGAGCGGCAACCCGGTCAGCAGCCTTATCCTGCTTCTCATAGCTGTCCATCTCGGAATTGATAAACCTAGCCCGACAGGGGCAAGTACTCACACTGTCCAATGTGCCAGCCAGCTTGCGCCCCATGTCAAACACATCGGATACACCACCGACAATCGTGTAAGTACCGGGATGTTTGCCACAGGTAACTGTATCCCCTTCACGAGCGGTTGCTCGCCCATTAAATGTCATGGTGTGATCACCGGTGATAATCTGTCCGCCACAGGTTGTTTTATCACCAACGAGCAGGAAATACCCTATTGCCATTTATTCACTTCTCCAATGATTTACAACATGAAGAGTGAATCTAACTGAAATCATCATCATGCTTTTGTCACTTATGGATTAATAAGTAATCAATAGTGCAATGAATTTCACTTAGAAGTATATAGGAATATTCTGAAAATTAGAGAAATAATGTCGATTGATACTGGTAATTCACTATGTTTTATAACAATTTTATTACAAAAATTAAACAAAAGTGAGTTTCATGAATAAATTTAAGAAACAGTGACGAGTTAGCAGAAATACACAACAGATTTTTGCAAGCCACGGTCAATTGTTAATCATTAACCGTTCAAAGTGCTGACCGAAAGACCAACACTTTGTCAACAATCTACAAAACTATTCAGGCTTTGATGAGCTTTACCAGATTGCCTCTGAGCATTGCAGGAAAACTATGCGCTTGCACAAGCAAACATGCTTTGTTGATGCAAACGGCGAGCAAACTGACAATTTAAGGCTAACTCTTTCCTACTATGCCCGCGAACCAGTAAAGCCTCCCAACGATGATGATGACCGGGCACAAACCCTGTACAGGCAAATCCCGCCTGTTGCAAAATTTCCATCGCCTGGAGAGTGCCTTCCCCTACCGGCAGTTTGACATATACCAGTTTGTGTGCCGGTAACTCCGCCACCTCTTTTACCCGCTCGGTTGTCTGCTTTTCTATCCACACTTCCAACCGACGTCCATGATTGGTTATGCGGATATCCGCATCAGCCAGCTCCTCCGGTTGCAGAGGCTCTTGACCAAACACTTGAGTCACCGATGTCAGCCACCTTTGCCAACCGGAAGGCCAATGTAACTCTGGAAACGGCCAACTTTGTAAAGGCAAACACCCCAGCACAATGCTTTCCGGCCGTGCCTGATCAAATGGTGACGTTACATAATCCGGCAGTAAACCCGTCGTGTGAAAGCCCAAATTTTGGGCCAAACGTTGGCTGTGGTTATGTGACGACACCTGTTTAATCGTGAGTATGCTTAACCCCATTTTCTTGGCCTGATGACACAAATATCGGCCCAATGCGGTAGCAATCCCTTGCCCACGCGCCTGCGGGTGTACCGCGATCAACGCCAATTCAGCGCTTAATGGACACTGTTCATCCCGCCACAGCGCCGCATGCCCTAATACTCGTCCATCCTGTACCGCAACAGCAGAATACCACTGTTTAGCCGCGTTATAGCGGCCAAGCATCGTGGGTAAATAGACTTCCGGGTAGACATAATCTTCGCCGTAAACAGCCCGAAATAACGCACTAACACCGGTAGAATCCCCTTCCCGGAATAATCGAATGAATGGCATTACTGGATTTATGCTCATGCCGCCTTCTCTTCAGCACTATAACCACGATTATCAACCACCCGCACCAACTTACCGGATCGAGGATGAGTGACCATATTTTCCAAGGCGCAGTAAGTGACCTCCACATGCAGGAAGCCCTGATCACATAACTTTGCCATAGCGGGTTGGTCCTTCAGCAATGCTTGACGCATTGATGTTGCCGATGGCATCAGTGATGAATTTCCGGCTAACAAGAGTTGTATGTTATCCATGCCGTTCTGACGGCTCAGCAATAACTGCCAAGCGAGTACACCCGCTTGCTGTCGCAGTAAACGCGCAATATGGTCAGGAAAAATGGATAGTGAACCAACTCGAATTCGGTGAGCGCCTCCTGCCCGCCCCTGCAAAGCGAATTTGCGTCGCGGCTGCCCCGGCGCTTCACACCAACAAGCCATATCTCCGGTAGGGTAACGGATAATCGGCATCAGGCGTCGTTGCAGGTTGGTGACAACTAATAGGCCATTTTGGCCTGGCTCCGTAATCGGCTGACCATTGGCTTCGTCAACAATTTCAATAATGGTTTCCGTATCAAAAACCCGATGTTCGCCATAACAACAATCAGGAGACGCCGCCCCAATGAGACCTGCGTCAACGCTAGCGCAACCCACTGAACCAATACGCGCATTAGGAAATACCTGATTCAACAGTGTCAATTGCTCTGGAAACAGGCTTTCGCCACCGTACAACAGGCGCTCAACGCCCGGCATAGACTGGCCGCGCTGCTGCAAGGCACTGGCAAAACGCAGCAATTGCACCGGCATCCCAGCCAAGACATTAATATTCAAGTTAATAATAGCGTCGGTCAGTATCCGATCATCAACGGAGCTGGTAAACGGATACTCCACCACCGGCACCGGTGAATAGGACAAGGCACCGTGAATAAACAGCAAACCGGTGTACAAATCACCAGAAAAAAACAGATTAGCAAAGCGGTCGCCAGGTTGTAATTGTTGTGCAATCCCTTGACCAAATGCGCGTATAAAAGCGCGCCATTCACTACAACTGAACACCGACAACCTGCCGTCACTGGTTGAACCACCGGTCTTAAAAACATGACCGCCGTTGACAGGGCCGGTTAACACCGGCCAGTTCTCCAGCGATTGCGATTGTTGCCAATAATCAGCGGGATTGATCAATGGCAGATCAATTAGCTCCCAGCCAGATCGAGGCAGATCACGGTAAAGATCCCTAAAAAAGGGGGAATGATTGCGGACGTATTCAACCAGATCGTGTAATGATAGTGTCATGATTTACCCAAAAAGTAGTATTATTGGTCTCAGAATCGGCTATCCAGCACCAGCGGCGTTTTGCCACTTTGCGGGTGACGACGGAACTGCCCCATCGACGTCGGAATAACTTCCAATTGAAGCAATCCACCACTGACAACTTGGTTCAGCATCTTATGTTGCAGCAAATGTGTACGCACCTGGTCAACATCCCCATCGGCTAACACATGGATGTAATCACCGCCATCGGCGTTGTTTCCTACCAACCACTGCACCGGAAACGCCAGCTCGGCTGACAATGCTGTTGGGTTCACAAAAATAGACCCCACCCGCAGCAATGCACCATGACGACCTTCCAATTTAAATCGCGGCGTTGGTAATCCGCAGTCACAGAGAGCGGGAAGCCAATAACCCAAGTCACCTACATCGTAACGCTGGACCACCTGCCCTTCCCTTTCCAGAGGGGTAAACACCAGCCGACCGCTTTCCCCTGCCGGAACAGGCTGATCACTATCAAGAGCCAAGATCTCCAGCCACTGAATATCAGATAACAGATGGAATTCGCCCTCGTGACAACAGGCGCAAGCATGACCTAACGGGCCTGCATCCACGGAACCGTAAATTGCCGAACGAATCACCTCTACACCAAAACTGGACAGAAACTGACGTCGCTCTTCGTTAATATGTTCACCACCAGTAAAAATTTTACGTACCCCGCCATAGGCACGCAACGCAGCCTCTTCACATTCAAACAATCGGTGTATAGTGCTCGGCATCCCGACCAGCGTATTGACCCCTTGAGTGATAATAAAGTGCCTGATTTGGCTAAAATCATCGTCTATTGGGCCGCCCATCGGGTAATGGGGCACAGATAATTTATCCAGAATAGTGAAGAAACTCATCAGACCGCCATACAAATTACCGCCATACAGCAAATTCATTACCCGGTCTCGTGCTGGGTCCAGACCAGCAGCAAACAGGCCATCTGCCGAAGACTGCATTTGGCTGTGATAATCTCGATGGCTGAAACCCGCCAGTTTTGGCTCGCCGCTACTGCCGCCGCTACGGAAAAACACCTGTGCTTTCGCCGTCGTGCCGCCACTCTGAAACTTTGCTTTATCCATCACCGGAATCCCTGCCAGTTCCGGCGGATTGGCCGACAATTTATCCAATGAGACATGGCCCGGCAGTTGTTCCGCTTTCAAGCTGACTGAGACACGTCGCGCCAACCGAGTCAATGCATAAACACCATCATGGGGTTCACCTTCATAGCCATCATGCATAGTTCCAGCCTGGCATATCCGACTAACACCGGCAGCCAACAACTGACGACTCAGCATCGGCAGCTCTTTTTCTTTAGCTATCAAAGCACAACTTTGCAAATAGGGACGCCACGGCAACAAAACCTCGACCAATTGCGCACGTGGCGCCGGGCGGACTTGCAAAGTACGGTACAGTGGTGACGGCGCAAGTTCTTGACGCTGTATCCAGGCTACCCGCCAACCATTACCCTCCTCTATTGAACCGCGAAGATCAGCAAAAGTGTGATCTAACTGTAAGAATGCCATCTGACTGCTAACTTCCGCCGCTTCCTGTATGTCCGGCTGTAAAGCGGGCCATACTGGCGCACGTCGTTCCAATGCGGCGGCCACAGCACTAACCACCTCCCGTAAAACGTTCTCGTCAGTGCTATCCACCAATAAACACTGTGGACTGGAGCACGCTTGTTGGTCAAAACGGCAAACATCATCAGCCAGCGCGTCATAGTCAGCATCACTAGCAACCATCGGGTCCAAATAAGCAAAACTGATACGATGTCCCCAATCTATCCAACGGCAACCGGGCCGTAGTTGGCTACGGATAGCGGTCAACGCGCTATTACTGCCCCAAGCGGATACGGCATCAGCACACGCCAGTAATTCTGATAATTGATCCGATGGCAAAGGTAATACAGCTATATAAGACGCCAACGTGCCGCTCAGGTCATAACGTAGAAACTCAGCCAATATCCGCGCATTAAGGCCGTGATCACTGCTACTAGGGCGTAACCAGTTGACATTGCCCACTAACAAACTCTCTAACACTGCCATAAATGGCAGCAAAGGCGCGTTGGACGGCGTGATATGCACCACCAATCCCAACGGCTGCCAGGTTTCAAAACGGGGCTGTGTATAGTCAAAGCGACGCAGAGAAAAGGATTGTTCGCCCAATTCGTGCCGCAACTTCGCCTCTAAAGCATCACGATGACAGAAGTGACGTAACGCGGCGACTGCGGCTGTATCCAGCGTGAGCTTAGCCGCGACAGTATCGAGATCATCAACAAAGCGTTCAGCACACGCCAATACCTGTTGTACACTTGGGGGACACGCCAACGTCTCAGCCAAATTACTTTTCAGTTCCGCCAATATAGTCGCGGGTTCCAAGTCAGAGATAACCTTACCATTCACTAAATACATTTCAGGACTCCTTGATCAACTCAGAAGCGGCAATCGCACAACTGCGGCTTTTACTGGTACCGGCACGACCCAATAACTCAAACCAATCGGTCGCTAACTCACAACCACATTCAGCGGCCGGATGTAACACCGCCAAATCGCTCACCACAATACTGTGTGCCGGGCTGGAAGTGATGTAAGGTGACGCCAGATGCAGGAAACCGGGCTTACCGTAGGGTTGAACCGCCATGTTGGCCGTATCGCGGATATAAGCGCGGGCATAGGTCGGCACATGAAAATGGTGATTTCGGCACTCAACATAAGGCACGGGATGTTCCACCGAACCGTAGCCATCCCGGCACCGCTCGTCAGGAATACCCAGTTGTTCCCCCAAACGCCGATACAGCAAGGATCTTGGAATAGCTTTATCAGCGTACGTTTTCCAGCCTCCCCCCAAAAACACCAGTGACTCAGGATGCAACTGGACCGGCGGCAACCCCATTTCCTGCATCCGTTCCAGCGTGAACCACAAGAATGCCGGAAAGCCCAAGATACGCACCGGCAACCCTTGTGCTGCAAACTCTTGTAAGGATCGGATGACGCCAAAAGGATCAAACTCATTGCTTTTTCCATTGTGGCGCAGCGCATAACAGACTTGGTTTACCGGTGCATATTTACACAAATATTGATCGGTATACGCGGTTCCCAACGTAACCGTACCGGCAGGTTCATAGCTTAACAGCAAGTAATTGCAAGGCTGTTGCGGCGTATTCCAACCGTAATATTCAAAAATTCGTTCAACCATATTTTGAGCCGCACGTATACTGCGTGCATCATAACGCATACGGCTCTTTTGGCCGGTTGTCCCAGAGGAGGTTAATTCCAATGCATTCCTGCCGGTACTACTGATCAACAATTGGCGTTTGAAATAATTAGCGAAAATAGGCGGCAAACGCGACCAATCGTCCAGTTTTTCCAGTCTTTCTACTTCCAAGCCGTTAGCCTTCAACCACTGAGAATAACCGGGAGTATTTTCACAGTGGTACAGCGTCAATTCACGCATGGCAGCATCAAATAGTTGGTCACAAACATTATCGACCCGATAAGGATGATCAAGCGCACAAAGGGCGTCAACATAAGCAAGAGAGGTCAAAAGTCATCTCCAGAAATTAAAGAAAAGGGCATTTACTCCCTTAAAATAATAGGTATGTTGTTTCAACCTTCGGCAAGTAAAGCCCGAAGAAAAAATAACGATATGTTGAATACAACTTCTTAACCAAATTAAAAATAGGTCACCGTTTTTAGAAAAAAAATCTTAATTTTGTTAATTCCTTGTAAACAAAACAATAAAAATATAACAATTATGATTTAATGAAGTCTAATATAACAACAAATTTATATTTAATAACCTTATCAACGAATTTAGTCATCATTATTCATGTATCAATAATGCCAATAATAATTTGGAATTATTCATCAAATACGAATTTATAATCAATATGTAACATTTAACAAACAACCAGAATATTGAGATCTCCACGATATTTATACAATTATATAGTTAGCATGATAATCAACAATGTTACTTCTTTATTTCCGTCAATTTTTTTAACCGGGAACGTCTATAAACCCGGAATATGGCCAACAAATCTAAGGTAATAAACTTGTTATTTCTCACCAAGTAAGCTATTTCTATTCAATGATGAGTAATTTTAAGAATTATTCACAACATAATAATAAAAACAGATTAATAATCTGCATTTATATTTTCGATATTTACAATACCTAAAAACAAGCAATTTATGATATTACTAACACCAGTCAAGTTCTTATCAACGTGAAAAATCCATTAAAAAATTTAAAATAAAAAAACACATTTCTATGCACACGATAGAAATTTTCTTTTATACGATTACCCTACTTACCTTAACAATCATTCATATCAACATTTTTTTATCAACCATTATCACTACCGGGAAGAATAAAATATTCTAATAACAACCAAAATAAGAATTGCCAATAAGCAATATTATATATAATGATATTTCAATAAAAAACTAAAAGTTTTTATTTTTAAAAAATCATAAATATATAAAATATAAAACTAAAATTTATATGATTTTCCAATTTATAATAACGAAAATATCACATTTATATTTATAATTGCCATACAAATCATTTCACCTCACAATTTAACCAAGAATTACAACAAAATATTATTTATATTGTAAAAATAACAATGGTAAATTAATCTCTTGTTCTAACCAATAATACATTTCATTACTTTATATTAACTCATGTAATGATTTACATTATTTACCAAATTTAGTGTTTTATACCATTATAATAAACTCGATATAAACCCCATATAAATTCAAATCTGGTCGCTTCATTTTAAATAACTCCCTATTTAATAAACCAAACAGAAAACCAGATAATAATTATGGTAATTTATACTGTATACAATAATATCTCAATGACAAATCACACTGTAAAAAACATCAAAAATAATATAAAAATATACTCCAGTTCTTATCAAATTTAATCCATATAATTTAATTAAAATTAAAACCGTATATTTATTTAAACAAAACAATAAAATCATTTTCCATGAAAAATGTTACCAGTGAATTTAATCAATTATGTTTTATTGCATTAGAGCATTTAATTAAGAATGTATCTTACAATACCATAACAGGCACAATAGCTTTATTCCACCATGATACACAAGATAAAATTTAAGTCGGTGATTGTGGTTAGAAATTGTGGTTAGAATATGTGCCTGACACAATAATCCGATACATCCGGTTAGTCTGGCGTCATGATTGACACCAGACTAACCACCCCAAATCTCGTATATGGACGAACATCAAGAACTATTTAACCAATAAAATAACTCACATTTATAATCGATAACTATACATCTAGTTAATATTCACTATACGTAACTATATGTTAAATAAGGATAGGTTATTTCTCCTTTTTAGCAAAACAGAAAAAACAACCATTAGCGATAGCAAAAGATCCTGGCGCTGTTTTCTACGATACTTGTGCTCGTCTCCCTATGCTTGCTACTGTTATTCGGTTGCAGCAGCACCTTTGAGCAATATGCTTTTGAATAAGGTCATTCCTGCTTATCTCCTGAAATCTTGCATGCTACTGGCATTTCAATGGAAAGATTATCCGCCCTTATTATGTGGAGGAGCTGAACTTAGCGTTCATTCGCTGCTATGTAGACAAAAAATTATTCAATACAACGATTATTCAGTACCACAAAGAGGTAAATTATGAACAACTTTGATCCCAAAACTTATCAACACACCCCCACGATCACGGTTCACGATAACCGTGGCTTGGATGTCCGCGAAATCCGTTATCACCGTACTACCGCAAAAGAAAACAGTGATATCCGTATTACCCGTCATCAGTATGATGCTTTCGGGCGCCTACACCAAAGTATTGATCCGCGCCTGTATGACGATTGGCAGAAAGATCATACGGTGAAACCCAATTTTCTCTGGCAGTATGATTTAACGGGCAACGTCCTGCGTACAGAGAGTGTCGATGCAGGCAATACTATCACTCTTCATGATATTGAAAACCGTCTTGTCCTGACCGTAACTGCAACAGGCGTCAAGCAGACTCGGCAATATGAAGACAACTCTCAGCCCGGTCGCCTGTTATCCGTAACCGAACAAGAACCAAAGGAAAGGATAGCCCATATCACCGAACGTCTCATCTGGGCTGGAAACACACCGGCAGAAAAAGACCAAAATCTTGCTGGTCAATGTGTGCATCACTACGACACAGCGGGAGTGATCCAACTGAATCGCCTTTCCTTGACCGGCGCGGTTTTATCACAATCCCGTCAGTTACTGGCTGACAGTCAAGAAGCAGACTGGTTCGGAGATAATAAAAAGATTTGGGATAAGCGATTAAGTAGTGATGTATACACCACCGAAAGCAAAACCGATGCCACCGGCGCTATGTTGACGCAAACCGATGCCAAAGGAAATATCCAGCGTCTGGCTTATGATGTAGCCGGTCAGTTAAAAAGGAGTTGGCTGACGGTAAAAGGCCAGAGTGAGCAGGTGATTATCAAATCCCTAACCTATTCAGCGGCAGGACAAAAACTACGCGAAGAGCACGGTAACGGTATCATCACCGAATACACTTACGAACCGGAAACCCAGCGACTAATTGGCATCACTACCCGTCGTTCAAACGATGCCAAGGCTTTGCAAGACTTACGTTATGAGTATGATCCGGTTGGCAATGTAATCAGTCTCCGTAACGATGCAGAAGCGACTCGCTTCTGGCGCAATCAGAAAATAGTGCCGAAGAATATCTATACTTACGATTCCCTGTATCAGCTTATCAGCGCAACCGGACGCGAAATGGCGAATATAGGCCAACAGAATCACCAGCTCCCCTCTCCAGCGCTAACTTCCGACGACAACACTTACACTAACTATACCCGTAGTTATACCTATGACCGTGGTGGCAACCTGACCCAAATCCGACACAGCTCGCCTGCGAGCCAAAACAATTACACCACAAACATAACCGTCTCGAACCGCAGCAACCGTGCGGTACTGAGTACCTTGACCACTGACCCAACCAAAGTGGATACATTGTTTCAGGCGGGCGGTCATCAGGAGACATTACTACCGGGACTAAACCTAAACTGGAATGCGCGAGGTGAACTACAACAAGTGGCGCCGATAAAACGGGATAACCGCACCGACAGTAACAACGATGTAGAGTGGTATCGCTATGGCAACGACGGGATGCGGCTGTTAAAAGTCAGTGAACAGCAAACGCAAGATATTCTCCGGCAGCAACGAGTTGTCTACCTGTCGGGACTGGAACTGCGTACAACCCAAAATGGCGCTACTGCAACAGAAAAATTACAGATCATTACAGTGGGTGAAGCCAGTCGCGCTCAAGTGCGGGTTCTACACTGGGAGAGCGGCAAACCGGAAAATATCAACAATAATCAGGTACGTTACAGTTACGATAATCTGATTGGTTCCAGCCAACTTGAGTTAGATAGCGACGGGCAAATCATCAGTCAAGAGGAGTACTATCCATTTGGCGGTACAGCGCTATGGACCGCAAGAAACCAGATAGAAGCCAGTTACAAAACGATCCGGTATTCCGGTAAAGAACGAGACGCCACGGGACTCTATTATTACGGCTACCGGTATTATCAGCCGTGGGCGGGAAGATGGCTAAGTGCGGACCCGGCAGGCACTATCGATGGATTAAATCTCTATTGTATGGTGATGAATAACCCAATTACGCTGGCGGACAATATGGGACTCTCAAGTTTAGACTGGCTTGATCTCGCCATGCCGCAAAACAGACCTGATATTTCGCCACTTTTATATAAACAAAATCCAAGAGTTGAAAAGAGATACCAATATTTCACCAGAAGCACCGGTGAAATATTACAAGAAACAAAGAGAAATGAAGATACGCTCAAACCTATGAAACCAAAAGATAGAGAAAAAAAATCCAGAGATATGAAGTATACAAATGCAAAATTAAAAGGATATGCCGCCCATGCCGGTATTATGGGTCATGGCACCAACATAGATCACGATACCTATAAAGATAAATTTTTAAACCTGAGTGGTAGCTTAAGTACCAAAAATACCTTCCCCGGAGTGCAACTTATCAGCGAAAAAGCGAAGCCCGGTTTCGAACAGTACCACCCCGATAAACTTCAAACATCCAAACGTTGGAGGCCAAATATCGATCTTGGCAGTTATCGCGTTACTAATGAAAAAGAATTTATCGCAGGTATACAAAAAGCGTATCAAGAATCAGGCACTGCATTACATCCACTGATTGAACAGAGGATCAAAGCACACATTAAGGAAAACAAGAACATTTTACCTAAAATGGCGGGTATTGCGGGCCTGCATGCTGAGGTACAAGCCTTAAATTATATGGTCACGGAACTTGCCAAAAGGGAAGAAAATATATCAAGTCATTTGAGTCAGAGCTACATATTCACACAACGACTCGTTGGTGCAACCAATCAAGACTTCCCTGCTTGTCATAATTGTTCTGGAATATTATCCGGCATAGAAAATGTCATGACAGGAAGGGTAGAAAATTATAGAAGAATGACACGCAGAAACTCCGTAGCGTAAGTAATAATTTGTACTAGAACTCAAACCTGATCTGACAGCTATCGAGAATGGATGTCAGATCAAGTTTTGACTCACACAGGGATATCTTACATCGCATCTACTCTTTTTATCATGTTACCCCGACACTACTTTCAAATAGTTGTTCAGCGCTGGCTCACCACAGTCAAAATTATTTCTATCGTGTTTGTTATCGTGTTTGTTTTTATCTAAACGTTTTATTTTCATCTGTTATTGTTTCCTTATATTTACGAGCAGCACGAAGGAAACGTTCATTTATCTTGACTGGTCTTTCCAATGCATCAATAAACGCCAATGCATCTTCTTGGCACAATCGAATACGCATATTTTGTTCAATAACTCTTTTTGCCTCTGCTACAGCAGCATTTGCAATAAAGGCCATAAGCCTTATCCTCACCGCATTGCGGTTATTCGTTCTTTAATTATTAGTTTGCTATAGATATCCACTACTCACTTACATTATTTATTCGGATCTGACGGAATATACTATTTGGTGAATTTGACACCGATTCTAACAGAAATCAATATGCGTGCCAAAATGATGTCACATTGTGAGACAGAACAAGCTATATCAGATTCTCATGATTTTTTTCAGATACTTATCTGCCATTTTCATCCAACTTACCGGAAATAACGATTTGCATTAATTTAATATTCATGCAAAACATTCATGATGATATACTTTACATTCTGTATTTTTACACTACTATAAAAATATATGATATATAGTTTCTGATTTATTCTGATAAATACAATTAATTTACAGACAATAAATTACCCAGAAATGAATTATCAAGAATAGTAATGAAATGCTGTGACAATCAGATCAAGAAAAGTCATGCAAACCAAAACAATACCAAATAAAAATATATTTATTATGGTTCTATTGCTACCGTAATTATTAATTAAACCATTGCATTTATAGCAATAAAAATAGAAATATCAGAGAAACTATTGTTATTTCTATAATAATCACCCATTTTATCCACTAATCAGGAGCCAGAGATGAAAGAAACTGAGGAAAAAGAAAAGGGTGAAATGCTTGAAATTAATAACCATTATTTTTTCGTTGTTAATCTTACCAATGAAAATTTAATCGGTGATGTGATTTGGAGCAGCTCAGGGAATACAAGTACTCTCAATGTTGATGGGTTACATCCAGCAACCGCTTCATTTATCCAAGAATTCTATCCAGAAAGTCGGAAAAATGATTATTGGCAATGGACGGCAAAAGGAAGGAGGTATCAATTAAATTGTTATGGTAATGATATCTATGTCGCTGTTGTCATTAGCGATTTTGGCATTTGTGTATTACCTACCGGCACCAGCCCGGATGCATGGAAATGGTAGCTTTTCTTCTACTTCATTATTTATGTAAGAAAAATGCACATGTGGAAAATATCGATAGCACTCTTACATAAAGACAAGCTCGCAAGTCGACAAAACAAAGATCGTGATTCTATCACGATCTTTGTTCAATCGATTTAAAATCTTACCTTTAAAGAATTCTTGAACTTTATTATCCACAATCTCAAGCCCACTCTATGTTGTTTGTTGCCCCAGATTACCAAATTAAGTGATTTATCCTACCATTCACAATTAGCACTCTAGGGCGGCGCTTTCCTAATAAAATCACTAAACTTTTTAAGCCCTCAGTATAAATGACAGCAGAAAGTTCAGATAATCATCAGAATCTACTATATATTTTCAACTATATATTTAGTAGAAATAACAATTAAACATGTATAGGATAAATACCTATATAAATTATTCATCTGTAATCATCTATTTACGATAAATTATTATCAGACAATCCTTCTTTCTCACTCCATTTTTTTAATAATAACATTCTATCTTGTATATATTTTTCAGACAATACTTCCAGTTTCTCTATTTTTCCCACTTGTAACTTAAGAAAGTTATGACTGAATTCACACCAAGAAACTAAAAAGAACTCATTATTGAAAAAGATCGACAGTGGACAGATCGTCTTCACAGTATGTGTATTATTTAAATCAATAAAAGTTATCACTATTTTTGATTTATGGTATATCGCTTTTCTAATATCAGATAACATTAAGTTATTATCTGTAACTTTACTATAACCATCTGTTTTTACAAACATTGGCGAAGAATATAGTTGATCACGCTGTTCTGCCGGCAATACTGCGGCAATCTTAGATATAAAGCTATGGGCAGACTTAGCCAAAACAACATCACTCTGTTCAATAACCCATTTATTGCCCAAAACTAAGGCATCAATCTCATCCATCGTAAACATTAAAGGAGGCAACATGAAACCTGGCCGTAATATATAACCCAAACCTGGCTCGCCTTCTATATTTGCCCCCTGACTGTTTAGTAAAGCAATATCGCGATAAAGCGTGCGCAAGCTTACATTTAAATCACTAGCGAGTAATTTACCACTGACAGGGTACCTTCTTTGTCTCAAGTATTGCAATAATACTATAAGTCTTTCGGTTCTTGACATTTCCGAACTCCTCATTTTAATAAAAATCAAATAGGATAAGGCTTTACTGAATAAATAGTATTGAGTTACTAGTCAGTACCCCAACATAACTATTTATTCTTAATTATCTATCATGGAACAATGTCGAGATTTCTCTATAAAACCATCAACTCGAAATCCTATATTTAATATAGACCTCAATTGTCTGGATTGACGAAAATACTATTGCCGTCTTACATAATTACCAAACTCTGTCAAGAGTAAATGTTCTATGCATTACGCCGAAACCAGGTTGAAGTAAGCATCGGGCATCAAACATAGAGCAAATATTTAAAAGCTTAATATACAGCTAATTAATACAAAAAATAAAATTCACATTCAATAAGATAACTTATCATAAGTAAACTTACTATGTATTAATGATATAAGAAAACACAAATATTAAAGTCAATTTTCACACTGCCGATTAATGCTTCAGCAGGGAAAGTATGGTCTTATTTTATTCGAACATATCTCTTCGTAATGCCTGGAAAAATGTTTTGATTTTATTACTCATAGTAAAAGAGCCGTGGAACTAAAAGGTAATACTCCAAATAGGTTTAATCTTAACTTCTGTTGAAAAAATAAAATATTTTAGAGAAGATAATAATAACTCATTTATCTTCAATTTATTTCTAGTATCAGATTATTAATATCGAAGGATAATATTACATAAATACACTATTATGTTCACTAAAAATAAAGGTGAAACCAATATTTATCCATAACAATATCTCCATTGATTAATCACCTTAAAATTTAGCTCTTGATAATTATCTTTTCCGCTAATGATAATAATCCCGGTAATCTGATGAATCTGTGTAAATTTTATAATCCCATAAAAACAGCTACTATCAGCCTGATGTTTATGATTTAACCCTATTTAACGCCCATCCCATTAAACTATTTCATTTACCATTCTTTATAAAAAGAGAGAACCAAGATAATACCTAAACAAAAGCGCTAACTTCTAAACGCATGTTAGTAGAGGAGAAATACAACTCATTCTCACATACTATATATACGCAGCGACTCCTGCACTCTATCCGTATTCACTATTAACTTACAAAATAATAGTCCACAATAATGAGATATAATGGAACAGGCAGTTAGTATAAAATAAGTTATCCTTTCTTATAGCCATTAAGCCAAAATTGTTCACTAACCCAGTCTGAAACTTGTATCATATATTCGTTTATTTTATTTAAGCAAACATGAGCTTCTGATTCATAACATAATAATGTATGACTATCACCCCATATCTGGTCTAACTTTCTCACCTTATCAATTGGAAATATATCATCCAATGCTCCATGAACAGTAAAAACCTTGGTTTTACAAGGTAAAAAGACGTCCAATTTAATTTCATCAAAAAGAGACTGCATACGGCTATTATCTTGCATAAATGCAAACTGGAAATCTTCTTTAAGCCTTCTTGGCAACTTATCAAACTCTGCTATTTCAGGTCCACCGGATAAATTGACGATACAGCAAAATTTATCGCCAATTTTTTGCGCAACGCGTAGAGCAAAATAACCACCAAAACTAATTCCTAAGAAACAGAGGAGATCACTGTTAATTCTGACATCATCCTCTAACAATTTAACTATAGATGAAACATATAATTCCATATCGATAGCTATTGGTGAGTTCCCAAGATTTATTCCCTGTCCTGGTCCATCAAATATAGCTACCGCCATATTTTTCATTAAGAAAAACTCAGCTAAAGATAATATTTCAATTTCAGTCATTGAATCCAATCCATTGGATAAAATAACACAAGGCAAAGGATGATTCTCTTCTTCTTTATACCCTTTAGGGAATATAAGGAAAAACGGCATACGAAATTTATCAACGACAATATATTGATGCTCAACTAGCAGGTCACTATATTTTATACTAGATAAAAAACATGAACGAATATACTCTCTGAGCTGTACCTTTCTACTCCTATCACTGAAGTACATAAATTCGGCCCAATGATAACAGGCAGCGGCACTCCTCAAAGCACGAACATGGCTGACCTCACTTTTAGCCGAGTTAGCGATACTAATATAGCTATCACCCACTTTTGACCAATTAATCATCCATTCATACCAAAACTCTTCAGAGGATAAGTCTAAGTTTTCCTGCTGAAAATCACTCAATGCTGCAACAACATCTCCCCAATGTACTTGGGGAGCATATTGAGAATTTAAGAAAAATAGTCTTGGCATAAAATAACCACAAGTAGCAAGAAGTTCTGGCGAAATTCTATTGGGTTTATTTTTATTATTCATCTTATTTTCCTTTAAGTTACTAAATACGAGTGTCTAACCACTCTTTACAGGCAAAGACCATTTTCTTACTATTTTCCGAAATAGCATTTTTTACTATCTCACGCTGTTTTTCTTTATCTTCCGTACCAAATTTAACTGCACATAAATCATGATTTAACTCAACATCATGACTAGAAACAATGTACGAACCACTTCCTTTACTAAATATCTTCCATGAGCCACTATGAGACTTTAATACTAAAGGAGGCTCTGGTTGGAAATATTCAATCAATAAATTATCCGCATCACAGAATCGTATACTACGGAAAGTCTCATTTCCATTTGGTGTTGATACTTCCATATTAAATTCTTGATGTTTATTATCATTATAAATAACTTTTATTGAATCACAATGCGGCAATATTTTGCTCCAGTCATCGATATTTAAAAATATATTATAAACATCATCAAATTGGTGAGGAATATAATAGCCTGCGGTAAAAGTTAATAAATTTGATTTTTTATGACGTTCTACCTGACTCTTGAAACTATCCATTTCCATTCGAGTATTATCATTGATAAATGAGATAACAAAGGAATTAGCCTGGTCATGATTATCAATACCATCAACAATACCACTGATATCTTCTAACAAAGCCCAGTTCCTTTGTACCGTTATAATACAGCGTTGATCATTAACAGGAATAATTTGCCACCTGCCATTCATTGTTTTGAATAATGGCATCGGTGTAGGCATAACATAATCAACCCGGTAAATAGCATCAAAATAATATCGCCGTGTTTGCCAACTTACTGCTTTATTATTTTGTTTTGCTTTGATTTCAACCAATTCTTCATTACCTGATCTATTTAAAACTTCCGCACCATCACAGAATGAAAAAATATCGGTCCAACAAGAGACATCTTTAACTAAAGCATAGACCTGCTGTGCCGATGCCTCACATACGACTGAGTGAGTAATCGTTCCTTTTAATACTTTTTCCACTCCCTCTGTTGACTCAACGATATTTTTTATATTATTTAGCTCTTTAACTGAATTAGTATCAATAGCTTTACTGATAAATTGGTGCGCCTGCTCGATTGTTTCAACACCATCAATTAATCCGGCTATTTCAGACTCAAGATCATACAGATGCTCTAACAACAATACACATTGCTGGGAATTAATTTTAATCACACGCCATGACGTTTCCATCTCTTTAACTAACGTCATTGGCGGGTTCAGTTTTGATTTTATACTGAATGTTTCTGGATAAAATTTACGATTTGATTCCCATTGCATTAAAATACCGTTAACTAAGGCTTTAACTTCTATCTTCTCTCCTTCCTTATCCCTAAAGAGAGTTTTTATTTCCTGACAAGGCTCAAATATTTCCGGCCATTTTTCAGAATTTAAAATAATTTGATATACATCTTCTACCTGAGCATTACAAATAATTGAATGTGATTCTACATAGTTCATTATTGATTCCTCAATGTAAATAGTTTTTTAGGGTCGATTGATTTAATTAACTCTGCTTTCAATATCTTATCATTATGGCTTTTTGGAAAGTATTCGTCAGTAACATAGAACCAATCCGGCCATTTTTCCCGACTTAATTTACTACTTAAAAACGATGAAATAATATCTTCAATTTCAGGTAATGATTTCTTCGATATCTCTCCGCTCATACAGGCAACTGGCTGATCAATAGCAACACCATTTTCATGGAAAGAAAAACCAACAACTGTAGCCACATTCACATTGGGTATTCGGGATAAAATAGATTCAACTTCTTCTGGATAAATTCTATGTCCGTTAGCACTCATGAAAGTATTCTGCTTACGTCCTTTTAAGACTAAATAACCCTCTTCATCTATATAACCGAGATCACCGGTGACAAACCACTCATCAGGAGGCGTTATTTCCCCAGAAAGGACATCGTAATATCCTTCCATAATACTTTCGCCTCTTAATATAATTTCTCCGATATTATCAGATGAGCCAATAATGGGTTTAACCGCCACTTCCAATGTATTATCAATCTTGCCAACACAATAAATTGAATTGAGATATCTTTTATCACGATGATCTTGCTCATCTACCCAACAGAAAGGACCATAAGTTTCACTTAATCCATATCCCTGCACCCATTCACAACCAATTAATTGACGCCCTTTTTCAAGTACGCTAGGAGGCATAGCCGCGGCGCCATAAGCAACAACCTGTAAACAAGAGAGATCAATATTACGTTCCGCTGTCGATTTAACGAATAATTTCATTGATTCTGGGCGTAACATAATATGAGTGATTTTATTGCGAGAAAGATAATCAGGCCATCTCTCTACATTTCTATCTTCGGGTATAAAAAGTGTTGATTGATGTAATAATGAGCCGAAAGAAAAAATCACTCCCGTTGTATTATTCAACAAACCTGACATGAATATTTTAGCATCTTGAGTAAATTTTAATTTCTCTGTCACTGAATAAATTCGACGACACACTAACGATTCTGAAATGCTAATGGCTTTCGGTTTACCTGTACTTCCACTGGTGAACAGAACAATAAAGTTAGCAATAGATTGCGGCGAATAAGTTATCATTGGAATTTCCGCGTTATCATCACCAACTCTGATCTTATGATCTGAAATATCAATCACATTAATATTGCTTTCTTTTAATTTCCCAACAAAATGTTTATCTTTTTTAAGATAAACAACAAAATCGTATTGCACTTCATTGGTAAAATTAATCCATTCATCTATTGTCGCTGATGATAAATTATAGGGCATTAATAAATTCAACCCCATCGCGCTGGCGGCGGCTAAAAAGAAAACACCTAATCCATCATGTTCAAATATAACGATGACTTTATTACCTTTTTGTACTCCTCGACTAAGTAAATCATCAATTAAATGGGAAACAGAAGATATTACCTCTTTTCTTGTATAATGATAATCTTTAGTGACAATACAATCATGATGTAAATTATCACGCTCCGAATGTAACAACATAGAGATTAGTTTCATTTCTGTTTCCCTTTAATTAGCAATTAATTTTTATCGTTTAAACTTGATGAGACGAAATCAAGAACGGCTCTTCCTGTATCCCAATGACTGAATTGACTTTTCACCACAGAAATACCGAACTCTTTCTCAATCTCTTTTGCTAAATCAGCTAATTCAGTAGAATCCATATCATAAGCGTCAGAAAGATTCGCATCCATATCTAAATCATCAATATTAACGTTAAGAAAGAGAGACAAAATTGTTTTTATTTTTACTTCTGGATTATTATTCATATATTTTTCCTCGCGTACTTAAATATTTTAGAGATTAAATAGCTGAAAAACTCAACGCACATACATGACCTTGGTTACTGAGGCGCTGAATGATTATTTGGTTAGTATTTGAAAACTCATTGATTTTATTAGATTGTTGTTCTCCATCCCCGTTATTTTCTGACAAGAATGATGACGCCAGGACTGAATCAATCACGCCACTGACTGAAAATTGATTATTCAAATAGGGCCTCAGATTTATAAATGATGTTTTTATCTCTTTATTTGAGAAAGCCTTACTCGTTATCTCTTTTTCATCATCATATATTCCATCCATAATAAATACAGCATTATCATTATGGTTGAATAGCTCAGCAGTATATTCTAAAGTGTGATTTCTGGTATTTTTATCCGGTGCAAAATAATCAACAAAACCGGTTAATTCACATAATATCGAGGCACCGCGCTCTAAAGCATGTTGCCGCTCTTCCAGCACCAGAAATGCAGCGCCTTCGGAAAAATCTCCTGCCCGTTTTTCGCCAAAAACCTCAGAGTGTTTCTGGCTTGATGTTTTCTCCAGTAAATTTTTAACCAACGGGCTGGAAAGATGTTCTGACGCACCACATAACATCACTTCCGCAACACCATTAGAAATCGCTTCCGCTGCATAACCTATTGCTTGCATCCCTGCCACATCGGAGGTGGAAAACGTTTTAGATTGCGCACTAAAACCATAAAGCAGCGACAATTGCCCTTGAAGCGCCGCAGGGAACCATGCCGTGGCGACATAAGGCCCCATTCCCTTTATGCCTTCAACATGGAGCGCTTTAACTTCATCCTCAATATGTTGCCATCCACCAAAACAGTTTCCGACATATATTCCAACGCGGTTAGGATCAAGCTTATCTACATCCAATCTACTCGCTTTTAATGCCATTTCAACGGCGACGATACCATAAGCCGAAAATTCATCAATTTTGCGCCTTAAGCGGTTATTGATATATTTCGCGCCATCGAAATCACTCAATGTTCTTATTACAGAACTTACAGTCGTATTATTTTTCGATTCTTGGCCCAATAACTTCTGAATAACATTTGATTTTATGGCGGTGACATCATTGCCATCAGGATGTATTGCGCCAACACCGGTAACGACAACTCTTCTACGCATTGTCTACTGCCCTCATAACAATAACACTGTGAATACCAGAAAAACCACTTGATAATTTTAACGCGGTCTTAATTGGATATGCGCAACCTTGATTAGGAATATAATCTAAATCGCAATCAGGATCTGGGGTTTGATAATTAATTGTTGGGTGAACATACTGCTTTTCTATTTCCAGACATAATGCGACAGACTCGATCGCATTAGCGGCAGCTAAAGCATGACCTGTCATTGATTTTAATGAGTTAACTGGAATACCAAATGCATTTTCACCCAAAACAAATTTAATCGCATTTGATTCGTTAATATCATTTTGAGCCGTAGAACTGCCATGAGCACTAATATAATTTACCGTTGATGGCGATACCTGGGCATCCTTCAATGCCATATCAATGCACCGTGCCATTGCCATTCCATCCGCAGGCAAGTCAGTCATATGATAAGCGTTATTGACGGATGCATACCCTGCTAATTCAGCATAAATATGTGCTCCACGCTGCTTAGCATGTTCATAAGACTCTAAAATTAATATTCCACACCCTTCAGCAATCACAAATCCATCCCGCTCAAGGGAAAAAGGACAGGTCGCCGCTTGCTGATTTTCCAACTCTCTTGATGATAGCGCCCCTAAAGCTTCAAAAGAGCCGATAGAAAGCGGACAAAGTGGCGCTTCACTTGCACCAGCCAGCATAATATCCGCTCTGCCATAACGGATATGCTCCATCGCAATGCCTAATGCATCAAGTCCTGCCGCACATCCGGTTGATATGTTGCTGACGGACATAGATGCGCCATATTTTTTCGCAACAGAGGTTGCGGCTGAACTAAAATCAAAGCTGTCATAATCTTCTGATTTAATTAAATCAGGGTGAATATTCTCTTTGCCCCCGTTGGTGATTCTGAGTAAACACTCTTCCATTCCCGCAGCATCAGCAATCGCCGTTGCTATCGCAACACCAAAACGCCGACCGTCAATGTCTGAAGGTTTTAAATTCGCATCTTGCATCGCCATCTCTGAGGCGTCTAATGCAAATTGAAGATATTTACGCTCACTTTTCAGAACAAACTCTTTGTTATTGCTATCGTCACCGTGAACCTTTCCTATTGCTCCGCTTTTAAAGCCAAATCTTTCTCTTCCCCACTCATATTTACTCACTCCTGATTTACCGTTATGAATATTGTTCCAGAATTCATTAACGCCAACACCTGTCGGCGCAACAACACCTAGCCCTGTCACCACAACTCTACGCGGTTGAGATTCATTTCTGTTATTTATTATCACAATAGTTATCTCGATAGAAATAGAATAAACATTTACTCAGGTAAGTTTTATTAATATAAAAGCTACCCATTTTCATTTAAGAAAATCATTATCTGAAAGTAGTAATATTAAACTACTTTATTTATCTTTAAATTTATATTTGTCATATATAATATTTGATTTTTATCTCCTAGCCAAAATTCTTGAAAATAAGCACCAAACCACAACTCCATTTGAATACCCATTTGGTTATTTCACTGATCTTTCATCTATTTAAACTGCAAGAATAATATGAATATTTCAGGTTAAACCAAACTAAGTTAACTCCCTTCGACCTGCCTATGGATAGAATAATTAATCTTTTTCTTAATGAACCAATTTATTCTTAAAAATCATCCAGAAAGGAGATGACAAATTTATTATCATAGAGCTGATATACCCGCTCACAGTGCAATATAACCAAACAATATAACCAAACAACATAGCAAAGATAAGATATCTTTTGCTAGCCTATATATCACCTTGCCCACTGGAATTTCCGATTAAATCGGCGTATCTACTCTACCTCTAGTTATTAATTTACACTGAGCTGTATCTTTGCGGATTCGATACAAGTAAATCATGCCATGCACAATTCATACCTCAAGCACCTTTTCTAAACATCTAAGGTATGCCCAAGTTATTAGATTTAGTTGTATGATCTTGAAGTCTCTTTTCTGCTCATATTTCCCCCGTCTTACCCTATAATTATATATTATTATTATAATATTGCGACCACTCGACTCCATGAAGCATCTGCTTTCTCTAATTTTATTGGAAAACAGCACACTTTAAATCCATAAGGTTTAGGAATACTGGTTAAATTACAAAGCCGTTCTATCTGTAAATAGGGATGATCCCGTCCGATAAAATGAGATGGCCATAAGCAATCTTTATTCCCGGTTTTTTTATAATCGTTAATCATCTCTATGAATGGCCGATCAAAGCTAAACGCATCTGTCCCAATAATCTTTACTCCTTGCTCTACTAACCATTGAACAGCACTACTTTCAATCGCTCTATAGTGAGTAAAATAGGATTTTGCTCCCAGGAGTTTATCAGCTCCGGTATTAATAAGGATAATATCATTTTCTTTTATTTTATAATTAATTTTCTTTAATTGGTTTTCTACCGCCTGTTTATCAATTGACTGATTATCATGACTAAAATCGAGTAATACGCCATGACTATAAAACCAATCCAAAGGAATGTCAGTAATTGTTGCTGGTCGCTCTTGCCCTTCATGCCACCCATAGTGATAGGGAGCATCAATATGCGTTCCGGTATGCGTGGTCAATTGATAATACATCAGTGATAATCCCATACCATCAGGAAAATCATTGTGATCAATGATCCACTTTTTGCGTTTAAACAGTTTTACAAAGGCTCTTTTCCACCATGAACTGGTATGGAAATACAAATAACTCTCACCTAATTTATTGGCTCCCTCTTTATGATCAACGATTCCCCTAGTTACTTTCTCAGGTTCCCAAAAATCACAATCTATAGGAACACTTAAGTCAATAATATTACTCATCTTTGTTCCTTATAATTTCGGAATAGTTTATTTCCTTGATATTTGGTGTAGAAATTACCTTCTTTTGAGATAAGGCACAAATAAATTGCTGATTATGAATCAATAATGTGCTCGCTTCTAATTCTTTCATATCTTTAACAGAATCAGGGTTATTAGCCAATAATTTCTCATGTAAAGTCGAAGCAAATAATTTAATATATGCTTCAAGTCTAACCCAATAGTATAATGACATTAAATGATAATAATTATGAAATCCGGGACTTACTCCTGATCGTTGTTTTAACATTACACCTTGCATATATTCCAGCTCCTCATCTTTAATAAAAGATTCAATAATTTCTGAAAATTTTACCTTAGAAGGAGTGACTTCAATATCAACACCTATTTCCCTTGAGCTAAAACCGATGGCACAATAGTTTCCTGAGGCACTCAATGAAAAATAATATTTGAAGTCTTGCTCCGTGGATATATAAGGTTTCCCGTTATCATTCGTTATGATTTCATAATCAGATAAATACTGACTTAAAACATAACGTAATGCAGCCCGTCTAAATATAAATTTTTTTCTTCTATCCGCTAAACAAATTTGATTATGGCGAACTATATCGGAACGGTGAATTAACTGTTCAATAGAAGCTAAATCAATATCGTCGATTTTTACAATCCAAAGATCAAAAAAATCAGAGGATAAAGAAACACCGTCCATGATTAGTAATTACCTAATCCACCACACACATTAAGCGCTTGAGCGGTTACGGCCCCGGCGAGAGGGGATGCAAGATAAGCAACCATTTCAGCCACTTCATTAGGTTCAACATATCTTCCGATAGGAACACGCTCCTCTACTCTTCTTTTCGCCTCTGCCACATCAGTGCCCCAAATTCTGGCGTAATGCTCTCTGACACGCTCCGCCATCTCACTCTCAACAAACCCAGGACAAACCGCATTAACCGTAACACCTGAACCATTACGCGCTAATTCAAGCCCTAATGATTTAGTCAGGCCAACAACGCCATGCTTAGAAGCAGAATAAGGCGCGCCATGAATAACACCTTGTTTTCCGCCGGTGGAGGCAATATTGATAATTCTGCCGCCAGATGACATTAATTTTCTTTTCAAAACTTCATGTATAACAAAATAAGTGCCATTTAAATTAATGTTTATGACATTTTGCCAAGTTCGTGGGCTTATTTCAGCAGTAATACCGCCACCAGAAATGCCAGCGCAATTCACAAGCACCGCCAGCTTATTATCTTCAAGCTCTAGTTGGTCAAACGCTTTTTTAACATCTTCATGATTAGAAACATCACAAACTATTTTCTTTGCAAATTGACTACCATATTTATTGCGTAACTTGTCAATCGCACTATCAAGACGCTCAGGAGTACGCGATAATAATATTGGTTCAAAGCCATCTTCAGCTAATCTTTCTGTAATTGCGAAACCAATATCTCCTGTCGCACCGGTAATAAAGGCATATTTCATCTGAACTATTCCTATCGTTATTTATACCCGTTATCTTTCAAGTTGCCTCTTTGTTGGCTGCACTCACTCACCCCGGTCACAGAGTTATCTATGCTCCCGGGGATTCGCTCCCTTGCCGTCGCGATGCATATTGAAATCTATAGGGTATATATTATTGCTATTCACGGAAAAACACGATTACCCCTAACAAGCATTATTCACAAACTAGTGACAGTTTTTGTCAGCATTTACAAAAAATATTAACCAATTCTCGTAAAAATCAATAATATAACAATGTTACATTTACTACAACGTATTAATACCAAAATACTTTATCATACCGCTATACAAATTCATCTTTTTCTGACTAATCAGAGAATCAAATAAATAATCAGTAATAACCACTTTATTTACAATTGGTTGGAAAATAAGATATTATGAATTAACCGTTAGGTTATTTTTTCATGGAATGACAATTGATAGATGGGACGACGTGTAATATAGGAAAATCTGAAAGCTTTTACTACCTATCTCTTAAACAGGCTTATGTGCCCAATTAACCCCATTGTCCGCATAGATTGATGATACATCTTCTAATAACATATTCTTACTGTCAGGATGTCAGACCGTTTAAAACCGGCGATATACCAAAGTTAATCACCGGCCAGCTTATGTGACAGCTTAATATATTCCTGATTCATCTATAAAATATAATTATTAGTTATATTAGATATAATCAAGAAGATATATTCCGGCAACGTTATTAAAAGGAATTAAATATAAAGATCATAATTTCTTAACATTCTCTATCAGAATAGTTTAGATCTTAATTTTATAACAAACAATTCGCTTATTAATAAAAGTCTTACCGGATATTTATTATATTTACGCGACTTTTATTATTTTATCTACCGCGACAGTCACCATACCTTCATGATAACTAAATTCAAAATTCCAACCGAGCCGATTTAGCATATTGAATAATTTATCAATAGTGTGGTTTTCCAGCTTTCCATTAATAATCTCGCTAATTCTCGCTTGAGTCGTTCCCAAAAGCTCCGCCGCTTTTACCTGACTTAAACCACGCTCCTGAATCATCTTGCGGATGATCACCATTAATTGAGCGCGAATATGTTTATCATTTGCTTCGTTAGGATTATCGCTTGATGAAGCATAAGGGTTTTTCGTTACTCTAAATTCCATCATCTCCGCCTTAAATTAACACCAAAACCGACAAACTATATCAGATTTGATATAAATTCAAGTTGCTTTATATTCTTTCCACAAACTTACCCTCCTACTTTCAACAACAAATAATAGCGATTCAGCAATTGATTAAAACGGGTGTTAATTTGCATCAGTAATGCCAGCGATACGGTACCGCTCTTTTTTTGTTCCGCCAGTTGACGTAGCAATTCTTCTAACGGCGGAGTACTCGCCAACGGTTGCCGAATACCAAACACCATAGACTTCAATTCAGAACCGGTAAGATAACGACCACGTTTCTCGTCCAATGCGTCAAGTCGTTCTGTCAGATGTTGCAGGCGTAATTGAGCCTGATGGTAATTTTCCAACGCCTGTATAGGCAGCGCCGCCGCTTCACGCCGGTGTAACCACTGATTTTGCATATCCTGTACTGCCTGGCTGGCCGGCCACAATGTGCGTAGCTGTTGCAATAGATGAGAACCATAATTCAAGGGCCACAAGGCCGGTAAATCGTTTAAATTTGTCAGTTGCGCACGACTCGCATCCAACGTTTTATCCTGCAATCGGCTCAGTAGCGCCGCGTTGTCCGATTGGTGTAATTCGGCAAGTTGAGCCGGCAGCAGTGTCTGCGGTAATGGATAGGTCGTCGCCAACAAAGCCTCAACCAATGGGGACGGTTGTTGCAGCTTGTCCACCAGCCAACCGCCTGTCACCACTAACGCACAAAATACAACTCCCGCCACAAAACCGTGCCAAGCTTTCCAGCGCGAGGCAGCCAAGACCTGAGCGACTTTGACTTGCGGTTGCACCGATGAGGTTGTCTCCTGTACCACATAGATCAGTTGCGGCGCAGATGATTCCTCAAGCAGCAAAATAGCATCATCTTCAACAGGCTGCGCCGAGGCGAGAGATACCGGTACAGCGCCCTTTTCCTGCTCCAGACACTCTAATCGCCGGGCGCTGTTGTGAAGCTGTACACGCAGGCTGTCGAGTTTACTCACATGTTTCAGCTCCAGACGTTGAAGCACCTCGCACAACTGTTCAAGCACCTTTTCCACGCGGTAAATGAGCGGCAAGTCAAGATAAGAGAAGACGCAAGTGCGCAATACCTGCTGTAAACGCGCAACCAGCCAGGCGAAAATTTCAATCCGTGCATGAGTCGGTTGAGGCCAGAACCGCGCCCATTGATGGCTCACTAATCCATCAATCAAGGCTAATCCTTCATCAATACCGGCTAATCCAGAGCGTTGAGCTCGGGCCAATGTGTACCAGGCGGCACTTTGTAGCTCTACGCCATTTAATCGAAACAACGCCAGACAAAGTTGTTCAACTCTGGCCCAATCAACATCGGGCCGAGCCGGATGGTTCAATTTACCTATTTCTTCTTTCAGCGCACTGAATTCCGGCAATGCGCGTGGATCATCCCCGGTATGTATCGTGTTACCGGACGATATCGCAGTCATAACAGTTATCCTTATCAGACTATTTCAGCAAGCTAGCCTAATGAAACAGAGGGGTTAATCTATATGGCCCTGTTGACGTAAATGGCGGATTAATACCTTTCCTTCCGGCACAAACTCCGTACTAAAACGTACTAATCCTATCTCTTTCAGCTCCGCGTTGATGTCATAACGCAGGTGCCCCGGCTCAATTTGCGGCAATAACGTGATATAGACTTGTTTCAAACGCGGCTCATAGGTCAACAACGTGTGTTCGATTGTGGCAATCAGATCCTGTGACGACGCGGGCAGCCCCTGCAAGATGACGTTGAAATCAGGCAGACCATAATCCGGTAAATGAGCAATAGAACCCGCACGACTGCTAAGGATACGTTGCATATTATCCATCACGGATAAAATCACCTGATTTCGTTCATCGATCTGTTTGAGATCCAGCCCGCCGTTAAAGTTAAACATCAACATTTCGTAAAGCGAAGGTCTTAGATGTTTCATTGATCACCCCTTCACATTCAATGTCAATGTGCCTTTATCCAACTCGATGGTGCGTGGTTTATCAGCATCCAACTCATCACGTCTGATCACCAACCGCCAACTCTTATTGGCGGCATCCGGTGTGTGAAATAGCCCCACAACCCCAACAAACCGCGCCGTTTTCTCCATCGGCATATCCAGTGACACACTCCCCTGCGGCGCCACTCGGATATCCCGCTGCGCCAGCCGATCCGCCTTAAGCACTTCGCTGTCGCCTTTCACCAATTCCGCATAACTGGCACGCTCAAACGCTTTATTGTCTTTAAGCTGATAAACACGTATTACCGTGCTCAACGGAGTTTGCGCGCCGGTAATGTTAAGCGCGCTGCGCGCAGTGAAATCCAGACGCAGCATTTTCACCTGCTTATGGAAAATGGAATGCGTAACAGCTACCGTGCCATCAGTTACGGTCTGTGTCAGACCACATCCGGCTAACCCAACTGTCACCAAACACACTATGCCGCCCATTATGACGGATTTAAAATTGATAGCTGCCATTCTCGGCCTCCCTATATTGATAACTCGGTAAGAGCCCTTGATAGTGCCCCAGATTAATTTTCACCATGCCAGAAACCGTTTGTGATCCCGGTTTCAATCCCAATACACCTGTTCGGCCTAACCGAACACGCTGTTTCCCCAACTGCGCTGACGGCAATACCCATTTGGGTAAGGTGAGCTGTAATCGCACACTGCAACGCCAGCCCAGATAAACACGCAACAACACCAACAGGTCGGTATGCAGTTCCCCCTGCGGTAACCACCCCTGCGCTTCATCGGTATTTTCGGTATAGAGCTCCAGCACCATTTGGCTGTTAACATCCGTCCCTACGTTGCCCAGTACTGGACGTTGAGAAAATTGAACCGGATGGCGACGACTTAAGCGAACCGGTTGGGTCAACCGCACTCGCCTGCGATCATGGGGAACCACCTGTACCTGCGTGAGAGGAGCCAACAGCTTAACCAGCGCCATCACCCCTTCCGCTATCCGGGTCGGCAATCGCATGATGCTGAGTAGGGCCAAAAAGCGAGAAACCGGCGTTGCAATATGTTGCTGGCTGCCGGTGATCCCCAAACCAATCAGCCCAAGCAAGCACTGCGATGTTTCATCCTGACCACTCGGTTCATAAGTCGCGGGATAGGAGTATTTACGCCAGATACGGTAATACTGGGTCATCATTCGATGGTTAAAAATATCCAGAAAGTCCGCCACGCCTTCATAGCCTTCACTCTGCTGGACGATATCGTTCAGATAAGCGGTGGGCAGCGGTGAATCGACGCCATACAGGCCGAGAAACGTCGTGCGTACTGTCGGTGGCTGTTCAGGCTGTTGCTCATCCCACTCCACATTTTTCAGTTCACCGGCGGGAAAACCCATACCGGGATCAGGCCGGAAACGGATCGGATCATCACCGGGCGACATCGTACTGCCCAACGGCGGGCATCCATCTCGCATACTCTCTAGCAACTGGCAGAAGCGATAAAAGTTAAAATCGTAAATATTCGGCGCCAGCTGCTGCATTAGCCGGGAATACGCTGATTGTGATTTTCTTGCCATCGCAAACATCTCCCAGAAGGTTGAAGGACCAGTGTCAATTGGTTAAACAGATGAATATCGGTATACAACGAGAAGAAGCGGTTAAGCAGCTCACCGAACAGGAAAATATCGCCCTCGCCGGAGAAGCCGTTGCTATTAAGGGTTATCTCAATATCAACGCCCCGTAGCAGAAAGCCCTGTTCAAAACGTTGGATTAAGGCGTGTTTCACCCCAACAATGGCGTCCAGACAGCGGCAGTTCATCTCATCATCGGTCCAGTTATAAAGCCCTAACGTGCCGCGCAGCACCTCTGGGTTATCCATCATGCTAAGAAAGTTAGAACCGAGATGGCTCAATATCCGCCAGTGGAAACGATCGTTCGCCGGGGGATAACAGGGCAATGTCGGCGAGCAAAGGTTCCTTACGCGCAGCTGGCCTGCGGCGGAGTGTAATGTCTGCTCAAGTTGGGTGTTACGTAATGCCTGACGAGGTAACTGCCCGTTGGTACCGGTAATACGCAGTGAAAGGGTTTCATCATCAAGCTCAGGGTCAGTCTCAAACGATTCCCCACCGAGGATCAGCCAGGTATCGTGCAAACCCGAAGGGCCTCGACATACACGAGTATGGAAATAACGCTCCGGCGCGGAACTGCGCATAATGCCGCCCCGATGGCGAAAGCTACTGAACGGTACAAAACACTGCGCATCACCTCGTCGGGAAGAGGAGACTTCATCCACCGAGTAAATTTCAGTATGACCATCCTGAATACGCATTGGGCGCAATAGATACTCATTTTGCATACGCGAAATGTGCATCGGATCAGCTTCAACACGGAACAAATTGATTACCGGCACACAGTGCAATCGGATATTTTCCGCTGAAAATTTCAACTCATAAGGCCACGGTTCACTCAGTACGATATCTAACTCAAACCAAGGCGTATTGGCTGGAATGTCTAGCGAATCCAAACCATTGAGCGCCACAAACATAAATTTTTCACGGAAAGTAAAATATTCGAGCAACAATTGATAACCACTGAACGCGCTCTCCTGTTTCGGCCACAAAACATCATCGTTGTCGAATCCCATTGGGGAAAAAGAGCCATTCTCAAGACGAGAACGCCCTTCCCGACTGGGCAAGCGTGCGTAAATGTGTTGAGTCTGTCGGGTCAACGCCAGATGTAAGGCAGAACTCACCGGACGGCCAGCTTTGAGATACAGAGGCAGCCGTGACAAATCCACCTTATCCCACTCCGTCAACTGGCCGCAGTCAAAACGCAAACGGATCACTGAACGGCCGTCGGCTTCATTTTGCAACGTCGCAGAAGCGATATGCAGCGGTGTAATCGGTATATCACGGGTAGTCCGATAATAGCAGCGGGTCTGGCTTGGCCCTACGGGCTGAGATATCACTTCAAACCCTTTGGCGATCACTTCACTTTTTGGCAAAGTCTGATAATCAGGCGCCAATTCAACAATGGAGAGTGAAGGAATAGTGCGCAGATAGTGCGGCCACAGCAAACTCACCAGCCCTTCCGTCAGTTCCGGCAAATCATCATCAAGTTTCTGACGCATCCGCCCCATCAGGAAAGCGAAGCCTTCAAGCAATCGCTCTACATAAGGATCGAGATCCCGATCGTCACTCAGATTCAGCATGGCGGCCCGATCCGGGTGCGCCTGCGCAAACTCTTTACCCGCCTCACGCAGATAGTGCATTTCCGCTTCGTAATAGCGGAGAATTAAATCATCCATATCATCACTCTTAAGGTTGTTATAAAAACGAAAAAAGGGGTAAAACTCGTCGAAAAGGTGTATGACCGCACCTACACCGGACAGACAGCATCAACCACAAAGCACCGAAGCTCTGACCGGATCAATCGCCACCAACCCAGCCAGCAGAGCCTCCATCCGTTGCGCCATCCTTGCCTTATCATGTTCACTGCGTTGGGCTTTCATGCGCAGCAACTTAAGCAGACACGCTTTTACCTCAAACATCAGCTCCGGCTCCCATTCGCCAAGATTGAATTGCTCATCGGCGTCAAGCTCGGTCAATAAATGCAGCGCCATTTCATTTTTGCCGTATTGCTCCGCCACCCGCGCCATCAGCAAACGTTGTAACCAGCGGTGACGCGCTCCATTGATGCCGGGCAATTGCCCCAACCAGCGTAACGCCGCATCAATGCCGTCGCTGTCCGCCAGTTGCAACGCCTCCGCTTCCAGCGACAAAACATCATCATCGCGCCGAGGTTGCGCCGGTAAATGCTCAAACTGCCAGTCGGCCTGATTGTCATGAACCTGTTGGGCTATCCAATCGGTTGTCACCTCATCAGCAAAGGGCGTTCCGTCGTTATAGGCCATACTCTCCAGCCCCGGCAGCCGTTCAAGCAGGATTCTCAGATCGTGTTTGATGATGTCCGCCCAACCTTCGTAAGGGCAGCCCAATCGGTTTAATGCCTGACAGAGATACCACTGCAAATCCAGCCAGAAATGATTCACCCCTTCCGCAAACATGCGCTCGGCCTGCTCCAATAACTCATGCCAGTTCTGTTGCCGGTAGAGCCGCTTTAACTGGGCGCGATATTCGGTGCGGGGAGGCACCAGACGAGTGCGCTCATCGGCATCCTGTGGCGGTAGCTGATGTACGGTATCCCAACGAACACTGCGTATCAGCCGGGCGGAAGAGAGCCAGCCCTGAGGCTGATCACTGAGATAACGCACCAGTTCCCGCGCCTGATTCAACAGATCACGCCCAGATTGCACCTGACGCCATACCGGTGGTTCACCCGGCGCTGACGCATTGCTCTGCCCGCCCGATGGCGCTGCCGGAGCGGCAGTTTGCGGCACCACTGCACTCACGCCGCCGGACTGAGCTAACCGGTTTTCTAGTGTTCTTGCCAGCCCAACGAGGCTTGGACGAGATTCTTCATCCCAAGAGGAAAATGAGTGTTCCAGCAACACCAACGCCGCCAGAATGTGGTCAAAATCAGTCCGATTGACCTCTGGATAGCAAGATAAACTGTCCCGCATCTTTGCGCCGGTCAGCCACTCCAGCGCGGCTTTACGGCTGCTAGCTCGACTGGGCAGCAGGGCTTCACCAAAACGATCCACCAGCCCGGCCAATAGCGCCAACCCTTCTGCCAGACCACGCTCCCCCTCACAATGCAGCCTGGCCCACACATAGTAGGTCGCCACGCGGACATCTTTACATTTGGTGGTCAACAACCTTTCCGCCAGTTGACAAATCAGAGCGGTATCAATGCCACTGATTTTGTTGACCTCCTCCCGCATATGCTGAAAATCGTCTTCATAGACCGGATCATTACCTGTGGGCGCATCGGAACTAATGGGTAACAACCAGTTTTCCCACAGCGCCGCGTTCTGCCGTGCTTCTGCAAGCGCATCGCGTTCAACAAAACAACTCGCAATTAGCTGTTGCAGCATCTTTATATTCTCCTTTAATGCTGAATATCTCTGTCAGCCACTGGAATCCTGCTCATTAATAAAGAGACAGAAATAACTTCACCGTCGCTATTGAGCTTATTACTCAAGCGAATAACGCCTTTAAACATCACAGTCCCTATATTATTAAGAGTAAATTTTTCACATTTCCAAGGTGATAATATTGCCTTGATTATTAGATGCCGCCCGTGAAAGAGACTCGATGATTTTTACCAGATCTTCTCTGGCAATAAATTTCTTCGAAAATACGAGATCGATTTTCTGATTTAAATAAACAGCGACCAGCACACTATTTTCACGTTCCTCAACCTTATTAATACATCCATAAGGCAAGAAAATAGTTTTACTCAAGGCGGTCGGTGTTAACAAAAAACCATCCTCTTTCTCGGCAAAGAAACAGCGATCTTCTGTTTTACGATATGAAACGAAATGCATCGCCGCTATCATCATACAAATATTAATCGCGCCATGAATTAACATCACCAGCGTCAAACCACCAAAAATACACGCTTTTTCCCGATACCTTCCCCGTACAAAATAAACAGTGGAATCGGAAGCATTATTATTGCCTTGATATTCAGAGAATGGGGATAGCGTAACTCTTTGAATCGACAACAAACAGCCAATAAAATAAACCGCGCCAAATGGAAAAAAACTCGACACAATAAAAGAGCTGATTTTTGCATACTTTGGCATTTTGAGAATAACAAATAGATTAACCACCTCCAGCAAAATAAAAACCACCATCAAAGCATTCACTATTGATGACTTATCAACAAGATATTGCTCTCTAGAAGAGAGAACAGAATAATCAGCACTAAGTACTGTTATAGCCGCCAGAAAGACGAAACAGGTTAACACATTAATAGCCAAACCTATCCAAGCTATTTTATAGATCTGATTCACAAAAACTCCCTAATTTACACAACATTACATATCAAACAGATAAATTTATATAAAACTTCACATTGGATAATTCGTGACTGAATTTTCCAAAGGTAAGCAATCTATTAATATCTATACGACTGGTTATAGATAATTCCGAGTACTACTCGGTAAATCTTTAATTGAGTTGTTTTACTCCATCCTATTACTTGAATCAGTAATAGTAATAATAACTTATAAAACAATCTTTATCGGGTAAAACTCTTTCACTCTCCTTATCGGATTGCTCGTCGGGAGAATTAGCCTTGATCTCCTTCAACCTCTTTTTTGTGAATTTCTCAAGATTAATTTCCGTAGGATTAGGGAAACCCAATACCGTGAAAATCTCCTCAGCCAGCCTAAATGTCGGTTTAGGTTTTCTCATACAGGAAAAATAGATTAACGGTGAAAGGACAATTGCCATCAAACCACAGAGTGAAGCGATACATTTTATATAACCAAGAATATCTTCTCCGTTTTGTTCATCAAAAAGGCTCGGTATCATAAATATAAAAAATAGCAGTAAAGCAAAATACCAAGTAGCGCGTATCTGATATTTGGCATTTGAATGAATCCCCTGCTTACAACGCGGCGTCATAGAAACAATCCTTAATCCGGGATGGGCAATGGCATAAACCACATAATGCCCTTCTTTCTCTGCTACCGCTAATTCAACATAATCACCTGCTTTGGCTACCGTAAATCCTAACCAGCCGTGGAATGGGATGCCATTGATTTTCCCCCGCACAAAATCACAGACATCACGCTTCCGAACGTTGGTTGACGAATTAGACCCCGAAGTATTTCCTGCCAACGACATTAATAGCCCTGCATACAACTCCCGTTCCTCCTGACGGGCAAAGGCAACCGGATCATATTCACGATCGGTAAAATAACCAATTACACACAGAGTTTCGAACTCTTCCAATACACCGCTCACTTTGATTAATGGCTTACCCGGCGGTAATTCCGGTGGCGGTGGCTTTTTTGCCAATATTGCATCCAGTTCAGGGATTTTGGCTTGAATCTCCGCAATGGCTTTTTCTATTTCTTCTCTATCTTCAGGATAACGCGGAATCATTACTTCTCTTTTAACTGATATTCGTGTATCAAGACGTCTTCTCTGACTTTTTATTTCCTCAAAATCAATGGCCTCTTTAAAAGAACGATAGGTACTCATATGCCGTCCTTAATTGCATTAGCAAGACTGTTACGTTGTTCTTCACACAACTTATCTTTCTGTGATTCAGGGTAAATCCATTGCGTGGATTGCAAATTCTTCGCTGGTTCCAAACCAAAAACACAACTCCGGCACCATTTTTGTAAATCATTATCAGAAAAATACGTCACCAACGCTTCAACCGCAAAAATTAACAGCATCGCCTCCCAAGTACACAACCAAGCAAGAGTTTCCCACGCTAAAAGCTTTGCTACCCCCTCAACAAATAAATTTTTAGAAGAAAGTAATGCTCTATCAATTAAAACTTCTAATAAACCATTTAATGCTTTTACTAACTGCATAAACTCATAAGCACTTTTAAGACCGTAAAGGCCAATAAATTGCCAGCGACCTCTGCCATGCAATTCAGAATAAAGGTCACTGGCATCTACCCCCAGATTTAATGCAGAAGAGAGCATTCCCGCACTCGCCCCAATAAACTTAATGGTGTTGGCAGCAATCACATTTTCCATTCCGTGCTTAACTATTGGCTCTACAATCTCCATCGCCGTACTTAATGTACTTAAAAACGCAGAGGTCACCTGCGTTTGGCTCTTAACATCCCCTTTGCTCTCTTGTAGCTGATTGGAAAACTCCAAGACATTGGAAGCCAAAACTAACCATTTAATCCGGGATTTTTTTAATACCGGCTCTCCTTTGGCGCTTCGAGCAAATTCCTTAAAATTACACTCATAATTATTTTCAGCTTCAAGACGAACTTTCACTCCCGGCTTCTTAAGCTGTTCCAACACCTGCCGCCGAAACGCATTACCCTCCTTAAGTTGTGATACCGATAATTCAACCACCTGATCAAGCGGCACACCTGAAATCACCGATAACAGCGTTTTACTCAGCATTTCATTCATGCTATCCAACACTTTTCCCAAGCGAGTAAAATTCAAGAACCGATCCCCCAGCGTGACCAGTCGCCGGTCACAATGCAGCATGGCACGGGCAAAGGTGCTGTCGGATCTTGGTGGCTTTTCCAGCGCTTCATTCGCTTTATCGTAGGCTTCAATCAGTTTCCCGCTCAGATCTGACACCGCTTTCATAAAATCCGAAGGAGCCGCCGGTTGATGGTTATCCTTATTCAGCTTCATCTTCTGTAAGAACCCGTCCATCTCTTTCATCACTTCCGGGTTATTCAGCAATAACGAGCGCCAGATAATATTTTGCGGCGACAGCGCAGAATATTCGTCAATTAAGGTATCTAAATATGCACAACCAGTTTCGGTCACGTTAAGCGAAGCGATGGAATAATCCACCGCCTCACGATAATTGAGGTTGTCCTCCAGCCGGGTGGAATGAAAATCCTGACAACAGGTAATAAACCCACTCTGTTTTAGCCAGCTCACCCTCAACTGAGCCAGTTGTTCCAGCTCTTTCGCCACGTTGGTGCAAAGATCGGCATAACATTGGTTAAATGCCAGTCGTTTAGCCAGATTCAGCTCTGCGGTATATTTTTTCCAATCGCGGGCAACAGATTGCTCATTCGCTTCCACCATGTCACGAGTAACATACTCTCTAAGTTTAGCCTTCTGCTGATCGGAAAAAGCCTTGTACTCCTCCTGCTGAGTGACTTCAAGCGCTTTATCAACCTGCCCTTGCACACCTGCGGCTTTCAATTTATGCAGTTGATTCTCCACACCATTCAGTGAACTGTCAGTCATAAATTCGATCGACAATTCATCCACAAAGGTTTTATGCGCCCCGGCGATATCATCACTCCAACCCGCTAACTCATGCGCTATCCCTATCGGATCATGCAACGCTATTAACACCGGCGATACCGGCGTGCCATCTTTTGCCAGCCCCCGCTTTTGCATCGCCCTGACCGTAATGTCCGCACATCCCGCTCGCTTGCTGCTCCACGGATACAAGGTGCTCTTCGGCCTCAACGCACCGTGATAAATTTCGTAGTAGGGCGCCTCTTCTAATGTCCGACTGATACGCGACACTTTCCGGTTGCAAGGCAGCACATATTTGCCGGAGTCGTTGTCGCCCAGACAGTAATCGATGACCCCATTCAAGTTTTCTACCGTCGCCTGAGCAATCCCCACCCCTTCCGGCACCCCGCGCCACTGCCACGGTTTCACGCACTGCATCCGCTTTTCCCGCGCTGCGCGATTGTTGTGATAATACTTGATGGTCTCCTGGCTCCACATTGAGGGAGAGAAAGCCAGCCAGGTCTCCGTATACAAGGCCATATCCCTTAGCGCAATAAATTCCACATTAGCGCTCTGATGAGTCGGTACATAACAATCTGAGGTTTTCTGGGGCAAGACACCAAAAGGCGCACTCAGATTTTGCCACAATGCGCCATCCTCGCTGACACTCCAGGTATCCCAACTATCCAGTTCATCTAATCCGGCACTAGCGTAATAGACATACAAAAACCCCTGCCGTAAGGCCCGCAGCGCATAATGATAGCCCGGCGCAGAAGGTTCTGGCGTTTCCGCCCACGCCGGCAAGGTTTCCGAAACATTATCAGGCACCACGGTATAGCGCACCGGCAGCAACGCCGGTCCGATGGACTCACATGTCCAACATAATGGTTCATTCATAACAACATCTCCTGGTTCTTTGAAGAAACACCTTAAATCATTAGGTATTTCCTAAATTCCACCGCGCTACATGCATAGCCCTCGGTAAAATTTATTTATCTAGTAAAGGTCATCCCGCTCGGTTTCCCATTTAACAGGCACCGCAACAACACGATGCCTGTGAGATTATTCGAGCTGATATCCCCTCGTACTCAGACCATCAACTCATTACGCCTGATTACGCTCATTCCACGCATCAGAGTGAATAATGTTGCCGTCTTTGTACGTCCAGGTGATTTTCTCGTAACGAAGCTCAACACGTTCCAGATGGTTGTGCTTCTCCTTGGTAGGATCTTTGATGTCATGCATCAGCGGCGCCACTTTCACCACCTTCACATTGTTCAGATGAGTGATGAAATAAACTTTCTCCTGACCGGCATCATCAATTTGGTACCACTTGAATTCCGCCGATTTCAGGGTCTGACCTGTCGTCACCGCCTTATACAGATACGGACTGGATGCATCCATTTCTTTGGTAAACACCAGCGGCGCATGCACACGAGTACCGGTCAACTTGCCGGTATTGTTATCCGTCGGGATATGCAGCGAATGTTCCAGCGCCACCACTTCGATACTGCCTTCCCGGTTATGTACATCCACCGAGCCTTTGATGTCGGCGCCGCCGTCATCTTTCAACCATAAATACGCAGGGATTGCCATGCTTATGATTCCTCTATTGTCAAACGGGTAATGCCGCCCAATATCCGTGAATATTGGCGACGTGATTAAAACCCCAACCGAATAACGCTTCGGTTGTTAACCCTGATAAATTCAGGGAACAATAAATTTGACACCGGCATTTCCTGACGAAATGGTTAACCGGAATAAAATAATCGCACAAGCCTGACAGACAACTGCAATTAATAGATTCAGTAATAGCATTCACCACAACTGAATAATCTGATTCTCCTCAAGGGTGCATATTAAAATCAAGTATTTTTTTATCAAATAGCACAATTTGTTTAATACCAACGGCAAAATTCAGCATATTTAAACCAATCTTAAACGGAATGTAATTTGTTGATATAAATATGTCGCATTAATTTCAACAATATGATATCGGCTAATTATTCTAATATTTATTCGTTTCAAAATCATGATAATAAAATATATTTCTATACTATTATCAATATCTTGCAAAAACAAAAAATACAACACATGCATTATTCCACTATCATGATTAACACCTACCATTATAAACACTCAAACATGCGTAGAAAAGAATGATTCTCAATTATGTTATGCGAATGAGAATAGATTTCATTATTGAGAATAATTTCATCGATAATAGCCTTCCTCTGATTCAGAGGCAGCGATTATCCTGCCTCATCACAAAGCATTAAAGATAAATAGGAATATCATGATGATATGATTACAAAATATTAACTATCGGATGAATCACTGAACCCCATTAGATATCTGATAATAACCGGAGGATAATCGCCATTTATCGCCGCCGATTGATACCGTCAAATAAGCGATTATTCTGTCATCCAGTTGTCGTTATTTCTCTTTCTCACCAGCTCAGGCCGGTTATTTCCCCTATTCTCCTCAAAAATGGTTTTCGGCAGGGTAAATCCTCTCAGTTTCAATAATACCAGCGGCCCTTTCCCGACTTCGGTACGTAATACCCAGGTCAGCGGCAACCCC
>NZ_RCWE01000031.1 GCF_018448925.1 Photorhabdus akhurstii | reverse complement strand
ATTATCAACCGGGCAACTAAAATAGGGGGTTGGTTAAGATAGCAGCAAAAACAAGAGGTTATATGACAAAGCAAAAAACAGGCCAATGTGATTATTTTGTAACAGTATTGTATAAAAAATAGATTAACATTAATCATTTAATAATCAACATTAATAATTTCAAATTAATTTTATTGTTTTATTTTAATTATGTGACTGACATCACATTTATGATGATTGATTTCAGCATTGAATGACTTGAACTGTGACAGTTATTTTTAATTTGTGATAAGTAATGACCTTTTCTGATTAGATTGGATGATGACTTTTAGCTCAGTTGGCAAAACAGGCGCTACGCTATTGCGGATTGGGAGATAATCATCAGAAGTAGGTGTTCGTAATTCATTCACAGAGTGGAAAAAATCATGAACCTTAAGGAGACAAAGATCGCTAGTGCGGATTTATGCCAGTCTTGCTTTGTGTCAACTGTTCGGCCTGTCATTTTGCTCACTTTTTGAAAGGCATAAATGATTATTCTATACAGTATGAAAAGCTTTCTTGACCTTGAAATGGACCTTGATTAATTTAAGGCAGTATTCGTTGTCGCGTAAGCGATCGTTAATGTTCCCGCAGTCTGAGAGGAACGCCTTCGGGTGACTGATTTCAATGCCATTGTAGCCTGAGAGATGGCGTCTTCGGACGGCAAATCCGTTTATCCTTTGAAAACGGGTATCATTAACGATAGTGATGAAGGTGCAATTTCACAGACAGTTTTCCGACTTGCCAGTATCCTCAAACAACAACCTACGGTTCATTTTGCTTTCTACGCTTGCCTGGGTGGTTTCGTTCAGCAGTCTGGATGACTGTTGCCAGATTTGACAGGTTATTGGCTATTTTGCGGACAGCGCATTGGGTCCAGAGGAAACGGGCAGCGTCACTTGTTGGCGTGATAACGAAAACCAAGTGACTCTGCCAGCGTACAACCTGCCAAGCCACGTAATACAAGCTTTCCCCACGTCTTCTACCGTCTGATCGACACGTAGTACATTGGTCAGGATAGTTTGAAGACTGCCACTTACCCTAACGTCTTGAGTGAAAAACAATCATGTTGACGTTTTATATTCAGAAGAAGGAGAACAATCGACTCGATATTGATGGCGACGTCAGTGAAAACTGGCGTTGGAGGTAGTCTGACAACGGTCAGGACGGTGTAAACCGCGAACAGCTCAGAGAGCTGGGGTGCCTCGTAAGAACTCAACATTTCGCCACCCCGATGCACAGATATCAGTCGAGCCGCAGGAAGCGCAAATCAAACCGTGCCGTTGGGGTTGAGAGATGACATTCAGAATACTGTTTTGTATTGCTTGCCTCCGTCAGGTTACAAGCGGTGGTGTCGTGTGGGTTAAAAAGGAAATCGTTTGAATGTCAAAGTTGAGTAAACAGTTAGTCACATTGGCCCGTCAGGCTGGCGGCAGTTTTAAAACCGTTTCAGACAGAATGAAAATAGCCAAACGTCTGGCAGAAAGCATGGCGATATTAAATATTCAAATCCGTGATATTAAGAATATGAAAATTAATCATATTGAAAAATATATTGATAGCCGAAAGTCAGAGAATATTTCAAAGCGCACGTTACAAAATGAGATGGCGGCTGTTCGGGCGATATTCGCTATGGCGGGAAGATCTCAATTAGCTAACCCTCATCACAAACGGTTAAGTAATCATGCGCTCGGATTATCTGGCGCCAGCCGGGAGGGGACTAAGATGGCGATTTCGGATGAGCGTTATCACACGACGCTTGTTGTGGTCCGGGGGAAAGATGAAGGGGTAGCTGCGGCTATGCAACTTTCTCGTTATCTGGGACTGCGAACGGAAGAAGCGGTTCAGGCGGCAAAGTCATTAAAAACGTGGGAAAAAGCCTTATTGCGTGGGGATGAAAGAGTGAGGGTGGTGTTTGGTACAAAAGGGGGACGTCCTCGTGACACGACGGTGGTTGATCGGGATAAAGTGATCCAGGCAGTCAGGGCGGCAATAAAGTATGCCAATAAAAATCAGGGTCGTTTGATTGATAAACCGAATTTACATTCGGCCATTGATCGTTACCGGAATATCGTCAGGGAAGCGGGGTTAACCGGAAAGTCTTCGCCACACAGTTTGCGTTATGCTTATGCTGTTGAGGCCATAAATTATCATTTGTCGAAAGGATTCAGTCGAAAAGAAGCGGAAGCGATGGTTTCAATGGATTTAGGGCATGGGGATGGACGCGGGCATTATGTTACCCGTGTGTATAATAGACAGGGTGGCCATGATTAATCTGTTTTTGGATTTAGCTTGAATAAGAAAAGTATTCTGTTTAGCATAGATTGGCTTATTTGTTGTTTTTGAACAACTGTCAATGTTCTTGCAGTTTGAGAGGAACGCTTTCGGGTGACTGCTCTTAATGTCAGGGGGTCTGAGACTGACGCTTTCGAGTGACCTGTAATGCCACTGTAGCCTGCAAAGTGGCGCCTTTGGGCGGTACACCCGTTTATCCTTTGAAAACGGGTATCACTCATCAGTGATGAAGGTGCAATTTTACTGACCCAGTGGAGGCGTTTAGTTTCCCGATGGGCGACAATCTTCCTCAGTAATCAGGAGGATTGCTAATAGGAAATATAAAATGCGGCTTTGAGACTCACGAGTCTGCCCGTACAAGCGAACCACGTATAGGAAACCTGTTTGACCCCTGTTGACAGCAGTGATGATGATGACTGCGGTGACTGGCGTCATGAGATTTTCTACCTGCCGGATAAGCGGTTAATACCGTGATACCCATTCTGACTACCACCCTGACGGGGAAGACTTTTCCCTGATACAGGGAGAGTGTTCCTCGTTTTTTTCATTCGAGGAAATATTATGCAAACTTTATCGTTATCAACGGAAATATCGGTGAAATCTGTCCGGTTTGAAGAACTGTTTTCGACACAAAGCTGGCTTGAGGCGTTGTTAAAGAAAATGTTTTTTCGCCGGGCCATTCGGTTATGTCCCGGGTATCAGGGCGATTTCTGGGAGGGCCGTGTTTTGTCAAATGGCATTTTTTATGCCGTTCCGACGTTTCAACAACAATACCGTGTGTTTGTTGAGGATAATGGTTTTGAGGGGATCATGTCAGCGGAGGCTTTTGGCATCACGGTGACGCTATTCTCTCTGTATGAACTGGCAGATTTCAGTGAGCAGGACGACGATATTAAAGCCTTTCATGCTTTGTATGGTTATGCTCGTGGGCATTCAGAAGCTAAAAAAATACTCGCGGCTATTGATTAAATATTATCTGCTTATTCGAACTGAATTTTTATTTAACCCAAGTGAGGCGTGTTTCCCGGGTTGGCGATAACAGGGCCAGTTCCCGTATCTTAAAGGCGTCCTGATAAGGATTGACCTGACGGATTTATTCACTTTGTATGATGTTCTTGACGGACATCTTTTTTCACTTCCCGGGGCTTGTCCCCGTCAAGGGCGGGTTTCCGGTAACAGGAGCTGTTAATGCCTGCTTTTCATTCACCTTCTGATCCGACAATCCTGCCGGCTTCAGAGACATTGACCCCGAAACAACGCTCACTTATCCGCGATTTGATCCGTGATGAGCGTGACTACCGAGATCGTGAAGCACTCCTTAAACTTTTGGGCATGATAACGCTGTTCAAAATTGCGGGGATCCTGACGTTAGGTGTGCTGTTGCTGGTTTTCCAGTTGTTATGGGGATAAAGGAGACGAACGATGTTAATGATCTTTGTGACAGTACTTTGGAGCGTTATTCGTTGGATTTCGCTGTCATTTTACCATGTTATGTCCCGGCTATTACGTCGAAGACAGGTGAGACTACCAGCAGCTCATACGCGAAGACACACGGTGTATGCGGGTAAATGGCAACTTTCTGATGACGCGAAGTCGTGCGGGAGACCGGTGGTGGTCAGAGATAGACACCGCTACAAACCGGGTGTGGAGTTGCTGTATTTCGGTGAGGAGAGTTCGGAGCCGTTTTATGGCGAGCGGTACCTTATCGACGAAACGGAAGCGGTGGATTCGGCGCAGCAGATGCTCACGCGTCTGTTGAGACAGCGTAGTTTGTCGAAAGTTTATGATGAGGCTGCATAATGGTCAATGAGACGTTGACTGCCGTTACCCGGTCGGTGATGCCGGCTGTGGCGATTGAAGAGCCAGTCTGGCTGCGAATGGTAAGTTATCCGTCTGCGCCGGAATATGAAACCGAACGGTTTCATCAACTGATTTACCAGGCGTTCAAAGCCTGGTCGGCAGCAAAGCCGGGAACGTGTGAGGTGACGTTTGGTTTTTTCTGTTTGCCGCATGACGGCGACATGAAGGCCCCCTTATGGCAAGCGCTGCGGCTTAAACATGAATCTGATCGGTTGCTGATTGCGTTGGACGCCTAATTGATTGACCACCCTGACGGGGAAACCCGTGAGGGTTAACTCCGTCAGTCATTTTTTTACAACAGGAGTTAACCCTATGAGTACAATGACGACGAAAGAACACATTCGGGAACCGTCCCAGTCCCTGTCAGTGCAGGCGCTGGCTGAACCGGAAATATTCAGAAAAACCCGTAGCCGGTTTAATCAGTGGCTGCAGGCGCAATTCGACAATCACTATCACACGCTGAGAAATCACGGTTATCGCTGTTTTCTTGCTCGTCATCATCCGACCGAGCTTGAGCGTTACGATGAGGCATGTGAAGCCTTACGGCGTGAGGAATTTCACCGGTTCAGTGAGTTGCAGACGCTGGGGCTGTTCCTGTATCAACAGGTTCAGCTAAAGGAGAAAAAACTCAGGCAGCGTCGTCGCTGGCTGTTGACCGGGATAGCATTGACGTCGCTGGTGACAGGCGTGTGTTTGATGCTTCACGCTTATGAAGTTGACTTGTCAGCAGCTTATCACTGGCTGGCCGCGTTACCGGCCAAAATAGCGCATTATTTCATGCGCTAATTATTTATCCCCCGGGGAGAGACGACTCCCTGTGGACGGGTCTCTTCCTTAATTTTAGACAGGAAAAATGATGACCCTTTCTTACCTACCGGATGATATCTGCCGGTTAATAACCCGACGTCTTACAGACAGCCTGGAAAGTGGATGGGCGCCCTGGCAAGCGGCCAGTGAGTACGGTTTGCCGCAGCATGCGCTGACCGGACAACCGTTTAGCGGTATCAATGTGCTGTTGCTCTGGCAAACTATGTTGCAGCGGCAGTTGATATCTAACCGCTGGTTAACCGGTGATGAGTTAAGAGCGTTAGGCGGATGGGTGGTCAACGGTGAAAAACCGACAACCATCGTCCGTTACCGGCCTTCAATGTCGCTGATACGTGTCATTAATCTGGAACAATGTGAAGGACTGCCGACAGAACTTCAACCCGGTTTTCCTTTACCTCCGCGTCCGGCTCCCGGTTTTACCGCTGTTCAGCAACTGGTGACGGCCAGTGGGATCCCGGTGGTTCATCGGTCGGGCATCGTGCCCGTTTACCGACTATTTCATGACCGTATTGAGCTGCCTGTCCGGCGGGACTACGTTGAAGATTCACAATACTGGCATGACTTGTTGCATCAACTGGTTTATGCCACTGGCCATCCGTCCCGGTTAAACCGCTTTGGCCTGACAACCCAAAGTGAGTTAGATGAAGCTCGGGAACAATGGGTGACAGCATTGGGCGCGGCGTTTGTGGCGGCATTAACCGGTGTTCGGGGTAACCCGGTCTATCCTGATAATACAGTACCCTGGGAACACGCTTTGGGTTCAGATCCGTGGTGGTTATTTCAGGTGGCTAATGATGCCCGCCGTGCTATGGATTATTTGCAAGACCGCAGACAGCAGTTACCGACCCAGGTGGAATTGTGGCAGCAGATGGCTGCCGTGTTGCTCAGTGAGCACTATGGTCTGCCGCTGAATGACACCATGCTGGAATATGATGAGGTGGTTCAGCGCCATATTGATCAGGGTATTACGCCGCTGATGGCTGTCAGTGCTTTAGCCCGAATATATCACTGGGAACGGCATGACCAGCCAGAAGGCAGGTTGTTCCCGGAAGAGTTGGGGCAGGCCAGCGAGGCATTGGCGTTATTCGCCAGCCAGCCATCGTGTCTGAACTATGCTCGGATCCCGGTGGCAGAACCCGCGGATACTGGCGAGCCGGACAGATCATCACACGCTGAGGAGTTGTTGTTACCGCCGGTGGCGTCTGACCGTGGCTATGCGGATGAAGATAATGATCCGCCTGACGATAACGTTGTGGCGCTGCCATTAGCGGCAACTTACCGGGAACCGAATCCACATAAACAGGCTTTTATCAGACTGTTTAACCAGATTGCGCCCCATGAAAACCGCTGGCAGGTGTTCTGTGATTTTGTGCATATGGCAGCCTGTTCATTGTATAACGCGCTGTTGCAAAATGAGGAATTTGAAGCGGACTATATGCAGCGGGTTAAACGTTATTCCCGTGAAGATGCATTCCGGCTGAGTCGTTTGCTGAGTGAAGTTATTATGGGACTGGAGTATGAGGTCGGTGATTTTCTGGGGTCTATTTTCATGGCGCTGGAATTAGGTCATGACCAGGCTGGCCAGTATTTTACGCCGTTTCCTGTCAGCCATATGATGGCCAGAATGCAGTTCGCTGAAGGCTTGACGAGGTTGGGATCCGGAGAGCATGAATATATCACGGTGTCTGACCCGGCTTGTGGCGCCGGCGGGATGATTATTGCGATGCATCAGGCCATGCTGGAAGCGGGGTTTAATCCTCAGCGGCAGATGTTGGCGTTTTGTGTCGATATCGACCCGGTTGCCGCGATGATGACGTATATCCAACTGTCGTTGCTGGGCATCCCGGCCGTGGTCACGGTAGGCAATTCACTCACTCATGTCATGTCTCAGCAAATGGTGACGCCAATGTACCATTTAGGCTTCTGGCAGTTCAAACGTCAGCGTCAGGAAGCTGAAGACGAAATAGTGATGCGCAAGGCTGGCTGACATCACATCTTTAATTCAAAGTCACCATTGGGTGGCATCACATTAACCCGATAGGGGATATCCCCTACAGGGGGAACCCCGTCAATCACGAGATTTCCCTTATGTCTTTATTACGTTTTTATATTCGGCATCAATTCGCAGAGCGAATGGGGCTGGAGCTGGATGACGACGCTATTTTCTATCTGTTTCATGAGAGCCAGGGAGATTACGTCAATACCTATATAAAGTTTACCAAAGAGTTACTTTTGCCCATCATGACTCATCTTTTGGACAGTTTGTCTGAGGATCCGGCAAACCGGGCCAGATGCAGAAATAGTGAGCGTATCCTGACGTTATGGATACGGGGAATGGATGCGATATCTCATGCTTATCAGGATCCGATGCTGATGCCCTATACCCATCCGGAAAGCAGTGGTCGTGTGGATACCCTTATCAGACCCGACACAGCCGTTTTGCTGAATATGTCGGCGGAGGAGTTTCTCCGTCTGACGGCACAGGATAACTTGCCGGAGGAGGAACAAATCACGCTGGAACAGTTCAGTAAAACGCAACAGTACTGGACACGTTTTATGGACTATTTGGATAAGCAGTTGACAGAAACGTGTCTGTATTGTTTTGAACGTTTGGGTCAATTTCTGCGTTACTTACAGGTTGAACCCCGTTTAATCCGGCGTTTTTCCTCCGCTATCGGTTACATCGATGTATTAATGGGGCCACAGGATTTGCACAATATTGATGCAGAGGAATTTGAGTCAGGGTATCTCGAAGACTATATCGATGCGGTCTCCGATGGATTTATGACGCCCGTCCAGTTTCGGGTTGATGTGGTATACAAAAATGATCGTGTGATAGAGAGTTTTCGATCAGATGTAGACATTGAAGATGTTAACAACCCAACAGTCAGAGATTATCGGGATGTGGTGGATGAGGCAATCACCTGGGTAGATGAGCAGTTTGTGCTGAAAACCCGTTCAGTGAGCCTGTCTTCGCCAGTACAGAGGCTGGCAGCATAACTAAAATTTAACCCGTTGGGGGAAATGTTCCCTCAAGGGGAACGTTTCTCCTCAGGAGAACGACGATGTTACTTTTTAAGGCTAAAGACCTGAAACCCGTGTTGCGGGAAGCGATAGCCCATCAGTGTGACGTGTTGCTGGTCAAGGATCAGGGCATTTATATCATGTCTGATATGGGTACGATGCAAAACGGCAGGCATCTTGTCGCTTATGCTTGCGGTTATCATCCAGAGAAGGACGAAAGCTGGTATGAACGTGCCCGGGAGGCGGTGGGCGGAGATGATTTTGCGGAAAAGCTGGGTTTCTCCGTATTAACACTCAACCGGTTACTGAATGACAAATGTGATCTGAAGGTGACGCTGACAGCCACACAAATTATCACACAATTTTATCCCTGATTGCCGGGATGCCGGCAGTCGTTTTCACCCTGACGGGCGTTATTTCCCGTCAGGGGATAACGCCCGTTTTTATTTCGGAGCGTTACTGATGAAAAAGATTAAGACCAAAACAGCCCCAAAAACTGTCCGCAAGAATAAAGTCGCCCGTCGTCATGGCAGGCGTTTCCGGCCTGATTTGTACCGGGTGATGACGGGCAGGATTATCGCGGCGTTTGGAAAAAGAAGGCGCCCTGATGTACAGGCCACAAAATTGTGGAGACCGGCTGTCCGGCTATAAATAATTCGGATAGGGCTATCCGAAAGCGGGATAGCCTTTTTTCACATCGCTGAACTTATCACCTGCCTGTGGGGGTATTGCCTTCACAGGGTATGCCCTGTTTCAGGTAAAAAAGAGGATTTTCTACTATGCCGAAGTGGTACGCTAATCGTTTGCATATCACGGGTCAACCTGACCAACTGGAGGCTCTGCAACAATGGGGATTGGGAGACGTCATTCCCTATTACGGGCAGGCTATCCATCAAAGTATTAAGCTGTTTGCCGCAGGCTGTGCCGGTCTCCTGCAACCCACTGAAACGACAGATTACCCACTTTATCCGGCGCTGGTAGCGAAAGGAACAGGGGTAGACTCACCGGAAAACCGGGCGTTTGAGCAATGGCTGGCCTTGTTAAAAGAGAATGTTGCGCTTGATGAAGTCACCAGCCAACAGATTGACAGGCTATACCAACAAAGTGGTCTGGCCGCGCGAAAATGGGAGACGTTGCTCCCGGCAGCGCAGGAAACCATCACAGCGTTGTTTAACCAAAAGTCCTGCGACTGGTTCGGTCTGGTTGACTGGAACGGAGAGCGTGACACGGAAATGCTGTGGTCTCATCTTGATGACCGGCTGACAGAGACAGTTCCTTGTGACTTGTTTCTGCTGATACCGACCCGTCTTGCGAGTGAAATCAATGGATTTTGCGGTGGATTGTTAAGGGATCACGAAACGACTCGTGAGTTGTATATCCGATTGTACGGTATGGCACAGCCGCGAGGTTATGAAATAGCCTGGAAGCACAATGATGATGGCAGTCTGACCGGACATTTTGACAAAACACCCAGGGAACCGTGGTATGAAAAAGTCATAACACCTTTATCCAGGCAATATCACTGCCATATCACCCATTATTTTAAAGGTGGCCGTAGTTTTTGTGGTTACGACAGATACCGGAATGGGCAGAGGGAAGAGGGTAGCATTGATACACTGGAATTTGGCGAGGAAGATGAGGACGGTATCCGTAAAGTGGTCGGACCGGACTACATTCTCGGCAATATTTCACATGACGGATGTTAGTGAGCTGACAATGTTATCCCGCAGGGAAATTCCTGTGGTGAATTGACATAAAAAAACAGGTTCAGGTTTGCCTGAGCGTCTGATAACACTACTGCCGGCGGATATGACGCCGGCGATTTACCCATTGGGGGAATATTCCTCTGAGGGGGAGTGTCCGGCTCTTGGGCCGGAGTTTTATCCAACAGGACGGAGATGAGAAATAAATCGATTGAGGCTGTTTTGTTCATCTCTGACACGTTTTGGTCTGAATCGATAGTGCTTCCCAGATGCACTGGACACATTCTATTTCCCTTAATCCTTTCTTGCATGAGCCGCCATGTGCCTTTTGTACTTATCATGACTGATTCAACGAAATAACCGGATACACGCTTCGTTTACCCGTGACGGAATTGGGAACGTTTGAATCATTGCGTGCGGTTTTCATCGATTAATTTTTATTCCCGGAAAAGAGTTTTGCCTTGTCCCTGTCAGAGGATGTATTAGGGTTTTGGGAAAAAAGAGGAGATTAATCGTGTTGAAAAAAATTAAAATCCTGCTGGCCGGAACATCCGCAGGAAAAAAGTCACTTCCACAACCCACCGCCATCCCAGAAACGGTCAAAGCAGGCTACTTTTTGCCGTCTGAGCCCAGACTGTTGTTGGATACTGCCCGGCGACGGCAGAGTTTACAGTGTCTGTGGGACAATAGCGCATTACCTAAAACACACTATCAGGCATTGTGGCTGGCCCCGTTACATGAGTGTGTTGCATTGATGCAACAACTTCCGGCGGTACCGCAGGGGCCTTATGCCCACCTGGGTGGCTTGATAGATGTGACTTTGCAATGTACTGCATTTGCCGTACGTCTGGCGAAAGGACAGATGTTACCGCCGGGTGTAGCCCCTGAGACGCAGGCAGAACAAAGTGTGATATGGAGCACGGTGGTGTTTTACGCTGCGTTATTTCATTTTTTACCTGTTTTGGCCCAGTTTGACGGAGAACTGGATGAAGGCCAACCCTGGTACCCGGGATTGGTTGTGCCGCAGAGGCCGTATCGTTTCCGGTTCAAAACTCCTCCAGTGGAGACGAGGGTTGCCTGTCATTTCGGGGTGTTACTCGCCGGACGATTGCTGCCGGCTAAGGCGTTGACCTGGCTGGCGTCAGTACCTCATGCCTTGCCTGCGCTGTTTTGTATTTTATCCAGTGACATGAAGGAAGATGACGCAATCAATCAGATAATGACAGAAGCTTTGAATAAAGCGGGCGCGCCGACAATATCAGAAATATTATCTGTCGCGGCTGCATCACCGCAAATGATTGTTTCAGGCAATCCCGATGTTTCTGCTACGCCTTTATCAACAACAATGGACAGTGTTCTGCCCTCTCAGAGCCGGCAGGAAGGTAACCCGATGACTGAAATTGTTTCATCAGCCGTGAAGCCTGTTGATGAGAGCACGCAACAGCTATTGTCATTAATGGGGATGAATGTCGCGGGCACAGTGACAGAACAGGTTATGGCGAGTGAAGCAGAAATCGTACCTCCAGACACGCCGGTGCCTTCACAACACTCGGTTCAGGCAACATTGCAGAACGAAAATGCGATTGAGACATCCTGTATTGGAGAGCAATTCTGGGACTGGCTGTCCGCTGGATTAAGGCATGGGGTGATGACCATTAATACGCCGCAAGCCCGGATACATCTGGTCAGTGGTTTTGTGTTTGTGAGTGCGCCGGCCATTTTCTTCCAGTTTCTCGGTGAGAAGAAGCAGGTGGATGGCAAAGAGGTTATCGAAAAATGGAAACGGGTACAAACCGCATTTGAGCGGCTGGGACGACATCGAGTCAGTGGTGGAAAGTGTTTTTGTTGCTGTCATCTTTATGATTCAGCTGATCGGACTGGCTCCTATCAACGTATTCATGGCTACTTAATCAAAAACACGTTGCTTTATCGTGACCGTTCTGTACCGGAAGATAGCCCTTTTCTCATGATTTCATGAGAAAGCATCTTTAATAACAATATGTTATTTTCTGCGCCCCGCAATGGGTTTTTAAATTGATGAAGTGAGGAAGTAGAGATGGACAGTATGACCTGGGATAACCTGCTGGATGAGTATTTCTTTGCCAAAATGTTGCGGCCGGATACGGAGTCAAGTTATCGCAAGGTGGTGAATACCTTCCAGGTGTTTGCAGGTGTGGACAATCGGCCTGCTCAAGTGACCCGACAACAGGTGCTGGCGTGGCGCAGATATGTGTTGCATCAGTCCGGACGGAAAGGTGTGACCTGGAACAGTAAGATTGCGCATATGCGGGCGTTGTTTAATTTGGCGATAAAAGAAAAAATACTGCCTCAAACGGAAAACCCATTTAATGGTGTCGTGGTTAATGCGAACAAGAAGAAAAAGAAAACATTAACCAAAAAACAGCTGACAGCCCTGTATCTCACGATGGGGCAATTTGAAGAGCGGGAGCGACAGGCAGGGGATAACCATCGTGCCCGCTGTGCATTATATCCGACCTGGTATTGGCTGACGGTACTGGATACGTTGCGTTATACCGGGATGCGGCAAAATCAGCTATTACATATTCGGCTTGGAGATGTTGATCTGAAAGAACGCCGGATTATTCTTTGCTCCGAGGGGAGTAAGAACCATTATGAACACCTGGTGCCGGTGGTGAAATGGTTGTATCCGCGACTGGAAATTTTGCTGGAACGTGCCCTGGCGGCTGGGGCAAAACTGAGTGATCCTCTGTTCTGTGTGAACTATTTTACCGCCAAAACAGACAGAGGAAGTGAAACCGACCCGTTACAGACGATAAAGTCATTCTTTCGGCGCTTATCAAAGGAGTGTGGATTTGATGTGGGTCCACACCGTTTCCGGCATACATTGGCAACTGAACTGATGAAAGCGCCTGATCGTAATTTGCAAATGGTACGCGGATTACTGGGGCATCGCAGTATTGCCACGACGATGGAATATATTGATATCAATCTGGATATTGCCGGGCGTGCGCTGGAGCGTGAGTTAATGCTGTATATCGATGTTGAGCCAGAGAGAGGAGAAATGTTAATTGGATAAAGCAGAGTATGCCTGCTATTGATTGAACTTGTCTTAATCTATTACAAATTCCCTGTTGCAAGATAGGGAATTTTTTTGAACTGATACCATCACCCATAATTAACTTTCTTCTGATCAATGAGGAAAGTTGAGTAACCAACATACAACATCGTGTTAATTAATTCATTGATTTTAGTTTGGATGGCTTGACAGTTGCAATAGAACTTGTAAATATTGCGCTCGAGCGAAAAAAGGACACCTGATCTCTCAGATATCCTGAATCTAGAACCTTTATGCTTTATATCGAAGCGACGCAAGATTAAGTCAACTGTAACGATGCACTTAGGTCCCAGTATCGAACGCCCGTTAAGTTTTCATCTCCCAACAAGCGCACTTTGAATTGGTGCCCGGAGGCGGAATCGAACCACCGACACGAGGATTTTCAATCCTCTGCTCTACCGACTGAGCTATCCGGGCAACGGGGCGCATTAAACCGTATTCGGTAGAGCTCGTCAATAGATTTCTTTGGGAATAGTGATTTGTGCTTTGAAATTATTCGATTAGCCAGAAATATAGGCAAAATAATAACGGAGAGTAGAAAAATTGCTCCCCGTTATTTTCTTAATATTTTAATGTCTTAATGATGATAGACTTTCTGGGCAGTATTGACTTTCATCAGGTAACGACGTGATTCTGCCGATGGATGTTTGGTCGTTAGGGTTTCATAAACATCACCCGGCGCCATTTTATTTATAATTTGAGCCGCTTTTTTCTTATCGCTGGAAAATACCCGTAATACACTACCTGCACCACCATTGTAAGCCGTTATTACCGCGTAACGGCGAGATGTTGCATTAGTGATGTCACCCAGATAACTGTTTTGTAATATCGATAAATATGCTGTGCCGGCATCGATATTATTTTCTGGATCAAATAGATAACTACGGCTTGGTTGCCCTGATTTACCTTTCATCTTAAAGACATCACGGCCAGCAGTATGTTGTACAACTTGCATCAGCCCAAGTGCATCAGAACGGCTGACTGCATAGGGATTGAAGCTGGATTCTATTTGCATAATTGCCAAAATTAGGGATTCATCTATGCCATATTTAATGGAAGCTTGACGAATCAGTGGCAGATATTTATGAGCACGTTTGTCCAAATGGTTTGGAACCAGTTGTATAGTGACAGACCAAATGACATGTAAACCAGATTGGCGTTTTTGTAATTTGTTGGCAATCAGATAATCTGCAAAGTGTGTTGCTCGCCATTCCCAACGAATCGGTTGGCCGTTGTTGTCCATAACTTGTCCGTAAAGAAAGGGTTCTTTACTGATCTGAATATCGTTAGTATCAGAATAGAGATCAACGGAACCTGGATCGTCACCCATTAATAAGGTCGTGATAATGGCCTTGCGTAGATAGGTCGTAGGGTCAATTGGGGAAATTGTCTCAATCGTGATCGTTCCAGCTTCAAAATTGATATGGCTGCGAGTTTGGTATTGATCGGTATACTTTACGTAATCTTTTGGGCCTGCAATTAATACTTCATGCAACCCCCAAATGTTCTCAATGTTATGAGCAAACTGGCCCATCAAAATATCAAAACCATTGGTATCTTTTATATATTCTTCACGGTATTCACGATTTTTGTTGCTGGTACAGGAAACAAGAATTGGGGCAATAACAAACAGTGCTAACAGTTTTTTCATCTTACATTGCCATCTGGTATTGAATACAACATCAGAGCCGCTGGCTCTGATGAAAGCTAAATATTATTTTTCTGGTGGGGTATATCCATCAATTTGAATATCATGACCTTCGAACAGGAATTTAGCCATTTCCTGTTCAAGCAATTTACGATCTTCCGGATTCATGGTGTTGAGTTTTTTCTCATTGATCAGCATGGTTTGTTTGCTCATCCATTGTCCCCATGCTTCTTTGGAAATTTCATTGAAAATGCGTTTGCCCAATTCGCCCGGATAAAGCTGAAAATCCAGTCCTTCGGCTTCATGTTGTAAGAAAGTACAAAAAACAGTTCTGCTCATAATAAATCCTCAAAATAGTGGGTATGAGATTAGCTTAGTTGCTGTAATAGATATTCAACTGGTGCTGCCAGCCCAACAGTCGCGGGTTGCTGTAAGTTATACCAAAGTCCTTTATTTTCATCCATGCAGGTAGTAAAGGATAAAATATTTATTTTTATCGGCACAATATCTAGATGAAAATGGCTAAATGTGTGGCGGAATGCGGTGAGTTGTTCATGTTTACTATGAGAAATACCTGATTGCTCTAACCAGCCATTTAGCAAATCCATGCTCTCAAACTGAGGAAACGCAAACAAACCACCCCAGATCCCCGTTGGTGGGCGTTGTTCCAGCCAGACAGCATCATTATTCTGCATCAGCAGGAAATAAGCTGTTTTCTCAGGAATGCTCTGTTTAGGTTTTTTACCTGGATATTTGGTCCAGCTATGGTTAGCGTAAGCGATACATCCTTGATTTAATGGGCAGATTTCACATTTCGGCTTGCTGCGAGTGCAAACCATTGCGCCTAAGTCCATCATCGCCTGATTAAAATATTCCACCTCTTGCGCTGGCGTTACATTGGTGCTGATTTGCCAAAGGTTGCTTTCAACCTCTTTTTTACCTGGCCAACCTTCCACGGCATAACAGCGGGCTAATACCCGTTTAACGTTGCCATCAAGAATTGGGAAATGTTTACCTTGAGAAAGTGAAAGGATTGCCCCCGCTGTTGAACGACCAACGCCAGGTAGGGCGACAACATCTTCAAAAGTTGTTGGGAATTGACCTTGGTGCAACTCCACAACCTGTTGTGCTGCTTTATGTAAATTACGAGCACGAGCGTAGTAACCAAGGCCGGTCCACAAATGTAGGACTTCATCAAGGGGGGCTGCGGCAAGTGAAGTCACATCGGGAAAACGTGAAATAAAGCGCTGAAAATAGGGAATGACCGTCGCAACCTGAGTTTGTTGCAACATCACTTCTGAAAGCCAGACGTGATAAGAGGTCTTTTCCAATTGCCAGGGCAGGGTTTTACGACCGTAACGATGGTACCAATCTAGTACCACTGCGGAGAATTGCTTTGCTTCCATCATTGGGATAATTGTCTTTAGGGAAAATCAGTGTTTCGTGAATAGGATTGCAACATAGTGTAACCTCGCTGTAAACCGGAACTTTGTTTTCGCAGCGCTACGCAATTTCGTATTAAATTCCGTATTAAAATTGTACTTGTCACGATCGGACTTGCTAAAATCGCCCATCTTTGGATAATGCGCTCTCTTTTATACCCAATGGATTTCAAGATGCATCGCGACGGCAAGGGAGCGAATCCCCGGGAGCATAGGTAACTATGTGACCGGGGTGAGTGAGTGCAGCCAACAAAGAGGCAACTTGAAAGATGACGGGGATAGGTGGTTTGCTGGTAAAGCAGCCATAAGCGGCTGAATAAATGCCTTTAAAACTGACAGAAATACCATGATAAATAACGTAATTTCGCCGGAATTTGATGAAAATGGCAGGGCGTTGCGCCGTGTTAGGAGTTTTGTTCGTCGTCAGGGCCGGTTAACTAATCGTCAGCAACAAGCACTTGATAATCTCTGGCCAAAAATAGGTGTTGAGTATCAGGCAGAAAAGCTGGAGCTGGCAGCACTTTTTGGGCGAGAAGCCCCTGTGGTGTTGGAAATTGGCTTTGGCATGGGGGCATCCCTTGTCACAATGGCAAGTCAGAATCCAGAAAAAGATTTTCTTGGGATTGAAGTTCATGCGCCTGGCGTTGGCGCTTGTCTGGCTTCCGCAGAAGATGAAAATATCGGTAACTTGCGGGTGATGTGCCATGACGCGATTGAAGTGCTGGAAAACATGATCCCGGATAATAGTTTGGAAATGGTACAGCTTTTCTTTCCGGATCCGTGGCATAAAGCACGTCATAATAAACGCAGGATTGTACAGCCGCCATTTGCTGAATTGATAAGAAGCAAGTTGAAAGTGGGTGGCGTATTCCATATGGCGACTGATTGGCAGCCATATGCTGAGCATATGTTGGAAGTGATGAATGGCGTAGATAATTACCTTAATTTGTCTGAGGATGGTGATTATGTACCGCGTCCATCTTCACGCCCGATAACGAAATTTGAATTGCGCGGTCAGCGGTTGGGGCATGGCGTGTGGGACATAATGTTTAAGAGGATTAAGTAATGGCTAAAAACCGCAGTCGTCGTTTGCGTAAGAAGATGCATATTGATGAATTTAAGGAGTTAGGTTTTTCTGTTAAGTGGAGTTTCCCATCTAATACACCTGTAGATGTTATCGATAGCACTGTTGATGCATTTATTGATGAGCTGATTGAATCTAATGGCTTAGCATTGGATGCCAGCGGTTATCTGCATTGGGAAGGTTTAATCTGTTTGCAAAAAATTGGTATGTGTACAGAAGAGCATCGCCAATTGGTTGAAAAGTGGTTGAAGGATCGCGGTATGGAAGATGTCATGACTTCCGAATTGTTTGATGTTTGGTGGGATTGATTAATCTATACCCTATGGATTTCAAGATGGATAGCGACGGCAAGGGAGCGAATCCCCGGGAGCATAGAGAACTATGTGACCGGGGTGAGTACAGCCAACAAAGAGGCAACTTGAAAGATAACGGGTATATCGCTATAAAATAGCTTGCATGAATTACAACAGGGGTCTCTGGTGATTAATGAGTGCCCCTGTCTGGAGTAAAATCAGTGAGTACAACGTTCTCTAATACGTTATTGTCGGATATTTTGCGACAAGTTCGTCCCCTGATTGGCCAAGGGAAAGTGGCAAATTATATTCCTGCATTGGCGGAAGTTCCTGCTGATAACCTGGCAATAGCCATCTGTACCATCGATGGGCAGATATTCCGTGCCGGAGATGCTGAGAAGCGTTTTTCGATTCAATCTATTTCTAAGGTATTAAGCCTGACTTTAGCCATGACGCGTTATCAGGAACAAGAGATCTGGCAACGGGTCGGGCAGGAACCCTCAGGTCAGCCATTTAACTCGTTAGTTCAATTGGAACTGGAAAAAGGCAAACCCCGTAACCCTTTTATTAACGCGGGTGCATTAATTGTCTGTGACATGTTGCAGTCGCGATTGAGTGCGCCTAAACAGCGTATGCTAGAAGTGGTGCGCAAACTTGCTGGTTGCCCTGATATTTGTTACGACAGCAAAGTTTCCCGTTCTGAAATGGAACATTCTCACCGCAATGCGGCGATTGCCTATCTGATGAAATCCTTCGGTAATTTCGATAATGATGTGCTCGCGGTACTGCAAACTTATTTTCATTATTGCGCTTTGAAAATGAACTGTATTGAGCTTGCTAAATGTTTTATTTATTTGGCGAATCAGGGGAGTACGATAGGCTCTGAGCAGCAAATCCTTAGTCCACGTCAGGCCCGGCAGATTAATGCACTGATGATGACCTGTGGTATGTATGATGGTTCCGGCGAGTTTGCATTCAGGATTGGCATGCCAGGAAAATCGGGCGTTGGTGGTGGGATCGTATGTGTCGTGCCGGGAGAGTTTACTGTTGCTGTCTGGTCACCGGAATTGGATCGATCGGGGAACTCTTTAGCGGGTTGTGCTGCCCTGGAATTGTTAGCCGATCGTGTTGGGCGATCCGTTTTTTAACTCTCAATCCGTTTTTTAATTCTCAGGTGATTTTCTTAGGAGAAAACATGTTACGCAAAATTATCACTGTTGCATCTTTGCTATTTGTTGCTCAGGCTCAGGCAGGTTATGAGTGCCAGGTAAATCCACAGAATGACATCATTATTACTTCTCAATCAGTTCAGGTTGTGGGGGCAAGTGGCAATCTCCAGATTTCACCGGATGGTTCAGTAATTCGCGATGGTAAGAACTTAAGTTTAAATACTGAACAGCGTCAGAAAGCACAACGTTATCAGCAGGCTTTGCGGCAGGATTTGCCTTGGATTAAGCAAGAAACCGGAAAACATCTGATAACGGCTCGTAAATCCTTGGATAAAGTGGTAGTGGATACTATCGGTAAGGATAGCAATGTGCGTAACCGGTTGTCTGAGCTTGAGTCAGGGCTTAATCAGCAAATAAACCGAATCATTGAAACTCGCGCTGATGGTATGGCATTTCACCATCAAGCAATTAAGCAGGTTGAAAAAGATAGCCGTAGCTTAATTGAGCAAAGTCTTGGTGGGGTGTTACAGGACAGTATAAATGAGATCGGCAATAAACAATTTAGCCTGAATGGTGATAATAATCAGGCATTACAATCGTTGCTTGGTAGTTTGGGTGGATTGCAGAATAATTTGAAAGCTGAATGGCGTGTTCAGGAAGAAGATTTCCAGCGTTTTGGCAAAGAGGTTTGCGGTAAGGTCAGTGGCCTTGAGCAACAAAGAATTGAGTTACTGAATTCTATTAAATAATTTCTAATAATCACAAATAAGAATCAATTTGAAATTGATTCTTATTTAGATTGACATATTTTTTTCGCTACCTAGAATGCGAATGTTTACTAAATATCCTTTCTTGGAGTGCGATATATGAAAAAGATAATCCCTGTCGTTCTGGTATCGTTATTTGCTGTTGCAAGCCATTCCGCATTTAGTCAGGAATCTTCTGTAGTTACACCAAATATAGTTACCCCAAATGTAGTTACAGCTCAGACTAATGATAAGATCACGGTTAAGCACCTTTCCGGTGAAACTGAAGTCAAAAAAAATCCTCAGAAAGTCGTTTCATTTGATTTCGGTATTTATGATTCATTAGTTAAATTAGGTTTATCAGATAGGGTTGTTGCATTACCTACTGGTAATACGCCTGAATATCTCCGTAATAGCTTACCTAAAGGGGTAGAAAATGCGGGGGGTATGAAAGAGCCAAATCTGGAAAAATTGGCGCAAATTAAACCTGATTTGATCGTTATTAGCGGGCGTCAAACTTCTTCCTATGAAAAGCTGTCAAAAATAGCACCGACAATTAATCTGGGAACTGATAGCAAAAATTATCTGGCTTCAGTTGAAAGTAACATAACGTTATTAGGTGAATTGTTTAATAAACAGAGTGAAGTGAAAGATCAGCTTGTTGAGCTGGAAAAAACCATTGCTAAAGCTCAGGATAAAGCTAAGTCTTCTGGCGCAAAAGTTTTAGTATTGCTGCATAACGCAGGTAAATTAGTGCTGAACAACCAGAGCGTAGTGTATGACGTGGTTAAGGCACAGAAAGCAGAATTATCTATTCCTGCTGGTGAAGATAAAAACAAATTCGTTGTAGTGACTTCTGATATGATTGCTAAAGCCAATCCTGATGTGATTCTCATTATTGACCGTAGTGAAGCAATTGGCGCAGGTAAGCTGAACAAAGAAAAATTTGAAGATGATAAAATAAAATCTACTTCGGCGTATAAGAATGGCAAAATCACTTACCTGAAATCTGATTTGTGGTATTTATCGGGCGGTGGTTTGGAAAGCTTAACTGCACAAGTTAATGCTGTAGCTGATGCCCTTTAATCAGGTCATGCGCCATTTTGAATTTGAATAGTGATTGAAGTTCCACAATGGATTGTTTTAGATTTGGTCTGACAGTTATCGGTTATTTTATGCTGGTGACTGTCAGGTTTTTGGTCTAAATCTTGCCCGATTGGGGCAATATTCTATGAGTAGTTGGCTTATTATTCGTATTTTCAGTATTAATAATTTAAAAGATAGACAAATCTTTTCTATTCAAAACAATGTCTTATCTATTCATAAAATAAAAATTTAATCTGTTATAATAATGGTGTGAAAACTAATGTTGTTATTAAGAAATAATAAATGTATTTCTGTTATATATAATTGGACAGAGAAATTATTTGTAGATATTAATGGTGATTATTATATTGAATTTACAAGGTGAAAACATTATTTGTTTTATATTTTAGCGTCTGATTTATTCGAGTTTATAATATGAAGGATGATATTTATATTGAAAGGAACTTATAATAAATAATAAGTTCCTTGATAATTAAATGAGATTACAGATAAAGGTTTTATGAACAAGTATTAACCGCGTCTACAGAGTCAAATACCAATCTGGCTATAGCAGGACCAGCTAGTGCTATTTCTACAATAAATGCAGCTCCATCTGTAGCAAACCATATAGTTAATTGTGCTATTGCAGTTATTCCAGTAATAACCCAGTCGTACCAATGCATTGACTCCTTTAAGCAATTAGTTATTCCAGAAATACCTATATCATCCTTAACTTTAGCAATTAATGACCAGGTATTCTTTGATTTATCAGTAATAGAATTCGAATTCTTAAGGTCATGAACTATAGTCAATAACTCATGTATAGCCTCATGACCTAATTTTTTCAATAATATCTGTGTGGCTGATTCTCTTTCGGGTTCATGTATGCCCATGAATTTAAATGCAAGTTTAAAAGCACCTGCGACAACTGTACCAATTGCAAGAGTGCATGGAGATACACCTGCGTACTCTATTAATTTTGATCTTCCATCAGTGTCAGTTGGAGCTGAATTATTAAAATGCAATCTCTTGTAAGCATCATTTACAACCATGTCAAAACTAATATTTTCTTTTTGATGATCCGAAAGTTGATCATAAAAATCTTTATAATACGGCGTCAGTGCTGTAGCGAGGTCTTCTTTGGATAAAGTATATAACATTTCTTTATTTTCAATGTTCATTTTTCACCCCAATCAAAGTGAAATTAAAAATGATTTTTTAAATGCTCGTGCTTATCAATAGAAATACAACCAAGCACAAATTAAATATAGTCGTATTTGAGATGATTTAAGTGATATTATTGCGGTGTAATTCACATATATTAAAATTAATCTTGTGTAAAATATGGTTTTATTAAATTTTAATTAATACTCTTATTGATGGTCGATATTAACTATTATTTACATAGATAAACATATTTGTAGGGTAGGTGGATTAATAAATTTTTATATTATTTTTTTTGTGGTGTATTTGTTAATTTATTTTTTACATATTGGGATTTTATCATTGAAAATTAGATTGTGAATTATTATTTCAATATTAATGCCTTGGTTAATTTGTCACTTATATATTATTTAAGTTTTGGGGTGCAATCACTCCTCCGAAAGGAACAGGAATCCAACATGGGGCAATCAGTCGCCACCGTCTAATGGAGTCCCCACCGAAATTCAGTGGGGGAAATGTATTATGAATAGAAACGAAACCAGTGGCGGTATCAATTTTATGCAAAGATAATCTTTACGGAGCTGAATTTTCCAAAGGCAATTTCTGTACTAGAGAAATAATTCCAATAATGAATTTAGGAACAGTTTGCCTTTTTGCGTGATTTGCCAGTGTGTTGCTGTTTCAGAAAGATAACCTGCGGCTAAGGCTTGCCCTATTTGAGTACGGATTGAGTCCTCAGATAACCCTGTAAAATCACTGAAATCTTGTTTTGGCATCATTTCCAGTAAACGGAATCGGTTCATAAAAAATTCAAATGGCCGATCTTCATTTTCTACTTGATGTTGTTTATCCAGATAGCGTCCTTGCATATATCCACGGGGATGTTTGGTTTTCACTGTGCGCAGAATACGGCCATCTTCAAATGTGATTTTTCCATGAGCGCCACAGCCAATGCCAAGGTAATCTCCAAAGCGCCAGTAGTTGAGATTATGCTGGCATTGATAGCTTGGTTTAGCATAAGCAGAAGTTTCATATTGCTGATAACCTGCTGCTGTCAACAATTGATGACCTTGTGAAAAGATATCCCATAAAGCGTCATCGTCGGGCAGAATAGGAGGGCGAGAGCCAAAGCTGGTATTAGGTTCAATAGTCAACTGATACCATGAAAGATGCGGTGGTGATAACGCGATTGCCTGACGCAAATCATCCAGTGCCTCATCAAGGCTTTGATTCGGCAAACCATGCATCAAATCCAGATTAAAACTGCGTAGCCCCAGACTAGCGGCTAAATGTGCTGCCCGTTTGGCTTCATCCGGCCCGTGAATACGGCCAAGGCGTGCCAGTTTATCCGGGCTGAAACTCTGCACGCCAATGGATATTCGGTTAATCCCCGCTTGCTGATAACCACTGAAACGATCGGCTTCCACAGTACCCGGATTGGCCTCCATAGTAATTTCAGCTTGCGGCGATACCGGTAGGAGAGCACGAACACCATCCAGCAATTGTTGCATTGCCTGTGAGCTAAGCAGGCTAGGGGTCCCACCACCAATAAAGATAGTGGTAACTTCCCGTCCGTTGACCATTGGCAGATCTGTTTTCAGATCTGCTAATAAATGGTCAACATATTCCTGATGCGGAACATCACCTTTCAATGCATGAGAGTTGAAATCACAGTAAGGACACTTTTGTACACACCACGGAATATGGATATAAAGACTTAGTGGCGGGAATTTAAGCATTACTGAGTGTATCCAACATCATCTTTAGTGCCTGACCACGGTGCGAAACGGCATTTTTTTGTTCACCCGTTAATTCAGCGGCAGTACAACCTAATTCCGGTATGTAGAAGATAGGATCATAACCAAACCCACCATTACCGGCAGGTTGGCGTGCGATAATCCCCGGCCAGCGGCCATGAAATACCAGCGGTGTTGGATCTTCCGCATGGCGCATATAAACCAGCACACAGTTAAACTGAGCTTGACGTTGATCATCAGGAACATCTTTCATCGTATCTAGCAGTTTTTCTAGATTTTGCTGATCGGTGCTGTTTTCACCTGCATAGCGGGCTGAATAGATACCTGGAGCACCGCCAAGGATGTCTACGGATAGACCAGAGTCATCCGCAATTGCCGGTAGTCCGGTAACTTGTGCGGCGTGGCGAGCTTTAAGAAGGGCATTTTCAATAAATGTCAGCCCGGTCTCTTCGGCTGAATCTACGCCTAATTCAGTTTGAGCAACAATATCCAGTCCAAAATCAGCCAGTAATTGTGCCAGTTCACGAACTTTTCCGGGGTTGCCGGTTGCCAGAACGACTTTTTGCATTATTTTGAATCCAATTTAATTCTTATTTACTGTATCAGCCATGAAAGAACATCAGCGCGAAGATAGTTCAGTGCGTAGAGGATCAAAATGACTATCATTGCTGAAAAATCAAGGCCGCCCATCGTTGGGATAATACGGCGGATAGGCGCCATCAACGGTTCTGTCAGTTGCATCAAAACATAGTCAATCGGATTGCGCCCCTGACTTATCCAGCTTAGTAAAGCACGCGCTAGCACTAACCAAAATACCAGTTTACCTGCTGCTGTCAGCAATTCGATTAACCCGACAGGAAGGAAAAGTGTGTGGAAAGCAAGCGAACCGGTATTGAACCAAAGTTGCATGATAAATTTAAACAATACCAGAACATAAGCGACAACAATGGAGGCAGTATCAAGCGAACTAATAGCTGGTATGACTCGGCGTAATGGCCGAACGATCGGTTGAGTTATTTTCACAATAAATTGGGCAAATGGGTTATAAAAATCACAACGAACCCATTGCATCCATACACGAAGTAATAAAACAGCGATGTATAAATCCAGAACTGTGGATAGAATAAAGTGTAAAAATTGCATTTAGCAGCCTTGATAAAATTAAAATTGTTTTTCCATTTCCTGCGCCCGGCGAATAGCCGCCTGCATAGCGTTGGATACAGTTTCCGGCAATTTGCCTTCATAAAAGATACGTAATGCTTCCGCAGTAGTACCGCCTTTAGATGTTACCTGTTCACGCAGGGTTGCAAAAGGGAGATCTACGTTTGATGCGGCCAGTGCCGCAGAACCTATTGCCGTTTGCAAAACAATTTCACGGGCTGTCTGGCTATCAAAACCTAAACGTTCTGCTTCCTGTTGCATTGACTCCATAAATAGGAAGAAATAAGCGGGCGCACTGCCTGCTACGGCGATAATGTCATTGATGCCGTTTTCATCTTTTACCCAGTAAGTTTTACCGACACTGTTCATTAATGCTTGAGTGAAATTACGGTCAGACTGGCTGACTTGTTCAGAGGCGAATAATCCACTCAACCCCTGACCAATTAACGCCGGTGTGTTTGGCATGATACGGATAATATTGAGTTTGTCTTGTAATAAAGCATCAAAGCGTGCAACGGAAATACCTGAGGCGATAGATAGAACCAGCTTATTACTGAAATCTACCTTTTCTTGCAGAGGCTGACAAACATCTGCCATCATTTGCGGTTTTACCGCCAGAACAACAACGTCGGCTTCCTGTGCGTAGTGAATATTGTCACTACCGCTATTAACGCCATACTCTTTTGCTAGTGCATCACGGTGAGTATTACTTGGTGCGCAGACATTAATCAGCTCAGCAGGGTACCCTCCTTTTACTAATCCGGCGATGATGGCGTGAGCCATATTACCTGCACCAATAAAGGTAATTTTACGTTTTTCCATTTAAATACCTCGTAGTGTTGAAATGGTTAATTGTGATACTGACGCGCACCGAAAATTGCTGTTCCAATTCGTACTAATGTGGAACCACAATTAATCGCAGCAGCCATATCATCAGTCATCCCCATTGAGAGGGTATCTATTTGAGAATATTTAGTTTTCAGGTTAAGGAAGGTTTGCTCCATTCTCCTGAAAACCACCAATTGACGTTCATAGTCAGGTTCCGGCGCTGGGATTGCCATTAAACCCCGAAGCCTTACGTTTGGTAGTTTGTTCACTTCGGCAGCCAGAGTAGGTAGCTCATCAAGTTGAATACCTGATTTGCTCTTTTCATCACTGATATTTATTTGAATAAGAATATTCAGCGGTTCCATTCCCTTCGGGCGTTGCTCGTTCAGGCGTTGTGCTATTTTTAAGCGGTCAATGGTATGGCACCAGTTAAAACTTTCTGCCACTAAACGGCTTTTATTAGACTGCAACGGACCGATAAAGTGCCATATCAAATCATTATGATTGGCAAAATGAGCAATTTTTTCTACACCTTCCTGCACATAATTTTCACCAAAATGACGTTGCCCGGCAGCGATTGCTTTTTCGATATCTTCCACAGGTTTGGTTTTACTGACTGCAAGCAAGGTAATTTCTTCTGGAGCGCGTTCGCATTTTTGTGCGGCAATGGCTATGTGGGTCCTGACATCTTGTAAATTTTGTTCAATATTGTTCATGGTGACTCAGGAGATTAAAAAATGAATATGGATAAGTTAGTAGCCCTTAGTGTAAAGCATAATGCGTCAGATCTGCATCTTTGTATTGGACAAGTTCCCGTATTACGTATAAATGGAGTGCTTTGCCCACAAACTCAACTGCCATCTGTAAATAATCTATTGTTGGAAGAGTGGAGTAGACAATTTTTATCGGAAAATCAGCGACAACAGCTATTAACTGGTGGACATGTGGATTTTGCGTTGGAGACAGAAAATGGCCAACGATTGAGAGGCAACATCTTTCGTCAGCACTCCGGGTTGTCAGCCGTTTTGCGTTTAATTCACGCTCAGTGTTCAACTCTGGAACAGCTAAAAGCACCTGAAATTATCCGTGAAATGGCTTTGCGGGAAGAGAGTGGGTTGATTCTGGTGACTGGCGCTACAGGCAGTGGGAAGTCGACAACATTAACTGCCATTGTGGATATGCTGAACAGCCACAGTTGTCAGCACATTATTACATTGGAAGATCCCGTTGAATTTATCCACCACAGCCGCAATTGTCTGATACAACAGCGACAAATTGGATTGGACTCGCCCAGTTATCAGGCAGCGCTAAAAGGGGCTCTCCGGCAAGATCCTGATGTATTGTTGTTGGGGGAGTTGCGGGATAAGGAGACAATACGCTTGGCGTTAACTGCGGCAGAGACTGGGCATTTGGTATTGTCGACTTTGCATACCAGAGGTGCTGTACAGGCAATTGACCGATTGGTAGATATTTTCTCTGCCGAAGAAAAAGGGTGGGTACGTAGTCAGCTAGCAGGCAGTTTGAAAGCGGTGATAGCCCAGCAATTAGTTTCTGCTCAGGGAGGAGGGCGAGTCGCTATATATGAAATATTGGTAGTTAATCAGGCTGTGAGCCATTTGATACGAGAAGGAAAAAATCATCAAATAACAACGCTTATGCAGACGGGCGCTGCCAGTGGGATGCAAACCTACGAGCAAGGCTGGCAGCAACGTAAATTGCAGGGATTACTGGCAGAGCAAACAGATAGGAGGATTAAAGAAAATGCTATACCCTATGGATTTCAAGATGCATCGCGACGGCAAAGGAGCGAATCCCCGGGAACATAGATAACTATGTGACTGGGGTGAGTGAGTGCAGCCAACAAAGAGGCAACTTGAAAGATAACGGGTATATCAGTTAATCGCGAATCGTGGTTATACGATTGCTGTTAATTGATCGCTGCTACTGTTAGCTATTGTGCTATTAATAGTGCTGTTCAAACCAGCTTTCCAGAATAATAACAGCGGAAGTAGCATCTACTTTTCCTTTACTTAAGGCTTTATAACCACCTCGGTCAAACAGATGAGCACGGGCTTCAACAGTTGTCAAGCGTTCATCTTGGAGTTGAACTTGCATGCCAAACCGGCCATGCAGCCGGTTTGCAAATTTACGTGCTTGCGCTGTGACTAATTGCTCAGTGCCATCCATATTAAGGGGAAGACCAACGATAACTAAATCGGGTTGCCACTCTTTAAGTAATTTTTCGATTTGTTGCCAATTGGGGATACCCTCTGTGGCTTTAAACGAGGTCAATGCTCTGGCGGTACCTGTGATTTCTTGCCCGATGGCTGCGCCGATGCTGCGGGTGCCAAAATCAAAAGCCATTATTGTACGGTTATTCATCTATGCATGCCCTGCCTGTGGCGCAATATTATAGATATTGATACCGAGCAAAGATGCGGCTTCACGCCAGCGGTCCGCAATGGGTGAGTTGAAAATAATATGTGGATCAGCGTTTGTTGTTAGCCAACTATTCTCCATTATTTCTTTTTCAAGTTGACCTTTTTCCCAACTAGCATACCCCAACGTGACCAATATCTGTTTTGGTTGGCGTGGAGTACCCAAGGTTTCAAGGACATCTTTGGATGTGGTGATCATTGTGTCATCGGAAATTTTGATACTTGAACTGAAACCTGGTTTTGGTGTGTGCAATATAAAACCATGATCTTCAGCCAGTGGACCGCCAGTCATGACAGGTTTGTTTAGACTGATGCTTTCATCCCGATCTTCTGGTGATATTTTCAGCTTTTGTAAAACTTTCCGAACGGAGATTTGCTCAATAGGTTTATTTATCACCAGTCCCATAGCCCCATTTTCATTGTGTTCACAAATGTAAACAACTGAGCGTTTGAAATAGGGATCAGATAATGAGGGCATGGCGATAAGAAAATGGTGCTGTAGATTCATTTTATTTCTAGTAATTAACCTTGCTATGTAAGGATTATTTAGCCCACAGTATGTGGGCTAAAAGTATAAATGACAAACCCTGACAGGCAAATTCGCAAAAAGAATTTTTTATTTCTCTAACCGTTCTTCAATCGCATTCATTAACATGCCGATGATTGAAATATCAGGGAAAGCGGCTTCTATCTCACGTGCACAGGTCGGACTGGTGACATTAATTTCAGTCAGTTTGTCACCAATAATGTCCAGACCAACAAAAATTAACCCTTTTTCTTGTAAAGTCGGAGCAACAGCTCTGGCGATAGCCCAGTCACTTTCTGAAAGCGGGCGAGCTTCACCACGGCCGCCCGCGGCAAGATTACCGCGAGTTTCACCTTGGGCAGGGATACGAGCCAGGCAATAGGGAACGGGTTCGCCGTCGACAATTAATACCCGTTTATCGCCTTCTTTGATGGCCGGTAAGAAATTTTGTGCCATGCAGAAACGATTGCCATGTTCCGTCAGGGTTTCAATGATAACCCCAACGTTTGGATCATCTTTTTTCAGGCGGAATATCGATGCGCCGCCCATACCATCTAGTGGTTTAAAGATGACATCACCATGTTTCTGGTGGAATTCACGCAACTGAACGGCATTGCGAGTCACTAATGTATCTGGTGTTAAATCAGGGAACCAAGCTGTGAATAGTTTTTCGTTACAATCGCGCAGGCTTTGTGGTTTATTGACAATGAGAGTGCCTTTCTCTTCCGCACGTTCCAAAATATAAGTGGCGTAAATGTATTCAGTATCAAATGGTGGATCTTTACGCATCAGGATGACATCCAATGTTTCCAGTGCCAGATCTTGTTCTCTATCGAACTGATGCCATTGCTGTGGGCTGTTTTCTACCTGCAATAGGCGGGTACGTGCGCGGGCTTCCCCTTGGTGCAGATAGAGATCACTCATCTCCATATAATGGAGCTCCCAGCCGCGGCGTTGCGCTTCCAATAGCATGGCAAAACTGGTGTCTTTCTTGATGTTGATGGATGAAATGGGGTCCATCACTATGCCGAGTTTGATCATTCTTTCTCCTTAACCCAAATCGCCGAAACGCACTTGTAATGCGGTAATTGCGGTGAGCGCTGTCGTTTCTGTTCTCAGCACTCGTGGTCCTAATAGGATATCAGTAAATTGGTAATTAGCTGTCATAGCAATTTCATCTATCGATAATCCACCTTCCGGGCCGATCAGTAAACGTACTCTTTCTACGGGTAAAGGCAGGGTATTGATACTTTGGCTGGCTCGTGGATGTAGATTCAATTTCAAACTGCCATCATCTTCCGCACACCAGTGTTCGAGTTGCATCACTGGGCGAATTTCAGGTATACGGTTGCGACAGCATTGCTCACAGGCGGCAATGGCAATCTTCTGCCATTGTTGAAGTTTTTTAGCCAGCCGTTCTCCATCCAGCTTTACGCCGCAACGTTCAGAAATTAAAGGCGTAATAACATTTACCCCTAGTTCTACAGATTTTTGAATGGTGAATTCCATTTTTTCACCGCGGGATATGACTTGCCCTAGATGAAGATTAAGTGGCGATTCATTATCGGCAAGTTCGCTGTTGCTGATATGTACTTTGACGGATTTTTTGCTAGCTTCGGTGATCTGAGCGTTGAAGATCTGATTGCTGCCATCAAACAGTTGCAACTGTTGGCCATGAGTCATTCTGAGAACCCGCCCGACATGGTTAGCCGCCTCATCACTCAGATAAATTTCAGTATTCGATGAGAGTAATTCCGGGTGATAGATGCGGGGTATGCGCATGTTTTTTTCCTTCCAGCGGGGTATAGATATACATAAGACAATAAATAATGGAGGGTATGATAAGGGAGGCTTAATCAAATTATCAAGCTATCTCGATACGGATTGTTATCTCTGAATAAATGTTGCGAGTCTGCTCGCATATTTATATTTAATTTGACTATTTTATATTTATTTTGTTGTTTTAAAACGTCATTGTTTATTACTATATTTTTATGTCGAAAACATAATTGATATTTGTTTTTTTATTTAATTAAAATATTCATAATGGAATAATGTTGGAGGTGTTCTGTTTAATGGATTTTAACATTAAAATCATTATTTTGGCTATTTTTGTTGGGATAGTGGCAGGAATAAGTTTGAATAAAATGATATCGGTATTTCCTAAAATTATTTATGGATATGAAAAAATAGATTTCGGTTATTTTCAGGTTGAATTAGTAACACTGTTTATAACTTCTTTTTTTATGATTTGTTTTCCATTGAATTTCCATTTATATGCAGTTTTGATATTTATTTGGATGCTAATTATACTTTCTTTTATTGATGTAAAAATTAATTTATTGCCAGATATAATAAATTATCCACTTTTATGGTTAGGATTATTATTGAATTTGAATCAAACTTTCGTGCCTATTGAACAAGCTGTAGTCGGTGCTATTGCGGGTTATTTGATTTTATGGTCACTCCATTGGTTATTCAAAATAATTTGTCATAAAGAAGGGTTAGGATATGGTGATTTTAAGTTAATGGCAGCGGTTAGTGCTTGGTTGGGGATTGGTGCAATTCCTTTATTAATGTTTTTATCCTCACTGTTTGGTCTTATTGGGTACTTTTGGATGTGGAGAATACGAGAAAATTACCAAGAGTCTGTTGCTTTTGGCCCCTATATAGCCATTTCTGCGATCATCATGATCTATATGCACTTATTGGGAATGGATGGGTTATTGTGAATGGCGCCCGATAGCTGAAAATGTATGGGCGCCAGTAGTTAAAATTGTGGTATTAAAACGGTGGTGTTAAAACTGATAGTGAATCAGCATATCTTGCCAATGTTTGGGTTGTCCCAAGTATTTATCAAGAGAAATAATAGATAGCTCGTTTCTGTTATTTTCTAAAATAAACGTAGGGAAGCCTGAGCCGCCAACGGCTGCCAACAGTTCACGGCTTTTCCTAATATGTTGGAGACTTTCTGACTCATTATTCAGTGTCAGCTCTTGCTGAAATAGTTCTGAATCAAGCTGTAACTCATTTGCTAAATTCAATAATGTTTCAGTTTCGCTGATTTTTAATCCACGAACATAATGCGCTTTTTGTACTGCCAGTAACATTTCAACACCTTTACCAGCCAACTCTTCTGCTGCAAGAATGGCTGATATTGGTGGTAATGAATCCATAATCAGTGATTTATCATTTAACAGTGTGACATATTGTTCACTGAAAATTTGCCCGGTAAGGCTTGCGATCCGTTTATCCTGACTAAGGACATAATCACGCCATGTGCTGTCTATTTGGCGTCTGTTATCCCCTGTCAGCATTCCGCCGCCATGCAATTCAATTTTCACATTTGCGACCTCTTTTGCTGCTTGTATCAGAGAGGAAACGCCATAACACCAGCCACATAGTGGATCGTAGATATAATGCAGAGTCATTCCGGGCATATTACTTATTCCTGAAAAAGAGTTAATTTACTTATTGGGGCCACTTCATTTCGCCTTTCAGCACTTTGGCGCTTAATTCGAGACTGGATTTGTCTGCAAGTTTTGGATAGTGCTTTTCCATTGCGGCTATTAGCGCTTTTGAATCTTTCGCTTTTGCCAGCTCTTTCTCAAAAATAGTCAGGTACTTTTGCGTGAAATGAACGGATTCCAACGTCATTGGCGTGTTACCAATGAAATGTCCTGGAACCACAATAGTTGGTTTCAGCTCTTTTATACGATCTAATGTCTGCATCCAGTTTTTACGGGACTCTTTAGTCTGTGTATCTGCTATCCAGACATGAATGTTGCCTGAAACGGTGACACCGCCTACTACCGCTTTTAATTTTGGTATCCAAACAAAAGTACGGTCAGCCGCAGGGCCATCAAGACCTTCGACGATTAACTTCTCACCGTCAACCGTAAAAGTGTTACCTTCCAACGGTTGCGGCACGATAACTTTTTTGGGGGCCTGTTCTTTCAGAACACCTCCCCAATAAGCCAGTTTGCCATCTTTGGTTTTTTTGATTTCTTTAATGGTTTCTGGTGATGCAATGACTTTTGCGTTAGGGAACGCTTTGGTCAGTGTATCAAGGCCAAAATAGAAATCAGGATCAGACTGACTGATATAGATAGTTGTCAGTTTTCTGCCGGTATACTTAATTCTTCTGGCCAGTGCTTCAGCGTCATTTTTTTGGAACTGAGCATCGATCAATACAACTTCTCTATCACCGATGATGAGCTCAGAAGAGACGGGAAATACGCTTCTTTCACCTGGATTGAAAACATCCAGTTTTAGGTTAGTGGCTTGTGCCAGAGAAATGGTACCCAAGGAAAGGATACCTGCCAGCGCAATATTTAGTGTTGTTTTGCGAGTCATGATTGAATTCCTGATGTTGTGTCAATGAGGTTCATAATAAGTTGCGTTTTTCGATGAAAAAACCGCATAATTGGCAATTATTTGTTGCATAAATCGAGCTAATTGATGGATAGAGTCACTGCTGCGCAAGTGTTCACTATAATTGTAGAACAAGGCAGCATGATTGCCGCATCGGAACGGTTAGATATGTCGCGGGCAATGGTATCTCGCTATCTGGCTGAAATGGAAAAATGGGCGGGAGTACGTCTGTTACATCGTACAACGAGAAAGATCAGCCTGACATCGGCAGGAGAGATCGCCTATCAGCGCAGTCGTAAATTATTGCAATTAGCGGAAGAGATACCGGTTCATCAACCTGTAGAAGCACAGGAACTGAGTGGTCTTTTGCGGATAAGCAGTTCTCAATCTCTGGCGATGAGCGCATTGTCTGTGGCGATTCCTGAGTTTATGCGGATTTACCCTCAGATAGCTATTGATATGCAAATGAGTAATAAGGCAATAAATTTGGTCGAGGAACGGATAGATTTAGCGTTACGCATCACGAATAATCTGGAACCGAATTTGATCGCCAGACCGTTATCAACATGCCATTCTGTAGTTTGTGCCGCTCCTTCTTATCTGGCAGGAAAAATGTTTCCGCAAAAGCCTGCTGATTTAGCTTTGCATAACTGTATGACTTATAACTTCTTTGGTAAAAGTCTTTGGTTATTTGAACGCCAAGGGGAAAAATATTCTGTTCCTGTTAGCGGTACTTTAAGTGCTAATGAATCGGTTGTATTAATGGAGGCAACGTTGCAAGGGGCGGGAATCGCCATGCAACCCTATTATTCTGTTGCTTCGCATTTGGCGTCAGGAAAATTGATTCAGTTGTTGCCAGAATATCGACCTCAGGCGATGGGAATTTATGGTATTTATGCCAGTCGTCAAAATATGCCAGCAACGCTGAGAGCATTACTGGATTTTCTGGTTCAGTGGTTTGCTTCTTCTCCGTACTGGCAAGCACTAATGCTGAAAAGCTGACTTTAGTTTTTGAGGAAACAGGGCAATTTGTGCTTTTAGGTGTTCAATAAAAGTATCTACTGGGGCAGAAGAAGGGCGATGAATGGGCTTTATCAGGCTGACAGTAAAAGGAATATCGATACTGAATGGGCGAGCGCATATTTCAGATTTGCCGTGGCTGTCCAGATAATCGAGTATGGTCAGTGGGTTGACAATAGAAACGCCAATGCCTTCGCGCACCATTGCACATACTGATGCAGCACTGTGAGTTTCCATAATCAGGCGGCGGCGAATATGGTGTTCTGCGAATATGCCATCAATGAGCTGCCGGTAGCTATCCGCTATTGAAAGACTGATAAAATTTTGCTCGCTGAAATCTTCGGGAGTCAATAGCGGTTTATGACTGAGAGGATGCTCGGCGGGCAATACGCAAATTTCATTCAGCGTGATCAATGTTTCTCTCTGTGTACCGGGTGGTGTCTGCAAATGTTCTGTCAAACCCAGATCATGGCGTTGAGCTGAGAGCCACTCTTCTAATAGCGGTGATTCCTGTGGAATGATGGTTAAATTAGTATCAGGGTATTGACGGGTGAAGTGGCGGCAAACTTTCGGTAACAGTGATTGAGAAAATACCGGCAAGCAAGCAATAGAAAGCTGAGCATGTTGAAATTTACGTATATTGTCAGCCGCATTCATTATTCTTTCGAGTCCGTAATAAGAGCGCTGAACTTCTTCAAAAAGGCGTAATCCTTGTGCTGTCGGATGCAGGCGGCCTTTTACTCGGTCAAATAGTTTGAATTTTATTAGGTGCTCAAATCGTGCTAATTCACGACTGACGGTTGGTTGTGATGTTTGTAATAAAATAGCCGCTTCTGTCAGGTTTTTTGTCGTCATTACCGCATGGAAGATTTCAATATGGCGCCATGAACAAGAAGACATAAATTGTTCCTTCAAATGATAATTCTATATCACAGATGAATAGACTATAACGAAATGGATATTTTTATTCCTGTTTTTTGCTGTTAATAATGGGTTATCTGCTGACTTTGTGAGAGAAACCCTGATGAGTACTTTTACCCCCGATTTTACCCGCAATAGTTGTCCTAACCTGATAGCGGAGAATTTGAGTCGTCTGCCAGAAACGTACGGTACTCCATTATGGGTTTACGATAGTGAAACAATTATCCAAAGAATCAAATTATTATGTCAGTTTGATGTCGTCAGGTTTGCTCAGAAAGCTTGTTCTAATACTCATATTTTGCGCCTGATGCGTGAGTATGGTGTGAAAGTTGATGCTGTTTCGCTAGGGGAAATTGAGCGTGCTTTGCGGGCCGGATTTTGTCCAGGGCAAGAAGTGTCAGACATTGTTTTTACTGCTGATTTAATCGATGTGCCGACGTTGCAACAAGTAACCAAATTGGATATTCCGGTTAATGCGGGTTCTATCGATATGTTGGAACAGATTGGTCAATGTAAACAAGGGCATCCGGTATGGCTGCGGATTAATCCCGGGTTCGGTCATGGTCATAGCCAGAAGACGAACACGGGAGGGGAAAACAGCAAACATGGTATTTGGTATCAGGATCTTCCACGAGCGATTGAGAAAATACGCCACTATGGATTGAAATTGCTTGGTTTACATATGCATATTGGATCTGGTGTTGATTATCATCATCTTTCCAGTGTATGCAATGCGATGGTTGAACAGGTTATTCTTTGTGGTGAAGATATTCAGGCGATTTCAGCCGGCGGTGGTTTATCGACCCCTTATCATCAGGGAGATGAGCAAATCAATATCGCTCATTATTTTGGGTTGTGGGATGATGCGCGTAAAAGAATTGAGCAGCATTTAGGTCATAAAGTTGAGCTGGAAATTGAACCGGGACGTTTTTTGGTAGCGGAATCTGGCATTTTGATGACAGAAGTGCGGGCGGTTAAGCAGATGGGGAACCGTAATTATGTGCTGGTGGATGCGGGATTTAATGACTTAATGCGCCCGGTAATGTATGGCAGTTATCACCATATTTCAGTTTTGCCTGCTGATGGACGTAAGATTGAGCAATTTTCATTGCAAGAAACATTAGTTGCGGGGCCGTTATGTGAATCTGGCGATATCTTTACACAGATTGAGGGGGGAGGCATTGCGCCAAGAGCGTTGCCGCCGGTTCGGGTTGGTGACTATCTGGTTTTTCATGATACTGGTGCTTATGGTGCGTCAATGTCTTCCAATTACAACAGTCGCCCGCTGATCTCTGAGGTGCTGTTTGTTAATGGTAGCCCCCAATTAATTCGCCGTCGCCAAACAATTGAAGAGTTATTAGCGTTGGAAGAAGTACCCTGTCCCTCTACACCATAAAAGATGGGGCGATACTTTAAGGTATCGTCCTGTCTGTTGATAAACCTATCCCTTAATCCTGTCAGTCCGACAGCATTTCCTTAAAAAGCATGTGATATATAAAACCGATACCACTATTGGTTGCAAATTTATTTGTATTCGAAAATGTTAAATTAATGAATATAAATTGTTAAATTTCGGCGATAAAACACACTTATTTTTATAACTTTCGGAATATTCCTATATATTTTTAAATTAAATCTGTTGCACTATTAATCAGATATTAACTGGTTAGTAGTAAGGCTATCTCAGGTAGAACCGACACGATGGGCAGAACCCTGACCGGACAGAACGAGGCTGACGAAAATCTGCAACCGGGCCGGTGGTAACACGCTGGTAGAGTATTATGGGATTTATGGAGAAGTAAGTATGGCAATATCCAATAGCGGCAAAATGTGCCCGGCTGTCACATCAATCACCTGTACGATGGAAATAGGGGTCTTTCCCGCCGATGAAGACCCCTGTTATCTGGCGGAAAAAGCCGAATATGCTTTGCGTCTGCCGGCAATGATTATCACCAAACTGGGGGCTATTCGCTTTCTTAATCAGGTCATTATGAGTGGGTTGATTAAGGTTGAGGAACTCAAACATGACTTCCTGTGGCCCTATAAAGCGGAAGTGGTGTTTGCTATCCGAGGAGAGCAAGATGTCCCCTTACCCATGCTGGCGACCAGTCAAGACTCTAAGCAGCGTTATGGTGATAATTTACCGCAATCCAGTAATCCGTTTGCCCGACCTTCTGCCGAAGACGCGGAGAAATTTGGGGTTAAACGTATTCGCCGACCCGATATTATTCTGGTTAAAGAGGAAGCTCTCCGCTGGCCGGGTAGAAATGCCACCTACTTCGATGGTTCTGTGCATCCCGATAATCTGAAAATGTTGATTGAGGTGAAATTTCCGGGGGATGATCTCTCTGACGATCAAGAAAAAGATTATATCCGGATTGCGACAGAAAAACGTTTTGGTGTAATGCGTGTCATAGATAATCGCACTGAGGAGCAAAAACAATATGATGAAGCGTGGCGAAAACATTATCAACCCGGTTCCCAACACTATAAAAATCCCATCCCACTGGCCCCGCTACCGCCGGGTTCGCCTCCTGATGACGAAGCTTTACCCACCCCTCCCGCAGAGGGTGTGCCGGGGACCATTCCGCAGCCGCTGACAAAAAATCCACCGCTTCTCAGTACTTCCCGTTGGTCGTTTTTACCCAGCTATGAAGACTGGGTTATCCTCGGGCAGGAAGTGGCGAGTCTGGCTGAAAACGGGTTGAATTATGTCCGCGACAGTACCCGGGAGCTTCTTGCCCAGTTTGGTTCATGGCTCAATCAAACCGGCAAGTGGGTGTGTGAAGAGATTATTGACCCGATAAGCCATCAGGTCAGCTACGCATTTTCTTGGGTCAGTGAACAAACGGGGAAAATCGTGATCTGGACGGAGAGTGAGATAAAAGCCCGCTGGCAGGCGGTGCAGCAGGGTTCAGATATCACCCTGGAAGAGCTAAAAAATATTAGCTGGATGCAGATACTGAAAGAGGTGGGTGAAAGCATGCTGGAAATGGTGGTGATTATTGCCGGTGTTGCCGTTGTTATTCTTGTCACCCTTGCCGTCGCTGCCGCATTGATTGCACTGGTAGAAATTTTAGCTGCCGCCACCGCAGTGAGCGCCGCGGCGTTAGCCTCTGTCTTGGCAATATTGGCGAGTGTGACATTCGCCACCGCTTCATAATTAACGGAGAAAATATGGAAACTTCAGACTACTTTGCCCAGTTGAAATCACAACTGACCGCGTTTACCTTCCTCAATGGCGATGGGCTGACTGTTTCTCGTCTTGGGATTTCTATCACCCTGTTTTTTAAACAAGGCTACACCCCGGAGAAAAAACAGCGCATTCTGGCCTGCTACCGGCGCTTTCGCGAAGAATTTGGTACCTACCTGCGTTTTCATCGTCATTCGTTGGAGGGATTAAAAAAATATTCCCCAGAAAATATTGCCAAAGTCGAAGAAGGCATTCTTAATCGGAAAAAAAACCAGCCCTCTAGTTGGGTAGTCAGTGATGCCAAAAATCTCTATGAAGCCCCTCGCTATCTGATGCGTTACCTTGATTCCGATGAAGCTGATGGTGACGATGGTAGCTCTTACCTAAGCCTGACACTTCCTTGGGATTACCTAAAAGAACAAGAGGGCATGGCTCGTTTTATGGCCTGGCTGGAGTTTCTGTGTGAACAACTCGAACCGGACAGTGGGGATTGTGGCTACAGCCTAGTCATCCCCAGAGATTACCATGACTACTTTCCCTTAGAGTACCAATTGGCGCAACGTTATCCCTCTCTGCAAGTCAATTCTGCGGTCCATACTGCGGTATTACAGTATGGGAATTCTGTCCGTGGCATTAACTGGATCACCCTGCTGTCCAAACGCTTTGTAAACCGACTGGGTGGGGAATACTGGATACGTCAGGTGCTGCGCCCCTACCGGGATGTGGTGATTACTTCTTATTCCAATGGGCTGATAATCCGGGCCGGTCAATACCCGGACTTAACGCCACTGCCGGGCAGTGTCCCGGAGAGTTATTTTGCCATTAACCAGCTAATACGTCCGATACGGGTGATACCTCGTGAAGGCCATTCATTGCACTTCTATGGTGAGGGGCATTTTGATGATATTTCCACCCTGGCCTGGTATGCCCGTTATGACCGGGGGCCGCTGCAAGTGACTCCTCTGAGAGGCGACCATCCGGCACTGGTCAGCGGGATCTGGCGAACCGATAGTCTGCCGGGCAAGCAGTTCTTCTTTTCTCAGGGTACGATGGCTTTTGATGTTGAAGGTGCAAAGACAGGCACAACCCTCTGGCATCTGATCCGGGAAGCGGCAAATATGTGGGAATAACTGATTATCCACTACCTGATAATCATAGGTATTTACACAATTTTCATAAAAAATGGTTAAGGAAAGCCATTTTTCGTCTGTCAATATGGTTTTAAAATCTGGAAAACAGAACCAGAGTACCATGAGAAAACAGGTAAAAAATTTAATCATTAAAAGTAAAAAGCAGTGATTAAAGATTTTTTAAAGCGAGTAAAAGATTCGATGCTCTTCTGGCATTGGAAGAAAAAACATCAAGAAAAACGGGTTTTAGATTGAATTAATAAGGTGACAAAATAATAACATTAACCCAATAACAAAAACGTGCGATTATGTTAAAACATTTAACAGGATTAACCGTATTAAACAAATTATCAGTTAAAAAGCACAAAAACACTTAAAAAACATTAAAGATTATTAAAGAAGTGAACGTTGTTTTTAATACCATTGGCTTATCTGTTATCCTCGCTGGTTTTAAACCTAAAAAAATTACATACAGAAAGGAAAAATGAGAAAATTTAACTATCAGTTTACGGGCATTAAAAAGTTTTCTAGTCGTTATTTTACAAAGTAAGTCATAAAAAAATAGCGCAATAAAGAATAGGTAAAACGGTTAATTTACCCGGGTTTAAGCCCTGAAAAAGATCTGATTATTCGAAAAGATATAAGAGGGTATTTTTATATCATCAGGTTATTTACTGGCTGATTTATTCTCTTCATTCTTTAAATCACTGCTGCGTTGGTTGCTTTCACTTATTTATATTAATCTGTCAGACCTTTCACCCTCGTTGATGCGATTAAAGCATCGGAGAAAGCCAATAAACGACAACACATTATCTGAAATTTTAGATAATGTGAAAACATCCCTTGTTTTTTTAAATGGGTTATCCAACAATCTGGGGCGATACTTTAAGATATCGCCCCATGATTAATTTAGCTCTTAATTCTCTTTAATCGTCAGTTTTAGGCCGCTTTTGTTCTCGGTTTTTTGACCGGGGCAGCGACAGCCAGTGCTTCTGGTTCAAACTCATCGACGTTAATAGAGCGTAGACGGCTTGCCTCGGCGCGTTTCAGAATTTCAGCTTCGTCTGGCGTGATCTTACGTTCTGCGAGTGCACGCTCTGCCAGTTTATCCAGGCGAGTAAAACCAAGACGTTTACCTGCTTCGCGACTCAAACGGGCATGGATCGGTTCTGCGGCAATAATATCGTGCAGAGCTTCTTCCAGTAATCCGTGAGGATTGTGCTCGCTTGGTGTCAGATATTGACCTCGGCCAATGCGATCACGGGTAGCCGAAGGTTGTTGTAAGATCTGAGCCAGTTTGTGATCCAGATGGTCAGATGGCGCTGAATGTACACGTCCTAGAGGGAAGACGATAACACGCATCAGACCGGCAACCAGACGATTCGGGAAGTTACTCAGTAAATTATCTATCGCCTGTTCTGCCTGATACAAACTATCTTGAACGGCCCACTGAACGAGCGGCAAATCTTCTTTTTGACGACCTTCATCTTCATAGCGCTTCAACGTCGCGGAAGCTAGATAGGTTTGGCTCAGAACATCGCCAAGACGGGCGGAGACACGTTCACGACGTTTCAGGCTGCCACCTAATACCCCCATTGCCACATCTGATAATAGCGCAAGGTTGGCACTCAGGCGGTTTAATTGCTGATAGTAACGGCGTGTTGCATCATTGACCGGTGTGCTGCTGGTGCGGCCATTGGTTAAGCCAAGCCAGAAGCTGCGTAGCATGTTACTGGCAACGTGACCAAGGTGGCTAAATAGTGCCTTGTCAAAGTCTTTGATACGATTATTTTCAGCCGCAGCCATTTCATCAAGAACATAAGGATGGCAGCGGATAGCTCCCTGGCCGTAGATAATCATGTTACGGGTCAGAATATTGGCGCCTTCAACGGTAATGGCGATAGGCGCGCCTTGATAAGCGCGAGCAAGGAAGTTGGATGGACCAAGGCAAATACCTTTACCACCGGCAATATCCATTGCATCAATAACAGATCTTTGGCCTCTGTGGGTGCAGTGATATTTGACGATAGCGGATAACACAGAGGGTTTTTCACCTAGCATGATACCGGTTGTTGCAAGCGTTGAAGCGGCATCCATCAAATAGGCGTTACCGGCAATGCGTGCCAGTGGTTCTTCAATCCCTTCCATTTTACCAATTGGCATTTTGAATTGGCGGCGGATATAAGAGTATGCGCCGATCGCCATAGCAACACTTTTCAAACCGCCGGTTGCATTTGACGGCAGAGTGATACCACGGCCGACAGACAGACACTCAACCAGCATGCGCCAGCCTTGTCCGGCCATTTTTGGCCCGCCAATAATGTAGTCGATCGGAACAAAGATATCTTTACCGCGAGTTGGCCCATTCTGGAATGGAATATTCAGTGGGAAATGGCGATGACCAATTTCTACCCCCGGTACATTGGTCGGGATCAATGCACAGGTAATGCCCAATTCTTCTGTATCACCCAATAAATGGTCAGGGTCAGACAGTTTGAAAGCCAAACCGAGTACGGTAGCGATAGGTGCAAGTGTGATATAACGTTTGTTCCAGGTCAGGCGCATACCCAGAATTTGCTCGCCTTGCCATTCTCCCATACAGACTACGCCTGTATCTGGGATTGATCCGGCATCAGAGCCAGCTTCCGGGCTGGTCAATGCGAAACATGGGATCTCTTCGCCACGGGCAAGTCCGGGTAGATAGCGGTTCTTCTGCTCTTCGGTGCCATAATGCTGTAACAATTCCCCCGGGCCGAGAGAGTTAGGCACACCTACGGTGATTGCCAGAATGCCGGATGTCCCCGCCAATTTTTGCAGGACTCGCGCCTGTGCATAGGCTGAAAATTCCAGACCGCCATACTCTTTTTTAATGATCATGGCAAAGAAGCGCTGTTCTTTCAGGTAACGCCATAACTCAGGCGGCAAATCAGCAAGTTCATGGCTTATCTGGAAATCATTGGTCATACGGCAAGCTTCTTCTACCGGACCATCCAGAAATGCTTGTTCTTCAGCGGTTAACTGAGGTTTTGGGTAGTCATGTAATTTTTTCCAGTCGGGTTGACCGCGGAATAGTTCACCTTCCCACCAGGTAGTACCTGCATCAAGAGCTTCTTTTTCCGTGCGAGATAGGCTTGGCATCACCTTACGGAAGGCTTTTAAGGCCGGAACAGTAAGTAAGGAGTGGCGCATTGGCGCAAAATTCAGTGGGAACAGAATAATGGCCGTTGGTAACAACATCCAGTAGCTCCATGCATCAATAGCGCCCATCAAGACGGTATAGACAAGGAGCAGTAGGCTGCTGAGACTGAGATTGACTTTGTGATAGCAAAGTATCCCAATCAATACTAAGAATAGAATAATACTCAATGTGGTCATAATAAAAGCTCCTGGTTAATCTCAGGGTCAGGTAAGTCATCAGAGGTCGGACCTGTTAGGGTGTTCTTCTCTTTTTAGACCATGAAATTGTTTTTAGCAATATCTTTACATCTTAATTACAATCTAGCTCACAAACTCGTGGTGATCGGCAGCGGATTAATTCTCCAGAAACGTGATGTTGTCTTCTTTCAATTCTCTTGATCCGGTAAACTGCCATCCGGCACAACATTAAAGATTACCTGACCGAAGTGAGGAGCCTATGTATCAAGACCTGATCCGTAGTGAATTGAACGAAGCCGCGGATACGCTGGCAAAGTTTTTAAGTGACGATGCAAATATTGAAGCAATTCAAAAAGCAGCGGTATTATTGGCTGATTCATTTAAAGCGGGTGGCAAAGTACTGTCCTGTGGTAATGGGGGTTCGCATTGTGATGCGATGCATTTTGCCGAAGAATTGACCGGCCGTTACCGCGAAAATCGCCCTGGTTATCCAGCGATTGCAATTTCTGATGTCAGCCACCTTTCCTGCGTCAGTAATGATTTTGGGTATGAATTTGTTTTTTCTCGTTATGTGGAAGCCGTTGGAAAAGAGGGAGATGTGTTACTGGGTATCTCCACTTCCGGTAATTCCGGTAATATTATCAAAGCAGTTGAAGCTGCCCGCTTAAAAGGCATGAAAGTTATTACGCTGACAGGCAAGGATGGCGGTAAAATGGCGGGAACCGCTGATGTGGAAATTCGTGTCCCGCATTTTGGTTATGCAGATCGTATTCAGGAAATTCATATCAAAGTTATTCATATCCTGATTCAACTTATCGAAAAAGAGATGATTAAAGCCTGATTTTACAGGCTACAGAGGTGGGCAATGTGTGAGTTACTTGGCATGAGTGCAAATGTGCCAACAGATATCTGCTTTAGTTTAGGTGGTCTGATTCAACGGGGTGGTCATACCGGGCCCCATAAAGATGGTTGGGGGATCACATTTTATGAGGGGCGGGGCTGTCGCACATTTAAAGATCATCAACCAAGTTACAATTCGCCCGTTGCTCGCTTCGTACAAGAGTACCCGATTAAATCCAGAGTGGTGGTTTCTCATATCCGGCAGGCTAATCGCGGTAATGTCGCGTTGGAAAATACTCATCCTTTCATCCGTGAGATATGGGGACGCAACTGGACTTATGCCCATAATGGGCAGCTTCGGGGCTATCGGCAGCTTGAAACGGGTCAGTATCGTCCCGTTGGGCAAACTGATAGTGAACATGCTTTTTGCTGGATTCTGCATCAACTTTCACAAAAATATCCAAGAACCCCTTCCAACTGGCCTCAGGTTTTTCGTTTTATCGCTTCACTGGCGGACGAACTCAGCAAAAAAGGCGTATTCAATATGTTGCTGTCAGATGGGCGTTTTGTGATGGCATATTGCTCAACCAACCTCTATTGGATTACCCGTCGGGCGCCGTTTGGAAAAGCAAAACTTCTCGATCAGGATGTTGAAATTGATTTTCAACAGCATACACAGCCGGATGATGTTGTTTCTGTTATTGTTACTCAACCGTTAACCGGTAATGAAGACTGGAATCGTATTGAGCCGGGTCGTTATGCACTATTTCATCTTGGTGAACGCGTATTGTGATTGATGCTGCAAAAGGGGCGATTTGTCAGGTGTCGCATTAACCACATATTGACCGTTAATGACGCTGATTACTGCCGGCTGGTGATTTTTTACAAAATAGTCATAAGCCGGTTGCAACTGTAGCCAAAACATATAATGGGAGGATGAACGGTGGCGTAACATATTCTGTGGTGTCATTTTGAATGGATAAATACTGATATTAATTTCATACTGCCCGCGCAATAATGCGCTTTCTACATAATGGTAGATTTCATCCATGTAACCATTAGTCATCGCGTAACAACCGACAGATTTACACTCTCCGTGGATCATTAAATAGTTGCCGGAATAGCCTCTGAATTTATCGTATTCATTTGGAAAACCCAGATTAATAGATCGGTAATACCGACTATTTGGATTGAGTTGATGGGTTTTTACACGATAGAACCCTTCTGGACTTTTCAGATCGCCTTCTGTGGTTTTGGGACCAAGGCCGCCAGAATAATTACAGATGGGGTAGCTTTTAGACAGTTGGTAGCTTCCATGACCATTTTTAGTATAAAGCTCCAGTATCCGCTCTTCTTTGAATATTTGGATAAAGACAGGAGAGCCGGTTTGCACTGGGGAGTTTTGCTTTAATTGAACTAAAGTATCCTGAGCATGGACAGGAGTGAGTGGATTAGAAAATAACAATATTATTGCAGGAAAAACCGCAGTTTTTTTCATGTGACTACCGTATAGCGACGTATCGGGTTGACTAAAAATTTGGCTTAAGATTGCCATGAGACATCGATTTTGTGAATAGAAAATGATGACGATAATTTTATCCTACAAAGTAATTGTTAGGTTAAAATACAATCAGGTGTCGGTAAAGGTGATATAATAATTCGTTTTTTGCGAGTAATTAATCGTTCAGTGCCAAAATTATTCCTGTTTGCTTGAACTAAATCACTTGATTAGTCAGACAGGCCAAGAAGGGAGATGTTAAAATTACCGCTTGGAGATTAAAAGAAAATCGTAACAATTATCGGAGAATAATAACCTGGGCACGATTCGTGACTTAAGGGTTTTTTTATAGAGTGGCTATGTTACCACCAGGTAATCTGTAGCATATGATTTAATTGATAAACTTGTGCAAATCTTATGATTAAAATTAAAAAAGGACTCGACCTCCCGATTGCAGGAGCGCCTGCTCAAGTAATAGAAGACGGTCCGACGATTCGCCATGTAGCACTGTTGGGTGAAGAGTATGTTGGAATGCGTCCTTCTATGTTGGTTAAAGAAGGTGAGCATGTTAAGAAGGGCCAGATTCTTTTTGAAGATAAAAAGAATCCCGGTGTAGTTTTCACCAGTCCGGCCTGTGGGCAGGTTGTGGCGATTAATCGTGGTGAACAACGTGTTTTGCAATCAATCGTGATTGAGATAACGGGAGACGAACAGGTTGATTTTGACCGTTATGATCGTTCCCAACTTTCTCAGTTATCCCGAGAACAAGTGGAAAAGAATCTTATCGATTCCGGGTTATGGGCCGCACTGCGAACCCGTCCTTACAGCCGAAGCCCTGCTCCCGGCTCCTCGCCAAAAGCAATTTTTGTAACTGCTATGGATACTCAGCCTCTGGCTGCAAATCCACAGGTTATTATTGCTACTGAGGAGGAGGCTTTTGTTGATGGTCTGAATGTGCTGACTAAACTGACCGAAGGTAAAGTCCATGTTTGCCATAGTGCGGGAAGCTTGCCGAATGTCGGTAATAATGCACAAATCACTTATAATCAGTTCTCAGGTCCGCATCCTGCGGGATTAGTTGGAACTCACATTCACTTTATTGAACCCGTCAGTGCGACTAAAACGGTATGGCACTTGGGATATCAGGATGTGATTGCTATCGGTAAATTATTCACTACCGGCACACTTTATACTGATCGTGTCATCGCATTGGCCGGTCCACAGGTTGAGAAACCACGGCTTATACGTACCTGCTTAGGGGCTGATCTGCTTGAGTTAACTCAGGATCAGCTTAAAGAGGGTGAAAACCGTATTATTTCAGGCTCTGTATTGTGCGGTACTCAGTCAGATGAGGTTCACCACTATCTTGGTCGTTTCCACACTTTGGTTTCTGTTTTGCGTGAAGGCCGTGAAAAAGAGCTATTCGGTTGGATCATTCCGGGTGCCGATAAATTTTCCATCACCCGCACCACCATTGGTCATTTCCTGAAAAATAAGCGTTTTGCTTTTTCAACCACAATGAATGGCGGCGAACGTTCTATGGTGCCAATCGGTAACTATGAGCGTGTTATGCCTTTGGATATTATGGCGACGCATTTGCTGCGGGATCTGCTGGTGGGCGATACCGATAGCGCTCAGGCACTGGGTTGTCTGGAGTTAGATGAGGAAGACTTGGCGCTTTGTACCTATGTCTGTCCTGGCAAATATGAATATGGTCCGGTACTGCGTGAAGTGCTGACTAAGATTGAGCAGGAAGGATGATTTCATGGGCCTGAAAAACTATTTTGAAAAAATTGAGCGCCACTTTGAGCCTGGGGGCAAATTAGAAAAATATTATCCGCTGTATGAAGCGGTAACGACGGTTTTCTATACACCAGGTACAGTAACTTCTGGTCGTGCTCATGTCCGTGATGCTATCGATCTAAAGCGTATGATGATCATGGTATGGCTGGCGGTATTCCCGGCAATGTTCTGGGGAATGTATAACGTTGGTCAGCAGGCGATTCCTGCGCTGTATCATTTGTACAGTGGCGCGGAATTACAGCAAATTCTGGCATCTGATTGGCACTATCGTGTTGCTCAGTTTTTCGGTGCGTCACTGACGCCAGGTGCTAGCTGGTGCAGCGAAATGTTGCTTGGCGCGACTTATTTCCTGCCTATTTACATCGTTGTATTTGTGGTTGGCGGCTTCTGGGAAGTACTGTTTGCCATTATCCGTAAACATGAAATTAACGAAGGATTTTTCGTTACTTCGATTTTATTTGCGTTGATTGTTCCGCCGACGATTCCTCTATGGCAGGCGGCGCTGGGTATTACATTCGGTGTTGTCATTGCGAAAGAGGTCTTCGGTGGTACAGGTCGTAACTTCCTGAACCCGGCACTGGCTGGTCGTGCTTTTCTATTCTTTGCTTATCCGGCACAGATTTCGGGAGATTTGGTATGGACTGCGGTTGATGGTTTCTCTGGCGCGACTCCGTTATCGCAATGGGCGGCTGGTGGCAGTCAGGGATTAGTGAATACCGTTACCGGTCAACCTATTACCTGGATGGATGCTTTCATTGGTAATATTCCTGGCTCTATCGGTGAAGTGTCTACGCTGATGATTCTCATTGGCGGTGCGATTATTCTGTTTACCCGTATTGCTTCATGGCGCATTGTCGCTGGAGTGATGTTGGGTATGGTTGCGACTTCCTACCTATTTAATGCTATCGGTTCAGAGACTAACCCGTTGTTTGCTATGCCGTGGTATTGGCATATGGTTCTGGGTGGTTTCGCTTTTGGTATGATCTTTATGGCAACCGATCCGGTATCCGCTTCATTTACCGATAAAGGTAAATGGTGGTACGGCATTCTGATTGGTGTGATGTGTGTTCTGATCAGGGTTGTCAACCCGGCATATCCAGAAGGTATGATGCTGGCGATTCTGTTCGCAAACCTGTTTGCGCCATTGTTTGATTATCTGGTAGTGCAAGCCAATATTAAGCGGAGAAAAGCCCGTGGCTAATGATAAACCTAAAAATAATGACAGCGTGGGCAGAACATTTATCGTTGTTTTTGTGCTATGCCTCGTTTGCTCAATTGTGGTGGCAGGTTCTGCGGTAGGGCTGAAATCTCAGCAACAGGAACAAAAATTGCTGGATAAACAGCGTAATATCCTCGATGTCGCTGGATTACTCAAGCCTCAGATGAGTGCCGATGAAGTTAAAGAAACATTCAAAAGCAGTATTAAAACCGAGTTGTTGAATCTCGATACTGCAACCCTTGAAAGCAGTCAGGGCAAGTTTAACCTGAGCGATGCATTGCGCAGTGATGATACCAGTATTGCATTACCACCTGAAAAGGATTTGGCGAAAATCCGTCGTCGCGCCAATATGGCCGAAATCTATTTGGTGAAAAATGAGCAGGGTAAAACTCGCGAAATCGTTCTGCCTATTTATGGTTCTGGCCTGTGGTCTGTCATGTACGCTTTTATCTCCGTTGATGTGGATGGCAAAACGGCCCGCGGCATCACCTATTATTCGCACGGCGAAACGCCGGGATTGGGGGGAGAAGTGGATAACCCGCAATGGCGTAAAAAGTGGATAGGTAAAAAACTGTATAACGATGAGGGCAATCCGGCGATCAAAATTGTTCGTGGCGGCGCTGCTGCCGATGACTCTTATGGTGTTGATGGCTTGTCTGGTGCGACCCTCACCTCTGCCGGTGTCCAGAATATGTTTAATTTCTGGTTAGGGGATAACGGTTTTGGTCCGTTCCTGAAAAAAGTACGCGAAGGAGCGTTGAAAGATGGCTGATAGTAAAGAAATAAAACGAGTCCTTCTTGGGCCGCTCTTGGATAACAACCCGATTGCATTGCAGGTTCTGGGGATTTGCTCAGCGCTGGCGGTAACAACCAAGTTGGAAACGGCGTTGGTAATGACAATAGCGGTAACATTGGTTACTGCCTTTTCCAGCTTTTTTATCTCGTTGATCCGTCATTACATCCCTGGCAGTGTGCGAATCATTGTACAGATGGCGATTATTGCATCGCTGGTTATCGTGGTAGATCAGATTTTGCAGGCTTATGCTTATGAAATTTCCAAGCAGTTGTCTGTATTTGTTGGCCTTATCATTACTAACTGTATCGTGATGGGACGTGCGGAAGCTTATGCCATGAAGTCTCCACCTATTGAGAGCTTTATGGATGGTATTGGTAATGGTTTAGGTTACGGGGTTATTCTGGTACTGGTTGGTTTCCTGCGTGAGTTGTTTGGTTCCGGCAAACTGTTCGGGATTACCGTGATGGAATCGGTACAGAATGGGGGTTGGTATCAGCCTAATGGTTTGTTCCTGTTGGCGCCTAGCGCGTTTTTCATTATTGGTATGCTGATTTGGGGTCTGAGGACTTTGAAACCGGCGCAGGTTGAGAAGGAGTAACTGACAACATGGAACATTTTATAAGCCTGTTTGTCCGCGCCGTCTTTATTGAGAATATGGCGTTGGCTTTCTTCCTCGGCATGTGTACTTTTTTGGCGGTATCGAAAAATGTCACAACAGCGTTTGGTCTGGGTATTGCCGTCACGGTGGTTTTAGGGATCTCTGTTCCTGCTAATAATCTGGTGTATAACTTGGTATTGCGTGACGGCGCATTGGTTGAAGGGGTTGATCTCAGCTTCCTGAACTTTATTACGTTTATTGGCGTGATTGCTGCATTAGTGCAGATTCTTGAAATGATCCTTGATCGTTATTTTCCTTCACTCTATAACGCGCTTGGCATTTTTCTGCCGCTGATTACCGTTAACTGTGCGATTTTTGGTGGTGTCTCTTTCATGGCGCAGCGTGACTATAACTTTTCTGAATCCATCGTGTATGGTTTTGGCTCAGGTATAGGTTGGATGTTGGCAATTGTTCTGCTGGCTTCTATCCGTGAAAAAATGAAATATGCTGATGTTCCGGCAGGTCTGAAAGGATTGGGGATCACCTTTGTCACTACGGGTTTGATGGCATTGGGTTTTATGTCCTTCTCTGGTGTGCAGTTATAAGGGCGAGAAGCATTCATGGATATAATAATTTTAGGCGTAGTGATGTTTACCCTAATTGTGTTAGTACTGACGGCGCTGATTTTGTTCGCAAAATCAAAGTTAGTTAACACTGGGGATATTAGAGTTGAAGTTAATGGCGATCCGGAAAAGAGCTTTACCGCTCCAGCCGGTGATAAATTGCTAAATATGTTGTCAAGCCAGGGGATTTTTGTCTCTTCTGCTTGTGGCGGCGGTGGCTCTTGTGGCCAATGTCGGGTAAAGATTAAAGATGGCGGCGGCGACATTCTGCCGACAGAGCTTTCTCACATTAGCAAGCGTGAAGCGAAAGAGGGTTGTCGTCTGGCTTGTCAGGTCAATGTAAGACAGGACCTGAAAATTAAATTACCGGAAGAGATATTCGGTGTTAAGAAATGGGAATGTGAAGTTATCTCCAATGATAACAAAGCAACTTTCATTAAAGAGCTGAAATTGAAGATCCCTGATGGGGAAGTTGTACCTTTCCGTGCAGGCGGCTATATTCAGATTGAAGCTCAACCACATATTGCTCGTTACTCCGATTACAATGTGCCGGAAGAATACCGAGAGGATTGGGATAAATTTAATTTATTCCGCTTTGTCTCTGAGGTGAAAGAGCCAACAATTCGTGCTTACTCAATGGCAAACTACCCGGAAGAGCACGGTATTATCATGCTTAACGTTCGTATTGCGACGCCGCCGCCAAGAAATTCGGAAGCGCCGCCGGGAATTATGTCTTCTTATATTTGGTCACTGAAACCCGGTGATAAAGTGACTATTTCTGGTCCATTCGGTGAATTTTTCGCGAAAGATACTGATGCAGAAATGATCTTCATCGGTGGTGGCGCAGGTATGGCGCCAATGCGTTCTCATATCTTTGACCAGCTTAAAAGATTGAATTCCAAACGTAAGATTAGCTTCTGGTATGGCGCCCGTTCTAAACGTGAAATGTTCTATACAGAGGATTTTGATCAGCTAGCGGCGGAAAATGAAAACTTTACCTGGAATGTAGCGCTATCCGATGCACTGCCTGAGGATAACTGGGATGGCTACACCGGTTTTATCCATAATGTTCTGTATGAGAATTATTTGAGGGATCATCCCGCTCCTGAAGATTGTGAATTCTACATGTGTGGGCCTCCGGTTATGAATGCTGCGGTGATCAAGATGTTGAAAGATCTTGGAGTCGAGGATGAAAACATCATGTTGGATGATTTCGGTGGCTGATAAGCCATAAAATAGTTTGATTTTAATGATTGGCGCCCACAATTTTGTGGGCGCTAACAATTCGGAAAGAGTAATTAACTGTGCGTAAAAAGATAAGTAGCTGGATAGCGTTAATATTTGCCGTATTGCTGCTGGCGGCATGCGATGGTCTGGAGCAGAAAAATATTCATGGGCAAACAATGGGAACTTACTATTCCATTAAATTTGTCACGGGTTCGTCGGCACCTTCGCCAGAAATGTTACAAAAAGAGATTGATCGTTTGCTGGAAGAAGTTAACGATCAGATGTCGACATATCGCCCTGATTCTGAATTGAGTCGTTTTAATCAAAGCCGTCAAATTGATCGTCCGTTCCCTGTATCGCCCGCGACAGCCAAAGTGGTTAAAGAAGCGATCTACATTAATAAATTGACGGATGGCGCATTGGATGTGACGGTTGGCCCATTGGTTAATTTATGGGGGTTTGGTCCTGAGGGGCACGTGACGAAAGCGCCTTCTGCGAGTGAATTGGAAAAACGCCGTGAATGGATTGGGATAGATAAACTGGTGGTAGAAGGTAATAACCTGATTAAAACCGTTCCAGAGCTGTATATCGATTTATCATCTATTGCTAAAGGTTATGGCGTAGATGTTGTTGCTGAATATTTGGAATCGCAGAATATCAAAGATTATATGGTTGATATTGGCGGTGAAGTCCGTACATCAGGTCGTAATGGTAAAGATCTGCCGTGGCGGATTGCGATTGAAAAGCCATCTGACACCGGCATGGCTCAAAATGCTCAGGAAGTGATAATGCCTGGGAATATGTCGATAGCGACTTCTGGTGATTACCGTAATTACTTTGAACAAAATGGTGTGCGCTATTCTCATACGATTGATCCAAAAACGGGGAACCCTATTTCTCATAATTTAGTCTCTATTACGGTAATTGCTCCAGCTTGTATGAGTGCTGATGGCCTATCTACTGGACTGAATGTTTTAGGGCCGAAAAAAGGGATGGAAGTTGCAGAAAATCTGAGTATCCCGGTTTTTATGATCATAAAAACGAAAAATGGTTTTGAAGAGCGTTACAGTAAAGCCTTTGAGCCATACCTACAGAAAAATCAATGAGAAGGGGAAAGAAGTGCTGAAAGTATTTATTGCAGCCTTCGTCTTTTTCCTGCTGGCTTTTGCAGGAATGTCGTTGGGCTATATGATTAAACGTAAGAGCATACAAGGGAGCTGTGGCGGTTTAAGCAGTATTGGAGTGGAGAAAGTATGTGATTGTCCGGAACCTTGTGATGCTCGTAAGAGACGTATGGCTCGTGAGGCTGCGCGGCAGGTTCAATTAGAGAAACATCGGATTATCTGAGTTTAACCAATCGGCGGAATTCTCCTTCCTGCTTTCACGTAGTTTGAGATAAAGTAAATAAAAAGCAGAAATACCAGTTTGATAAAATCCCCTTCACATTAAGCGGCTTACTGTGAAGGGGGTTTTAAATACACACCCTGTTAATATAGGTTTTAAGATAAAGTGAGCAATCTGAATTCATATAAATATGAAATTCAGGTTATTTAATTGTATCTTTTGAAAACTATTTAATTGATAGAAGACCATTTATATTGTGTGAGGAGTTTTTTGTAAATAAGAAATTAGACTTCCAATTTAAAATGAAAAATATAAACAGCTTTTAAAGTTGTAATATAGGCTAATGATGATTTAGCATGAATTATTACATGTGATTTTATATTTCTCAGCAAATAATTTTCTATTTAATAAAATAAAATTCCAATATTTCCAGGGTTAAAATAAATATTTTTATAACCTCAGGATTTTGACAAAATTTATAAAAGCGATACACTTAAGGTGAAATTTATAAATTATGTAAGTTATAAAACTATTAAAGGAGAAACTTTTATGTTTAAGAAATTATTAGCAGTTGGGGCATTAGCGGCAGGTATTACATTAACCGGAGGAATTGGGGCTGCATCGGCAAGCGTATATATTCCTTGGGACAATTGTTATAGTTCAGGTATAACCCATAACAATGGCCTATATACTCAATATATTGCTAAAGATAATGGTACTTTTGCTAATGTATATGATTGGGCTGGAGTCAGATGGTATCTTAAAGGTTATAAATATTTAGATTATTGTGGAAAATATATCGCTTTATATGAAGGTAGAGGCTTGTAAAATTTTACCTAAAAATCCCAACAATCTGGGCCAAATATTATAAATGTTTGGCTCATTATATTGTGTCAGATACTTCTTCCTGCAAGGTGGTTAGTTTAAAAATCCTTGGGAAATATATGTCAAAGTTACCCCTGTTATGAATAAGTTAAGTAAGATAATATTAATCACATAGCTTAATATTTTTTACATAGGTATTCGGTGACATCCAGGATATTCTTTCACATACCAGATAATTCTCACTTTTTAATTTCTAATCCACATAGAAAGATAGGGGTAAACTCAAAAAAAATGAAATTATAGCTATAAATCCAAAACAGTTAATAAAATTATCGTGATATTTTGGACAACGGCCAGTTATATTAAATAAAATCATAAAATACGAAAGTAGAGGAAAAGAATATTATAAAAACAGGGCTTGAGAATGTTATTTTATCTTTCATTTTAATTAAGGAAAATAAATTTTCCCCAGCCAAAAAGAAACCTGATAGCGCTAAAATAAAAATAGCAAGAGCACAGATTATTGGGGTAGACCCAACAGCCGTGTCACCAGCCGCCATTTCGATCATGGCTGCCCAAGCCATCACTCTTTGAGCCGGTCAGCCAGTCGTGTCATCAGGTCCATGCGTTCATGGAAAATAGCCACGATCAGAGCAGGCGCTCCCTCACGCGGTAGACAGAAGACGTAATGATGTTCGTACCGCCCCATCCGTAGGCCCAGAAAAAGCGCACTCATGTCTTTGAACACACCCCAGCCATCGCGAGGTTGGCGATACCCTGTTCTAACATAGCAATGTAGCGGCGCACCTGAGCATCGCCCCATTGCTTGCGGGTGTAGCGGACGATGCCACGCAGGTCGGATTCTGCCGCCGTAGTGAGAACGTAGCCGGTCAATCCCGGCCCTCGGTCAGTTCTTCATCGAGAATTTCGCTGATGCTCTTGGTAGACACATTGCCAGCAAGTCCCTCGTGGATGCGGGTGCCGAGCAGGGTTTTCAGCTCCTTCCATGCCTGATTGGCATCAACATCGCCGGGAAACAGCCTTTCCAGCGCGTATTGCTTGATGGTCTTGCCCTGCAAGGCAGCCAGTGCTTTCAGGCTTTGGTGCTGTTGGTCTGTTATGTCGATGGTTAGGCGACTCATGGGATAATCTCCAAACTCCAAAATTACACATTCTCACATTAGCACATATGTGCTAATAGAGCCAAACAGTTGTACATGACAACATTGGCGCAGGTAGCCGGTAAATAAGTGTTTTACGACACGGGTAAAAATGGTCTGGATGTCCTGTGTGCACATCGCCTAAAAACATGCGGAAAACTCTGTCGTTAGGTATAGCATACGAAAATTCAACGTGAGGGGTTTTTCATAGTTCCCCAAGTTATGAAGAAATTAAATAAGATAATATTAATCACAAAGCTTAATATCTTTTACATAGGTATTCGGTGACGCCAAGGATATTCTTTTACATATTAAATAATTCTCACTTTTTAATTTATAATCCACATAAAAAGATAGGGGGAAACTTAAAAAGAATGAAACAAAGGCTATCACCCCAAAACAGTTAATAAAACTATCGTGATGTTTTGGCCAGCGATTTTTTATATTAAGGAAAATAACAGAAACTATAAAGTATGAAAGGAAAGGAAAAGCAAAAAATAGCATAAAAACAGGGCCTGAGAATATTATTTTATCTTCCATTTTAACTAAGGAAATTAAATTTTCTCCGCTAGAAAAAAAGTAAATAACGTTAGAATAATAAAGGAAAAAGCTCCTATAATATGCAAAATCTTTTTTTTATTTACCATAATTCCCCCAGTTATGAAGAAATTGATTGAAATTAGCTTCTGGCGTTTTTGGTTTTCTTTCTATTTCTTTTTTGATTAAATTAATCACAGTTTCACTAATTTTAAATTTTTTATCTAATGAATCAAGTATAGATACTGTTGCAATACCTACTAAAAGCATAATACCAGCCACAATAATTACGCTAGCACCAGTAGCAAATGCAGTTGCTGCAAAAGTCCCAATAACCCAAGAAGCAAAAGCCGCTACTGCTGCTTTAGCCATATCTACTGAAATATTGCCTAAGAAATCAGCCAATGTGTATTCATCCTTAAAGATGTATTCAACCGCTCGATAAGCTGAGGAAAATAGTATATTGAATTTAACTCCCTTAACTATGCCACTGTTTATTCCTTGTTGCCCTATTCCCATAGAGATTATCTTCATGTTAGAAGCGCAGGGCAAGATCACGAATGTTTTTTAGCCAAAAATAAAATAGGTTGCTTCAAATAAAGCACTGTGATCTTATACTCTCTTTTGAGAGTGAAAACCTATATCATGTGCCTTGAGAACTTTACCCTTCA
>NZ_RCWE01000030.1 GCF_018448925.1 Photorhabdus akhurstii | reverse complement strand
CAGGGAGCAATAGTCTCCCGCTTTTAGGCACTATAAGGCCGGAAATCTGTGAGGATCCACATCTCATCTCTCAATTCCAGCACAATGCCAAAGGCTAAGTGGTTGGGATGCGTTCATTACATTCTCCGTAAAAATCTATGGTCACCCCCGTTTTTGCAACCAGACTCTTTATTAAAAAAATAAGCGTTTAAAAATATTCTGTCAGGTGAAGTTAGGAATTTCACATTTGAGATATTCTTTTATCTTTGATTGCAGATTTAGCGCCTTTAATTAAAGTAGATAACATATGCATATTTTGCTGACTTATTTGTTGCTCAATATGCTGCACTACATAGGCGGCATCCTGATCGATCCCGAGAAAACGTCCAGAACCCCATGTATATAACCACGGCAAACCAATAAATGTGACATCTGGATCAATGGTAATACCGCGGTTATGTTTTGGATAACCATTGGCTTGAAAAATATCTAAATCAATCCATGAATAATCTGGTTTAAAACCAATACACCAAATCACTGACGAGATATTTTCTTTTACTAAGTCAATGTGTGTGATTTCCTGCTCAGGCTGCCAAACAGGTTGATATACCGATGCAGGTTCGTCGGTTGCAATATTGTTTTTCTCTAAATATTCATCAATTGAGGCATTAATGCGATTATAAGTGGTATCGGCAAGGTCCAGGTTTTCCGATAAATTTGGTCTAAACCAAAATTGACCCTCTTTAAAGTCATTAAAATGTCCGAACAGTTGCATACCTTCTGAGGCAAATTTACGCAGGTCAATGTCACGCCCGCCGTCACGCCCTGTGACATAGTGGTTGGTGCTGTTACGCACTTCTTCACTATAGCGATGATTTTCGACGGTAGTTTCGTAATACCCCATATCAAACAACCATTTCACCACATCTTTACCACGATAGAAGCGAGCGCAACGTGGTGCATTGCCGGTCGATAAATAGACTTTTTTGCCTGCCAGATGTAAATCTTCGGCAATCTGCGCACCAGATTGTCCTGACCCAACGACCAATACAGCACCTTCTGGCAGTTGGTCTGCATTTAAATATTCTTCCGAATGCATCACTTTCACATGTTTAGGCAAGGCAGCGCTTAATTTTGGGTAAATTGGGGTGTGATATCCTCCTGCTGCAACGACAAGCTGTTTGGCTGTGGTTATACCGTGATTGGTTTTAATGACAAACTCATGTGCCGCCACTTTTTTCACATGTTCTACCTGAGTATTTAAAATGGCAGGAGGATTAGTCTTTTCAATAAATTCGTCAAGATATGCCACAATTTCAGGTTTTTTCATAAAGCCGTCAGGATCTTTCCCCTGATAAGGATGTTCAGGTAATAGACATTGCCAGTTCGGTGTCACCAAAGTGAAATTATCCCAACGTTTATGGCGCCAGCTATGGGTCAACTCGGATTCTTTTTCCAATACTACATGGTTAATGCCTGCTTTTTGCAAATAGTGACTGATACATAAACCTGCCTGACCACCACCAACAATGACCACATCGTAATTTGGCTGTAACATTTGATTTTGGATACTTAACATGGGATATCCCTCTCATTGATTCGTCATTTCAATAACTTCAATTTGATCTTCTGGATTTAGCCCGAAGAATTTGGCTTGGCGTTTGATAATCGCCAGATTGTCCACGGCCGAACTACAGAAAAAGCCATAACGCGCCCGTACCCTTTCCGATGCGGCATGCAGACCATTTTCAACTTGATGTAAGAACTCCGTGCTTGGGTAACGTTGACCAATGGACAGGTATTCATAAATCACTGTTGAGGGCGAGTAATATTGAATCAGCTCCCCATTAGGCCATTTCACAGTAAAATTCACACTGGGCATAACATCGACTCCTGCTGACTTTTAGGTTTAATCGGTATGGATTGAGCCTGTAACTTTTTTAAAGCATCGGCATAACAAAAACCGGTGAATATTTGGCGGTTAAAATCCCAAAATATGCCGTGTCGCTTTTGTTGTTGTACGCCAACTACACCACTGACATTGGTTTCACCAATCACCGCGCAAGCAATGCCCTGACGGTGAAACAGTTCGATTATTGCTTCACATTCATTTGCATCGGCAGTCAGTAAAAAACCAAAACTGGGGAAGATTTGTAGCCATTTAAACCAGTCCACATCATCAGGTTTAGGAATGGCATCTAAGTTGATCTGCGCCCCCGATGCTGTCGCTTCGAGTAGCATCAACAAACTGCCTAGAATACCGGCATTGCTAATATCACGGGCGGCATGAGCCAGATTTGTCTCCGCCAATTGCGGCAACAAGGCAATTTGTGACTGTAAAATGCGGTCAGGTACACGCTCAAAGCATTTCCAATAAGTGGTATTGGGGTGGAATCGTCCTTTTAGATTTAAAGCGATCAGAATTTTTTGTTGTGGTTTGACATGCAACACCGAGAGTAGTTTTCGCGCTATGCCTTGAATCGCAACGGATAAAGTGGGCTGATAAACTACGCCAATGTTGGTATGCCCTCCGACCAATAACACACCATAAGCGTTACAAGCATCCTGTATACCTTGCATTAACAACTGGGCACTTTCGCTACTGGTATGCCAAAAGCTATTCACCACTGATAATGCCCGACCACCCATTGCAGCAATATCACTAATATTCGCCATGACCGCCGACCATCCGGCAAAATAAGGATGATCGGCAACAAAACTGGGTAACATGCCTTCACAGGCGTGCAATATATATTGACCATTCAGCGGCACTGCTGCCGTGTCATCTCCGGGATAGGCATATAAGCTATCCAATGAATCCACATGGCAAGTTGTGTTAATTGAAACATGGTGAGCAATCGCCTGTTTGGACTGCATAGCAGGAGTATGTTTTAACATTTCGAGTAATTGATTGAGTTCCATCATTGCGTCTCCTTTTGCATATAGGCTTGCATCGGGACATGCGGTAACGGATAGTTTTCAATCTGTGCCTGCATCAGCACATGTGGAATGTTGGCAACGGTCAATTGGCGCAAACTATCCCAACACAACCTTTGGAAATAGTGTTCATTTTGACTTTGCACGGTGGCTAAAAAGGTACGGCATCCCAAGTTCTTGGCGGTCGATACCGCGGTATTAATTAACGCTTTACCAATGATATGGCGACGTCGATATAAAGGTTCGACGCATAAACGCCCGCCATACCATGTCTGTTCGCCATCCGGGAAAATCCGTACCGCGCCAATCACTCGGTCATGCTCACCAAACATTTTCTCAATGGCAACAATGCCTAATGCTTTAACATCGTATTCGTCACGATCTTCTTGCAAGATTTTCTGTTCATCGCGAAAGGTCATTTCACGCAAGCGATAATATTGGCGACGCTCCCAATCTTCCGACACAATTTTGATGGCAATGTCATCGCTAACAAATTGTTTCAGCACTTTATTTTGCTCAAGCAGCCAAGGATAGTGAGGTTTCATATCACATTCTCCTTATTCATATGCTTTCAGCGAAGAGCAAGCGCCACATTTGGCACAGCCTGCTTGGGTATTTTCGGAGTTCAAACCATGTTGTTTGAGTTGCCGTCCAATTTTCGGATAGAGCGACTGCATAAAAGTTTGATCAGGTTTAGGGTGATGCTCTAATGGTGTGCCTCGAATCGGTACAAACGGTACCACAAATGGATATACCCCAATTTCAGTTAGTTTGGCGGTCATTTCCACGATTTCCAGTTCGGTATCGCCCAAACCCGCCAAAATGTAGGTACTGACCTGTCCTCGACCGAACACCGCAACGGCTGCCTCAAATGCCGCAAAATATTTTGCCAACGAGACTTCGGCTTTACCCGGCATAATTTTCTGCCGTACACGTTCGCTTACCGCCTCAAGGTGCATGCCGATCGACACCGCGCCTGCATCTTTTAGACGTTGAAACCAGACAAAATCATCAGGTGGTTCGCACTGTACCTGTATCGGCAAATCTACTTGCGCCTTAATCGCTTTAACTGAGTCATATAAAATTTTGGCGCCGCGATCTCCCGTGTTTGGCGTACCTGTGGTGATTACCATTTGCTTGACGCCATCCAGTTCAACGGCGGCTTTCGCTACCTCAGCCAATTGTTCCGGGCGTTTACGGGGCAAGGTTCGACCCTCTTTTAGAGACTGATCAATCGAGCAAAATTGGCAGGCAGTTGCCTTGTCCTTCATACGAATGCAATGCTGTAACACCGTTGTCGCCAATACATCACGGCTATGTAAGGTCGCGATTTGTTCGTAGGCAATGCCTTCGGCGGTTTTTAAATCATAAAAACGTGGTCGTGCAGGCGCGGTTAAGGTCGCCACAGGAATTCGGTTTTTAAAGACAATCACTTTGTCAGAGTGCGGTTCGGGCTTTGCGGTGTAGGGAGAGTCTTGTGCCGCAAGGTTCAGCACAGGAATCATCATGGTCTGTCCGTCAAGGCTCAGGGCCTTATGATCGCTTGGCCCTGCGCCGCCTTTACGGGACAAGCCAAAGTCGCCTTCCCAGTTCAGGCCATTACATTGCAAATCGGTTAATAATTGCAAATTGGTTAATAGTTGTGTTGCAGACATCTTTAACCCCCTATCGATCGGGTTTACATCAATATGGTTTCGGCATGTTCTTCATTAAATTTTGAGAGCTTTTCGAGATGACTTTGAGCTGATGTTTCAACTTTCAGTTCATGTAATACATGTGTTGGACGACGATCAATCAATAAGCTGAGCAATTCAGGACGGCTGTAATGTCCAATCGAATCCATCATGCGTTTGCGTTTATCAATCAGGCTAAAGTCCAGATCGGCAATGCAATAACCTTCACCTTGTGTGATCGGTTCAGCCAGGAGTTTGCCTTCGGGAGAAACGATGGCGGCAAAACATCCTCCTGAAATTGGACCGATATTACAGCCGGTATCCTGCATAATTTGCTGTTGTTGCTCGGGATGCAGCCATGCGGTGGCATTGACCACAAAGCAGCCAGACTCTAAAGCATGGTGTTGAATGGTTGCGCGGATTTGATCGGCAAAGACTTGCCCTACCAACGAACCGGGAAACATGGCCGCATGAATTTGTTCGCCATCAGCCATCAAAGCAAACCGTGCCAACGGGTTGTAATGTTCCCAACATGCCAGCGAACCAATACGTCCCACCGCAGAATTAATGGCGCGTAAACCACTGCCGTCGCCTTGTCCCCACACCATTCGTTCATGGTAAGTTGGGGTAATTTTGCGGCGATGCTGAATGATTGAACCGTCGGCATTAAATAACAGTTGCGCGTTATAAATCGTACTGCCCGCGCGTTCATTAATGCCAATCGACACCACCATGTTGGCTTCAAGGCAGGCTTGACCAATCGCTAAAGTTGCTTCGGAAGGGACAACCACCGATTCATTCAACAGCTTTAAATGTTCTTTACCCATAGCAAATGGCGGTTGTACAAAGGAGAAATAAGGGTAATAAGGCACGACGGTTTCAGGAAAGACTGCAAATTGCACTCCTTGTTTTCCAAGCTCTAAAATACTGTCACAGATTTTTTTTACCGTTGCGGTTTGACTATAAAGCACTGGACTACATTGCACAGCGGCAGCTTTAATTATTCGGTTCATAACCTTATCCCCTTATAGTTTATGTTTACTTAGGCAGTCCAGGTATCAATGATTAAGGCATTGTCACGACGCATCAGCAGTCTTAAATCCATTACATCCAATGGATTAATTGGCCGAATTCCCGGAATAAGCGCTTTTTCGGTTTGCCCATATAATGCTTGCAACGCAAAACGGCAGGCATAGACTTCGCCGCCTTCTGCCATAAAGGCTTTCAACTGATTATTGACGGCCAGATGACCCGGAAAAGCTTCTGCCCCTAAAGTTGGAAAACCGCGTTGTACACCCAATTGCACGCCTGGGCCGTAAAGCAAGATTTTGGTTTCAAAGCCTTTACGCAACAGACGTTTTGCCTGTAACACATTGACCAAGCCAATTGATCCTTCAAATGCAACGGTATGGAAAGTCACCAATGCCTTTTCACCTGGCTGGGCTTTGACGTCCTCAAACACTTTTTCTTCATAATCAACGAGAAAATCGCCGTCTTTATATTGTTCGATATCAATGTTTGGCATAACCAACTCCTAGTTCAATGTTATTTGGGAATGAACCAACATGTAGTCTAGTCTGACTGTATTAATGCGAGAGCTGTGCCAAGTTATATTTTGGAACGGAAGTTAATTCTTATTACATTGAAAAATATCATTTAATTTTTATAAAAATATTTTTCATGGAGATAAATTGAACTACTAGGGAATTAGGATTTTTCGTAGTATTATGAAATTTCATAGCTTAAATTATGAAACTTCATATACCCTATGGATTTAAAGATGCATCGCGACGGCAAGGGAGTGAATCCCCGGGAGCATAGCAAACTATGTGACCGAGGTGAGCGAGTGCAGCCAACAAAGAGGCAACTTGAAAGATGACGGGTATAGTATGAATACGACTGACTTTATTTCAGACTGGGTAGTTTATGAAGACTCGACTCGCCCGTTGGTATTTGAACACACGTCACAGGCATTAATTGTATTGGACCCACATCAAAACCAGTTTATTGATGTGAATATTAGCGCCACCCGATTATTACAATATGAACGTCATGAAATTATTCAAAAAACGGTGACTTCCATTTTTGGTCATTTCAGACAACTGCCGTATCTTGTGGCATTTACCGAAGGCGCTTTGGCGAAAGGGTGGGCTTGGAACAATGAGCTGTATATCTTTGATAAAAACGGTGAAAAAATCCAATTGGATATTACTTCTGTTTCATTGCCCTATAAAAATAAAACCTTGCTGATATGGTCGCTGGTGGATGTCAAAGATTTAGAACTGCGCCAACTCAATAAAAATACCAATAAAGCCATTTGTACAGGTTTAAAAGAATCGCAAGCCTTACAAGAGCTACTTATTGACTCCGACACAGGCAAGCATTTATTGCTGAGTTCAGTCGGTGACGGTATTTACAGTATTAACAAACAAGGCTTGTGTACTTTTATTAACCCTGTCGGGGCTAAAATGTTGGGGCTGCAACCTGAAGATGTATTGAGTGACAATATCCATAAGATTCATCACCATACCCATGAAAATGGCGACCCTTATCCTGAAGAAGAGTGCCCGATTTATGCAGCGGTGCATGATGGTATTGTGCATGAGGGGGTTCAGGAAATTTTTTGGCGTCGTGACGGCAGTTGCTTTCCGGTGGAATTTACCAGTACTCCGGTGATTCGTGATGGTGAAATTATTGGCGCGGTAGTGGTGTTTCGCGATATTACCGATCGGCTGAATACCGAAAAGCAATTAACCCATGCCCTTGAAGAGTTACAAGATTTAAAAAGCCGGCTAGAACAGCAAAATGAATATCTGCAAGAGGAAATTTTACATGAAAATCAATATGATGAAATTATTGGCAGTAGTGCATCCATTTTACAGATTATTGAAAAAATCAAGGTGGTCGCCCCAACTGATGCCAATGTGATGATTTATGGTGAATCAGGTACAGGCAAAGAGCTGATTGCTCGTGCTATTCACCAATCCAGTCACCGTCAACAGCAACCACTTATTCGAGTCAATTGTGCCGCCATTCCTTCGGAACTGTTTGAAAGTGAATTTTTCGGACATGTCAAAGGCGCATTTACTGGGGCTGTGCGTGACCGTGCCGGACGTTTTGAATTGGCAGATCAGGGCACACTATTTTTAGATGAAATTGGCGAAATTCCTATCGAGTTACAAAGTAAACTGCTGCGTGTATTGCAGGAAGGAACCTTTGAGCGGGTTGGCGAAGAAAAAACGCGACATGTGAATGTGCGGATTATTGCTGCCACTAACCGCAATTTAAAAGAAGAAGTTAAACACAAGCGCTTTCGTGAAGACCTCTATTTCCGTTTAAATGTATTCCCGATTTATTCACCCGCTTTACGTGATCGTAAAGAAGATATTCCACTTTTGGTTACGCATTTTACTAAGTTGATTTGTGACAAGCGTAAAATTAATTATCTGCCATTTTCACAAAGGCATATTTTAGAACTACAGCAATATGACTGGCCTGGCAATATTCGTGAATTGCAAAATGTCATTGAACGCGCGCTAATTATAGCGAAACAAGGCACTGTTTCCTTTAGATATTTGCTAGAACAAGATCAACAACAAAATGAAACTACGCATCAGAATATTCACAATAAACTTCAACAAATTGAAGTCGTGCTGACCATGCAGCAACTGAAAGATTTGGAGATTAAAAATCTCTCTCTTGCTGTTAAACAATGCAAAGGGAAAATTTTTGGCGATGATGGCGCGGCAAAATTATTGGGAATTAACCCAACGACATTGATCTCACGCTTAAAGAAATTGGAGATTGATTATTAAAAATCTTATCTTGGGCTTGGAGAGTGCGATTCAGTGGGCAAAACCCGCAGAAGAACGCAGGTTTTGCCTTGTTTTATCTATATAAGGTTTTGTCTATATGGGGGAAAGTGTTCCTCCAAAATGATTACTGAGGAGTTTCTTTCTGGGAACCCCCAATTCTTATTTTGCTTTGAAGGTACTGAACAGCTTGGGAGAATCCACCAGCACACCATCGGCGCCAAGCTCTTTAGCTTGTTTGAAATCTTCCTCAGTTTTAATGCCAAATAAAATGATGTTAGCTCCGCCATTAGCACGGAAACACTCCATTGCTTCCTTATCCCATGACAATACTGATTTGGAACGTGCTTCACCAAGAGTATATTTCTCAACAACTTCGACGTTACGACGCATTTCCAAACCATACCAGCGAGCGGTGTCGGTATTTGCAGGGATATCGCATTGATGAGCCATTGTGATATTTGCCAGCATGGTGCGGGTTTTATCACGGCTTTCAAAACGCTGAATTGTTGCCGGTAATGCGTTCAGGTAAGTCTCATTAGTGGAATAGAAACGGGTACGGGCAAGCGCTTTTTGTTTGGTCAGTACTTTTTCAAGCGCTTTGGCTTGTTGTGCTGGATCTGCATCCGGTGATTTAAGATCAATATAGAAGAAAGTATCTGGATATTTTTTTAAGACTTGTTCTAATGTTGGAATACCTAACCCTTTATTACGGAATGGATGATGACCATCAGAGCCAAATTTGTAACCGGCATCAAATTTAGCCAACTGGCTTGCTTTATAAGCAGAAACGAGTCCACTTTTATTGGTCAAGCTATTTAGGTCTGACGGACGATAGAGTACTGGAATACCATCCTTTGAAAGCTGAACAGTGATCCAAATAGCATCTGCTTTATTCTCTAAGGATTTGGAAATGGCGTACTCGGTATTTTCAGGTGCATCACCTGTACCAGCACGATGAGCGATAATTTGTGGTGTTGTTGCGAAAGTGCTGGCAGAGCAGCAAAGTAGGATTGCAGCGGTAATTCCGTGTCGCATCGTTTTCTCCATAATATCCAATTATAGTTAAATTGAAATAATTAATCTTTTTAATGATTTCATGATGAAATCAATTTTGAATGTAACACGGTTTTTTGGATTTTAAGTGAGAATTTGAATTTTTTTACATTTGTTATGTGCTTGTTGCAAATACTGTTTTACTGAACTGGAAGAAACCTGAAGTTGATCAGCGATTTCGCTATAACGCAGACCCTGTAGTTGTGCCAGCAAAAAAGCGCTTTTTACTTGAACTGGCAATTTATTGAGAGTGATATCGAGTTTTTCAAGCTGTTCAAATGTGGCGATTCTGCTTTCAGCAGAAGGCATAGTTATTTCTGGTGTCGAGTTCATGTATTCCAGATAGTTCTTTTCGGTCTTTCTTCGACGGTAATATACCCGTTACCCTTTGTTGGCTGCATTCGCTCACCCCGGTCACATAGTTACCTATGTTCCCGGGGATTCGCTTCCTTGCCGTCTCGATGCATCTTGAAATTCATAGGATATACCAGTATTGAGACGTTCGTTGCCAATCCCTATTTTGGAGAAATTCAAACAGACATGAATAATAACCGAACAGCAAATCCGATCAGCACCAGTCCCATCACCCGCTCGAACCAATACCCTTTGCGTATAAATTTATTACGAATCAATACATTAGAAAAAATAACACTGACCAATACAAACCATACCGCATTGACCACACACATCCACGCCCCATAAAATATTTGTATCGGGATAGGTGTATTGCTACTCACCACAGTCGTGAAAACTGCCAAAAAGAACAACGTCGCCTTAGGATTAAGGGCGTTTGTCATAAACCCCATCAGAAATGCTTTCCATCTACTCTGTGAAGCTTGAACAATTCCCTCATTTTCTAAGACAGCCAAATCGGTAGGCTTACTCCTGATAAATTTGATACCGAGCCATATGATGTAAGTTCCGCCGACAAGTTTTGCTAATTCCATTAACCACGGAGTGGTATGCATCAATGCGCTAACCCCCACTAGTGTATAGATGACATGTACTGATATTCCCGCTCCGATACCCACTGCCGTACACATCCCAGCCCAGCGACCAAACCTCACACTTTGTCGTATGGTAACAGCGAAATCTGGCCCCGGTGCTACCACTGCCAGAAAATGAATCACCGCCAGTCCTAGAAATTCCCCCCAATAGTTATACAACATATTAACTCCAGAATGACAGCGGGTTTGCCGCTCCGCGGTAGCCAATAAAACATGACAAGCTCAAACGTAGATCGTCTACACCAGCAGTCACGGCGTGCATACATTGGGAGTTAAAGATCAAAAGATCACCCACATCTGGTTGGATCTCCAGCTCTGGTTTACCGAGCAAGGAAGGTTCAATGCCATAACTGTCACCACGCATAGAATCAAACTCTTCGGGAGAAAGTTTATCTTTCCAAATCTGTAAGGCACCGCCTTCACTGGGCATAGCAAGATAAACATTAGCCGCAAACTGTGCTTGTAGGCTCTTAGCTCTGAAACTATCTGGGGCATCCTTAGCAAAAATGTCGTGATGAGCAAGAAAGGTAACTCCGGGTTTAATCACCCTCGACAGCCCCACGTACATTTTCTTTCCATAAAGTGTTTCTAGTTGAGCGCCGGCAGACCAAATCTCATCCAGAGTACATCTCATCAGATCCATCGGAGATAGATAAGGTGAACAGCGTTGCCGCAAGTCATTGATGTTTTTAAACACACTTTCAAAATAATCAGCTACACGAGGTGGTTCATTTTCTGCCTCATAAAATGCCATTCCAATCCGTCCTATGCTCGGTGCATTCAAATACTTATCAAATCCATGCCCCAGTATTTTTTTACCCAGTTTCATCGCTAAAACACTAGGAATAAATTGCTTTACTCGAATGGCCAGAACTTCCTGGTCAGCAAGTTTTTCTATATAAGTAGCATCAAGACGATCAGTTTCTATAATCATATTATCTCTTTCCTTATCGTTACCTATAATGCTCTGAAACAATGCGGTTAGCCATCAAACCACATCATAATGAACGATTAGATTGCCCTTCTTTATCTGCACCTCCTGTACTCTGATACCTCCCAGTTGCCCTAGCGATGTCACATGGGTACCACCGCAGAGGTAAGGCGTAAAATGACCGAAGCTGACTTCTCGGAATCCATCGTCTCTCAAAGTCACTCTGCACGGTAAATCTTTTGTAATATAGTTCTCACAGATCATCTGTATGTACTCTGCCGATACACTTTGAGCATCCACTCCCGGCTTGAATACTATTCTTCCTTCACCCGGCCAGTGGTGAGCTTTAATTGGGTGCCACATCGCTAGCTCAACTACATGCCCAATAAGATGTCCGGCTGAATGCAGCCGCGAATGTAATTGGCGACGTTCACCATCAACACGGGCAAAAACGCTTCCCGGTGCCACTGGCTCTATGGTTAGATGAACGATTTCGCCGTCTTCCACAGAAACGTGAACTACCTCCACTTCATTGATCCAGCCCATATCGCTGGGCTGACCCCCACCTTGAGGGTGAAACATAGTAGATTTCAGCCATACGGCATAACGACCATCATCGCGAGGCATACAATCAATTACCTCAATATCACCAGTCAGTACCTGACTGGACAGATAAATACGTTCCGTCATATTCTATTTCCGGGGTATAGTAAAATATATCTAATGATATTTGATAAAGATAGTAAGCTCAAGCACTAGAAAAATAGGTATTGATTTCTGCGAAATTTATGAAATGTTCTTTTTTGTCGGCGGAAAAAATAATAACTCTGACGGTGTACACATGGAAATATCAATTAACATTTTTTACTATAAGATATAAAGTAAGAAAAAAATGCATATAAATAAGCGTGTTAAAAGGATAGTTAAATCATGTGGAGCGAAAAAGCCTAAATAAGATGAACCATACGATAAAATAATAAGAGTCTTAATTAACAGGTATCCATTCTGACGACAACATACCTTTTTCAATAAAGAAATGACTATTTTATCAATCAAGGTAATTATTGTTAATTAAAATTAATAATTTATTCAACTAAATAAGTGTGATTTTTCAGAAGAACAGTCAGTTGCGATATTTCAGCGTCAGGGTGAGAAAGAAACTTGGAGAGCTGAATGGTCAACAGTCTGAGTTCCCTCAAACAGAGGGAACTTTGGGGGGGATATTAGAACTTCTGCGAGACGCTGAATTTAATGTTACGTCCAATCCCGGAAACCGATTCACCGAGGTATGGGTAATAATCCCGATTAAACAGGTTATTTACCGTGACACGCGCTTCAAAACCTTGCCAGAAAGTAGGTTGCCAACTGGCGAATAAGCCATGCAGTGCATAACCTTTGCTTTTGGGTATTGACCAGAGTGTTGCCATTGGATCTCCATCTTTAGGCGATCTGTCTTGTTTACGGATAAAATCTCCGGTCCAGCCTATTGCCATCTGCCATTGAGGGATTTTTACGCCTAACATGGCGCGGGCAGAGGTGGGGGGAATTTCCGCAATCCAGGTTTTATTACCCCACGGATCGCGAGGTGAAGTATCTCTCTGACCACGGATAGTCGAATAAGAAAGTTTTCCGAATAAGTAATTGCTGTCGTAGAAAGTCTCGATTTCCAATCCTTGAATGGTATATCCCGGTAAATTACGGTAGTTGGATAAAGGCTTTTCGCAATCCGGTGATTTACATACTATTCCGCGACGGGTAAATATTTCATCCTTGCCTCTATTACGGAATAAAGTCGTACGGATTTGCAAACTATCTTGGTCCGCCAGCAGGCTATTGAAATTCAGAAGCGCACCGAAGCGTAAACCAGTTATTCTTTCTACATCCAAGTTACGGCTGGTGGCAGTGACACTTGCCTTGGCATATTGCATTTCATACTGTTCATCCACCAACGGAGCGCGCCATGTTCGGCTGATATCTGAAAATAGTGACAGGTTTTGTGTTGCTTTCCACATAATGCCAAAATGAGGAGACCAGCCTGTATAGGTGACATTGCGATAATCATGACCTACATTTGGTGAGTTATCATTGTAGATTGTCGCGATATTGGGTTTGCCAATATTGGTGATATGGTCATAGCGAACACCGGGCGTCACAGTAACACTGCCGATAACCATTGTATCCTGCAAATAGAAACTATTCGTTTTTTGCTCGCCTGAAGGCATATAAGTTGGCTGAAAATAGCCATGATTATATTCAGGTTTTTTGTCTTTACTTCTATCATGGATAAGGGTATTACGTTGGTTTTTATGCCAACGAACTCCGGCTAATAATGTGTGTTCTATCGGTCCGGTTATAAAAGTACTTTCATTATTTATATCTACTAGGTTATCCACATAGTCGATCCAGCTTTCATTTCCCAATGAGCCAAGAAAACCGCTGTGGGCTTTTTTAGAGCGTTTATCATGTTGTTCGGTTTTGGAATAGGCATAGGTTGCTGTTAGGTTAAGTAATGGATTATCTTCCGGTGCAATATTCCATTTAGCTGTGTAATTTTGGTCTGTTTGATCACGATAAACCAACTTCCGACGCCAGGCTTCATTCCAACCATATTTTTCAACGTCGGCTTCTGACGGAACGGCTATCTCATCACGTTTTGCTGCCCACGGCTGCCAGCCGTCAGAATCAGAACGCATCGCAGAAAGTGTCAATGTATTAGCATCGTTCAGGTAAAAATTCGTTTTCAGTAAATAGGATGCTTGATCACTTTTAGAGAAAACAAAGCGGGTGCCATCCGGTCGTTTAATATTGCCGCCATCTCGTTTGCTCATATATAACAAGCCGTCAGCGAAGCCTTCTATTGTCCGGCCATAAACTGCGCTGCTATAAATATTTTGGCGATCATTAGTGTGATAACTGTATTTCAGCAATCCACCAAAATCTTCTCCCGGTTGTAATAAATCACCGGCATCTTTGGTGACAACTTTAACTGTTCCGCCAAATCCGCCATTACCATCAAGTAGATTATGTGGGCCTTTATCGACATCGACTCGTTTGATTAATTCAGGTTCAATAAAGATAGAGCCTTGGCGATATTTCTCGAAGCCTTTCGGCGCGTCATCTAAGGTGACTTTAACATCTTCAGTATCACCCATTCCCCAGATATTCAGAGTTTGGCCGCCCGGACGAGGCGATCCTGACATGGAAACGCCGGGAAGTTGATCGAGCAGCTCGGCAATATTATCTGCCTGAGTACGTTCAATATCCTCTTTTTTCAATACCGAGCTTCCAGCACTAACGCTGTTATTCAACCCGCCAATAACAGAAAGTGTAGAAAGTGTAATGACTTTCTCTGATTTTTCCGGTTTTTCTTTTGCTTTTTGCTCTTCATTTTCCTGCGCCGCCAGATAACCTGGCAGGCCAGTACTCAGCATAATTATGCTCGATAAAGCATAATGAAGGGGGCGATTAATTGGCTGTGTAGTCGCTGTAGCTGAGGTTTTTTGTGGTTTCCCGCTATTTTTCATTGTTATAAGCATCCTTGGAATGTCGTTAAATAGAAAAGTCGCACTTACAGGATAGGTCACTTAACGCAAGGAATCGGGCAGGGAAAAGTTAATAACGGTATTAATTAATTATTTTATTGCTCAAGATATTTTCAAAGTTGTTGCTAGATTGCTCTTGAGTCTATTTTTATGTATGTTTATACAGTCATTATTGATAGGCTAAAGCAGAATGCGAAAGATTGTTCATATTGATTTGGATTGTTTCTACGCAGCTATTGAAATGCGTGATGATCCGTCACTTCGTCATATTCCCATTGCTGTGGGCGGCAGCGCAGACAAGCGGGGTGTTATTAGTACCGCTAATTATCTTGCTCGTCGTTTTGGGGTACGTAGTGCAATGTCTACTGCAATGGCGCTGAAACTCTGTCCTCAGCTTAAAGTTCTTCCGGGGCGTATGGCGCTGTATAGGGAGGTTTCCCGGCATATCCATCAGATATTGTCTCGTTATACTGAGTGGATAGAGCCTCTGTCATTGGATGAAGCTTATCTGGATGTCACTGATAGCGATCATTGTTATGGATCTGCCACGCTGATCGCACAGGAGATCCGTAAAGCCATTTTTGATGAATTACAATTGACGGCATCAGCCGGTATTGCATCGGTGAAATTTTTGGCAAAAATCGCTTCTGATATTAATAAACCGAATGGACAGTATGTCATTCCTCCTGATCGAGTGGCTGATTTTGTTAAGGTTTTACCTTTGCGGAAAATTCCGGGGGTTGGCAAAGTCATGGTGCAACGGCTGGCTAATATGGGGCTGGAAACTTGTTCTGATGTACAAAAATATGACGTTATTGTTTTGGTAAAACAGTTGGGGAAATTTGGTCAGGTACTTTGGGATCGTTGTCACGGTATTGATCAACGATTGGTGAATCCAGATCGTCTGCGAAAATCAATTGGCGTGGAGCGGACACTTGCGAGAGATATTCATCATTGGGAACAGTGCACTGAACTGATAGAAAGTTTATATCTGGAATTAAAAAAACGGTTGAGTAACGTTAAACCGGATCTGCGGATTGCCCGTCAGGGGGTTAAACTGAAATTTGATGATTTTCAACTAACTACTCAGGAGCATGTTCATCCACTATTGGATAAGCAGGATTTACTGCAATTGGCTCAGAAAACATGGACATCTCGCCGGGAAGGGCGTGGCGTTCGTTTAGTGGGTTTGCACGTGACGTTGCAGGACCCAGAAATTGAGCGGCAACTTTTGCTTGAGTGGTAATCCCCCTGCCATCACATTGAGACAGGGGAGAGCTGATTAAGCCTTTTCAGGAATGGCTTTCAGAATTGCAGTGAGTAGTTGCCAATATTGCCCGACGCTCTTGATATGCACTTGTTCGTCAGGAGAGTGAGCGCCCGTAATGGTTGGCCCGATAGATACCATATCCATATCAGGATAAGGTTTCTTGAATAGACCACATTCCAACCCAGCGTGGATCACCATAATATTAGGTATTTTATCGAATAACTGTTGATAAGTTTCACGTACTAAGTGCATTACCGGAGAACTTGCATCTGGCTGCCAGCCGGGATAATCCCCTTTAGCGTAAATCTCAGCATTTGACAGTTTAGCCAGCGAAGAGAGCATTCCTATGATATAGGACTTGCCGCTGTCGATAAGCGAACGGATTAAGCAAATGATATTTACCTTATCTTGTTCCATTGCAACAACGCCCACGTTTAGCGAGGTTTCTACCACACCTTTGATGACATCACTCATACGGATAACACCATTGGGAGTACTGTTTAGCAATGAGATAAAACGGTTTTGGCAATCATCAGTTAATGCCTGAATGTCGGTTTCGACCTCTTCCAGTAATACAGTCAGATTTTTCTCAACGATGGCATACTCATTTTTCAGTATATCCAAGTACTTATCTTTCAATTGGGTAAGCTGCGTTGCTTTATCGGCAGGGATAGCAACAATAACATGGCCTTCACGAGGAATGGCATTACGCAGCGTACCGCCCTGGAAGTCGAGCAGTTTTAGCCCCAATTCCTGAGTATGGGCGGCAAGGAAGCGTGCCAGTAGTTTGTTGGCATTACCTAGCCCTACATGAATATCACAACCGGAATGCCCGCCTTTTAGACCTTTGATGATCAGTTTTAGTGTTTTGTAGTGAGCCGGAACCGCTTCACGAGTTAATGCTAAAGTGGTGGTAAAATCGATACCTCCAGCACAACCCATGTAGATTTCCCCTTCTTCTTCTGAATCGGTATTGATTAAGATATCAGCTTGAAGCCAGCCCGGTTGCAGGCCAAAAGCGCCATCCATTCCGGCTTCCTCTGTCATGGTCAATAAAACTTCTAGCGGGCCATGTTTTACATTGTCATCAGCCAGTACAGCCAATGCTGATGCCAGGCCAATACCATTATCAGCCCCCAATGTTGTTCCCTGGGCAGTAACCCATTCACCATCGATATAAGGACGGATAGGATCTTCAATGAAATCGTGCACTGTATCGTTGTTTTTCTGCGGCACCATATCAAGATGTGCTTGCAGAACAACCGCTTTACGATTTTCCAACCCTTTACTGGCGGGCTTTCTGATCAGAATATTGCCGACTTGATCACGTTCAACATGCAACCCTTTTTCTTGCGCCCATTGAACGATATGGGTTGCCAAGGCTTCTTCATGGTAAGAAGGGTGAGGAATAGAGCAGATTTTGGCAAAGATGTCCCATAGAGGTTGAGGGGATAATTGTGATAGCTCTGATTGTGATAGTTCTGACACGACTAATCTCCTATGACTGCATCTCAATTAAGTTTCTATATGATGAGCGCTTAACGCCATGATGTTATTGGGTTCAGAATACCACTTTACTTTTGTTAAGAATAATACGATTCATCGATTCCCTGTTTCCGCTAGTTTTTACCGACCTAAGTCACTATAATTCGCGCAACTTTTTTTGCGAGGTGCTTTTCTAAAGTATTCTTAAGTTGTCGGGATCGATTTTTATGAGCGAAAAATATGTCGTAACCTGGGATATGTTGCAAATACATGCCCGCAAATTGGCGCAACGTTTACTCCCAGTCGAACAGTGGAAAGGCATCATTGCCGTGAGTCGCGGTGGTCTTGTACCTGGAGCGCTTTTAGCGCGTGAATTGGGTATTCGTCATGTAGATACAGTCTGTATTTCCAGCTATGACCATAATAATCAACGTGAACTACATGTTCTGAAAAAAGCGGAAGGCGATGGTGAAGGTTTCATCGTTGTGGATGATTTGGTTGATACTGGAGGAACCGCTCAAGCCATCCGTGAAATGTATCCCAAAGCCCATTTTGTGACTATCTTTGCAAAACCGGCAGGCCGACCTCTGGTTGATGATTATATTGTTGATATTCCTCAAGATACTTGGATAGAACAACCCTGGGATATGGGTGTGGCGTTCGTTCCGCCAATTTGTGAAGGTAAATAACGTCAGCATTTGTTATGGCAAACCAGAACCTTTCAGAATCACTTTTTAAGCCAAGACAAAAACACCAGGAAACTTCCACGCTGGTAAAACACCGCCATCCTCGGTTAATTGCAGGTAATTACAGTACGTTGGATGGTAATAGTCATGGTAGCTGGTATCGTATGATTAACCGGCTGATGTGGATTTGGCGAGGAAGTGATCCGTTTGAAATAGAAGAAGTGTTGTGCCGGATTGCCATGACAAACGCGCAGCGCAGTGATGATAATTTACTGGATACTGTGATTGGTTATCGTAAAGGTAACTGGATTTTTGAGTGGTCACATCAGGCGATGTTGTGGCAACAGAAAGCGTTGCAGGCAGAGCAGATCCCGGAAGCCGGCAATTTCTGGTTGAAAGCGGCTAATTTGTATAGCATCGCCGGTTATCCCCATCTTAAGGGTGATGAGTTGTCTCAGCAGGCCGTTATTTTAGCCAATAAAGCCTATGAAAATGCGGCTCGTTGTTCTGACTATCAGTTGAGGAAAATCGAGTTCAAACTCAAGGAAGGTGGTTGTGTGACCGGTTTCCTTCATCTGCCTCAGCAACTGCAAAGACCTTCTCCAACTATTTTGGTTTGCGGCAGTTTGGATAATTTGCAAAGTGATTATTATCGGCTATTCCGTGATTATCTGGCGCCTCTTGGGTTTGCGATGTTGACTGTGGATATGCCCTCGATTGGTTACTCTTCACGTCTTAAGCTGACACAGGATACCTGTATTCTCCATCAACAAATAATCCATCAATTGGATGAAATTCCCTGGATTGACCACACCAGAATTGGCCTCTTTGGTTTTCGCTTTGGTGCCAATATTGCCGTCCGGTTGGCCTATCTGGAATCTAAACGTATCAAGGGCGTTGCGACTCTTGGCGCTATTGTTCATGAGTGGCTCAATAGCGTTGAACGTCAACAAAATTCACCTTCGATGCACCTTGATATGTTTGCTAGCAGATTGGGTATCTATAATGTGGATGAAAATGCATTTCGCCTCGAACTCGGTTGTTACTCCCTTAAAAAACAAGGTTTGCTAGGTCGGCGTTGTTCCGTTCCTATGCTAGCGGGTTACTGGCAGAATGATATTTTCAGCCCGAAAGAAGAGTCTAAGTTGATAGCAATGTCATCAATGGATAGTAAATTACTGGCTATTCCGACAACGCCTGTTTATAACAGTTTCAATAAGGCGTTACGGGAGATTAGTCAATGGTTGAAAAATAAAATCTGTTAGTGAAATTCCCATTACTTGTTGATTGTTAACTGCTTTATTTTATAAAGATTTCATGTGTTTTCGGATGAAGTCTACCGCATAGATTTGTTCTAAGCTCCTATTTTTTCGATTTAGCATTATGCCTGTTGGCATAACGCTTCTCTCCTGTTAAAACTGAGCACTGTTTTTTTAATTTAAATCTAATGGCAAAAATATGATGAATAGCAGCCAAACATTGGTTGTGAAACTGGGGACGAGCGTATTGACAGGCGGCTCTCGTCGCCTGAATCGAGCGCATATTGTAGAACTGGTAAGGCAATGTGCTCAGCAACATGAAAAAGGCCATCGCATTATTATTGTGACTTCCGGTGCTATTGCGGCAGGGAGGGAACATTTGGGCTATCCGGATCTCCCGGCGACGATTGCGTCCAAGCAATTGCTGGCGGCGGTCGGGCAGAGCCGGTTGATTCAGTTATGGGAGCAGCTTTTTTCTATTTATGGTATTCATGTTGGGCAAATGTTACTGACCCGAGCGGATTTAGAAGATCGCGAACGTTTTTTAAATGCCAGAGATACCTTACAGGCTTTACTCGATAATCGCATTGTGCCCGTAATTAATGAGAATGATGCGGTTGCGACGGCGGAAATTAAAGTGGGTGATAATGATAATTTATCTGCGCTGGCGGCAATTCTGGGGGGAGCGGATAAGTTGTTATTACTGACGGATATTGAAGGGCTATATACCGCTGATCCGCGTAGCAATCCAGACGCAAAACTTATCCCGGAAGTTCATGACATCAGCGATGAATTACGTATGGTTGCCGGTGATAGCATTTCGGGTTTAGGGACGGGAGGAATGGCAACTAAACTTCAGGCGGCGGGGATTGCAGGTCGCGCGGGTATTGATGTCATTATCGCCGCTGGTAATAAACCTGATGTCATCTCTGATGTCATTGAAGGTAATCCGGTAGGTACTCGTTTTCATGGGTTGGAAAGCCCGATGGAAAATCGCAAGCGTTGGATTTTTGGCGCGCCTCCGGCGGGTGAAATTATTGTAGATCATGGTGCTGAAACAGCAATCTGCGAAAAAGGCAGCTCTTTATTACCGAAAGGGATTAAAAATATTAAAGGTGATTTCTCCCGTGGAGAAGTTATCTGCATTCGTAGCCTGTCTGGTAAGGATTTGGCGCATGGTGTTTGCCGTTATAACAGTGATGCTCTACGTTTAATTGCAGGCCGCCATTCACAGCAGATAAGCCAAATCCTCGGTTATGAATATGGCGCGGTTGCGGTTCATCGTGACGACATGATCGTGAGTTAAGGATTCATAATGTTAGAACAAATGGGAAAGGCTGCCAGGGAAGCTGCATGGCAACTGGCACAGCTAAGTACAAAACAGAAAAATCAGGCATTAGTCCGCATTGCAGATTTATTAGAGCAGGAAAGCGCAATCATTCTTGCAGCTAATCAGCTTGATATGATTCAGGCCCGTGAACAGGGCATGAGCGAAGCATTGTTGGATCGTCTGTTATTGACGCCGGAGCGTTTGACAGCGATAGCTCACGATGTTCGTCAGGTATGCGGTTTATCTGACCCGGTAGGGGAAGTCATTGATGGCAGTTTGCTTGAGAGTGGCTTGAGGTTGGAGCGCCGCCGTGTACCGCTGGGTGTGGTTGGGGTGATTTATGAAGCACGTCCTAATGTCACCATCGATGTTGCATCTCTGTGTTTGAAAACTGGTAATGCGGTTATTTTGCGTGGTGGTAAAGAGACTCACAACACCAATCAAGCGACAGTGAAAGTCATTCAGCAGGCACTTGAACAGAGTGGATTACCTACCGCAGCCGTGCAGGCGATAGATAAACCGGACCGTGAGTTAGTCATTCAGCTACTGAAAATGGATCGCTATGTGGATATGTTGATTCCACGTGGTGGCGCAGGGTTGCATAAGCTGTGCCGCGAGCAATCAACTATTCCAGTTATTACGGGCGGAATAGGTGTTTGTCATACTTTTGTCGATGAAAGTGCTGATTTTGATAAGGCATTAACTGTAATCACTAACGCTAAAGTGCAACGTCCGAGTGCCTGTAATGCTTTGGAAACCTTGCTGGTACATCATAAGATTGCGGCTGATTTTCTGCCTGCATTGAGCAAGAACATGAAAGCGCGGGGAGTTACTCTGCATGCGAGTAAATCAGCAATGGCTTTTTTGAAGGATGGACCGGCTAAGGTCGTGGATGTTACGGAAGCAGATTACCGTGATGAGTGGTTATCTCTGGATATGAATGTGGAAATTGTCAGTGATATGGAGCAGGCAATTGATCATATTCGTACCTATGGTACGTCCCATTCTGATGCTATTTTGACTCAATCTTTGCACAATGCTGGCTATTTTGTTCGTCAGGTTGATTCTGCCGCGGTTTATGTGAATGCTAGCACTCGTTTTACTGATGGCGGCCAGTTTGGTTTGGGAGCGGAAGTTGCCGTTAGTACGCAGAAACTGCATTCCCGCGGCCCAATGGGATTAGATGCGCTGACTACGTATAAATGGATTGGTTATGGGGATGATTTAATCCGTAAATAATGTGTTTACTGTTACCCCAGAAGCGTATCTGGTTATATTGAAGTTTCGATAAGATCATGCTTTGGGGTAGCTTTTACCGTATATATTAACTTTTGATTTTACGTTAGTGTAAAGTTCTGGTTACTATAGGCGTTAATATATTTTTAACGATGAAATTTACCAAGGATATCAGGCAGTGAACCAAATATTGTTTATTGTAGGTGCGCGTGGGGCAGGAAAAACGACGGTTGGAAAATTATTAGCCAATGAATTATCGTACACATTTATTGACACTGATCACTATATCCAACAAACCAGCAACATGACCATTGCGGATATTGTTAACCAGCAAGGGTGGCAACAATTTCGGCAATTAGAAAGCCAAGCTTTACAACAAGTTAGTCAAAGCAATCGTGTTATTTCTACCGGTGGAGGGATCATTCTTTCCGCTGCAAATCGCCAATATATGCGACAAAATGGCACGGTGATTTATCTTCAAGCTTCAGCGAGCATTTTGGCTGAACGATTAATGCAGCAACCAGAAAGTACCCAACGCCCTAGTTTGACGGGAAAATCTATTGTTGAAGAAATGGAAGAAGTGCTTGCCGCCAGAGAAAATCTCTACTGTGAATGTGCGAACCATATTATTAATGCGCAACTTTCACCGGAAAAAATTGCAACTTATGTGAAAGAAATTATGTTCTCTGGAATAGTTTCCTGACACTATTTTAGTATCTTTTATAGAGAAATAAGACTATTACAGTGTCGAATAATAAATAGTATCTTCTATTTATTTTTTCAAATGGGTTGAGATACGAATATGTTGTTTAAATTTCTAAGGCTTGTTTTTCGTTTAATGTTTCGTTTAACAGTAGAAGGAGATATTAAACAATTTAACCACCCTAAATGCCTTATCACGCCTAATCATGTCTCTTTTCTTGATGGTGTTTTGCTGACGCTTTTCTTGCCGGTTAAGCCAGTATTTGCTGTCTATTCCAATATTGCAAATCGTGGTTTTATGAAACTGGTAAGTCGTTATGTTGAAATAGTCCCTTTGGACCCAATAAATCCAATGGCTGTCAGGGTGTTGGTTAAGGAAATAGAAAAGGGGCGGCCAATAGTTGTTTTTCCCGAGGGGAGAATTACTGTTACCGGTTCTTTGATGAAAATCTATGATGGGGCGGCTTTTATTGCGGCGATATCCGAAGCCGCTGTAGTTCCTGTTCGCTTTGAAGGGCTAGAAAGAACCTTATTCAGCCGATTAAAAGGTATTTTCAAACTTCACCTTTTTCCGAAGGTGACAATGAAAATCCTGCCCGCGACACAATTGCTGATGCCGAATGCGTCTAGTTCGGAGCAACGACGTCGTTTAGCCGGTGAGCGTTTGCATGAAATAATGATGAATGCACGCATGGCGACCCGACCACAAGAAACAATATTTGAATCTTTACTGGTTGCACGAAAACAATTTGGTCGTTTTAAACCCTGTATTGAAGATGTTTCTTTTAAAGAAGACAGTTATAACAGTCTGCTTAAAAAAGTACTGGGCGCCAGCCGTATTTTGCAGCGTTTTACCTGTCAGGGGGAACGGGTTGGTTTTCTTTTACCCAATGCCACTATTATGGTTGCTGCGATATTCGGGGCATCTTTGAGAGGAAGAATACCGGCTTTATTAAACTATACAACCGACAGTCATGGATTGAAGAATGCGGTAGAGATTGCCAGTATTAAAACTATTGTGACTTCCCGACAATTTCTGGAAAAGGAGCGATTAACTCATTTATCTGAGCAGGTTGCCGAGGTTAACTGGGTTTATCTTGAGGATTTGGCAGGTACTGTGACTTTTCAGGATAAATTATGGATCTTGTGGCACCTCTTTTTTCCGAAGCGAGCGATGGTGGCGCAAAAACCAGATGATGATGCTTTGGTGCTATTTATGTCCGGTTCAGAAGTTGTATCAAAAGGTGTGGTTCACAGCCACGCTAGTTTGTTAGCCAATGTGGAACAGATAAAAACCATTACTGATTTTAATCCACTTGACCGTTTTATGTCTTCTTTACCGCTATTTCATGCATTTGGATTGACGGTTGGCTTATTCACTCCGTTGTTGTCTGGTAGCCGAATATTCCTCTACCCAAACCCATTGCATTACCGGATAGTGCCAGAACTGGTATATGAACGTAACTGTACCGTATTATTGGGTACATCTACTTTCCTGGAGAATTATGCCTATTTCGCTCATTCATATGATTTTGCGCGTCTTCGTTGTGTTATAGCCGGTGTTGAGAAGCTCACTGAAAATACGAAACAGATTTGGCAAGACAAATTCGGTATTCGCATTTTAGAAGGATATGACATGACAGAATGTGCGCCTGTCATTGCATTGAATGTGCCGATGATGGCTAAGGTCGGTACTGTTGGGCGGATTTTGCCGGCAATGGAATCCCGTTTGATTCCGGTAGCAGGAATTAAGGCGGGGGGGCGTTTGCAACTGCGTGGCCCGAATATGATGAAAGGGTATCTGAGAATTGACGATCCAAATCATTTAGAACCACCAGCGGCAAAAGATGAGCATGGGAATATTCAGTTTGATTGGTTCGATACCGGAGACATTGTTTCAATTGATGAACAGGGATTCTGTACTATTCTCGGTCAGGGGAAACATTTTGCTAAACAGGAAAAAATCGTGTCATTGGAAAGTGAAGCTGAACAGGAATAATCATCGTGAATCCATCCGTCGTTGTTCAACCGTTATTAACCCGTGGCATGAAAGCCGTATTGGTGTCACAATTTTTTTCAGCTTTTGCCGATAACGCGCTGTTGTTTGCGATTCTGGCACAGTTGAAAGCCCAGTTTTATCCTGACTGGAGCCAGCCGATATTACAGATAGTGTTTGTTTTGGCATATATCCTATTGGCGCCTTTTGTGGGGCAAATTGCCGATCGTTTCCCGAAAGATCGTGTGATGTTGTTTGCTAATAGCGTCAAGTTGTTGGGCGCATTTACTATTTGCCTGGGATATGATCCATTTTTAGGTTATGCCTTGGTGGGCGTGGGGGCTGCATCATATTCACCGGCTAAATACGGAATCTTGGTTGAACTGACCGATGGTGATCGTTTAGTAAAGGCTAATGGCTTGATGGAGGCTTCAACGATAATTGCTATTCTTACGGGCTCTGTTGCTGGCGGTTTTTTGTCTGATTGGAACCTGGCTGTCGCACTGCTTGTTTGTGCGCTGATGTATGGTATCGCTGTTGTCGCTAATTTCTTTATCCCCCGATTATCGGCTGTACGTCAGGATAAGGGCTGGAATCTGAAAAAGATGCTGACAGACTTTGCTTCATCTTGTTGTATTCTTTGGCATAACAAAGGAGCTAGGTTTTCTTTAATTGGCACCAGTTTGTTCTGGGGGACGGGTATAACAGTGAGATTCCTCTTGGTCTTATGGGTACCTGTTGTGCTGGGGATTTCTGACAATAGCACGCCGACAATACTTAATGTGATGGTTGCTGTCGGCATTATTATTGGCGCAGGTGTTGCTGCCCGTTTCATCACCCTTAAAACAGTCCATCGTTGTCTGCCTGCTGGTGTTTTAATCGGCGTGATGGTGATCATTTTTGCTGTTCAGCAAAGTATTTGGGCTTCCTACGTCTTATTAATCATTCTCGGTATTTTTGGCGGTTTGTTTATTGTTCCACTGAATGCATTATTGCAGGAAAGCGGCAGACAAACGATTGGGGCCGGTTATGCCATTGCAGTACAGAACTTGGGTGAGAATATCGCCATGTTATTGATGCTTGGCCTGTACTCATTGGTTATTAAGATAGGCGTCCCGGTTGTTACAACAGGGATAGGCTTTGGTACTCTGTTGGCATTGACAATCACGAGTTTGTGGATTTGGAACCGGTTTCAAAGAAATTGATCTTTTATCGGATGAAGAGAGTGTTATGAGTGAAAAAATTCTGACTCAGCTTAGTATTGAACTGGGAGAGAAGCTGAAGCAGCAAAAACTGTGGGTGACCTGCGCTGAATCTTGCACCGGTGGCTGGTTGGCGAAAACAATTTCAGATATTGCCGGTAGCTCTGCTTATTTTGACCGAAGCTTTGTGACATACAGTAATAAAGCTAAGCATCAAATGCTGGGCGTGTCAGAAGCTGTTTTACAGCAATATGGGGCTGTTAGTGAACAGGTGGTGAGAGAAATGGCCGCAGGAGCGCTGAAAGCTGCGCGGGCAGATCTGGCGGTTTCAGTCAGTGGCATTGCCGGGCCTGATGGCGGTAGCGAAGAAAAACCTGTTGGTACCGTGTGGTTTGGGTTTGCATATCTGACGGTAAATGGGGTAGAAGTTGTGTCCCGCAATTGTTGTTTTAACGGTGATCGAAATGAAGTACGCCTTCAAGCTGTCATTTATTCTCTGAAAACATTGTTATCAGAGATTATATACCCTATGGATTTCAAGATGGATCGCGACGGCAAGGGTGCGAATCCCCGGGAGCATAGGTAACTATGTGACCGGGGTGAGTGAGTGCCGCCAACAAAGAGGCGACTTGAAAGATGACGGGTATAAAAAATTAACTTGATGCTGTATGATTATACAGTATAATTGTAGGCAACATTTCAGTATTAAAAATTATTCATCGGCAGTGAGAGAGCCCTTTCATTGCTTACGAGGGAGTAAAAATGGCTATTGATGAAAATAAACAAAAAGCACTAGCGGCGGCACTAGGCCAAATTGAAAAACAGTTTGGTAAAGGTTCCATCATGCGTTTGGGCGAAGACCGTTCAATGGACGTTGAAACTATCTCCACGGGTTCATTGTCACTGGATATTGCATTAGGTGCTGGTGGCCTGCCGATGGGGCGTATTGTTGAAATTTATGGCCCGGAATCTTCTGGTAAGACAACGCTGACATTACAGGTTATCGCCGCGGCACAACGTGAAGGTAAAACCTGTGCGTTTATTGATGCTGAACACGCCCTTGATCCTATCTATGCTAAGAAGTTGGGCGTTGATATTGATAATCTGTTGTGCTCTCAACCCGATACCGGAGAACAGGCTCTTGAGATCTGCGATGCGTTGACACGTTCCGGCGCTGTTGATGTCATTATCGTAGACTCCGTAGCTGCCTTAACGCCAAAGGCCGAAATAGAAGGGGAAATTGGTGATTCTCATATGGGGCTGGCAGCTCGAATGATGAGTCAGGCAATGCGTAAACTGGCCGGTAATTTGAAAAGCTCCAATACGTTGTTGATCTTTATCAACCAGATCCGTATGAAAATTGGCGTCATGTTCGGTAACCCTGAAACCACAACCGGTGGTAACGCACTGAAATTCTATGCTTCTGTTCGTCTGGATATTCGCCGCATTGGTTCTGTGAAAAATGGCGAAGAGGTTGTTGGTAGCGAGACCCGTGTGAAGGTAGTAAAAAACAAAGTGGCAGCGCCATTTAAGCAAGCAGAATTCCAGATTATGTATGGCGAAGGCATTAACACTTATGGTGAATTAATCGATTTAGGCGTGAAGCATAAATTGGTGGAAAAAGCGGGCGCATGGTACAGCTATAATGGCGATAAAATTGGTCAGGGCAAAGCGAATGCTACCATTTACCTGAAAGAGCATCCTGAAATTGCTGCTGAACTGGATAAAAAATTACGTGAAATGCTGTTGCATAATGCCGGCGAATTCAGTAGTGCCGCTTCTGATTACGAAGGCGATGAAAACGAAGAGATGAATAACGAAGAATTCTAATCTGACTCATTATATCGGTAGTCTGTAATTCTCGGATTAAAGCTGTAAAAGTTTTGTCATCAAACTTATACCGCGTTAATAATGACGCGGTTTCTTCTCTCAGAAAGCAAGTATTATCCATATTATGCGATCATGCTTTCAGAAAATACCCAGACGATTTACAATGCTGCCAGCGAATGGATGTGTCTGGGATTTTACTTCTAATAGAAGAATTTTTATCTTATCCCCACTTTGTTTATTCGTGAGTTGAAAGTAGGTGATGGAATATCCCACCTAACCAATTCATAAATCTGTTTTTTCCAGCTTGATTTCGGGACAATTATGAGCAAAAGCACCGCTGAGATCCGTCAAGCGTTTCTCGACTTTTTTCATACTAAAGGGCATCAAATCGTACCAAGTAGTTCTTTGGTGCCAAATAATGACCCAACACTGCTATTTACCAACGCAGGGATGAACCAGTTTAAGGATCTATTTCTTGGACAGGATAAAAGATCTTATTCCCGAGCAACAACTGCTCAACGTTGTGTTCGTGCCGGTGGTAAACATAACGATTTAGAAAATGTAGGTTACACCGCACGCCATCATACTTTTTTTGAGATGCTCGGTAATTTCAGTTTTGGTGACTATTTCAAACATGATGCTATTAATTATGCTTGGGAACTTCTGACGGGCAAAGATTGGTTCAATTTGCCTAAAGAAAAATTATGGGTGACTGTCTATCAGACAGATGATGAAGCCTATGATATTTGGAAGAACGAAGTCGGCATACCAACAGAAAGAATTATCCGCATTGGTGATAACAAAGGCGCGCCTTATGCATCGGATAACTTCTGGCAAATGGGTGATACCGGTCCTTGCGGCCCTTGCACTGAAATTTTTTATGATCATGGTGAACATATCTGGGGTGGACCGCCAGGAAGCTCGGAGGAAGATGGTGACAGATATATTGAAATCTGGAATATCGTCTTTATGCAGTTCAACCGTCATGCTGATGGCACGATGGAGCCGTTGCCAAAACCATCAGTAGATACGGGGATGGGGCTGGAGCGCGTCGCCGCTGTATTGCAGCACGTCAATTCTAACTATGAGATCGATCTGTTCCGTGATTTGATTACTGCTGTTGCTAATGTCACTGGCGCTACAGATGATCTGAGTAATAAATCTCTGCGGGTTATTGCTGATCACATTCGTTCATGTGCATTTTTGATTTGTGATGGTGTTGTTCCTTCTAATGAAAACCGTGGTTATGTTCTGCGTCGTATTATCCGCCGAGCTATCCGTCACGGTAACATGTTGGGGGCTAAAGATACCTTCTTCTACAAACTGGTTGCGCCATTGATAGACGTGATGGGTGCTGCGGGAGAAGAGCTTAAACGCCAGCAAACCATTGTTGAACAGATCTTGAAAACAGAAGAAGAGCAGTTTGCTCGTACTCTGGAACGTGGTCTGCAATTGTTAGACGATGAACTGGCAAAACTGTCCGGTGATATTCTGGATGGCGAAACGGCTTTCCGTCTGTATGATACCTATGGTTTCCCTGTGGATTTAACCGCTGATGTTTGCCGTGAGCGTAATATTAGCGTTGATGAAGCGGGATTTGCCCTGGCAATGGAAAATCAGCGTCGTCGTGCTCGTGAATCAAGTGGTTTCGGCACCGATTATAATGAATTGATCAAAGTTGATGAACGCAGTGATTTCTCTGGTTACGATCATAACGAACAGCAGGCAACAGTAACTGCTATCTTCCGTGATGGTGAATCAGTCGATCAAATTCAAGCGGGTGAAGAAGCGATTGTTATATTGGATAAGACCGCTTTTTATGCTGAATCTGGTGGACAAGTTGGTGACTCAGGCATTCTGAGTAATGCCGATTGTGCTTTTTGTGTTATTGATACACAAAAATATGGTCAGGCTATTGGTCATATTGGTAAGCTTGAAAAAGGTACCTTAAGTGTAAACCGTAACATCAATGCGGTTATTGATATTGAACGTCGTGATGCAATTCGTTTGAATCACTCAGCAACCCATCTGTTACATGCTGCGTTACGTCAAGTTTTGGGTGAGCACGTATCACAGAAAGGCTCTCTGGTTAACGATAAATACCTTCGCTTTGATTTTTCTCACTTTGAAGCGATGAAACCAGAACAGATCCGTCAGGTTGAGGATTTGGTTAATGCCGAAGTTCGTCAAAATTCACCTGTTGTTACTGAATTGATGGATCTGGAAACAGCAAAAGCCAAAGGTGCAATGGCACTGTTTGGTGAAAAATATGAAGAACAAGTTCGCGTACTGTCAATGGGGGATTTTTCCACTGAATTATGTGGAGGGACTCATGCAAATCGCACCGGTGATATTGGCTTGTTCCGTATTATTGCTGAATCTGGAACGGCTGCGGGTATCCGTAGGATCGAAGCGATTACAGGTAAAAAAGCGGTAGAATCTGTACATCAACAGGTTGATTTACTTCAAGATATTGCTCAATTAGTGAAAAGTGATATCCATAGCCTGAGTGAAAAAGTACGGGTGACGCTGGATAGAACCAAAGCGTTGGAAAAAGAGCTTCAACAGCTTAAAGATCAGCAGGCTGCACAAGAGAGCTCTTCTTTAGCAAGCAAAGCGAAAGAAGTGAAGGGTGTGAAGTTGCTGGTTAGTCAGTTAAGTAATACAGAACCTAAGATGTTGAGAACGATGGTTGATGATCTAAAAAATCAACTAGGTTCAGCGATTATTGTGCTTTCCACTACAAGTGATGATAAAGTCAGCTTAATTGTTGGTGTCACAAAGGATCTGACTGCTAAAATAAGAGCAGGTGAGTTAATTTCTTCTGTAGCTCAGCAGATCGGTGGTAAAGGCGGTGGTCGTCCTGATATGGCCCAGGCAGGTGGTTCTGATGTTGAAGCATTGCCTTCTGCTTTGGATAGCGTGGAAGAGTGGGTAGCATCGCGGCTATAAGCGGTATTACCTGAGTTTACGGGGCATCGTAGCGTTGTTTTTGTGGTGCCTTGAAATCTTGTTGTGAAATTGTTAAAAGGTTAAGCGCATATTTATTTATTTTGGCTAAACTATATAGGTAGGAAATGCGCTTAAAATTGCTTATACTTTAAGCATATACCATTGTTTTACGTTTTCACGGTGTTTGATGGATAATAGCGGGGAAACCGAAAGACCCGACTCTTTTAAATTTTCAAGGAGCAAAGAATGCTTATTCTGACTCGTCGAGTTGGTGAAACGCTCATGATAGGCGATGAGGTAACAGTTACAGTACTGGGGGTTAAAGGTAACCAAGTTCGTATTGGTGTAAATGCCCCTAAAGAAGTTTCTGTTCACCGTGAAGAAATTTATCAGCGGATTCAGGCCGAAAAGTCTCAGCCAACAACTTACTGACTCTAAGTTGGCGTCCTATCTCTGTCAGAACCGGGCGCCATTTTTGAGGGATCTCACCTCTGTTGGTATTTTTAGGTCTTGCTAATTTCTTAAACTCTTGTCTATTTTCCCATCTTTTTTGTTTTTCTATCGTAAGAACAGCATGTTCCTATCATGCTATTGTGGCGAATAACGATTTGTATGTACTTCAATTGAGGTTGTGATAATTTACTGCTGATAAAGCACACTTTTTGACGGCAAACCAAACATCTTGTGTGTGAAGTGTTCAAATAAACACAGGTTTAGAAAAATTGTTTGACTTATAAGTCTGGGAAAGTAATATGTGCGCCACGCAGTGACGAGGAGCTTAAATAAAAGTTCTGAGTCGCGATTCGAAAGAAAGCGTACGGTGAGATGGCCGAGAGGCTGAAGGCGCTCCCCTGCTAAGGGAGTATGCGGTTAAGAGCTGCATCGAGGGTTCGAATCCCTCTCTCACCGCCATTTAAACCCACGCATCCATAGCTCAGCTGGATAGAGTACTCGGCTACGAACCGAGCGGTCGGAGGTTCGAATCCTTCTGGATGCGCCATAATTTAGCCTTAAGATGAAATCATCCGGGGCGCCATTCAGGTAATAGAAGCAACTACTGCCTTTTACCAAGAGTGAAAAATTGAACACGCATCCATAGCTCAGCTGGATAGAGTACTCGGCTACGAACCGAGCGGTCGGAGGTTCGAATCCTTCTGGATGCGCCATATTTAGCCTTGAGATGAAGTCATCTGAGGCACCATTCAGGTAATAGAAGCAACTACAGCCTTTTACCAAGAGTGAAAAACTGAACACGCATCCATAGCTCAGCTGGATAGAGTACTCGGCTACGAACCGAGCGGTCGGAGGTTCGAATCCTTCTGGATGCGCCATAATTTAGCCTTGAGATGAAGTCATCTGAGGCGCCATTCAGGTAATCGAAGTAACCACTGCCTTTTACCAAGAGTGAAAAACTGAACACGCATCCATAGCTCAGCTGGATAGAGTACTCGGCTACGAACCGAGCGGTCGGAGGTTCGAATCCTTCTGGATGCGCCATATTAAGCCCTGCTTCAACAGCAGGGCTTTTTCCTTTCTGGCTGTCCGTGTTGCCACATAACCAACTCGCTCTTTGTATGACGCTGAAATGTTTTTGCTGCTATACCCTATGGATTTCAAGATGCATCGCGACGGCAAAGGAGCGAATCCCCGGGAGCATAGCAAACTATGTGACCGGGGTGAGTGAGTGCCGCCAACAAAGAGGCAACTTGAAAGATGACGGGTATATATCTAATCAGCGACAATTTGACTTGTTTAAGATAAAGTAAACCCTTATAAAAATTCTTCTAAAACACTACGGGAGGTCGAATTGATCCCGGACGTATCAAAGGCTCTATCATGGCTAGAGGCGCATCCGACAATTTTAAATGGAATTCGTCGCGGTGTTGAACGTGAAACATTGCGTATTACTTCCGATGGTAGTTTAGCCATAACGGAACATCCTAAAGCACTTGGTGCAGCGCTTACGCATAAATGGATTACTACTGATTTTGCAGAGTCATTGTTGGAGTTCATAACACCAGTTAATGATGACATAAAATATACGATTTCTTTTCTTAGCGATATTCATCGTCACACGGCGCGTATGCTGGATAAAGAAAAAATGTGGCCATTGAGTATGCCATGCTTTATTGATGCGGAGGAGAACATTACTCTGGCTCAATATGGCACATCGAATGTTGGTCGCTATAAGACTTTATACCGTGAAGGGTTAAAAAATCGTTATGGCGCGTTAATGCAGACCATATCCGGGGTTCATTATAATTTTTCATTGCCAATTGAGTTCTGGCGCGCCTGGGCTGGTATTGAAGATACAGAGAGTGGTAAAGAGCAGATCTCTAATGGCTATTTCCGCTTGATCCGTAACTATTACCGCTTTGGATGGGTGATCCCATACTTGTTTGGCGCTTCTCCGGCAATTTGTTCCTCGTTCTTACGTGGAAGAGAAACCTCTTTTCTTTTTGATCGGACAGAAGATGGAACTTGTTATCTGCCTTATGCGACTTCACTAAGAATGAGTAATCTGGGGTACACCAATAAATCACAAAGTGATCTGAATATTACGTTTAATAACCTACACACCTATATTGACGGGTTGAAAAAAGCGATTCGCAAACCGTCTGATGAGTTTGCTAAATTGGGTATTAAGCAAGGCGATAAACATATTCAGCTCAATACCAACGTCTTACAAATTGAAAATGAGTTGTATGCGCCAATCCGACCTAAGCGTGTCACAAAAGGGAATGAATCGCCTTCTGATGCGTTGCAGCGTGGGGGAGTGGAATATATCGAAGTTCGTTCATTGGATATTAATCCATTTGCAGCGATTGGCGTCAATGAAACACAAATCCGTTTTCTTGACCTATTCTTAATATGGTGCGTGCTTGCCGAAGCGCCTGAGATGGGCAGTGATGAATTAGATTGTTGCCGTAAGAACTGGGATAGAGTGATCCTTGAAGGGCGTAAACCAGGGCAAATGATTGGTCTTGGTTGTGGAAGTGTGGAAGAGCCGTTGGCAAAAGTTGGCAAAAAGTTATTTAGTGACTTGAAACGGGTTGCCGCAATATTGGATAGTTGTTCTGGCACACAATATCAAAAGGTTTGCGAAGAATTAATTGCTATGTTTGATGATTCATCACTGACTTTATCGGCTCGCGTGCTGGAAAAAATGAAGAGCCAGGGTATTGGTGGCTTTGGACTGGAACTGGCAGATGAATACCATCAGCAACTGATCAATGAAAAATATGAGGTTATTAGCGACGAACAGTTTGCTATAGAACGCAGGGCCTCCGTAGAGCGACAAGACGCGTTGGAACGTGAGGATACGATGAGTTTTGATGAGTATCTGAAGCAACAGACGGGATGCTAGAAAAGAAAATGGCCACAAGTAAAAGTGGCCAAATGGGATTTTCTAGAGAATAGGGATAATAATAACGCTTCTTTCATTCTTTATGACCGGTGGCAGATGAAAAAGTTTCATTTGCTTGAAGAAAAATCTGAATTTTTTGTGGAGATGAAGAAATGCCTTTACTGGATAGTTTTACTGTTGACCATACTCGTATGAATGCGCCAGCCGTAAGAGTTGCTAAGACTATGAAAACGCCTCATGGCGACACCATCACAGTTTTCGACTTACGTTTCTGCATACCTAATAAACAGGTTATGCCTGAAAAGGGTATTCATACACTTGAACATTTGTTTGCTGGTTTTATGCGCAACCACCTCAATGGTGAGGGCGTTGAAATTATTGATATATCGCCAATGGGATGTCGAACAGGTTTTTATATGAGCTTGATTGGCGCACCGGCGGAAATACGCGTTGCGGACGCATGGAAAGCGGCGATGGCTGATGTCTTGAAAGTGAAAGATCAGAGCCAGATCCCAGAGCTAAATATTTATCAATGCGGTACTTATCACATGCATTCACTGACAGAAGCTCAGGATATTGCACGTCATATTCTTGATTCAGACGTCCTCGTTAATAAGAATGACGAGTTGGCATTACCGGAAGAAAAACTGACTGAATTGAAAGTGTAGTTCCATAGTAGTGATAATATTTCAGGTTCCTGAGATGAAGTATTAACAGGAATTTGCCGTTGGAGGTTGGTGATATACCTCCAGCGGTGTCAATTTTTCGCGGCGATTTAAATAGCTTGTACTTCTTGTTCAGGAAATTGGCTAATGGGAGTGACTCGAACTTGTTTAATGACATTATCGTTCACTGAAAGTACTTCAAAGTTATATTTGCCGATTTGTACTTGTACATTAAGATCAGGTATTTCTCCTAACTCTTCAAGCACCATACCATTAACCGTTCGTGGCCCATCAACAGGCAATGCCCAGTTAAAGGCTTTATTTAATTCGCGGATATTGGCTGTCCCGTCAACCAAAATAGTGCCGTCGCTTTGTGGTGAAACTTCTTCTGCCAGAGAAGGGGACATGGATGTTGTAAAATCACCGACAATCTCTTCGAGGATATCTTCAACAGTGACCAGTCCTTGAATATCACCGTATTCATCAACGATGAGCCCGGCTTTTTCCTTATTGCGTTGGAAATTCACTAACTGGATATTAAGTGGTGTGCTGACTGGGACATAATAGATTTTATCTGCTGCTTTAATCAGATTTCTTTTGGTGAACTCTTTTTTTTCTGTCATCAGTCGGTAAGCTTCACGTACACGAAGCATGCCGATAGCGTCATCAAGCGAATCACGATAAAGCACGATCCGGCCGTGAGGTGAATGAGTTAATTGCCGTATGATGGATTTCCAGTCATCATTAATATCAATGCCAATAATTTCATTACGGGGAACCATAATGTCGCCGATTGTGACTTTTTCCAGATCTAAAATTGAAGTCAGCATATCCTGATGTTGCTGTGATAGCTTGGCATTTGATTCATTTACAATAGTGCGGAGCTCATCTTTGCTAATTGCGTGATTAGAGCCAGTAGGGTGTTTGATACCAAGGCAACGCATTAACAATAAAGTAATTTTATTTAGCGTCCAAACTAACGGCAGCATGATTTTCTGTAACGGGCGGAGCAAAAAACTGCTCGGAAAAGCGACTCTTTCAGGATAGAGGGCGGCTATCGTTTTTGGCATAACTTCAGAAAATATCAGTACGATAAACGTCAAAATACCGGTTGCGATAGCGACTCCGGCATCGCCATAAAGACGCATGCCAATGATAGTAGCGAGTGCTGAGGCAAGAATATTAACCAGATTATTACCGATAAGAATCAGGCTGATAAGCTGCTCAGGATGACGAAGTAATGCTTCAACTCTGCGGGCAGAGCGATTCCCCTGCTTTGCCAGATGACGTAAGCGATAACGATTCATTGTCATCATACCTGTCTCGGAGGCGGAGAAATAAGCTGAGACAATGACCATGATGACTAAAATAATCAGTAATGTGCTTGTTGAGACATGCTCCAAAGCGGAATTCCTTCCAAGTATTGATTGGACATCATACTCCTAGTAAACCATGATTTCCTGCAATAATCGATTGCCGAAATAGGCGAGTGTTAGAGTAAATGCGCCGATCAGGTTAAACCAGATAACGCGTTTACCGCGCCATCCATCATGGTAGTGGCCCCATAATAAAACAATGTAAACAAACCACGCGATGATAGACAAAATTGCTTTGTGGATATTTTCGCTACTGAAAATATTATCTATATAGAGGATGCCGGTACAGAGAGTCAGTGTTAGCAATATTACGCCAACCTGAGTGATATGAAACATTTTGCGTTCAATGAACATTAATGGGGGCATATCTGGCGTGAAAGAGAGTTTTTTGTTTTTAAGCTGATGATCCAACCATCCAAGTTGTAATGCATATAATGCAGCGATAAGTAAAGTTGCGTAACCAAGAAGCGCTAAGCCAATATGAATAGATAATTCAAAGCTGGCCTCTAGATGGGTAATGAATTCACCTGGCATCAGACTCGCCAGGACCAAATTTATCATGGAAAAACTGTAGACAATGGGTAGCAGGAACCAGGCGCGGCCATGAGAAGCAACAATTGTCATGATGATACAAGTCAGTAAACTGACAATAGAACCTAGGTTTAGAAGAGTGAGGTTTTGCCCACTGCTAACGTGGAAGATCTGATACTTAAGTGCAATGGCATGACAAGTTAAAGCGACAATCGCAGAAAGTAATGCCAGCCTGCGGTATCCTTTCGATTTCCGCAGTAAGTTGGGAATAATCAGTACCAGGCTGAGTAAATAAGCGAATAAAGAAATTATAGAAAATACTGGCATAGCATTAGCCGTTTTAGCGATAGTCTTTGGTTGAATTAAAGCTTAAGTATACCGCCAGCAAGGATAGCCTCCAACCGTTGTTAATCATCAGTGCGAATCTCTGTGCAGAGATCCCTTACCATCGTGTTATAATTTGCGAAATACGCCTTACAGGTAGCCCATTTTAAAAAAATTGAGCAGAGACAATGTTTGATAATCTAACCGACAGACTATCGCGCACATTGCGCAATATCAGTGGCCGTGGGCGACTGACCGAAGACAATATTAAAGAGACACTGCGTGAAGTTCGCATGGCTTTACTTGAAGCTGATGTTGCATTGCCTGTAGTGCGTGATTTTATTTCGTGCGTTAAAGAGAGCGCGGTAGGCCACGAGGTGAATAAAAGCCTTACTCCCGGCCAGGAGTTTGTCAAAATTGTTCAGAATGAACTCGTTAAGGCGATGGGGGAAGTTAACAGTGAACTGAATCTTTCTACTCAGCCTCCTGCCGTCGTATTAATGGCGGGTCTGCAAGGCGCGGGTAAAACGACCAGCGTTGCCAAGCTCGGTAGCTTTCTAAAAGGAAAACAGAAGAAAAAAGTTTTGGTGGTATCTGCCGACGTCTATCGGCCAGCGGCTATCAAACAGCTTGAAACCTTAGCGCAGGCAGTGGGTATTGATTTCTATCCTTCTGACGCTCAGGAAAAACCCGTTGATATCGTGACTCAAGCGGTACAGCACGCCAAATTGAAATTCTATGATGTGCTTTTGGTGGATACGGCGGGTCGTCTGCATGTTGACGAAGCGATGATGGATGAAATCAAACAGGTTCATAAAGCCATTAATCCAGTGGAAACCTTGTTTGTTGTTGATGCGATGACGGGGCAGGATGCGGCTAATACCGCGAAAGCTTTCAATGAAGCATTGCCGCTGACCGGTGTGGTGTTAACCAAAGTCGATGGTGATGCTCGTGGCGGTGCTGCGCTATCTATTCGTCATATTACCGGTAAGCCGATTAAATTCTTGGGTGTTGGTGAAAAAACGGATGCGTTGGAGCCGTTTCACCCGGATCGTATTGCCTCTCGCATCCTTGGAATGGGCGATGTCATTTCTCTTATTGAAGAGATTGAAAGTAAAGTCGATCGCACCCAGGCTGAAAAGCTGGCTTCTAAATTAAAGAAAGGTGACGGCTTCGATTTAAATGACTTTCTAGATCAGCTAAAGCAGATGCGTAACATGGGGGGAATGGCCAGCATGTTAAGCAAAATGCCGGGAATGTCTCAAGTGCCAGATGCAGTGAAATCCCAGATGGACGATAAAATTCTGGTGAAAATGGAAGCGATTATCAATTCCATGACACGTAAAGAGCGGCAAAAACCGGAAATAATTAAAGGCTCTCGTAAACGTCGTATTGCCAATGGTTCAGGCACTCAGGTTCAAGATGTTAACCGCTTGCTTAAACAATTCGACGAAATGCAGCGCATGATGAAAAAGATGAAAAAAGGCGGCTTGGCAAAAATGATGCGTGGTATGAAAGGCATGATGCCACCCGGATTTATGGGCCGTTAATCGATAAAGTCTCGAAGAATATCCACTTTGGATTGCTTTTTGCGCCAAAGTGAGTAAACTTTTCGGGCTTTTTATCTGACAACCGGACTTCGTTCCTCGATGAAGTCTGGTTGTTTTGTTAACTAATGAGGATGTTATGGTAACAATTCGTTTAGCTCGTGGCGGCGCCAAAAAGCGTCCGTTTTACCAAGTAGTCGTGACCGATAGCCGCAGCCCGCGTGATGGTCGCTTTATCGAGCGTGTTGGCTTCTTCAACCCTATTGCAACAGGGAAAGCAGAAGCACTGCGTTTAGATCTGGACCGTATCGAACATTGGATTGGTCTGGGTGCAACTGTGTCTGATCGTGTTTCTACACTGATCAAAGACGCCAAAAAAGCAGCTTAATCTGTCGCGGTGGTAACTATGAGCAAGCAAACCTGTTTTGAACCGCCTGTAAACCCAATTGTATTGGGAAAACTAGGTTCAACTTATGGTATTCGTGGTTGGCTCAGAGTTTTTTCTTCCACCGAACATGCCGAAGACATTTTTGAGTATCAACCGTGGTTTATTCAACGGGCAGGTCGGTGGCAACACATCGAACTGGAAGCCTGGAAACACCACAATCAGGATATGATCATCAAAATCAAAGGTATTGATGATCTGGATGCTGCGAATTTACTGACTAATTGCGAAATTATTGTAGATTCAGAACAATTGCCAGAGCTGGATGCGGGTGATTACTACTGGAAAGACTTAATAGGCTGCCAGGTAATCAACACCGCGGGTTATAACTTGGGGACTGTCAATGACATGATGGAAACTGGTTCTAACGACGTAATGGTAATTAAAGCAAACCTGAAAGATGCATTCGGTATCAAGGAACGGCTAATTCCGTTTCTTGATGGGCAGGTTATCAAGAAAGTCGATCTCGCTACTAAAACCATTGAAGTAGATTGGGATCCTGGTTTTTAAACTCCGGTTATAAGCGGTTGAAATGAGTGGGACGCGATAATGTGGATTGGGGTTATTAGCCTGTTTCCTGAAATGTTCCGCGCAATAACCGATTATGGGGTAACTGGCCGGGCAGTGAAAAATGGCCTGTTAAGTATTGAATGCTGGAATCCACGGGATTTTACCTATGACCGGCATCGTACCGTTGACGATCGACCTTATGGCGGTGGTCCAGGCATGTTGATGATGGTTCAGCCTTTACGGGAAGCCATTCATGCAGCAAAAACTGCGGCAGGCGAAGGCGCAAAAGTGATTTATCTTTCACCTCAGGGACGCAAACTCAACCAACAAGGGGTTTGTGAGCTGGCAACAAATGAAAAACTGATTTTGATTTGCGGCCGCTATGAAGGGATAGATGAGCGGGTAATCCAAACCGAGATTGACGAAGAGTGGTCTATCGGTGATTACGTACTCAGCGGTGGTGAAATCCCTGCAATGACGATGATCGACTCCGTTTCTCGGTTCATACCGGGTGTTCTGGGGCGTCAGGCATCGGCGGAAGAGGACTCTTTTGCTGATGGATTGCTGGATTGTCCGCACTATACTCGCCCGGAGGTATTAGATGGTATGGAAGTTCCACCAGTGTTGCTGTCTGGAAATCATGCTGAAATTAATCGCTGGCGGCTGAAACAATCGCTTGGCCGGACCTGGCTTAGAAGACCTGAACTTCTGGAAAACCTAGCTCTGACTGACGAGCAAAGGATATTGCTAATAGAGTTCCAACGGGAACATCTAGCTGAAGCAACTAATTAATCCAGACATATCCCCGAAGGGAATGTCTCTGATATATCAGTTTACCTAGGGTAAGAGAATTATTATGAGCAACATTATTAAACAACTTGAACAAGAGCAGATGAAGCAAGACGTACCTTCATTCCGTCCGGGTGACACCGTGGAAGTTAAGGTATGGGTCGTAGAAGGTGCTAAGAAACGTCTGCAGGCATTCGAGGGCGTGGTTATCGCTATCCGTAACCGCGGTCTGCACTCTGCATTCACTGTTCGCAAAGTTTCTAACGGCGAAGGTGTTGAGCGTGTATTCCAGACTCACTCCCCAGTCGTAGACAGCATTAACGTTAAACGTCGTGGTGCTGTTCGTAGAGCTAAATTGTACTATCTGCGTGAGCGTTCTGGTAAAGCCGCTCGTATTAAAGAGCGTCTGAACAGCAAATAATACGCTTTCGTTACATCCGAAAGTTATCATTAAAAGAGGTCAGCAATTGCTGGCCTCTTTTTTTTTATCCCCGATTTAAAACCACGTTTTGTGGGCGTGGTCATCAATTTGGTTTATTGTAATGAAGAAACAGGTTGAATACGGGCGAGTTTTTTGGAGGATCTTTTATTACGTCCCTCTGGGGTGAAATCAATGTCCCCTTTTATGAAGGAGGATTTTTACTCATCGATAAATGATTCGGCAATACATTATTATCAGATTGTAATAATCTTAAAGACAATTATTTTGAGAGTCTTAGAATAATTTCAGACGTGATTAACTGACGATAAGGATTTGCTTTGAAAACTTTTAAAATACACAACAAAACAATGGCTTACCGAGATGAAGGTGAAGGTTTCCCGTTATTACTAGGGCATAGTTATTTGTTTGATTCTACTATGTGGGCGCCTCAGATCGAGGCTTTAAGTAAAAAATACCGGGTGATTGTTCCTGATCTCTGGGGACATGGAAATTCGGGAGAGCTACCAGAACAACACAGTACTTTAGCTGATTTAGCTCGGGATTACCTGGCGTTGATGGATCAACTTGGCATTAAAGAGTTCGCTATCATTGGATTATCCGCTGGCGGTATGTGGGGAATTGAGTTGGTAGAGATGGCGCCGGACAGAGTTAAGGCACTGGTTTTGATGGATACCTTTGTCGGATTAGAACCTGAGGTGACTTATACAAAATACTTTGCCATGTTGGATGCGATAGAGCAGGCTGGCGCAATTCCTCAATCTATTTTGCAACAGCTGATAGTGCCCGCCTTCTTTAGCCAACAACCGGCTCAGCATTTAGTTGATGAATTAACTCAGCGTCTGGTAGCCATTCCTGCGGAAACATTGCGTAATAGTGTTGTTCCGTTAGGTAGAATAATATTTGGGCGTGAAGATAGAACTCATTTATTGGAAAAACTGGATATTCCCTCGATTGTTATTACTGGCGAACAAGATACGCCTCGCCCGCCTCTGGAGGGTTATTTGATGGCTGAAATATTGCACTGTGATCATATTATTATCCAGGATGCAGGGCATATTTCCACATTAGAGCAACCCCATAAAGTTAATCAGGAGTTAATTGCTTTTTTACAGCAAGCTTTGTAACGGATATTTTAATAAAGAGGCCGGATTTTCCGGCCTTAGTATATTAAGTTTAAAAGAGCGATATAAATTTTTTCATCACAATATAAAATAAGATTATTGATATTATCTGTTTTTAGTAATGAAAGTGAGAAGAATATATTTTTCACCTAATAATTTTAAATGGAAAAATAAAGGACTAACAATCATAAAGTATTGGCTCAAATATTTCGTTCTTGTGTTTTGATATTAATCTTATTTTAAGATAATTATTTCTAATATTTTTCTATATGAAATAATTTTAATGTTATTAATTGGTTATAGAATAGATTTATCATTGAATTGACTCCTTTTTCATTTTTTGTAAACATTAATTTACAGTGTTTTAGATTTGTTTACACTTTTGGATTGTATTCTTTACGACGCATGATATGTTATTAGTCAAATGCATAAAAACAAATGAGTACAGAATGATAATTTGAGGAGAAAATCGACATGTTCATGCAAAGAGATGTACTTAATAACGTTCACATCAGTGGTGAGCAAATTCTTATCACTCCAAAAGAATTAAAGCAACAATATCCACTGAGTGATGATGATCTGCATGCTATTGCAAACGCGCGTAAAACCATTGCTGACATTGTTCAGCTCCGTGATCCCCGTTTGCTGGTAGTCTGTGGTCCTTGTTCTATTCATGACGTAGACGCGGCTTTGGATTATGCTCACCGTTTGGCCGCCCTTTCTGCTGAATTGAGTGATAGCTTGTACATCGTCATGCGTGTCTATTTTGAAAAACCTCGTACAACAGTGGGTTGGAAAGGTCTTATTAATGATCCATTCATGGATGGTTCATTTGATGTGGAGGCTGGCCTGCATATTGCTCGTCGCTTACTACTTAGTTTGGTTAAAATGGGATTACCTCTTGCGACAGAGGCTTTAGATCCGAATAGTCCCCAATATTTGGGGGATTTATTCAGTTGGTCTGCAATTGGCGCGAGAACCACGGAATCTCAGACACACCGAGAAATGGCCTCAGGTTTATCTATGCCTGTTGGTTTTAAAAATGGGACTGATGGTAGCTTGAGCACGGCAATTAATGCGATGTGTGCCGCCGCTATGCCACACCGTTTTATGGGAATAAATCAGTCGGGGCAGGTGTGTTTATTACAAACGCAAGGAAACCCGAATGGACATATTATCTTACGTGGCGGTAAGACCCCTAATTACAGCGCCCAACATGTAATGGAATGTGAACAGCAAATGATTCAATCTGGATTATTGCCATCCTTGATGATTGATTGTAGTCATGGTAACTCTAATAAGGATTTTCGTCGCCAAAGTTTGGTTGTGGATTCTGTTGCGGATCAGATCATTTCAGGGAATCGATCTATTACTGGCATTATGTTGGAAAGCAACATTAATGAGGGTAATCAATCTTCTGAACAACCGCGTAGTGAAATGAAATATGGCGTATCAGTGACTGACGCATGTATTAGTTGGCAGACGACAGAGGCAATTCTAAGAAAATTACATCAGCAACTTAGCAGGCAATTGTCGCAAAGAATGACAGTACTGAAAAAAGCGGGATAATAAATATGGCGGCTGAATTATCTCAATTGCGAGATAAGATTGATGAAGTGGATAAAGCTTTGCTGGGCTTACTGGCAAAGCGTCTGGAATTGGTTGCAGAGATTGGTGAGGTAAAAAGCCAGAATGGGTTGTCAATTTATGCGCCTGACAGAGAAATGGCGATGCTCGCTTCACGTCGGCAGGAGGCCGAAGAGTTTGGTGTTCCACCTGATTTAATTGAAGATATTCTGCGCCGTATTATGCGGGAGTCCTACACCAGTGAAAATAACAAAGGGTTTAAAACGCTTTGCCCTCAATTGGGGCCGATAGTCATTGTTGGTGGCTTAGGCAAAATGGGGAAACTGTTTGGCCGCTTATTAACATTGTCTGGTTATGAAGTCAGAAATCTGGAACCACAAGATTGGCCTGACGCGGAGCAGATTCTGGCGGGAGTGGGTATGGTGATTATCAGCGTGCCTATTCATTTGACAGAAGAGATTATTCGCCGTTTACCGCCATTACCTGACCATTGCATTTTGGTGGATTTGGCGTCCGTTAAACAGCAGCCATTACAAGCTATGCTTGAAGTGCATAAAGGCCCAGTATTGGGATTACATCCTATGTTTGGGCCGGATGTCGGTAGTTTGGTAAAACAAGTTGTTGTTTACTGTGACGGACGTCAAGAGGAAGCTTATCAATGGTTTTTAGAACAGTTGTTGATTTGGGGGGCTTGCTTGCATCAAATGAGTCCTGAACAGCATGATAAAAACATGAGTTTTATTCAGGCGTTGCGCCATTTCACGACATTTGCTTATGGGCAACATCTCGCACAGGAAGGCGCTGATTTACAACAACTGTTATCAATATCTTCCCCTATTTACCGTTTGGAATTGATCATGGTTGGGCGGTTGTTCGCGCAAGATCCTCAGCTTTACGCGGATATTATTATGTCATCACCAGAGAATATTGATCTTATACGCCGTTATCACCAAAGTTTTGGACAAGCGTTAGAGATATTGGAAAGCCGGGATAAACGGGCTTTTGTCAGCAGTTTTGAAGATGTTAGTGAATGGTTTGGTGATTATGCGCCTCATTTTATGAGAGAGAGCAGGGTATTGCTTCAACAAGCGAATGATAGTCGCCAATAGCTATTCCTATGGATTTCAAGATACATCGCGACGGCAAGGGAGTGAATCCCCGGGAGCATGGATAACTATGTGACCGGGGTGGGCGAGCGCAGCCAACAAAGAGGAAACTTGAAAGATAACGGGTATAAAAAGAACCGGATATGACAATACCTTGTTCAAATTGCTGACAAGTTTAATGGTATTAATGAGGGTGAAAGGCTTTGCGGATTAGATCACATTAAAGGCATAAAATAGAGGCGTAGTTTAAATTAAACCATAGAAAAGTAATGCTATTGGACGGATTAAAGACGTGTAAAGCAAGTTTAAACTGGCGTATTTAAGGTATCGTAGTTTTACATGGTAGATGTGCAATATAATAATGCTGAAAATAGCTGAGTTATTATTTGGTTAAATTATTTATTTACGGGTTTTGTTACGCGGGTTTTTTATCATCGAATTATTTAACTGGTTTAGGAAAAGGTTATTCACCGGTTGAAAACGTTATTAAAGATGGTTTTTGGGGAGATATATTTTCTGGTAAACGGATAAACCTATTCATATTTTTATTTATCTTTTTTTTCGAGGTATGTAAGCATTGATAAAGCTAGTTTTTATTTCTTATTTTTTACTGATAGTTTTATGATGGGCAGTTTTCAAGCTGTTATTAAAAGTCATGGTGTTAACTTCTGGGTTTAATCGGTATAGAGTTTTAACCATGTTTTACCCCTTTTTTACACCTGTTTTTTACTAAGTTTAACCATCATGGTATGTGGTTTTACGTTTAATGAGTATTAATCATCTTCGTTTTAAACATTAACAAAACCGGTTTTTATTTCTTATTTTTTACTGATGGTTTTACGATGGGCAGTTTTTAAGTTGTTATTAAAAGTCATGGTGTTAACTTCTGGGTTTAATCGGTATACGGTTTTAATCATGTTTTTACCTCCTTTAATACCTGCTTTTTAGATGGTAAATGAATCTGGGGAAAAAAAGCTGAACCGGATTTAATCTGACAGATACCTTATAAATAACCGGTAATTGTTAAAGCTGAGATAGTACAGGTTTTAACAGTTGTTTTCCCTTTTTTAATGCCTTTTTTATTAAAGTTTAACCATCATGGTATGTGGTTTTACGTTTAATGAGTATTAATCATCTTCGTTTTAAACATTAACAAAACCGGTTTTTATTTCTTACTGATAGTTTTATGATAGGTGGTTTTCAAGTGATTATTAAAAGTCATGGTTTTAAGTTTTAACTTCTGGATTTAATTGGTATAAAGTTTTAATCGTGTTTTTATCCCCTTTAATGCCTTTTTTATTAAGTTTAACCATCATGGTATGTCGTTTTTTACGCTTAATGAGCATTAATCATATTCGTTTTAAACATTAACAAAATCGATTTTCATTGCTTATTTTTCACTGATGGTTTTACGATGGGCGGTTTTAAAGTTGTTATTAAAAGTCATGGTTTTAGTTTCTGGATTTAATGGCATACGGTTTTAATCGTATTTTTACCCCTTTTAACGTCTGCTTTTTAGATGGTAAATGAATCTGGGGAAAAAAGCTGAACCGGATTTAATCTGACAGATACATTATAAATAACCGGTAATTGTTAAAGCTGAGATAGTACAGGTTTTAACAGTTGTTTTCCCCTCTTTTAATGCCTTGTTTTATTAAAGTTTAACCATCATGGTATTATGTGGTGTTTTACGCTCAATAAGCATTAATCATATCCGCTTTAAGCATTAACAAAACCGATTTTTATTGCTTATTTTTCACTGATGGTTTTACGATGGGCAATTTTTAAATTGTTATTAAAAGTCATGGTTTAGCTTCTGGGTTTAATCGGTATAAGGTTTTAACACTATTTTTATCTTTTTTTACACCTGTTTTTTATTAGGTTTAATCACAATGGGATATCGTGTTTTATATTTAACGAATGTTAATCATCCTTGCTTTATCTTTACTGACTCCGTTTTTATTGACAATCTTGAGAGGTTTTTATCAGTCATTACCCTTTATTTTTTCTTAAATCAGCCAGTAAATGGCCTAACGATGTAAAGATATTCTTTTAGATAATCAACTCTATTTTCAGGGCTTAAATCCTGACAGATTAACCGTTTTACCCCTTTTTTATTGCGTTATTTTTATAACCTGTTTCGTAAAATAATTGGGATATAGTATCGCTGATGAATAAGCGGGGAGTAAGCTGTTTTTAGATGATCTTTACCTTTTAAAAATTTGGCATTAATGGGTGCCCGTTTTTTTACACTTTTTTAATTAATAACCGAGTTAATCGCCCATAAAAAGGCGCTTGCGATCGCCCCAAAAAGCGAATGCAAGCAAAAAAGGAAAGTAAATAGTATTAAACAGATGATAAACCTGTGAGGCTATTCTCATTCTGAGGAGTTTTATTTTTGAATTAAAAATTCATTTAATGAATGACCTTCATTGAGTAGTTTTTGTAAACTTGATGGTTTTTTCCCGTTTCCTGACCAGTATTTAACTTCTCCATTTTCATTAAACTGATACTTAGGTTTTCTCGTCTTTCCTTTTCCTGCATTTGATTTTTTAGCTTTAAAACTAGAGATGGTAACAGGTATGTTAATGGTCTCGAGATCAAAGCCGGTTTCTTTAATCAGCCTTAATATGTCTAAACGTTTTTGTTCTTTTTGTTCTGCTTCTAAATTCATTAATCTGAAGGTTTCTTTGTTGTCTTGCATGATTGTCTCTAGTGATTTGTAAACATCTTCTAACCATTCAACATCTTTTGTTTGAGCAAATCTTCTTAATGTGGATATTCTTGATAAATGTTTTGATATAATCGAATATTCTTGTTCTGTGGTTAATGTTGTCATTTTTTCACCTTGTTAATAAATTTAAAACTTGTCTTTTCTGATGTTTTCTCTTCCGGTGTCAGTATAACACCGGATTTTTTACTTGCTTTAAAAAAGCTTTAATCATTTCTGTTTTACCTTTAATGATTAAAGTTTTTGCCTTCTTTTTCACGATATGCTTGCGGTTTTTTCCAGGCTTTAAAACCGTGGCGACAGATAAAACGTGATTTTTATTAACGCCGGTTTTGTCACATTCAGATAAAACGTATTTAAGCTGATAAAGTCTGGATTTACGAAATAAATAAAAAGCCTTAAACCGAGAGGTTAAAGGCAGTAAAAATTTTCTCATTGATAATAAAAATGTTGAAAGCCAATAATCTGAACCGGATATTTTAATACCCGGCTCTTTTTAATCAGGAAGGATTAACCGGCACCACACTTTCTGTTGGATAACATCCTAATACCTTTAATGAATGAGTGATTTTCGCCAATGCTTTCAGGACGTGTTGCATATTAATTGAACGAATATTAGCTTGGACATCAATATAAAACATCTCTTCCCACGGATTCCCGTTAATCGGGCGAGATTCCAGTTTACTCATAATAATATTATGTTTTTTCAGCACCATTAACGCATCTACCAGCGCGCCTGCCTGCTGTCCGGTTGCCATAATAAATGTCGTTTTGGCTGGTACCTGTTCTGCAACTTCAATAGGTTGACGGGCAACAATAATAAAACGAGTAATATTATGTGATTGATTGGCTAGATTCTGTTCCAGAACTTGTAACTGATAAAGTGCGCCGCCCGCTTCACTACCTAAAGCTGCAATTTCTGGTGAGTTCTGTTCAGCGACTTTTTGCATCGCTGCGGCAGTGCTTTCGCAATATGTAATTTTCCAATGTGGGAATTGATTAATATATTGGCTGCATTGTTGGAATGGTTGAGGGTGACTGTAAACCGTTTTGATCTCCGATAGTGTTGTGTCTCTTGCAACGAGTAGGCAATGGTCGATAGGAAGGGTTATTTCTCCCACAATTGATAAATTGGTATGTTGCAACAAATCATAAACATCATTGATGGAACCAGAGCTGGTATTTTCAATGGGTAACATTCCGTAATCCGCTTGGCCTGTTTCAACCAGGGAGAAGATATCCTGGAACTTATGACAGCTACATTCAATTAATTGATTGAAATGGCGTGCGGTATATTGGCGGGCTGCGATATGAGAGTAGGAACCTCTAGGACCGAGGAATGCAATACGCGCTGAATCTTGGGGGGTTTGATTTAGGTGTTGCTGCAATAATGCTTGTTGAGTGAGTACGGAATCTTCAATGATCATCTGAAAGAGACGCGAAATATAAAAGCCATCAAGCCCGTAGTTTTTCCCTTTTTTAATTAGGACATCTAATAGTTCTCGTTCGCGATCCTTGTCTCTGATAGGGCGATTATCCTTTAACTTAGTTTGTGCGATATTAAAAGCTAATTGGCGACGCTCTGCTAGTAAAATCAGTAACTTTAAATCAAGTTCGCTGACTTTTTCCCGTATTTTCAGCAAATTATTTTGATCCATAAATGGGTTCCTAATGGGTTATTCACATTCTGATAATAATAGGTTTGCAATAGACAGAAAAAAGCCTCCCGATGGGGAGGCTTGCTGTTCGTCTTCTCACTCTTTTTTCAACGACGAAAGCCTCCCTCAAGGGAAGGTAAAAAAGAAAGAAGAGAAAAACAGGTTTGTATTCATTATATTCTCATATTCATAGTTTATGTGACCGATCTTTACCCAACTGGGCAAAGCTTTCCATTGCTTGCTTTCCATTTCATCGGCAGCCGTCCGCACTGGATAAGGGGTTACGGTAATTTTCGTTAATTAACCTTATGTTGTTGTTTCTGTCAACAAAAAACGCGCCCAAATTGGACGCGTCAGAGACAAGTCATTGTTATTCTATTGTGATATTTCTGGTTCTGTTTCTGGTTGTGCTTCTAGGTTAAGGTTTAATTCTTTAACACTGTTGTCAGTACGGCGTGCTTCTCCCTTATGCTGTACTTTATTCAGTTGGCGCTCCAATTTTGTTAATAATTCATTGATAGCAATATACATATCTTCATGTTTCGCACCGGCGACTAGCATACCATTCGGTATACTTATGGTTGCATCAGCCCTAAAAATTTGAGGCCCTTTTGATAGAATAATATGAGGATTTATCAGATTTACTTGCCATTTATTTAGTTTGTTCAGACGTTTTTCTACGTGGTTGCGAATTGCCGGGGTAATCTCCATTTGTTTGCTGGTAATATTCACTATCATATAGTTACCTCTCATTATTGATTATCCACCTTCAATAATTTCAGAATACATTTCTTTTTCATGAAAAAGGTGATCTAAATCACTTTTAACCAGACATGAGGCAACTAGTTGAAGTAATTGTGATTAATGATAAAAATACAAAGAATATCTATTGCAGGATTGAAGCTAATGAGACACTATTGACAAGTTGAGTCTTTTATTCTCCTAATGGATAAGCGTTTTTTGGATTTGACAAGTAAAAATAAAACAGCGGTGTCAGCCGCTGTTTTATCATCTGCTTTTTTATACAGGATTAGCAGCAATGAGTTTTGCTACTTTATCTGCCTGAGCTGCTAAACCCAAATGTGTATAAGCTTTTTTCATGTAAGGCAATGCTGCGAGAGTTGGCTGTGTATCAGGGTAATCACGTAACATTTGCTCAACCCGATTTACCACCGCGACATAGGCGCCGCGTTTGTTATAATATTCCACCACAGAAAGTTCATACTTTGCCAGGCGCTCTTTGATAAACATTAAACGCTTAATGGCATCGGCGGTATACAGGCTGTTAGGATGATAGCGTACTAATTGGCTAAAATCCTTGAATGCTACCCTGGCGTGTTCAGGATCACGATCTGAGCGGTCAATGCCGAAGAAACTCTGCAATAGACTGTTATCTAGAGCTTGTGAAGTTAACCCTCGCATATACAGAACATAATCAATGTTGGGGTGAGTTGGATTCAGGCGTATGAAGCGGTCAATGGAAGCAAGCGCCATTGGCAAGTCAGAGGATTTATAATAAGCATAAATCAGATCGAGTTGTACTTGCTGTGAATAGGGGCCGAATGGATAGCGATTATCGAGGGTTTCCAATTGCTTGATCGCATCTCCATAGCTACCATTTTGCAGCTTTTCCTGACCCTTAGAGTAAATTTCCGCGGGCGGGCTGTCGGGGACAGCATTTTTATTACCAGCGCACCCGGAAAGTACCAGGCTCAATGTGGCTGCCGCCACCAGATATTTTATGCGTATCATCACGTGTTGATTATCCTCTGAGTGTTTTCTGGGAGACTATCCATGAAGCTCCCGGCAAAAGATCGAGTTACAATAGCACACTATATTAAATTAAACGGCTCTGCCGTCAAAACTCAACGTAAGTGTAGAAACAATATATGGCACAACAAATTCGACTTAATACAACAGTCGCCGAATCTCAGCTCGGCCAACGTTTAGATCAGGCTTTGGCTGAATTGTTCCCTGATTATTCAAGATCACGCATAAAAGATTGGATCTTGGATGACAGAGTTCAGGTTAATGGCAAATTAATCAATAAGCCAAAAGAAAAAGTGCTGGGAGGTGAAGAAATTGTCATTGATGCCATCATTGAAGAAGATGCGCGTTGGGAACCTCAGAATATTGCGTTAAATATTGTCTATGAAGATGATGACATTCTAGTCATAAACAAATCGCGTGATTTGGTCGTCCATCCGGGGGCAGGAAATCCAGACGGTACGGTATTGAATGCGCTGTTATATCGCTATCCTGAAATTGCCGATGTTCCTCGGGCGGGCATTGTTCACCGTCTTGATAAAGATACGACAGGGCTGATGGTCATTGCTAAAACGGTTCCCGCTCAAACACGTTTAGTCGAATCACTCCAACTACGCGAAATTACCCGTGAATATGAAGCGGTGGCGATAGGTCGTATGACGGCTGGCGGAATCGTTGAAGAGCCCATTTCTCGTCACCCAACAAAACGAACGCATATGGCAGTGCATCCAATGGGAAAACCGGCTATTACCCATTATCGGGTAATGGAACATTTTAGGGCGCATACTCGTCTACGCCTCAGACTGGAAACAGGCAGAACACACCAGATACGTGTTCACATGGCCCATATCAGTCACCCATTGGTAGGCGATCCTTTGTATGGCGGTCGTCCTCGTCCTTTGAAAGGGGCTTCTGATGAATTTCGCGAGGTAATGCGTAACTTTGATCGTCAGGCATTGCACGCTACGATGCTGCGCCTTTATCATCCGATAACCGGCATTGAAATGGAGTGGCACGCTGAATTACCCGAAGATATGGTGATGCTGGTTAAGGCATTAAAAGCAGATGCAGAAGCGTTTAAAGACGAAATGGATTGGTAAATGACCTCGCTTATTTTTCCAAACTGGCCGCAGCCGACGACAGTAAAAGCCTGTAGTTCTACCCGTTTAGGGGGAATGAGCTTATCGCCTTACGATAGCCTGAATCTGGGCACGCATGTTGGTGATAAACCTGATGTTGTAGAACAAAACAGGCATATTTTAGCGGAAATGGCAGAACTGCCTCAGCCGCCGGTCTGGCTAGAGCAGGTTCATGGTACGCGCGTTGTGAGACTCAATGGTCAGCCGCTGGAAGATAAGAGAGCTGATGCTGTTTATACCAATATTCCTGGGCAGGTTTGTGCTGTGATGACGGCGGATTGCCTGCCTGTACTATTTTGCAGTTCTGCCGGTGATGAGGTTGCCGCCGCCCATGCGGGGTGGCGAGGTTTATGCGCTGGCGTACTGGAAAACACTATCGCTCAATTTAACGCTAAACCTCATCAGATCCAAGCTTGGTTAGGGCCGGCGATTGGCGCGAAAAAATTTGAAGTCGGCAATGGAGTTTTGCAAGCGTTCACTAGCCAGCATGCTGATTTGAGTCAAGCTTTTATACCTTTTGGCGAAAAGTATTTAGCGGATATCTATTTGTTGGCAAAACTAAAATTGCAATCTGTTGGTGTGAATGCGATTTTTGGCGGGAGTGAGTGTACTGTCACTAATAAAGAGAAATTTTTCTCTTATCGGCGTGATGGGATCACCGGACGTATGGCAACTTTAATCTGGCTGATATAACCTATCTCGTAGGGCGATCCGTTGGCGCATAAGAGAATATCTCACAATTTGCTTTTCAGAATAACCTTGAATATTTGAGGAATGGCCTCATTTAATCTCCAGTAGCAACATTCTGAACAGTATTGGAGGTGTTATGCGTCTGGATCGTCTTACTAATAAATTCCAGCTTGCTCTCGCTGACGCCCAGTCCCTTGCACTTGGGCATGATAATCAGTTCATCGAACCAATTCACTTAATGAGTTCACTGTTAAAGCAAGAGGGTGGCTCTATTCGCCCATTATTAACGTCAATTGGAATCGATGCGGGCCGTGTCAGCAATCAGCTTGAGCTGGCTTTAGAACGTTTGCCGCGGGTACAGGGTGTTGGTGGTGATGTACAACCATCCAATGACTTAGTTCGCCATTTAAATCTGTGCGACAAATTAGCGCAAAAAGCCGGGGATAATTTTATCTCCTCTGAATTATTTGTTCTGGCAGCATTGGAAGAACGTGGCACATTAAGTGACATATTGAGAGCTGTCGGCGCAACAAAAGAAAAAATCACTAAGGCAATAGAACAAATGCGTGGTGGTGAAAAAGTTGATGATCAGGGAGCGGAAGATCAACGCCAAGCCCTGAAAAAATATACTATTGATCTGACTGAACGTGCTGAACAAGGCAAACTTGATCCGGTGATTGGCCGTGATGAAGAAATTCGCCGCACTATTCAGGTATTACAACGCCGTACCAAAAATAATCCGGTCTTAATTGGTGAGCCCGGGGTCGGTAAAACGGCCATTGTTGAAGGGCTTGCTCAACGAATCATTAATGGTGAAGTTCCTGAGGGGCTTAAAAATAAGCGCGTCCTTTCTCTGGATATGGGAGCGCTATTAGCAGGGGCTAAATATCGTGGTGAATTCGAAGAGCGTTTGAAAGGTGTGCTGAACGACCTTTCTAAACAGGAAGGCAATGTCATTCTGTTTATTGACGAATTGCATACTATGGTTGGTGCGGGTAAGGCTGATGGGGCAATGGATGCCGGCAACATGTTAAAACCAGCCTTGGCCCGTGGCGAACTTCACTGTGTTGGGGCAACAACACTGGATGAATATCGTCAATACATTGAAAAAGATGCAGCGCTGGAACGCCGTTTTCAAAAAGTCTATGTCGCAGAACCTTCCGTAGAGGACACTATCGCTATTTTGCGCGGTCTGAAAGAACGTTATGAATTACATCATCATGTACAAATTACCGACCCTGCAATTGTCGCGGCAGCAACATTATCTCACCGTTATATCTCAGACCGTATGTTGCCGGATAAAGCTATCGATTTGATCGATGAAGCGGGCGCCAGTTTACGTATGCAAATGGATTCAAAACCGGAAGCGCTGGACCGTCTGGAGCGTCGGGTTATCCAATTGAAGTTGGAACAGCAGGCGCTGAAAAAAGAGTCTGATGATGCCAGTAAAAAACGGCTTGAAATGCTTAATGAAGAGCTGATCGTAAAAGAACGCGAATATTCTGAACTGGAAGAAGAGTGGAAAGCTGAGAAAGCCGCACTGACCGGTACTCAGCACATAAAAGCAGAATTGGAAAATGCCCGTATCAGCCTAGAACAGGCACGCCGCAGTGGTGATTTAGCGAAGATGTCTGAAATTCAATATGGGAAAATACCTGGATTGGAAAAACAGCTTGCCGCAGCCACACAAGCTGAAAGTAAGCATATGAAACTGCTTCGTAACAAAGTTACCGATGCGGAAATTGCAGAAATTCTTGCTCGTTGGACAGGTATTCCGGTTGCCAGAATGCTGGAGAGTGAAAAAGACAAACTGTTGCGCATGGAGCAAGAGCTGCATAAACGTGTCATTGGTCAGGATGAGGCAGTCAATGCAGTATCTAATGCGATTCGCCGTAGCCGAGCTGGATTAGCTGATCCAAATCGTCCGATTGGCTCATTCCTGTTCCTTGGCCCAACCGGTGTTGGGAAAACTGAGTTGTGCAAGGCGTTAGCGAATTTCCTGTTTGACAGCGATGATGCAATGGTGCGTATCGATATGTCTGAATTTATGGAAAAACATACCGTATCAAGGTTGGTAGGAGCGCCGCCGGGGTATGTTGGTTATGAAGAAGGTGGTTATCTAACAGAAGCGGTTCGTCGTCGACCTTACTCCGTTATTCTGCTTGATGAAGTGGAAAAAGCGCACTCGGATGTATTCAATATCTTATTGCAGGTGCTGGATGATGGTCGGTTGACTGATGGGCAAGGTCGTACCGTCGATTTCCGCAACACGGTTGTCATCATGACGTCTAATCTTGGGTCGGACATGATCCAAGAGCGTTTTGGTGATCTGAATTATGGTGAAATGAAAGATATGGTGATGGGAATTGTTAGCCATCATTTCAGACCTGAATTTATTAACCGTATTGATGAAGCTGTTGTGTTCCATCCATTAGGGCGTAGTCACTTATCAGCGATTGCAGATATCCAATTGCAACGTTTGTACAAGCGTCTGGAAGAACGTGGTTATCAGGTGACGATTACTCAGCAAGCGTTGGACATGTTGGCGGAAGCAGGGTTCGATCCTGTTTACGGAGCACGGCCATTGAAGCGAGCTATCCAGCAGGAGATCGAAAATCCATTAGCTCAAAAAATACTTTCCGGCCAACTATTGCCAGGAAAACTAGTTACTCTGGATGTGGAAAATAGCCATATCGTCGCAAAGCAATAACTTGATATTTAACGCGAGAGTAAGGTTGACGAGAGATAAGGGGCAGAAAACTGCCTCTTTTTTTATCATTTTGCGCATTAAATCGCAATTTAGCCCTGTTTTTGCTTAATTGGCGTTCAGATGAATTTTTTTTGCAATTAAACGCTTGCCAGCGTCAAAGAATTCCCTATAATGCGCCACCACTGACCGACACAACGCTGATAAACATTGTGAGGTCAGGCAGAGAGAAAGCCAATAAGCGCTTGACTCTGCGGGTGAACAGCGTAGTATACGCAGCCCGGCTGAACGAGAATGTTAAATTTTAATTCAGCCTGCTCTTTAACAATTAATCAGACAATCTGTGTGGGCACTCACAAGACCGTATCACAAAAAAATACGTTTTAAAGTCTTGAAGAGTGAACAACAGTTAATTCATTACGAACTAATTAGTC
>NZ_RCWE01000029.1 GCF_018448925.1 Photorhabdus akhurstii | reverse complement strand
TGCATCACTCGCTCAATATCTGGATCACCGGCGCCCTCGGATAAAAAATCTGCCAGATGCGGATTTTTTTTTGCGACTTCCTGCGCCAATTGCCGTATATATTGCAATTCTTGTAGGAATAGAGACTGTTTTTTATTCATAACACACTGTCCTATAAGGTTTTTATCTGGGAAAATGTTTGCGAAGCGATCAAGACTGCTCCACAAGAGGTTTTCATACCTTCCAGCGCAAGCCCTTGTTGATTAGTTCCGACTACGGACGAAGTTCCTTCCGCAATGGATTGATTCCCGCCACACATTGGACAGGACACCGGATCATTAATCCGCGCTACCCCTTTGCCCAAAACCTGAAAACGCTCATCACCGGCTAACACCGAACCACCATGAGAGGTTTTGTCACCTTGTCGTATGATATTTTTCAACATAAATCTCCTGCCAGAAAATGGAACTGATTGATTTCTTTACCCAAGAATTAAGGCAATAAAAATCTTATTACCATCGACAAAAAGCACCGCTTATGCCGTGGGTAATAGCGAGTTGAATGACAGGAAGACAGATAATGTATTCCTATCAATTAATCCCTTTGAATAAGGGAACAGGAGTCAAAATTTCCTTCATGTTACTTAGATGAAGGAGATTCGGTCATAATTATTAAATTATCATCAAATAGCAAGAAATAATTTCCATTTTTTTCATTTACAAAAAATAGAAATTTGTAACACTTTGTTACAAACTCAATAAAAGATTAAGTTATTGTAAATATAATGGAGGATTTAATTGCCGGATATATTGACCATCTTACCCTACTTATTTTATCCCAATGTTAACCGATTTCCTATTAAGAATAAAAATGTCCTAATGATTCAACAGCCATAAACGTAATCCTATCGATTAATAACTACCTTCTCTGATTCACTCAGATCATCCTGTATACCTTTTTTATAAATCAACAGCAATCCAATGTGTGAAACGCCAACTTTGTGGTAATAAATAACTGCTCCATACAAGAAACACTATCTATCCATAATTTACTGTAACTATTTTATTTTACACAATTTATGCACGTAATGGGAATTAAGAAAAATTTTGGTTTTCTGACATAATTAGATCAAGAAATTAAAAATGGAATCATTCTCTTTTATTCTAATGATTCGTTATAATCATTTAAAATCAAAGATAACCATAAATTTATTATTCCAACATAAAATTAATATTCTATAAAAAACGCAGAAAGAAAAAATTACAATATTAAAATTAACCATCGATATAAAGATTATTGTAATTGATACAGATCACAAACTCTAATTTTCCCATTGAAACCCTGTCATAAAGAAAATAAATTATATTTTAGTCAAATATGTAAGCATCTTTGGCAAAATTTATTTCCATAAAACATAATTTCAGAGGTAATACTATGTCTAATTGGTCTGGAAATGTTCCAGCTAACGCTGAAAACGGTAAATCCACAGGACTTATTCTCAAACAAGGAGACATCATATCTATTGTCGCTAACGGATGGGTGAGATACGGCAAAGAAAATAATATGATATCCGCACCTCAGGGTAGCATCACGCTCTCTACAAATCCAGAATACAATCTCGTTGCAAAAATTGGTGGCAAAACCTATAGGATTGGTAATGGCGTGCTCCATAAAACGGTTCCCGTAGATGGTGAATTAGTACTTCTGTTCTCTGATACACCCGGTGTATATTACGATAACTCTGGAGAGTTTCGTGTCGATGTTATAATAGAGTCTCGGCATTCTCCTCTGGAGGAAAAAAAATAAAAACCATATAAATACGTATTGCCAATATAATAAACAGTCCCATTGATATCATGCCAAGTGAAAAATCACATCATTTCACTTGGCAGATAAGAAAAAGGCCGCATTAAACAGCAGCCTCATCATTATTATTACTGTTTTCCACAAATGGATGCTTACTATGCTTTTCTTCAAACGATATATAAGTATCTACATCAAATAAAGAAAAAGATTCTATTTGGTCTATCGGTAATATATGTCGGAATTGATATACTGATAATGGTTCAGAGTTTAATGTTATATCTTTTCCACTATAAATATCCGTATAATTATGCTCGACCGTAAAAGATAAGCTGTCTTTATCACGGTATCCACTTATAAATGGTATAATTGATACCATTGCATCTGAATGGGTATGGAAATTGTAAAACTTCGCTTCATCAACCATTCCAACATACACCTTTCGAGATTTGAGAGTAACCATAACAAGAAGACCGCACTCCAAGGATTCTAGTAATAATTCATTTACAGAATCTTTTTTCGCATTATTCCTAATGGCTTTAATCCGGTATGCATAGTTTTCTGATCTATTTTTAGCGATTGAAGCTTGGCTTATACTCATAAGAACCGTAGATATAACTACAATCCATGAGAAAAAGCTTGCAGTGGCGTATCTGAGTCCATTCAAGTCTGTAGCAAATGTAAACTGAGTGTATTTTGCGCCCAAATATGCAGGTACATTCATAATATACATTGCTAAATACAATAGAACATTAATAAATACAGCCATGACAAAGCCAGCGATTAAAAACTCACCGCCTTTTAAAGCTACTTGAAAGTAAGCATTCCACCCTTGCGCTTTTTGTAACTCAATTTTTGATGGTATGTCGCTATCAATATATTTATAGCCACAGATCAAAACAAAGGTAATAAAAACAGGCCACATAATAGTTATTTTCTCTTTGATAACGCTTTTATATTATGTTCAAAAGCCGCTATCACATCACTATTCTTTCTGTTAATCATGACAGTGCCGTCATTTCTAATCAGCAACCTCTGAGAGCTGTCTTCAGTGGCGGCGCTTTCAGGTTTTATCAGTTTGGCAGTTCCTCTAATAATTTTATCAGGAGAAACATATGCCTTATCTATCAGTTTTGTAAATGATGACATAACCCCCTCCCCTTACCCTCTGTATTATTAAGACATAATTTAACCATAACGACTAATAAACACTCAGCCGCTATACTAAGTTTACTTGCAAGTGATACTTGTATCAATCTGATAACACTATGTATGCACCAAACAAAACACAATATTGATATTTTATTCGGTTAATGTAGCTGCAATAAGATCTTATCTACTCAAAACCACATACAATCAATCGCATTAAAACTGTATATAACAACAGTATCATCTATGAGATCAACTGGAAAGAAGGTTTTGCCTATCAATAAAACAGGCCACGCAATGCGCAGCCGTTAATAAATTACACTACTGAGTTAAGTAATCAGCATATTACTTTTCTCGGACGCCTTCGATAGAGATCAGCAATTCCGCTTCCTGTGATTTAGGCCCCAAATCTTTTTGGAAATTAAAGTCTTTCAGTTTGATTTTACCGTAAGCGTCAAAACCTGCGCGGTAACCACCCCACGGATCTTTACCTTCACCCAGTAGTTCTGCATTCAGTACCACGGGCTTTGTCACACCGTTTAAAGTCAGATCACCTGTGACAATATATTTATTCCCCTCTTTTTTCACTGCGGTTGAGGTGAATTTTGCTTCAGGATATTTATCCGTATTAAAGAAATCTTTACCACGCAGGTGTTTATCACGTTCAGCGTGGTTAGTGTCCAAGCTGGCTATTTTGATTGTCACATCAACTTTATCCGCAGCCGGGTTTTTCTCATCAAATGTGAAAGAACCATTAAAATCTTTAAATGTCCCATATAGCCAGCTATATCCCAAATGCTGAATACGGAATTGAATAAAGGCGTGCTGGCCTGGTATATCAATTTTATAATCGGCAGCTAATGCCGAACCTGCATTTAGTAACAATGCACCCGCAGTCAGACCAAGTAATGTCTTCTTCAACATATTCTTCTCCATAATCGTCTTTTGTATTATTCAGGACGGAAACCTAGCATCCGCTTTAAGGTTGCATCACGATCAATAAAATGGTGTTTTAATGCCGCAACAGCATGCAATAGCGATAAAATTACCACCGCCCAAGCAAGGTAAAGATGAATCATCCCGGCAGTATCTGCCTGTTCGCCCTGACCCGTTAATGTGGCTGGCACAGTAAACCAGTCAAAGACAGCAATTGACTGTCCATCAGCGGTCGAAATTAAATAACCACTAATCAAAATGCTAAACAGTAAGATATACAACAAAATATGCATCAAAACAGCACTGACTCTGATTAAGCGGCTATAACTGGCTAATGGTTTTGGTGGTGGAGAAACAAAACGCCAGATAACACGTACAACCATCACTATCAGCAGCACTATTCCGATGCTTTTATGAATTTCAGGCGCTTTGTGATACCACGTATCGTAATACCCCAATGTCACCATCCACAGCCCTAGCGCAAACATGCCGTACACGACCAAGGCAACCAGCCAGTGTAGCAGGACAGATAAATGACCAAATTGGTTAGAAGTATTCTTCCAAAGCATAGTCGTTCCTTTTTAGATCAATGCTGATGAGCTTTTTGGGATTCATTAAATCATAAACGATATTAATTTCTTTTTTATTAAAAATTTCAACAAATAATTTGCAAAAGATTTTCAATTTTAATCAATGAAATTTACTTAAAATAAAAAACATTAAATAACAATAAGATAGAAATAAATCACATTAAGAATAATGCCCAAAAAACATATAATATATATTTTTTTATTATATTGGATTTTGACTTTTAACTAATGTAAAAATCAATTATCTTATTTTCTGTTATTTCTTTATAATTCTGCGTTTATAAGAAACATAACCTGATGTGCTCGTACCTGACAAATCTAACACAAACCTCGGTAGTCAGAAACGCCGAGTCCTGCCGCCTTTAAATCTATTATGCTTTTACGTCGTATGTTCATTACTGGAACAATAAAAGTGGATAAAATATGAGGAATATCACTATTTACGGCAACAAATCTTACAGCATTAATCATGTAATAGTGGTAAAAATAACATCAATAAATTATCAAAAATGAGGTTTTTTATGTCAAATAGCATTTTACAAGCGCTCACTTTATTGAAGTCAAAAAAATGGGTCGACTTGACGCATAGCTTCGATAAAGATTCTCCACATTTTTTTATGCTTGACTCCGCAGAATTTAAAACACTTTTTGATTACAAAGATGGCTTTTTTGTTCAGAAATTTTCTTTTCCCGGCCAATATGGGACTCACATTGATGCTCCTTGCCACTTTGTTCCTAATACCCGTTATGTTGATGAACTGGAATTAAAAGAATTGGTTTTACCTCTAATCGTGCTTGATCAATCAGAAAGAGCAAAACAGGACCCTAACTTTTCACTTTCCAAAGAAGATATTCTTAAATTTGAAGAAGAATATGGCATTATTGAGGCAGATACTTTCGTTGCGCTCCGAACGGATTGGAGTAAACGCTGGCCATCCCAGGAAAAAATGGATAATAAAGATGATTCAGGTAATAACCAAATACCTGGATGGGGAATAGACGCTCTCAAATTTTTATTTGAGGAACGTCATGTTAAAGCTGTTGGACATGAAACATTTGATACCGACGCCGCTAAAGATTTTAGAAAGAATAATGCCTTGTTGGGCGAAGATTATGTCTTAAAGCAAGATACTTATCAGATAGAACTGTTGGCTAATTTAGACCAAGTACCTGCACGTGGCGCAGTCATTTTTAATATCGTAGCCAAACCTAAAAAAGCCTCTGGTTTTCCTGTTCGTTCATTTGCCATACTTCCATAACTGCTCCTTCCCTTATGCCGTATATTCGTTACGGCATGATAGCCGCGATCATGATTTTTCGAGGAAATGCGTTTTTTATCTTCTCATCCTAATCGCTGAACAGTGGCAACCGTAGAGCCTTACTTGATCATTGTATTTACTACACATTTTTCATCTTTTTATACATATCTCGAATTTTTTTATACGCATTCATGGTTTTTATGCCATGTACATGGTTTTTATGCACATTCATAGTTTTTATGCACATTCATAGTTTTTATGCACATTCATAGTTTTTATGTACATTATATGTGTTTTTATCCAATCATAGACGGTATTATATTTATTTATTCTCATTCATCATTTAAGGTAACCAGGTGAATATTCAGGCGATTCTTTCAGAAAAAGTCAGCCAGGCGCTGATTGCAGCAGGTGCTCCAGCCGACAGCGAAGCTCACATCCGCCAATCCGCGAAAGCGCAGTTTGGCGATTATCAGGCCAATGGAGTGATGGCCGCCGCGAAAAAAGTGGGTATGCCCCCCCGACAACTGGCAGAAAAAGTTGTTAGCCTGCTAGATCTGCAAGGTATCGCCAGTAAAGTTGAAATCGCCGGCCCCGGCTTTATCAATATCTTCCTTGATCAAGCGTGGATTGCAGCGAATATCGAAACTGCCCTGAAAGATGAGAAACTGGGCGTTACTCCAGCCGAATCACAAACTATTGTTGTCGATTATTCCGCCCCCAATGTAGCGAAACAGATGCACGTTGGTCATCTACGCTCCACTATTATTGGTGATGCTGCCGTCCGTACACTTGAATTCCTCGGTCATAAGGTTATCCGCGCCAACCATGTGGGTGACTGGGGAACCCAGTTTGGTATGCTGATTGCCTATCTGGAAAAAGTGCAAAATGAAAATGCCAGCGATATGGCATTATCCGATCTGGAAGCTTTCTATCGCGAAGCGAAAAAGAATTACGATGAAGATGAAGAGTTCGCCATCCGCGCCCGTGGCTATGTGGTGAAGCTGCAAGGCGGTGATGAATATTGCCGTACCATGTGGCGCAAGCTAGTGGATATCACGATGGCCCAAAATCAACAAACCTATGATCGTCTGAATGTCACGCTGACTAAAGATTCTGTCATGGGTGAAAGTCTGTACAACGATCTACTGCCCGGTATTGTCGCTGATCTGCAACAGCAAGGGCTAGCAGTGGAAAGCGATGGTGCAACCGTGGTTTACCTTGATGAATATAAAAACAAAGAAGGTGAACCGATGGGCGTTATTATCCAAAAGAAAGATGGGGGTTATCTTTACACCTCAACAGATATCGCCTGCGCGAAATACCGTTATGAAACCCTGCACGCTGACCGCGTTCTTTACTACATCGACTCCCGTCAACATCAACATTTGATGCAAGCCTGGACCATCGTTCGTAAAGCTGGTTATGTGCCAGAATCCGTGTCACTGGAACACCATATGTTCGGCATGATGTTGGGTAAAGATGGCAAACCATTTAAAACTCGCGCCGGTGGTACGGTCAGATTGACCGATCTATTGGACGAAGCCATTGAACGTGCCAATACCCTTATCCGTGAAAAGAACCCGGATATGCCAGAAGATGAACTGAAAAAAGTGGTTGAAGCTGTAGGTATCGGCGCCGTGAAATATGCCGATCTCTCCAAAAGTCGTACCACAGATTACATCTTCGATTGGGATAATATGCTCGCTTTTGAAGGCAATACCGCACCTTATATGCAATATGCTTACACCCGTGTTGCCTCCATCTTCAAGCGTGCCGAAATTGATGAAAACAGCCTGACATTGCCCGTTATCCTAAATGAAGAACGAGAACAAGCGTTAGCCACCCGTTTGTTACAATTTGAAGAGACCATCACCACCGTCGCCCGTGAAGGTACGCCACATGTTATGTGTGCTTACCTGTACGATCTAGCCGGTCTGTTCTCCAGCTTCTATGAACACTGTCAGATCCTCAATGCTGAAAGTGAAGAGTTGCGTCAAAGCCGCCTGAAACTGGCGCTACTGACCGCGAAAACCTTGAAGCAAGGTCTGAACACTTTGGGCATTGAGACGGTAGAACGGATGTAACCGGATAATCGTTACTTGTTTGAAAAATTGGCGTGATATGGGCATACTCCCCCCTATCACGCCTGTTAAGATCTTTTTATACTTGGTATTCAATTCTGGCAAGAAACGTACCCTAGCAATTTTCTATCATCAAAACTCCGCCTAAATCTCAATAACTGCTGGAATACCTGAATTTATTGAAAACCGCGGTGGGCAAAATCTTTTAGCCGAAAACCCATCAATATCAGCGCGGCAAAATAGCTGCCTGCCCCGGCGATAACCACCACCATTAATCGCAACAGGCGCATAGCCATATTTCCCTGCTCCCATGCTGGCATCAGCCACAAAGTAACCGCCAATACAGCAATCATCACTGCAATTGCTACTACAAGTTTAAATAAGAACACACCCCAACCCGCTAACGGCTTAAAAATATTTTTCTTACGTAATTGCCAGTAAAGCAGACTGGCATTGAAACAAGATGCCAAACCGATAGACAGGGCCAACCCTGCATGTTTTAGTGGACCAACAAAGGCAAGATTCATTAGCTGAGTCAGAACCAAAGTAGCAATCGCAATTTTCACCGGGGTTTTAATATCTCGACGAGAATAAAAACCCGGTGCCAATACCTTAACAATAATTAGCCCCATCAGTCCAAAGCAGTAAGCAATTAACGCTTTTTGGGTCATTGCAGAATCAAATGCGGTAAAATTACCGTATTGAAACAGAGAAACGATTAAAGGTTCTGCCAGCATACCTAAAGCAACAGCACAAGGCAGTGCTAACAAAAAACAGAGCCTTAGCCCCCAATCCATTAATTTGGTGTACTCCTCATGATTTCCGCTGGAAAAACTTTTCGCCAGTGAAGGCAAAAGAATTGTCCCAAGCGCAACACCCAATACACCAGAAGGTAATTCCATTAAACGGTCAGCGTAATACATCCAGGAGACAGAACCGGACACCAGAAATGAGGCGAAAATCGTATTAATAATTAATGAAATCTGGCCGACTGAAACCCCAAGAATTGCGGGTCCCATCTGCCGCATAACCCGCCATACGCCGCTGTCACGGAAAGAAATACGCGGTAATACCAGCATGCCAATCTTTTTTAAATGAGGAAGCTGATATAAGAGCTGCAAAATTCCTCCCACAATCACCGCCCAACCCAATGCCATCACCGGCGGATTACAATAAGGGGCAACAAATAACGCAAACACAATCATGCTGATATTAAGTAACGTCGGAGCGAAGGCAGGAACAGAAAATCGATTCCAGGTATTTAATATCGCACCTGCCAATGAGGCCAGTGATATCAGAAAAATATAAGGGAAGGTAATTCTTAACAGATTTGTTGTCAGCGTAAATTTATCGGCGGTATCGGTAAAACCGGGCGCAGTAACATAAATCACCCAAGGCGCGCTTAAAATCCCCAACACAGTAACAATGGCCAGAATTAACGTCAACATACCGGAAACATAAGCAATAAACGTCCGAGTCGCTTCATCACCTTGTTGGTTCTTATACTCTGCCAAAATAGGCACAAATGCCTGAGAAAAGGCACCTTCGGCAAAAATACGACGCAGTAAATTAGGCAGTTTAAATGCGACAAAAAAAGCGTCCGCTGCAACACCTGCCCCAAATATGCGGGCAATAATGGCATCTCGGATAAAGCCCAAAACCCGAGAGAACATGGTCATAGAGCTAACCGCAGCCAGTGATTTCAATAAATTCATCGTATTTATCTCAAAATCATGTTAGTTGATTTCTGAACTGTCTGTATGACAGTGCAAAAATGGAAAATGGATTATACACGACTGAGATACTTGTAAACTGCCGGTACTTTTTAAGCTGCCTGTATTAGTGCAAAAAATCATCAATCCACACCATCTTAATCCAGCTTGTTAAGCTACCTATCCAACAGCGGACGATTAGATATTAACTTTAACCTACTGACGGTTAAAACATATCGATAAAACAATAAAAAAACCTGTTTTAAGATAAATAATATTCCTTTAAAATCAATAAATTATTATTTAACATAAAATTATGTACGGACTCAAGTTATATGAATATTTATTTTCACTCACTCTTTTTTATCTATTTTTTTCAATTAGATTGTTATTCTTATTAAATAGGCCAATTAGGATAATACCTATTTTTATGGATTAAAAAAACATTCAAATTATTTCCAAAACAATTAGCCAATAATAAAATATCCAATGAATTATTTAAAGGAATAAGAATATATTTACTTCCAAAGTAACGATATTGCATTTATTACGTGAATCTACCAAGGTTAATCATTCACTTTGCTAACAAAAGCGGCGAGTATAATACATAAATTCATGCTTATGCACTAGAAATCACTGACTTTTATAAGCTGCCAATGCAACATTGTATTTGGCCTAAATAATGGCACCTTGCAACTAGCCTTACTACAAAAAGCTGAAATAGCCACTTCAAAAAACGCACCAACCGAAGTCAGTGCGTCAAATAAGTCAACTCATTGAAGCTTACTCATTTCTAAGCTGCCTGTACGGCAGTGAACTGTTACATATTAACTTCAACCTACTGACGATTAAAGCATATTTTAATAAAACAACGAAAAAACCCTTTTTTACAAGAGAAACAATATTCCATTAAAAATCAATAAATTAAAATCAGCCCTTAAAAAAGGGTCAAAAATAAGGTACGGGGAAGGCTAACTTTCAACGATGGTTTAATTCATCATTACTAATTTAATTTACTTTATTTGGTGACAGTACAGCTTAATAATCAACTTTTTCCACTCCATTTGTCATCTGTCAATGCGGTTAATACGTGATCTTGCCAAACTCCATTAATCATCAGGTATTTCTTGGCATAACCTTCACGTTCAAAACCCAATCGTTCCAACAATTTTCCACTACGATGATTATCCGGCATATAATTAGCCATAATCCGATGCATCCCCTGTTGACGTTGCATATAACGGATAGCTGGTTGTAAAGCTTCGTACATCATCCCTTTTCCCTGCCACTTTTCACCAAGCGAATATCCCAAATAACAGGCATGAAAAGCCCCACGCAGAATATTACTGAAATTGGCAACACCAATAACTTCATTTTCATTTGGATCAAGTAGCAGAAAATGAAAAGCCGCACTCTGTCTTTGCATCTCTATGATTAAATTCAATCGGTTTATCCAACCGGAAGGCTGACAATGACTTCTATCTCTGGTCGGCTCCCAAGGTTTAAGAAACTCGTGATTTTCTGAATAGTACTCAGCCAAACGATAAGCATCCCGCTCGTACACCAAACGCACCACCATTCGTTCCGTGATCAGACGAACTTTCGGTAAAGTGGAACGATAACCAAACATTATTTCTCCCTAACTATACCCGTCATCTTTCAAGTTGCCTCTTTGTTGGCTGCACTCACTCACCCCGGTCACATAGTTTCCTATGCTCCCAGGGATTCGTTCCCTTGCCGTCGCGATGCATCTTGAAATCCATAGGGTATATATTAATTTATCCGTTAAAAATTTAAGCTATTTATCTGTAAAAAACAGCTTCCAACCATTACTTTACGATAAAAAAATATTATCCATAACTCACTATCCTAATGATCGAATTAAGTACAAAATATAAAGCAACTATATGGTCCTCCCTATTTTACTACTCCAATGGTGAGCAATGTCACTGGTTTCACAAGCACGTAGCCTGGGTAAGTACTTCCTGTTATTCGATAACTTGCTGGTCATTCTGGGTTTCTTCGTCGTATTTCCTTTAATATCAATACATTTTGTTGAGCAACTGGGCTGGGCCGCGCTAGTCGTCGGTTTTGCGCTTGGTTTACGCCAGTTTGTACAACAAGGTTTAGGCATTTTCGGCGGCGCAATTGCAGACCGTTTCGGCGCGAAGCCGATGATCGTCACCGGAATGCTATTACGCGCCCTTGGTTTTGCTTTAATCGCCTTAGCCACCGAACCGTGGATACTGTGGCTTGCCTGCATATTATCCGCACTGGGGGGGACCTTATTTGATCCTCCCCGGACCGCGCTGGTCATCAAACTGACTCGACCGCACGAGCGTGGCCGTTTCTTCTCGCTGCTGTTGATGCAGGACAGCGCTGGCGCGGTTATCGGCGCACTGATTGGTAGCTGGCTGCTGCAATACGATTTCCAACTTGTCTGTTGGACAGGTGCCGGTGTTTTCGTTCTGGCAGCCATCTGGAACGCATTATTCCTCCCTGCCTACCGAATTTCGACTACCCGCACGCCCATCTGGGAAGGGATGGAGCGCGTTATTAAAGATCGCCGCTTCTTCACCTACGTATTGACGTTGACCGGCTACTTTATGCTGTCTGTCCAGGTAATGCTGATGTTTCCGATTATTGTCAATGAAATCGCCGGAACACCTGCCGCGGTGAAATGGATGTACGCGATTGAAGCAACCCTATCGCTCACTTTGCTGTATCCGATCGCCCGCTGGAGTGAAAAACGATTCCGGCTAGAACAGCGTCTAATGGCAGGGCTTTTCCTGATGAGCCTGAGTATGTTTCCAGTCGGTTTGATTGGTGAAATAAATACCTTGTTTGGCCTTATTTGCCTGTTCTATCTCGGTACCGTCACCGCCGAACCTGCCCGCGAAACATTAAGTGCTTCACTGGCTGATCCGCGCGCGCGTGGCAGTTATATGGGATTTAGCCGTCTTGGATTGGCTCTGGGCGGCGCTTTGGGTTATACCGGCGGTGGTTGGTTATATGATACCGGTCATGCTCTGCATATGCCGCAATTGCCCTGGTTCCTGCTTGGGATTATTGGCTTGATAACGCTGTATGCCCTGCATCGTCAATTCAACCAACGTAAAATTGAATCTGCCATGCTGAGTGGTAATTAATGAGGTAAAATCTGCCCTCCAAAATAAAGGAGTCGATATGAGAAAATTTTTCTTGGGGGCAGTATTGCTGCTAGCGGGGCTAATCAGTGGTTGCGATCAGTTCAGAGGTGTCAGCATCAGCGAAGAGCTAATTAATGGTTATCTGGCAAAACATGTCCATTACCAGAAACAGATTGAATTACATAGTATCGCCATCGCAGATATTGAATTAACAGAACTATCCAGCCAAATTGGCCGGACAGAACCTGACAAAATAGCGTTAACCGGCCGCGCAAACGTAAATATTACCTCCCTGCTTGGCCTGGCAAAAGCCGATATGAAACTCACCCTGAAAGCACAACCTGTTTTCGAACAGGAAAAAGGAGCTATTTTTCTGAAAGCATTAGAAATCGTTGATTACCAAATCACACCGGAAAAAATGGAAAAACCGATTGACGCATTAGTTCCTTACCTGAATAAATCACTCAGCGCTTTCTTTGATACTCACCCAGTTTATGTCTTGAATCCGGATCACAGCAAGGCTGAATCCGCCGCTAAAACATTAGCAGAAAGGTTAGAAATAAAACCCGGCAAATTAGTTATTACGCTGACCGATAAATAACTTTCATCGAGATATAGCAAAAAGGCAAATAATTCGAAATTATTTGCCTTTTTATCATTTTAAAATTAAGAATCCAGCTCTTCTCTCAACGCCTGTAACGCTTCACGAGTAATCATTGCTAATGTCCGGTAGAAACCGGTTGTGGCATGGGCCTCCACTTTCCCCAGAAATTGCCCACACCACGGCAGAAGATACTCATCAAACAGCTCAATCTGCCCCTGAACCTCATCTTCTGCTGCCTGATCCTCCAACCATGAAGCACTTAATAGCAGAGAACCAAACTGATCGACTGGCCCATCTGACAACGGCATTCCTCGTTCAATCAGAAACTGACGAATATCGTTTTCACTCTCCCCGGTATAGTCAGAACGGCGACTTGGCACACTAGCATCATCTCCATAAAACAGTGCCATATAATCAGCTTGCATTGCTGACAGATCACAATTCTGTTGCAAACGATCCAACAACGCATCTTGTTCCAATGGCCATGATTGCTTCAATTTACCTTCGACAACCATCGTCAGAAGTGGTTTCAGAACCGGGTCTTGCGGTTGACGATTAAATAAAGTCCCTAAAATACGGCAGACTATTGAAAATTCATTCATCTCAGTTTCCAAATAAATAGCAATTTTGCCATTATTGTCTCTAATAGATGCCCCTACTGTAAAGAGACGTTATTAATATCCTAGTTCTATGTCCACAACACCGGTTGGTAATTCTCCCTTTTCAATTCGCCGAATATTTTCACTAATCGTATCCATAGCAATATTGGGAATAGTGATAGCCGAAATATGTGGCGTTACCGTTATACGAGGATGAGTCCAGAACGGGTGCATCTCTGGTAGTGGTTCCTCAACAAACACATCCAATGCAGCCCCGGCGATATAACCTTTATCAATCGCCACCAACAGATCATGTTCTACTAAATGGGCGCCTCGTGCGATATTAATCAGATATGACTTTGGTTTTAGTTGGCTAAACAGCGATAAATTCAGAATACCACGGGTTTTTGGTGTATCGGGCAGCAAATTGATAAGCGCCTTACTCCCGGAAAGAAAATCGCCTAATTGATCCTCACCGTGAAAACTAACTATATTATTAACCTGTTTTGGAGTACGGCTCCAGCAACGTACAGTAAAGCCAAGCTCAACTAACGTCTCCGCAACAGTGCGTCCCAGAACACCGGCGCCCAACACGCCCACGACAAAATCCTTGCGATCATGGGGTACGAGTTGTTTCCACATCCTCTGCCCTTGTTGCAACTTATATTCATCCATGCGCCGCAAATAATGTAAAACCATTGCTACTGCATACTCCTGCATTTGCCGCCCCATACCCGCATCTTCAAGCCGCATCAGTGGCACGCCGGCGGGCAACATCCCTGGTCTTTGTTGCTCCTGTTTCAAAATGGCCTCGACTCCTGCACCTAAAGTAAAAATCCCCTTCAATTCGGAGCGATTAGCCAACATCTCATAGGGAGGCGCCCAAACCATTGCATAATCTGCATGCTTATTATCGCCGCGTTTCCATTGACGGACATTGATATTGGGCAGTCGTTGCTGCATACCTTGAATCCACTGAGCAGCATCAAAAAAGGGGTGGTAAAAGATAATATCCACGATTATTTATCCTCATCTTACATTTTCATACAGGGTTATCTGATGATTGAGTGTAGGTTGCAAGCCCCTTTGTTAATCATCATTACGAAAATTTTGAGAATGTTAAGTAGTTAACGAATTCATTTTTTTCTTATCGGGGAACTTGTACTTGTCTATTTTAGTGACATTGGTGGGTGTGAATTCATCGAATTGATTCTTATTTAGCTAACCAATCAAAAAACCAAAGAAAAGTATCAGAAGAGTGTTGACGCTTGTAACGGTTTTCCCTATAGTAGCGCCCCGTTGCAGCGACGATGTTAAACAAAGTTGCTGGGATGAAAAAAAGATGGTGAGGTGTCCGAGAGGCTGAAGGAGCACGCCTGGAAAGTGTGTATACGTGAAAACGTATCGAGGGTTCGAACCCCTCCCTCACCGCCAAATTTGAAAGAAAGCTCAGGTTAAATACTTGGGCTTTTTTAATTGCATATCCCTCCTATGCAGGGAGGGTCGAGAACCCTCGAACAGGGTTCGACAAAACGGCTTGCCGTTTTGGACCGCTAACGGCGGCCCGCAGGGTGAGCGCAGCGAATCCATCCCTCCCTCACCGCCAGAATTGAAGAGAAGCTCAGGTTAAATACTTGGGCTTTTTTAATTGCATATACCTCCTATGCAGGGAGGGTCGAGAACCCTCGACTAGGGTTCGACAAAACGGCCTGCCGTTTTGGACCGCCAACGGCGGCCCGCAGGGTGAGCGCAGCGAATCCATCCCTCCTTTTCCTCCAGACCTTAGCTCAAATGATGTTGCGTAATAGGGAACACTTTGTTATAAGATTTCTTGTAGCGCAACACGGAGCGATAAGGAATGATAAAGAGTTTCAAGCATAAGGGACTGCGCCAATTTTTTGAAAAAGGTGTTTCTATTGGAATTAACCCTCAACATGCAAACAAACTCCGCCAACGACTCGCTGTTATTAACGAAGCTGAGGATATAGGGGAAATCAACCTTCCCGGATACAATCTACATCCTTTAACGGGAAACAGGCAGGGACAGTGGGCAATTACCATTTCAGGAAATTGGCGTGTGACATTCGAATTTATCGATGGTGACGCGTACATCGTTAACTATGAGGATTATCATTAATGAAAATGTTTAACCCACCTCACCCAGGCGAAATTATTGCTGACTCTTTGGAAGAACTAGGTTTAGGAATTCGTGATCTAGCGCGAGCATTGAATGTTGCTCCGTCTACGGCTCAACGTCTAGTATCGTGCAAAGCAGCAGTCACGCCAGAGATGGCAATAAAACTGTCTAAAGTACTTGGTAGCTCTCCACGATTGTGGCTAAAACTGCAAGAAACCTATAGCCTCGATAAAGCAGAAAAGACTGTTGATATCTCCAAACTGACACCGTTATTTAAACCTATCCATTTATCTCATACCTAAAAGTCAACAACCTGAGCTCAGGTTTACCACCTGGGCTTTTTTACTTGCATATACCCCCGACGCAGGAAAGGCCGAAAATTCTTAATTTTTCTCAACTAAAAACAAAACGGTCTGCTTCGTATCATTTTGTTTTATATTTATGAGTACATTATCTTTACGCCAATATTCATCACGCCAGTATTCGTCAAAATATTTTTCAAAACCCATACTTTCAACATATTTTATCAACTCTGATTTACTATTCAAATTCACATTTGAAAAAACAATTTTATTAATCATTGTTGGCGTTCCATCAGGTGAATCGTAGTATATGACATAATCATTTGAAATTAAGGGAATATTCTTAATTTCATCAAAGGTGAACATATTATAATAAATAAAATTTTCTTTCGTATATGACAAGTTAACATTTGCAAGCGACATAATAAAAACCAGAGCACATCCAATGAGGACGGATATAACAACAATCATACGGATAAAACTACTCAATCGAAATCCCAGCATATTCCACACCTAAATTAACCCCGGTCTTTTCGCTAATATGTATGATATCATGACCTGTTTTTATATCACTGATGGGTGATATAGTATTTAAAAAACCAGGTAGAGACGTATAATAAGGTCTTGCATTATTTGGATATTTCTCAGGATTAGGAAACAATAATGGCTTAAAAATTTTATTTTTATATTTACCTATCGGGCCATAGTAATCCCATCGCTTAAATGCTTCCTCTTTACTTACTACACCTAACTGAGATAAATAATCAATGCCATTTACAGCCCGATAAAAACCAAGTAAATTAGAAATTAAATCTTCACCACTATAACCACTATCCGTAACCCAATTAAAAGGAAAAGAGTCTTGGTAGGATTCAAATAAATGAGTTGTATACATCATAATAGTAAGAGCAGCTCTCTTCTTACCATGTAAAGACAAACCCCGCCTGACTTTCCATCTTGTTATTTTAGATGTCCCATATTTACGCCCCTTCCCCATATATTGGACATATCTAATAGTAAAATATGACTCTTTAGTATCATCACCTGCATTTATAGCAGCCATTAATTTTCTTGCGTCATCACCTTTAGCATGCCCCAAATCGACCCATCCCAATTTCTCTGTGTAAACCAGTCTTCCGTGTTCTATATCAAACCTTGTGGTCATTATAACTCCCGTAATTTATTAGTGAGCTGTATAGAAACTTCGGTTCACGTACGGTTTCGTTCCACCTGTTAAACTATCACTTTCTGTAGAATATGATTATCCACTGTACCTGTAAAGTTTATCCATTTAGAACTGGGTGATAAGACGCTGTTTTCTACCTATCATACTTTATTTCTAAATCAGCTATTTTTTCTTCTGAATTATTGGGAACCTGATCAAGTTTCCCTGCCGGAGAATTAATCTGCTTTTTGATAATTGGTGGCCACCGTGTTGTCATTTCTATCCAGTGTTTGGGGTTAGTTCATAAATATCCGTGCTTTTTGCTTATATAAAAAACCACCCGAAGGTGGCTATTGTCGTCTCAAACATCTTCATCCAGTTTTTCACGATCTAATTCCAGTAATTCTTGGAACTCCTTTAATCCCCTTAATTCCTGGATTTTATTCTCGAAATCTGGGATCGTATGAACATCTGGACTCGTATAAATCAGTCGACTGGTTTCTATGCCTTCTTTGCTACACATTATATGTATATCAACTAATACCGTATTATTATCATAACCTACAGACATAGTTCCATTGTATTTGAGCGCATTTTCAAACTCTTCTTTTGATGGATACGATGATTCATTTCCATACTTTTTCTCTAACGATTTGCTTACTGGCTTCACGAGGCGGCCAATATCAATCTCTAATCTTTTAAATTTTCCATTTAAAAAAAATGCCATTGCTTCCTGCTTTCTGTTAGCAAACGAAAAGTCAGAACATGAATAAAGTGATACTTCTTCTATTTGAGAATTTTCCTCAAATTTTTCAAAATCACATAACCTCTTCGAGAGAAACTCTTCTTCTGTCATGCCAAACTTTGCATCTTTATACCCATCAACTGCCATTGCACCAAAGCTCATCATTCCCAATGCAAGCATAACTGCCAATTTTTTCATATTATCTCCTTTTGCTTAACGCAATGATAACAATGAGAACAGTGTTAATCCAACCCTACAAACCTCTATCAAGTCTCCAAATGTGGATGTTTTGGAGAATTTTTTCGCTATGCTCCCGGAGATTCGCTACCTTGCTATCGCAATGCATCTTGAAATCCATAGGGTATATCAACTATCAAATGCTTCGGTTAAGCTTAAAGCACACCCCTTTTGCGTCCTCGTATTAACACGACGTAAAATTTCAACGAGCACGCCGGGATAGTCACCATATTCTCTGCTAATTATTCCAACATCATCGGTGACAATAAATGCAGGATAACTCGTTGATGACGCATCCATATAACTCATCAAACCCGGCGTTCCATCAGGTACAGGTTTCAACGTTTCAGGATCAAGCGCTCGCGCATATACCCACGGCGGAACATGTTTACGTTGCATCTCATCTTCAAAGAAACAAGTGTTGAGTTCAACTTGATTAAATATATCGCGGATCTGACTAATATCACTGAGGCTGAAAGTATCGAATAAAAGATGATTAAAGTCATCGCGTTTCAGGGATTCTTTTTCGTAACTTTTCCAGCCGCCCCCCGTTATGATATAAAGGTTTTTATCTCCAGAAAATGAGATATTTTTATCTTTCATATAATGGCAGAGCAAATAAATAAAATATGGCGAACCGATAAGACAAATATCTTTCCCTTGATCTTTTATTCGCTCAAGACTATTCAGTGTTTTAACAAAATCTATTCGCTCTTCTGTTACGGTGAATGTCGTAGGATATAACAATTCCACCAAGCTCATAACATATTTAAACCAAATGTTACGCGCATTAAATCTATCTGGCCCCAAGTTGATCAACTCCATTTGATGATCAAACCAACTACCAACATATTTCATGCCATAACTCACAGAGCCTAAAAGTCTCTCAATACTTAATCTGTCACGTGCTACCTGACTTTTTAAACCATTCGTGCCGCTACTGGTAAACCAACTTTCAATCTCGTTTTCCTGAGACGTTAATAAACGAGTAAACTTAAAAACTGACGTTGGGAATACAGGTATGTCATCAATTTCCGTAATATTGTCATCGACTTTGTGTGCCTGACAGTAGTGACGATATTCTCGACAATGTTTGTAGTGATGACGAAACGCATCAAGCACAAGTTTGTTTCTGATTTTTTCTTGTTCATCATAAGACCAAGCTAATGGATCGCTCGAAAAAATCAAATCATCAATTTCTGAGCTTGCTGTAATTTCTTGTTTATCAACATATGAAGTCATACCTGTTTCACCTCTCCAGATAATATTAGAAAGTATGGCAGCACTGCTGTCATACTCTTTATTCCATGTGGTACTTCTTATTCCATATAGTACTTATTATTCCATGTGATACTTCTTAATATTATCATCTACAATATCGATTACCTCTTTTTGGCGCATCAAGTCACTGATTGGTTCAAAGGATAGCAATACATCTTTTGCTCCGCACTTTTCAATTGCCAACTTAGCCGCAGTTATACATTCCGTATAATCTCCGACAGCGTTTTCTGTAATTATTTCTTCAAGTTTCTTTTCCAAATTTTCATTCGGATGCATTTCAAGAATATAATCACAGATAAATGAACGTGTCTCCTCTTTGGCTTTCTTACTATCTTCGTTATAGTTAACCAAGATCATTAACTGATGGTCTATCTCTGATAAGTCAACACCATGTTTATCAGCAATGGCTTTATACCTCTCAGCATATTCATGTCTAATATCATTAGAATCATCCCACTTAAAGATGAGGGGAATGCCTTTTTTAGCCGCCCATTCAACAACATGATGACTCGTTGCTGTTACATATTGCTTAGGCCCGCCGGGCGTATAAGCATGGGGGTTGACTGATATTTTAGGGAAACTATAAAAGTCGTTATCTGGATTACAATAACCCGTTGTTAAAGCATCGTTAATAATTTCATAACACTCTTCAAATAATTGCTGTTGATATTTATCTGGGCGATTAAAAAAATGCATTTCATCTTTCTTTTCGCAATCACTAAATCCTAAAACAAATCTCCCTTCACTCAACTGATCTAATAAACCCGCTTCCTCCGCTATTCGGACAGGGTGATGAGTTGTAATGATATGATTCAATGAACCAATTTTAATTTTTTCTGTCAGACCGAGTAAAAAACCAGAAACAGTTAAAGGAGCACCGACAATACCATTAACTGAAAAATGATTTTCATATACCAAAATCTGTTTAAAATTCAACTTATCAACATATTCGGTTATTTCCTGCATGCGAGCTAAACTTTGCTCTTGAACAGTTGTTGAATTGATGAAGTTAAGGAAGAACAATCCAAATTTCATTTTATTTTCCTTAGCTAATTATAATAGCGAACGTTGTTTTTCTTTAAGAAACGGCATGACATCAGACTGGAAAAGCTTCATGGAAGCAATAATTTCGCCTACTGTTCCATTAGCTTCAAACCCACAACAAATATTTGATATTCCCGTGGCGTCAATGTCTGTTTGGATTATGTCAATGCACTCCTTCGGGGTTCCTACAGGATTAATTTCATAACTGTAATCAATGCGGCGGTTAGTATCTTTATGTCCTTTTAATACAAAGTCACGCCACTGCCCCTTATTGAAATCATAACCTTTTGTTTTATCTGAATCGTCAAAAATGGTCGTGGCATTCACATAAGAATCATACCAATGCCCCAGAAAATTCCGGCAAATTTCTTTCGCTTTAACTGAGTCATGATCTACAGATGTTATATATGATAAACAATGGTCGATATTATGAATATCGTGCCCATATTCTTGAGCCACCTCATTATAAAGCTCCATTTGAGCTCTCTTTTCGTTAGTATTTATGATCCAACTTAAGATCATCGGCAAACCGTGTTGAGCGGCCCATTCAGTGGTCGAAGCTGATTCAGCCACCACATAAACAGGCGCTCCACCTTTACTATATGCGGTCGGGTTTACTTTTACTTTATGGAACTTGATATGTTCATTGTCAGCTTCTACATATCCTTCCGTCATTCCGTTCTTTATCAACCCATACCAGTACTCCGTTAAGGCGCGAGTGTTATCCATATCCACGCCAAATACGCGAAAGTCTTTGTTGTAAAGCCCCCGACAAATACCAAACCGAAATCGCCCTTTTGACATTTGATCCAATAAATTCACATCTTCAAGTTGACGTACTGGATGGGCTGTAGGAAGAACAATAGCAGCGGTCCCTACATTCAATTTTTTGGTCGCGCCCAGTAAATACGCAGCAGCGACATAAGGGTTACCAAGCAAGCCAAACTCCGTGAAATGATGCTCAAGTAACCATACAGTATCAAAACCGCACTCCTCAGAAACGCGGCCTAATTTAACCAAACGCTGCATTACCTCTGTTTGAGAAAATTGGGGCGGTTGGTATGTAAGTAAAAAGTTTCCAAATTTCATAGGGAATCCTTATATTTCTATTTGAGTGATAGCGCCAACTATCTATCCCAATAGGCTTTAAGACAGCGAAATTGCTTGATTCTCAATCTCAATTTTCATTCGGCGTTCATTGACTGTCGCAATAGTTAAATGTTCAAATGATGGTTCAGTGATATTAATATCAATATCCAAACTACCATTATCCATCGCGATAGCGGCTTTCGTAACCGATTGATAAAAATTACGCAAGACTACTAAGTTCTCACCCAAATCATGTGAGCTTCCTAGCAGAGAATATATCTTGCATCGATTATTACGAATATTTGATAACAATGTGATGACTTCATCTTGCTTTACCCAATTGTCATTATTTGCAGTAAAAGCAATAAACGGTATATCCAGAGACCTCATGCTATTGATTGTAGAAGTTAAATCCTCCCAACCAAAATCAAGGCAATCTCTCGCAAAGACTTCAGCACCCAATTTATGGCCTTCAAAATCCAGATTATTCGGCAATTCATCAATAGGTAAACTGAGATAATCAAACCCTAACGCTCTTTCGAGAGTATATCGTAAGTTAACAACTCCAACCGCAGTAATTAAAAACGAAACATTGATTTCAGATAGGCTTGCGTAAACTATCCTTGCGGATAAGCTGGAAGCCAAAATACCACGGTGAGTTATTTTTCGTGCATTTAACCAATCAACCACGGCTAACAGGCTCTGTTTTCCTATAGACATGGTAAATTCATCTATTGTCCCTGAACTCAATCCAACATGGTGAAGTGAATCATAGCGGATTACATGAAACCCATTCCGCGATAAATATTCCGCCAGACCAGCAAAATGATCCATCCTTCGGGCAAAGCCAGACGCAATAATAATGGTATTGTTTCTCTTTGGGCTATTTTCTTCTGGCAGCGTTTCCCAGACATGAATTTTTTTATTTCCTTCAACGCAAATCACATGGTCGATGGTTTTATATCTGGCTTCATTTTCCATACTTTTTTACCTATTAAGGGACAAATACAAGGAACTTATCTTCTTCCAGGAATCGAGTCTGTTCTATTTCCACCGCAACATCCTTAGCCGTATAGTTAGCAGGTCTTTCATGAGAAATATATGTCACTAATCGTTGTAATGGTCTCATTCCATCATGAGAGCCGCCAACTCGAAATATGTTACTCATTCCGGCTTCTACAATTCTTTCCGCGCCTTTTAATGCTAATGCATCTCGATATTTAAGTGCTGATTCCCAGGGAAAAATAGAGACGGTTTGCGTCTTATTTTTTTGAACATAAGGTAATACTTGCTCAATATTATCGACATGATGAAGGTACACACATCTGCCAAGTGGTTGATTAAATTCCACACCTGCGCTTGACTCAATAATCATCCAACGTTGACGCGCATCCGCTTCTACTTTTAATCCAGCAAACAAGCTTTCTTTTTGGACTAATGAATAGGCCGCCTTTTCATCAAAATTTTTTTTGGCGTTTGGTAATATACGCGCATATAAGTTAAGTTTTTCTATCAACGCTAGCTTAAATTCTTCATAATGATTTCCCATGTAATATATGTTTTGGGCAGAAAAACAAGCTTGTTGATCGTAAAAACAGACATCATGAGCCGCGCCTGTCGCAGCAGACGTTAAATCATCAGGATTATCAATAATGCAAAAACTCTTCTTATGACCAAATTTAATCACATCAATATAGGGTGGCGCATGCTCTACAGCCCAATTAATTGCTTCTTCCCCTCCCCAAGCAACAATAACGTCCGCATGTTGCATAATTTCTTTCGCGAGTGATATATCACCTTGATGTTGCCAATATACAACAGACAAAGAGCGCGTTATTGGATGATTAGGGTCCACATCGATAAAACTCAACGCTAATGCACTGGCTGTAAAAGGATCGGCTGACGAGGTTTTTATAATGCATTGATTCTTGGTTAAAATGGCGCGCAATATAGACATAATCCCAGATAATGGGACATTACCTGCTAGTAAATGTACAGACTTACCTTTCGGAAAAGCCTTAATATAACTTTCATCCTGAGGTAACCACTCATCCATAATATGACGAGAACCAAGTTCATTGTTTACAACATCATAAAGACCGCCTTTAGAACATAAGATCATAGCTATCCAGTTGGCCTCTAACTTAGCCATTGCTTCTGAATATCCCATATATTTTTTTAAGTCACGAATGTATGTCCTGCGTCTTGAATATTCTTCATTTTTCCATCTCTGCCCTACCGTATAGAGAAAATTGATAATGTTATGCAACCGTAATTCATTATTTTCATTATAATCAATAATGTTTTTTACTTGAGAATTATTCAATATTGGCAGGTAAACACTATTATCACCAAAATTAATGGATTGCACTGAATCATCACTTTCGGGAAAGATTTCGACTTGGCCGTTAATAATGAATGAAATTTTTTTACTCATATTTGCCATCCATTTAATGGGGTTATTTCAACTTAAGTTGTTGTTTAATCATCTTGCAAACTGGTCGTACCAATACTTGTTTTTTATATTTTTATGTTATGACGATGTAAGTAATAAAAATATACAGAAAATCAGATTCTGATTACGGGACACCTGACCTGTAATTTTCGTCAGAATATGATAATACTCTGAATTTTCTACTCAAATCTGTTAATGTGACTGAACGGATCGTCAATATAATATCTACCTTTGCTTTAATACTTGTTAAAATAGCAAAGGAAAATTTTCATATCAACAAGATTTGTTAATGAAAAGTTTAAATTAAAAGAGTCACTATTCTTTTATGCGTGATAATACTCATGCAAATTATTAGCCTGATTATGCTCTCAAGATGTTTTATGCTATTTTTCAAATACCAATAGAATACATTGAATGGTAATGCCGCTCTTCACCACCAGATTTCTAGAAGAAAAGCTCAAGTTTAAAATACCTGAGCTTTTTATTTGTATACACCTACAATGGAGGGTCTATGCTCTTCCAATTAAAGCCGTTGCCTCTCGATCAGAACAAGCGTTGAGTAAAATTATCATCTGCGATGTCGCTAGCTGCGCTCGCCTCACGGATGGTACAAATTTGCCCATCGCTCAATAGTCCGTCATCTTTCTCATGGTGCGATACGTTGATATATCGTTACCAAATCCCCATCACTTATTCAACGTAATTATTAATTAACAGTATCCCCCAACACCGATATAAGAGATTCAAACTTAACCTTTATACCGATATAACTCTTCCCACATCATGTTAGTTATTTGCTCAATATGATCAAAACGCCCTGCTATTTTTTCCAATACTTGCGATGATAATGTGGCTTCAAACTTCAACGCTAAAATAGATAAAGCTTTCCAGTGATCAATCAATTCCGTGCACTGTTCAATCAAAGAAGGCGCAATATCAGCTCTGATTAAAGAGTGTTTTAACAAATTCAAATTAGGGATCACATACAATACGCTAATATGATCAAACAATCTTTTAGCCGCCCGGCAAGCTTCTTCCTCTGCTTGCTGAAACGCGCTCAGACATAATTTGCCATAATTTTTCAACGCGTCATAATATTCAGGCAAGGTATTAAATAATTCAGCCTGACGCGTCAGTAATTCCCTTACCGGCATAGCCTCCTGATCTTTTAGTGAATCAACAATATAAAAATTACCCATATGATCATAAGTTTCATTGGGCACTTTATCAGAAAGCGCTAAATAAAATTGCTCAGATGACATCCATGCCTCACAAGCATAGGATTCCCGATCAACTACTAAAGAATCGAAGATACGCACTTGTGAATAATCATCTGCAATAGCGCTGATCAGCACGGCATGTAGATATTCTGGTTTATTGGCGTAAGCCTCAGAATAAGATAAATGCGCCGAATTAACCCAAGCAACGACGCCTTTCCTGTGACGTAATAATTCATATAATTGACGACGCCAATGGGCGTAATCTATCGGTATTAAGACTATATCTGCGCCCAAATTCGCTGTGCCAGTTAGCCCAACAGTTTCAATCGAGCAAGTATATTCAGGCATATTCAGTGCATCATAACCACTACGAAATAGATAACCATTGCCAGCTTCAAAGATCTCTGCCTCAAAAATCTCTTTACCCTGTAAATTAAGTAATCTTGTCAAGCTACCGGTAAAACAATTTATCGCGACATTTGCGCATGATTTATCCATCACATTTTCCATGAGCATTTTATCACCTCGATACAATGGATTAATTTATGAATAGCGGACCAAATATATTACGCCCTGTAATCACTATTATTTTTCCTCCAATATTATTGCGGCTGCTTGTGCTATATTTTCGACGAGTAAGTCAGGTTCATAATTCAAAGTATGTGCTAACAGCGCCAAAAGTAATCTCTCCATCCCAAACGCAATACAAGCGGAATGCATAGAACTATCACTGGCACGACTGATAATATTGAAGTTGGTGGTAAATAAATCTCGGTGTAAATTTCGTGAACCAACGCTAACATTATATTTATCAAACCAAGGAATAAGTATTTCGCACTTGACGCCCATTGATAATTGTACTTTACGAGTAACTTTAGAATGCTCTCCATAAAATACATCGCTGGCTTTTTCTACCGAAAGGGAAGGAAACAGTAAGCGTAAGAATTTAACGGCTTGCCCAAATATCATTTCACAATGTGTTTCTACTTTTTCCTGTAGCCCCACCAATATTAATTCACGCATGGTAAAATTCCCCATACGGGTCGGCTCATCTTTAGCCGGTTCATATCGATGACATTGCCCTTTAGCCGTAAAATATTTCAGTTCCCAATCATGAATACTCTCTGCTAAATGAGCAAAGGTATGATAGCAAGTCGATGGGCTCAATACCCATGCATCCCCGCTATTTTCACTCATAGCATCGTGAGTTAAATGGGGATAAACATGCAATGGATTGCTAGGCAATTTATCAAAGAAACTGATACGCTCTAACGTGGATCGAGGTAACAATGTGGTGCATGTGTGTGAGGTAACAGATATTCCCTTACTTAAAACTTGTAAAAGTGCCTTATCAAGGAGTTCAGCAGCAGCATATAAACTGTCAGAAAACCGGTACCCGATAAGGCCATTCTGCGATTGCACAATTGATAGCAGCTTACGCTGTTGAAGTTCTTTTATCATATTTTTATATTACCTTTGCTGATCGATAGTTACGTTATGCTGCCCAGCAGACAATCTCTATTTTGCAAAAGGATGTGTTTCTATATCATCAAATATCATCTCCAGACATTTTTCTAAGATGATAAAGAAACACATTTGATGCCAAAATCAATTAACTGACATCTCAATCAGGACGCCATCAAGGTTATTCTTTCCATACGACAAACCCCTCAATATAAAGCTTATCCAGTGAGGTTTTCAAAAATGTCTCTACTGCAACCTCCGGTGACATAATAAGCGGCTGCCCCCTAACGTTAAATGAAGTATTCACCAGACAGCCATAACCGGTTATTTTCTGTACCTCTTTCAATAATCGCCAAAAGGTTGCGTTAATAGTACGTTCAACAAGCTGAATACGCGCCGTTCCATCAGCATGGACAATACCTGACACCGGCTTCATCATTTCTGGTTTTACTTTAGCGGTGCAAAGCATATATCGAGTTGGCGTTAAATTGCGTGTCTCAAAAATAGTGTCGCAATCCTCATCCAAAATTGCCGGGGCAAATGGACGGAAAGCCTCACGGAATTTCACGGTGCTATTAATTCTATCCTTTATTTTTTCACCTGCCGGCAGAGCTAAAATTGAACGGTTGCCAAGCGCCCTTGGGCCAAATTCCATTCGATCATGGAACCAGGCAATGATTTTATCTTCTGCGATATCTTGAGCCGCGGAAGCAAAATAATCATCATTCAGCCCCAAATAACGCCATTTCATGCCCGCATTGCCGCCATGCCGGAATAATACATTACGGACTTCATCGGTGGAGAAACGAGGACCGAGATAAGGATTAAAGTAAGGATCTGCGCCATTGTGGTATCCACCAGCCACAAAAAGCGCAGCGCCCAAAGCCGAACCATCATCACCCGATGCCGGTTGAACAAAGACGTTTTCTACACCATCAAGCTGACAAAGAGCTTGGTTTGCTTTGCAGTTTAAGAACGATCCCCCGGCAAGGCAGAGTGATGTTTCTCCCGTTTTTCGCAGCCAATAGGTCACTAACTGTTTCAACAACAGTGTAAATTTCTCCTGTAATCCGGCAGCAAAATCCTGATGAACATCCAGCAGAGGGTCATCTTCATTTCTCGTCGTCAAACCAAACATATCGCTCAGTTGTGCGATTGCACCGGGAAAACCATATTCCGAATTGTCAAATGCTTGCGGTAACCAGTTTATCTGTATCGTTCCACTCTCTGCATCGAATTGAGCCAATTTATTGAAAATATCGCGGTATCGCTCAGGATTACCATACGCGGCAAGTCCCATGACTTTATATTCATCACTATTAAATACAAAACCAAGGAACCGAGTACAGATAGAATAAAATATTCCTAATGAAGAGCTAATTGGCTGACTGTACAATTTCTGGAATTGCTGGTCTTTAGCAAGATAAACACTTAGGGATTCTATTTCGCCCATACCGTCTGAAATGACGCATAGTGCAGACGGGAAGCCGCTGGGATAAAAGGCTGACGCCGCATGAGCCAGATGGTGATCTACCCCCTGAAAACGTGATTCAATATTCTGCCACCCCTCTGAGGCCAATGCATTAATCACAGTTTTTCCACTAAAAGCCTCTTCAAACATTTTCTGATTCGACATGAAAAAACGGCGATACTTATCATAGTTAAAACCGTGGGCAATAACCTGTATATCATCTTGCGTAAGACCCGCTTCCGCTAAACAGTAATTAATGGCATTAGCAGGAAATCGGCCTGTTCCTTTTTCTCCGGTAAATCGCTCTTCCGCAGCCGCGGCAACAATTTTTCCATTAACCATCACACAGGCCGCACTATCGACTCCCTGGCAAATACGCTCGTCTAATTTACCTACGCCTGGGTAATTTTCTCGCATAAAATGTTGAGAATTGGGAAGGCCGCTGATACCTAATATAATCATTTTCTTCACCTCCAAATTGTTATACCCGTCATCTTTCAAGTTGCCTCTTTGTTGGCTGCACTCACTCACCCCGGTCACATAGTTATCTATGCTCCCGGGGATTCGCTCCCTTGCCGTCGCGATACACCTTGAAATCCATAAGGTATGTTTTTCTTTCATAAAAATTAAACTATGCGCTGCTTTATACTAATAGCCCATTTTGCATTACGAAGAATCAAGTCACCTTGCCAAATAGAGTAATGGCATTATTACCACCAAAACCAAACGCATTATTTTGTATATATTTTAAATTATTCTTCATTTCCATTTGACGAGTGATTAAATTAAATTGATATTCAAAATCCTCCGGTAAGATATTTGTTGGCGGCATAATTTGGTCCCTCAAAGATAAGCAAGCACTGACTGCGCCAATTGCTCCCGCTGTCGCCATCATATGTCCGATAGTGCCTTTAATGGCTGAAACCGCCGAATTTGGGAAATATTCAGAGAATATCGATGCTTCTACAGCGTCATTAGCCTTAGTCCCTGTACCGTGTGCATATATGCCACCTATATCTTTGGCTTCCACGCCTGCCGAATCTAATAGTTTTCTATGGCATTGAGTGACACTGTTAATATCAGGATTGGTCGGATGTAATGCGTCATTATTGCTGGCAGTAGCAATCAATTCAGCATAAGGCGATTGATATTCACCAACGTGTTTTCTATTCTGCAACACCAAAAAAGCGGCGCCCTCAGATATTGTAATAAAGCGCCTTAATTTCGAAAATGGACGGCACTGTTCCGCACCTAATGCATTAAGCATGTAAAAACCTGACCACACCTTTTTTGAAAAAGCGTCTCCGCCTCCAATGACGGATGTTGAGACAATGCCGGCATTCATCATGCGTAGTGCTGTTTCAAGCGCAATATTTGCTGACGCACAAGTATTATGTATCGTCATGGAAGGCCCGAATGAACCAATTGCACGAGCAACATTATCGGAAACGGCGTGACTCGAATAGATATTCGAACGCCAATTTACCGGCACACCTTCAACTAATTGATCAAGAATATCCGCCTCAGCCTCATTATTACCCACACACACCAAGGCATTGCGCAATTCAGCACACCCTGGCTGCAATCCTGCGTCCGCTATCGCTTGAAGTGCGGCATCGACAGCATATAGAGAAGAATCAGGGACCTGTGGGCCGGTACATTTCGGCGCCCTGGCTTTTATATCCAGACGCCGCTCAGCCGAAATTCTTCCAGCAATAAAATTTGGCTTCAAAGAAGGATAAATCGGTTCCAGTCGAGTAAAATTTGACTCGCCGGCACATAAATTTTTCCAATAACTTTCGACGTCTATACCAATTGGAGTAACGACGCCAAGACCTGTAACATATATTTTATCCAACATCGTTCTCCTTTTTCTTAATTGATACTGCGTCAGTTATCCAAAGTAATTTTTCCCCTTCACGATATGCCCTGGCATCCCAACACATTATTGAGCCAAATCGAGTTACTTTAGTCTCAATAAACACAGGAGAGTTAATATGTTCGATATCAGGATCGAAGGCCAACTCACCAAATTTGGCAAAAACATAATCGCCTGCTGTTGAAATACTCTGTTGCTGACGCTGCAAAATTAATGCTAAATTCCCCATTGCCTCGACCAGAATAATCAAAGGGAAATAATGATATTTTTGCAAATAAGCCGCTTCACCGCGCAATGATTTCATATCCAGGCTGCAATTCGCTCTGTTTAATCCATCATTAACATAGACTATTTTCGGCAAAAACCAAAATTCGGGTTCACGCAATGATGGTGATAATAGAGAAGATGCGTAAAAAATTTTTTTACTTTCACCTTTTGCATCTTTGCCAGAATAATTCAGGAGAAAAGAAAAACAGCGTTGTTCCGATACCATTGCAGAAATTTTATTTTCCTCTTGGCGATATTGGATATTTTCATCAGGACGTATAAATTGATGAAAAAATAGATTTCTTAAACTGATAAAATCGGCAGATGCATCAGCCATCTCTTTACAAAAAGCGGCGACTGGCAAGATCCCTGGAACAATAGGATTACCGGGAAAATGATATTTGAATATTTCATCTTGAGGTGAAAAGACATGGTTAATACGATTAATCATCATTGTGTATAACCCTTACGCCTGAAGCATTCATGTTATCGATTACAATAAATACAACAGCATCTCCTTTTTTACTGAGCTTAATCGCCCCCATAAACTCATGAAACAGAAAAGCGCTGTTATATTCTTGATATTCAATTGCATTATTATCTTCAACAACATGAATTAATGCGTCATTCTGATCCAACGTATTGTATATAAATATCTTGGTATCCGGTGACAAAGCATCACACTGTTTTTTTATCTCTCCCACTGTTAACCCGAAGAAAAAATCTGCCGTAAATTGTTTTCCACTCAATAGCGTTGCACACATCACACCAGAAGATATTGACTTCTGATTGCTGATTTTCTTTCGTATATCATCAAGTGCTTCTGTGCAATAAACATCACCGCAAAAGAGGTAGCTGGCGCCTGCTGATCTATTATGCAAATTAAGCAATGCTTGCATGAATACCATTACCGGGGTTTTACTGCCTGCATTTAATGTACAGTTTCCTCCCGTCACCTTCTTGTCAATGTTAATAAAGGTTGAAGCTGAACTGGTGGTAGCATAAGGGAATTGTTGAGCCGATACCGTTTTATCATTGTTCATGACCTGCCGTTGAAAACGAAGCATCGCTTCAAGGTTGCCGTATTCTGTCCCCACAATCACCGATTCATTTTCTGCATGTCTATCTTCTGCAATAAACTGATTCGCCAAGTAGGTACAAACGCGGCTAAAGTCGTCACGAAAACGATCACCTTTATTGCTTACAAATTCAGAAATATCAGCGGGAAGAGAAAATTCCCCCTCTCTCTCATTCCGAAATATATTCGGATAAATAGCTAAATTTTCCACGTTAAAAGTCAACATTTTCCCTCAACTTATTATTTGAAAAATAGAGAGTTTTTGATTATTGATTAAGTCAACCCGATTATTGCAGGTTATTTTTTATTTCCTCCCATAACTCACCTACAGTTTGAATACGGGCAAGCGCATCTTCAGAAATCTCTTTGCCAAAGGTTCGCTCAACTGACAAAATGACATCAATTAACTTCAATGAGTCAATGCCGAGATCACTTTTCAACACTTTATTCGATGTTATTTTAAAATCGGAGTCTAACTCAGCAACATTCACCAAAATACTCGCTAATTCTTCATTAACCATGTCAATATTATCCATATCACATCCCCAATGATGTTTATTCAAATCTAATGGTTTAAAGATCTATTTATATCAAGTATATAAATTTCTCCTGAATCGCTTTCCCCATACATACATCAAAAGACGCACTCCAACTAACGGCCTGCAACAATTATGCCTGCTGGGGTAGGTTCTCATTTACCCAGGAAAATAATTCATAAACGATATAAAAACAGAGATATCTGATAATTCAGTTTCGGCTCCTATTCCAAATAGCGTAACCAAAATTGGAATAATAACCAATAACCTTTTCTCATTAAAGCGATTGGCAACATTGGGCTAGGTGAAGAAATACATTTATCATAAATCCAGCCCGATATTCTAGCTAATTGATGAAAACATGATTGCAGATCACGATTTATGATATTGTTATTAACCACTTAATCCCCCATCAATGCAAAGAGATGTTCCTGTGATATAGGTTGATGTACTCAATGTCCCCACACAAAAACTGGCAATTTCATCAACATCTGCCATTCGTTTTAATGCGGTGCTTCTGGCGAATTCCATTTTCTTTTCTGGAGAAATATGCCGCAACATACCACCATCAACATACCCCGGCATTACAGTGTAAGCCCTAACATTAAAACGGCCGTAGTCATTAGAGATGTTTTTTACCAATGCATTCATGGCTGCTTTCGAACAAGAATAAGCGGTGGCGCCTGTCTCTCCACGTAAACTTGCTGTAGAAGAAATAAATTGCATCACGCCATTACGATTCTTCATAAAATGGGGCAGCAAATATTTTGCTACTCTTGCTGCGCCAAACAAGTTGACATCAAAAACATCATGCCAACCCTCAATATCCTGAGCATGCAATAAACCATCCAATGACATTGCCGGCGTATAGATAACCGCGTCAATACATTTCATCTTGTCAACTGCAATGCCAATGGCTTCTCTAACACTGTTATCCGACATAACATCTAAATAAATTTCTTCATTACACGGTTTACGTGAAGTACCTAATACTTCATAGCCGCTGGCAACCGCATGTCGGCAAATTGCATTCCCAATTTCACTTGATGAACCAATAATAAGTATCTTGCTGTTATATTTATGCATTCAAACATTCCTACCTTATCTAAAAGTTATTTTCCAACAGTAAACCCTACTTTAAATAAAGCATTCAGAATAAATATTATCTAAACAAGAAAACATTTTTAACTTATATATTTCTAAATACATGTACTTTTAACGCATATATTTTTAGCTTACCTATTTTCAACTCATTTAATCCATCTAATTCTATGAGTCATCCTAAATAGTAGGATGAGTTCTTATATCTGTCAAATTATTAATCTAATATTTCAGCGATATCAATGCATTGGTTAAATTACATCCAAAAATTAAATAAAAAACATCATGCGTAAAAATATCCAATATAGCTAATTTAATCTAGTCATAATCAATACATGTGGTGAATGCATAATTAATTATTTAACTTTCTGACAATAACAATTAAAAATTGTAATTAATTCTGTTATTTTATTATAAAGATAAAACATTATATTTAATAGAATAAATATATAGATTTAAGTTTGAAAATATTAATTAAATTCTTTATGAAGTTAATTCAATAATATTCACTAATAAGAATAGATACTTAATAGAATCGGTTTCAGCCTATTTTATGGTGATAAGAACACTATTCTCCCTTTTACTTTTCACTTTCCTGGCGTTAAGCTATTAACATTAAGTTTGATCTAATAGCGCTATCGCGTTGAACTAAAAGCACTATTTTTACAATTCGGTTTGCAGTTTGGTTGTAACAACCCTATTGCTTTTTCCCTCTATATTTTTGGTTTATGCACAGATGAAAACTCGTAGAATGAACGGCATACGGCCGTTTAGTGCTGTAATTGATGCTTGTTGGAAAGAACCCTACTCTTTTGCTCGTTTAACTAAAGATATTATTGCCGGTATTACTGTCGGTATTATCGCCATCCCACTCGCTATGGCGCTAGCAATCGGAAGTGGCGTCCCACCACAATATGGGCTTTACACCGCCGCTATCGCCGGGATGGTAATCGCGATAACCGGCGGCTCACGCTATAGTGTTTCCGGCCCTACCGCCGCTTTCGTTGTCATTCTCTATCCAGTCTCTCAACAATTTGGCCTGGGCGGTTTGCTCATTGCAACATTAATGTCAGGCATTATTTTGCTGGTGATGGGATTAGCCCGCTTTGGTAAATTGATCGAGTATATTCCCCTCCCCGTCACTCTCGGTTTTACTTCTGGAATCGCGATTACTATCGCAACCATGCAAGTAAAAGATTTTTTTGGCCTGCAATTGGAACATATGCCAGAGAATTATATCAATAAGGTTGCGGCTCTGTTTCAAGCGCTGCCAACACTGTATTTGAGTGATACGCTGATTGGCTTAACGACACTCGCCATTCTGATTTATTGGCCTAAGCTTGGGCTGAAATTACCCGGGCATCTTCCCGCCCTCATTGCAGGAACCGCTGTGATGGGGATCATGAACTTATTCGATCAACATGTTGCTACTATTGGTTCTGAGTTTAGTTATATTTTGAATGACGGTACTCAGGGGCAAGGCATCCCCCCCATCCTGCCGCAATTTGTTTTACCGTGGCATTTACCTGATATGGGGTTCCATCAAGTTGATATAAATTGGGCAACAATTTCAGCCCTATTACCCGCCGCCTTCTCAATGGCGATGTTAGGCGCTATTGAATCACTGCTTTGCGCCGTGGTTTTGGATGGTATGACCGGTAAAAAACATCACTCAAACAGTGAATTGATTGGTCAAGGCTTCGGAAATATAGTCGTGCCATTCTTCGGCGGTATTACGGCTACCGCCGCAATCGCCCGTTCAGCCGCCAACATCAGAGCTGGCGCGACATCGCCGGTTTCAGCCATTGTTCACTCTCTGCTCGTGTTATTAACTTTACTGGCATTGGCTCCCATGCTCTCCTATCTTCCTCTGGCCGCTATGTCTGCCCTGTTGCTCATGGTCGCCTGGAATATGAGCGAAATACATAAAGTTATCGACCTCATGCGCCGTGCGCCAAAGGATGACATTATTGTGCTGGTACTTTGCATGTCGCTCACAGTTCTGTTTGATATGATTATTGCCATTACGATCGGTATCGTATTAGCTTCACTGCTATTTATGCGCCGAATAGCCAATATGACTCGCATCAGTCAATTGCCGCAAACAAATGTCGATAAAGGTTTGCTGGTTGTCCGTATCAATGGCCCGCTATTCTTTGCCGCCGCTGAACGTATCTTCACAGAATTAAAGGAAGAAAGCGCCAGTTATCAGACGATCATTATGCAATGGGACGCCGTTCCCGTGCTGGATGCCGGTGGGATGCACGCTTTCCAACGCTTTATCGATGAAGTGGGTAAAGATAAATATATTGCTGTTTGTGATATTCCATTCCAGCCTTTAAAAACACTGGCCAGAGCTAAGATCCTATTGGTTGAAAATCACCTTAGCTTCCATGCGACATTGCCACGAGCAATGGCAGAATTAAATTTCAATGGCAAAATGGATAGCTGAAATTGCCAGACAAAAACTTGCTAACTCTTTTTCCAATACTTTTTTCCCCATAATTAATGGCGCTGTAAACCAGCGCCAAATCTATTCATCACCAAATCTTGTCATCATTTGATGTCATGACATCAGAAAGCCACTTTATTTACTGGTATCCAGTTGAGGTAAGCTTTTCACCACGTCATCAATGACTTTCATCTGGTTCAAGAATGGCTCTAGTTTTGCCAACGGCAATGCTGATGGACCATCACACATTGCATTCGCAGGATCAGGATGAGCTTCAAGGAACAAGCCGGCAATACCGACCGCCATTCCCGCACGCGCCAGTTCAGCAACCTGAGCGCGACGACCACCAGAAGCGGCACCAAATGGATCGCGGCATTGGAGTGAATGAGTGACATCAAAAATTACCGGATGCCCCCCGGTTGCCTGAGCCATAACATTGAAGCCCAGCATATCCACCACCAAATTGTCATAACCAAAGTTGCTGCCACGGTCACATAAGATCACTTGATCGTTGCCGCCTTCTTTGAATTTTTCCACAATATTTCCCATCTGACCCGGGCTGATAAACTGCGGTTTTTTAACGTTGATCACCGCACCGGTACGCGCCATCGCTTCAACCAAGTCAGTCTGACGCGCCAAAAATGCAGGCAGTTGGATGACATCAACCACTTCCGCCACTGGCTGCGCCTGTGCCGGTTCATGCACGTCAGTGATGATTTTCACACCGAAAGTTTGTTTCAGCTCCTGAAAAATCTTCATTCCCTCTTCCAGACCAGGGCCACGGTAAGAGTGAATCGATGATCGGTTTGCTTTATCAAAGGAGGCTTTGAAAACATAAGGAATGCCCAATTTTTGTGTCACTGTGACATAGCGCTCACAAATACTCATGGCCAAATCCCGTGACTCAAGGACATTCATACCACCAAAGAGAACAAACGGTAGATCATTCGCGACCTTGATATCACCAATATGAACCACTTTCTGTTGCATACTTATACCTTCCGTTAGGGACCAATAAATTAATGAAATAAATCAGTGTAAAACAATATCTTAGTGTAAAACAACGCATTGCTGCTTAATGGCGTATATTTGCATTCTGATCATTTCTGCCACCGGGTCTTCCGGGCAATTTTCGACAAAATAATTTAAATCAGAAACCGCAATATGATTACAATCAAGTTCCGCATAAATCAGCCCTCTATCACGTATTTCATAGGGGTTATCGGGATCAAACATCAGCACAGCTTCACTCGTCCTCAGCGCCAATTCCATTTGTCCTTCGTCCATTAATGCGACTTTTATCGTATCTAGCATTTTACGTATAATGCTAGCATTATCAGCGCTTTGCAAATCATCTGCTGCTAATTCCGCTGTCTGGCTAATATTACCTTTCAGCCATACATCAAGCACACGTTCGCTTAGCTCTTCTCCATTGATTGGATTAATAAACTTTGCCGTGTTATCTGGATAATCAACACGCAAAATCAACTGCGTCGGAAAAATAACCGGCATAAACGGCAGTTCTAAAGCCTGAGCAATATGAATCAGAATTGCCCCTAAAACAACAGAGGAACCTCGGCGGGTTTGCAATACTTTATCCAGCCATAATGTATCTGACAGGCAATAAACACCACTGGCGCCGCCGAATTTCCAGGTTTGATAAAAAAGCCTCAGTAATTTTTCCAGTCGTTCTTCTATATTTAGCTGCGGAGATATTTCACGTCTGGCTTCATCAATCAATACTTGAAGCTGCATTTCCACTGAATGCTGAGGAAAATCAGCACGCAAAATTCTGGAAATAAACAGGATACCGCTACTTAACGATGCGTTATTAAATTCATAATCAGCTATGGCTTTCATCACTTTTCCACTGACCCAGTGTTATTCGCTCATTACCGCCATAATCCTGAAAAGTAGCTACCTGCCGATAACCACTCTCAGAAAATAGGCTTCTTACAACATTTCCCTGTCTCCAACCATGCTCCAATAACAACCATCCACCAGGCAACAAAAAATGGCGAGATAGATCAATAAGGGTATTCAGATCAGCAATTCCCTGTCGCGCCGCAATTAATGCACTATCCGGCTCGAACCGAACATCACCCTGAGATAGATGTGGATCGGTTTCATCTATGTAAGGCGGATTACTGACAATCATACCAAACTGTTGATTATTCAACGAAGAGAACCAATCGCTTACCCCAAAATCCACATTTTGTATTTTAAGCTTTTCAGCATTGCCCTGCGCCAACATGACCGCATCAGGATTGATATCAACCCCGGTAATCCGGCAATCAGGACGCTCACTGGCGATTGCCAGTGCAATTGCGCCGGTTCCCGTTCCCAAATCCAAAATGCGGCAAGGTGTCAGCGATAGCCGTTCAAGCGCCTTTTCTACCAGACATTCAGTGTCAGGACGCGGGATCAACGTGGCAGGAGAGACATTTAATGGCAACGACCAAAATTCACGCTCACCGGTGATGTAGGCAATAGGTTCACCTTTCACCCGGCGAGCGAGTAAAACCTCAAGCTGGCTGAACTGCGCCGAAGCTAGCTGCGTTTCCCCGAATGCCAGCATGTAAGTCCGGGAATGGCGAGTGACAAACCCCAACAAAATTTCCGCATCTCGTTTAGGACTGTCACTTGCCGATAACTGTATTGTGGCTTGTTTAAGCCAAGATTGATAATCCATCAATCTTGCTCTGACAAAGCCGATAATAGATCAGCCTGATATTCATTCACGATCGGCTGAACAAGCATATCCAATTTGCCTTCCATCACTTCATCAAGGCGATATAACGTCAAATTAATACGATGATCCGTTACTCGCCCTTGGGGAAAATTGTAAGTGCGATTGCGATCCGAACGGTCACCGGAACCTAATAAGTTACGACGCTCAGACGCCTCGGCCTCTTGACGCTTACGAACTTCCGCCGCATGAATACGCGCGGCCAATACGGACATCGCTTTCGCTTTGTTTTTATGCTGAGAGCGCTCATCCTGACACTCAACCACAATACCGGTTGGAATATGAGTGATACGAATAGCGGAATCCGTGGTATTGACGTGCTGACCGCCCGCCCCGGAGGAACGAAACGTATCAATACGCAAATCATTTGGGCTAATATCCGGCAACTCCGCTTCCGGGACCTCGGGCAAAACCGCAACGGTACAAGCAGACGTGTGAATGCGCCCTTGCGATTCAGTTTCCGGCACACGCTGAACACGATGACCACCCGATTCAAATTTTAAGTGACCATAAACCTGCTCACCGGAAACTTTAGCAATAATTTCCTTATAGCCGCCATGCTCACCATCATTAGCGCTAATAACCTCGACTTTCCAACGATGGGATTCCGCATAACGGCTATACATACGAAACAGATCCCCGGCGAAAATAGCCGCTTCATCACCACCGGTTCCCGCACGTACTTCAAGAAAACAGTTACGCTCATCATCAGGATCTTTTGGCAACAGCAATAATTGTAGTTGTTGCTCTAACTCTTCATTGCGGACCTTGGCGTCCCTGATCTCTTCCTGTGCCATTTCCCGCATTTCAGGGTCATCAAGCATTATTTCGGCTGCTTTAAGGTCATCCTGAACAGCACGCCAGGCCCTAAAACAGCTCGTCACATCAGTCAGTTGAGCATATTCCCGCGACAAAGCACGAAAACGTTCCTGATCAGCAATCACATCGGCATCACCGAGATGAGCCAAAACTTCCTCGTGACGTTCTTGCAATGCTTCCAATTTAGCAACAATAGAAGGCTTCATTCTTGGTTTCAGACCCTATTCCGAGATATGGTTAATTATGTTCCAGCCCCAGGCTGTCACGTAATAAATTAAGGCGCTCCAGATCACCATTGCTGGCGGCTTGCTGGAGTGATTTGGTAGGAGCATGTATCAGACGGTTCACCAATTGATGAGTCAATTGATTAACGGCCTGTTCTACGTCAGCTCCCTGATTGATAGCAGTCAGTGCCTTAGCTGTCATTTCAGCCCGCACCCGTTCTGCCTGATTACGATACTCACGGATTGAATTTACTGCGCTCTGCGAACGCAACCAGTCCATAAAATAACGGCTTTCCTGTTGAACAATACATTCAGCCTGAACCGCCGCCGCTTTGCGCTGCGCAAGATTCTGCTGAATAATTGCTTGTAAATCGTCAACACTGTAAAGATAAACGTTATCCAGTCTCTCTACGTCAGGCTCTATATCACGGGGAACCGCAATGTCAATGAGTAACATTGGTTGGTTACGACGTAACTTTAATGCGCGTTCAACCATCCCTTTACCAATAATAGGCAAAGGACTGGCAGTCGAACTGATAACAATATCCGCTTCTGCTAAACGTGTGTCAATTTCAGGCAGGGTGATCACTTCCGCCTGAACCTCATCAGCCAACACTTGTGCCTTCTCTTTCGTCCTGTTAGCAATCATCATATGGTGCACGCGATGCTCTTTCAAATGACGAGCCGCCAGTTCAATCGTTTCTCCGGCACCGACCAGCAAAATATTTAGTTCAGAAAGTGATTCAAAAATCTGCCGCGCCAGAGTGCAAGCGGCAAATGCAACGGAAACCGCGTTCGAACCAATTTCTGTTTCCGTTCTGATGCGCTTAGCAACGGAAAATGATTTCTGAAACAGTCGCTCCAGTTCACTCGATAAAGAGTCGCTGTGCTGCGACTCGGCAAATGCTTTCTTCACTTGCCCAAGAATCTGAGGTTCTCCCAGCACCAACGAGTCCAGCCCACTCGCCACTCTCATCAAGTGGCTGACAGCTTCATTATCACAATGCCAGTAAATACTGGATCTTAGATCTCTGGGATTTAGCTGATGATATCCACACAACCAGTCAATTAACTGCTCATACAGATTATCTTGTTGCTCTACGCTGAGATAAAGCTCCGTACGATTACACGTTGACAACACAACTCCCCCTTTCACCAGGGGATGCTGGAGAAGGTTATCAAGCGCTTCCCCAATAGTACCCGGAGAAAAAGTGACCCGTTCACGCAGGGATACAGGAGCCGTTTTATGGTTAATACCAAGTGCTAACAAAGTCATATCAACTTCATTGAGTTATCAGCAGAGAGACAGTTCATCGTAAAAAACATTCTATTTGATGAAATCATCACCCTTAATAAGGACTCTTATAAACTGTGCATTCTACTTGATACCTCAGATCAATAAAAGACGATCGCAGTGTCTGGTATCATTATTCAGAACATTTTTTTGAAATTTAACTGGATTAATAGTTCATTCTTCATTATTAAGTGACGTAAAAGTTTTCACGTTATTAAACAGAGATTGCCGATGAAATCAATGCCGATAAAACCAATGCTGATAAAACCCATGTCGATAAAATCAGCGCCGACAAAACCGATACAAAAATTATCCCTATTCCGTCTATTGCCGCTCTCTTGTGTACTGTTGACCGCCTGTACATTAACGCAACCTAGCGGAACAGGTTCGGCAGATTCTCCCCAATGGCGAACACGTACCCAACAGCTACAGCAATTAAATCAATATCAAACACGTGGCTCTTTTGCCTATCTGTCTAATGAGAAAAAGGTTTATGCCCGCTTTTTCTGGCAACAATATCATCCTGAACGTTACCGTTTATTACTAACTAACCCGCTAGGCAGCACTGAATTAGAGCTGATCGTTCAGCCTGGCATGACGCAATTAACTGATAGCCAGGGTAAAAAATATTTTAGTGATAATCCCGAAGAGATCATTTATCAGCTCACCAATATGGATATTCCATTAGATAATCTGCGGCATTGGATAACAGGTCTCCCCGGTGATGCCAAAAACTTCAAACTGGATGCCAACCATCTATTGAAAACCGTCAATTACCAGCGACATGGCGCGACATGGCAGGTTAATTATCAATCCTACGATACCTCAACGACCCCCGCCCTTCCCAATCGCCTGGAACTGATTCAAGGGGATCGTCGCATCAAATTGAAAATGGATAACTGGACAACAAAATAATGACATTAACCTGGCCTTCGCCGGCAAAACTTAACCTATTTCTCTATATCACCGGTCGTCGCGCTGATGGTTATCACCAGTTGCAAACGCTATTTCAATTTCTTGATTATGGTGATGAAATTACCATTACCCCTCGTCAGGATAATGAAATCCGTTTACTGACGCCGGTAGAGGGGGTGGAACACGATAACAACCTGATCGTTCGCGCCGCGCGTCTATTGCAATCCTACAGCGATAAACACCATACCGGGATTGCTCATAAAGGCGCTGACATCCATATCAACAAACGTCTGCCAATGGGCGGTGGATTAGGCGGAGGTTCATCCAATGCCGCTACCGTACTCATTGCCCTGAATTATCACTGGCAAACCGGTTTCACAGACGAAACACTGGCAACCCTTGGCGTGAGCCTTGGCGCTGATGTGCCGGTCTTTGTCAAAGGACACGCCGCATTTGCAGAAGGTATTGGTGAAATTCTGCACATGGCAGAGCCGGCAGAAAAGTGGTATCTGGTTGCACATCCCGGTATTGAAATCTCAACTCTGCGCGTCTTCACAGATCCGGAATTAAAACGTGATACGCCAATTCGCCCTCTGGCCGCATTATTAAAGGCTCCGTACCTAAATGATTGTGAATCTCTTGTAAGAAAACGTTTTCGTAAGGTTGAACAGCTTCTTTCATGGCTGCTAGAATACGCGCCGTCACGCCTGACCGGAACCGGTGCCTGTGTATTCGGTGAGTTTGAATCAGAAGCATCGGCCCGTAAGGTGTTAAATCAAGCCCCTGAGTGGTTGCAGGGTTTTGTTGCGCGTGGCGTTAACAATTCACCTTTGCACAGTTTTCGCTCTGGGATACCCGTGTTATTGAACCAATGAATAAATATTTGTTATTTACATTGGTCAACAATATCTCTCTGGACGCAAGCCTGAGGTCTTTCTCGTGCCCGATATGAAGCTTTTTGCTGGTAACGCTATTCCTGAACTAGCACAACGTGTTGCCAACCGCCTGTACACCAACCTTGGAGACGCGGCTGTCGGCCGTTTCAGCGATGGTGAAGTCAGCGTGCAAGTTAATGAAAATGTGCGTGGTGGTGATATTTTCATCATCCAGTCCACTTGTGCACCGACTAACGACAATTTAATGGAATTAGTCGTTATGGTTGATGCGCTGCGTCGTGCTTCCGCAGGACGTATTACCGCAGTAATCCCTTATTTCGGTTATGCTCGTCAGGACCGTCGAGTCCGTTCAGCCCGTGTGCCAATTACCGCCAAAGTTGTTGCGGATTTCCTCTCCAGCGTTGGTGTAGACCGCGTACTGACCGTTGACCTGCATGCTGAGCAGATCCAAGGGTTCTTCGATGTTCCGGTTGATAACGTATTTGGCAGCCCAATTCTGCTGGAAGATATGTTACAGAAAGAGTTGGAAAACCCTATCGTTGTTTCCCCGGATATTGGCGGGGTTGTCCGCGCTCGCGCTATCGCTAAGCTGCTGAATGATACCGATATGGCTATCATCGATAAGCGTCGGCCACGCGCTAACGTTTCTCAAGTGATGCATATTATCGGTGATGTCGCTGGTCGCGACTGCGTGTTGGTCGATGACATGATTGATACCGGCGGCACCTTATGCAAAGCGGCGGAAGCATTGAAAGAACGCGGAGCAAAACGGGTATTCGCCTATGCCACTCACCCGATTTTCTCCGGCAATGCTGTGGACAACATTAAAAACTCGGTGATTGATGAAGTGGTTGTCTGTGACACCATCCCGCTGTCTGCCGAGATCAAGGCGCTCAATAAAGTTCGTACTCTCACTTTGTCCGGTATGTTAGCTGAAGCGATCCGGCGTATCAGCAATGAAGAGTCAATTTCTGCAATGTTTGAGCACTAATAAATAAGTTGTACTCATAATATTGCTATTTAAGAAAAAACCCGTTGTACAAGAGATTCAACGGGTTTTTTGCTTATCTGGAATATACTTTTCCATTAGCACAAACTATGACTAACTCTATTTTTGTTATGGATACCGATGATCACCACGACGATAACGCTCATCATAGTTTCTTAACCACCAATAACGATCTGCCACACCTTCCCGGCCTCCCACACCGGCACCAGCCAACCAAACAAGCGCGCCAATAAAAACACCCAATAGCGCGGCTTCAGATAAAAACTCAGGCCAGCCAAAACCGAAGATGTGAGGCAGTAATGTATAAGCCAGGCTACTCACTATGGTGAACATACCGACACCCATTAATACATTACCGACTATGAAAGCACTTTGACGTTTCATATATTACCTCCAACACTCTTCGTGAATACACACTCTCCGTGAATACACACTTCTCCGTGAACACTAAGAACCTATAATTCAAAAGTTAACGTTAATTGACTCGATATAACTATAAAGCTTATTTATAGTATAGCCCTATTTCACAAAAGGTCATTGCGGGCGCGATCACAACTAAAGGAGATTTAATAACAACACCCTAATCATTGTAAGAAATAACATGAAGAAATAATGAGTTAGTAGCCTGAACTTCACTTAAAGAAAAGTTCAGGTTTTTAACTAAATATTGATATATAACAATGATAGTTGTGAAATTCCATCCAGGTTATATATTTTTAATCAATGATTCCTACCGGGATAATAAAAATCATCTTATTTTCACACTGCATGATAACGGCTAAAAACAGGGGATTTGTCTAATTTTTCAATGCGTAACCATCAATCAGCATCCCAAAATATCCAACGCCTAATATAGCCCTGGAGTTAATTCTATCCACGTTTGAGAATATACCCGCCCATCAATACAACTTATATACACCGGTGCGGATTCATTCATGGGAGGTACATGATTATGAGGCGAATACCCTCGAGTATAAGAAGAAGAAACTCTAAAGCTGAAATAGCCATCTTTATCGGTAGTCATATGTTTGTCTTGATCACTCAATGACAGATAAAATCCCATAGATACTGATATAGTTACATTAGGTTCACCTACGCCATTCTTATATAAATATCCAGCTATAATACCGCTTGAAAATGAAGACAGAATAGCCGGAGATTTTCCAATCTTTAACTGATATGGATTATACGTGAAACACATAGCTATAGCCTTTTCAATAGCTCCCGCTTGTGCCATTAGCATCACTTCACCAGCACTATTAGATTGTATTGACGCCGTTATTTTACCCTCTTTATCTGTCATACCCGACGACGGAACTACTGTTGCCCCACTATCTGCATAGAAGGTTATTTTTTGGTTTTCAATTCCCTTACCCAACCGATCATACACAGTTACAACTACCTTATTCTCATCGGCACTATTAGTCCATGCATTATTTTTTTCTAAATCAAGATTAAGATCTGCCACAAATTGAGGAACAGCAGTAAACTCGACCTGGAGAGGAGGGGCTGCTATTTGAGTATCATTTTCCAAGTAAGCATATACATTCCCTTGACACGGAGTTAAATCAGTAGAAACTATTTCAACTGATACCTTACCCATTACTCCTGTGTTTTTTATAATTTTACGATCATTATTCTCTTTAAATACCATAGATTTATTATCTAAAGTGAAACTTACATTCACCCCATGCAATAAATAACCATCTTGCATTACGTTTACACCGATATCTATAGGCTTATCCGCAGTCTCCGTTTTTTCACTTGATAGCCAATTTAATGTTTTAGCCTCTTTTGGTGCTTGTTCGCCATTCATTTCATTCTCCTAAATTATCACTAACATGTATATTTACACATGTTATCATTGATTTAAAGTTAAAAAACAAAATGGTTCAACATGATAATATTATGCCAATTAACAATAACCCTTATGCTAAATAGAAGGAAAATGTTTAAAATTAATAGAAAATTGAATCGACTTATCAACATCGGGTAAACTTATTATCACATTATTTTTTTCCGCTTTAGTATTAGTTATATGGAAAGTTGTACAACCATCCTGACTAATTGCAACCTGCAACTCTCTCTCATTATCACCATAACCTGAAATTATCGCGGAACCATCAGTACGAACAAGTAATCTTTTGCCGGAATAGGCAGTACGGTCCACAATAACATAACCACTACAAACACTCACGCCATCAGCAGGTACCTCAGAGGTAAATGCATAAGCCTTGATAATATCCCCTCCATCTCTCCACTCACTAAATACTGCCTGACCTACACCCGGTGTTATAGAACCATCCTGCGCCGAAACAGTACAACGAAAACTACCCGTTTCCTCAGATTGCAAATGGAAATAAGCCAGCCCGAAACTATCAGGGGCAAATTGATATTGTGTGCCATCCCCTTCAACAATACTTCCTGATTCAACACTAGCCGATAATCTCTTTCCTGGCGGCCCATAAACCGCAACCAAATTTTTCGGCCTTATTCTGGGATATTCATTAGACACCATCGGCGCACCTTCGCTAATTGATATCATGGCAGATGACATATCCATTAATGACAATATCACTGAACCTGGAGCAGAAATATTATTGCCAACCTCATAATATCCTGTTCCCACCCCCTCTTGCCCCAAACAAAGCACGTTTTCCACCGGTACCACTAAAGAGACATAACCCTTCTTAATATCCTCATCACTGACTGTTATTGGTTGTGCATCCCAGTCAGACCTCGCAATTGGCTCATAATTAAAATTATGTCCTCGCCAGTGGAATATGACGCTATCGCCTTTCCGCATATGCTGATAACTGATATGCACATTTAACCCATGATGTTGTACAAGAGATGAATAGTGAATAACGCCAGATGTTGAATCTGGATAAATTGATGGTAATAATTTTATCGATGGAGAATTAATAACTTTAATAACAGTCGGTTCAGAGAAATTTTCATTCTCGAAATCATCAGCTGATGTATAAGTCACATTATAGCTACCATCAGGTATTTCAGAGAACGGTATAGCTATAGTGAAAAAAATAGTATTAATATTCTGAACATAATAGGGTCTAGAAAAAATCCCCCCAACACTGACCACGATCACATCCCAGATTTCCATATCCTCATAATAGGGTACTTTGATAATTAAATCTTGATTCTGTTGAACAGAAACATCAATCAAGCCATCTTTATCTGCTTGCGGCAATTTTGGCGACGATAAAAGAATAAATGTATTGTCATGATTGGTAATCATATTTCATCTCCCATTGGAATCGGTCTGAACGATAAAACAAAATTGACTTTATCCCCTGAATCTGAATCAGGCGCTGTTAGCCAAACACTAACTTTACCTACTGTATCGCTAGTCACATTCACTGTCGCACTACCATCCTCCTTTAATGGAATATCTGCCCAGTTCTTATTATAACCATCGATGAGTGCATTATTATTAACTCTTACACGGATTTGATTAATATCATCATTATTTTTACGATCAATAAAAAGATATATCGAGCAAGGCGTCTTCCCATCCGCCGGAGCGCCTGTAGTATAATTATAGGCGGTAAAGACTATAGCTTCATCAGACTGACGATAATTACCAAAAATAAGCGGAAAAGATATTACCTTATTGATATCCTTTTGTGGAGCAATCATCAAAAAAGCCGAAAACTCTTCGCTATTTTCAATATTTTTATGTTCAAACGGAGAACGAACATAAAAATGTCCTTTTCCAGTCTCATCTAACGTCAATATGATCTGATCCACATTAATGTTATCGTCGACAATAGAAGCACCAATAGATGTCGTAGCATAGAATTTATGCCCAGGCAGACCATATATAGTCACAATATTTTGAGGGTTAAGATTAGGGTAATCGGTTAAATCACTTATCGCCGCATTTTCTGTGATAATCACACTTGATATGCCGTTATTCATATTGTCACCATTAACTCCATGATTTATTAATTGAAAATAAAATGATAACGCTTAATAAAATATTAAAGCTCAATCGGTTAAATTTACTGTCCGGGAAGAACCGTATCAATACGTCCATACCAAATCTTAGAGTCCTTTGTACTTTCACTATATTTCATGCCTACATTATAAGTGATATAAACTGCTCCTGGCGCACCATCACTATACGAATCTACATTAGTAAAAGGCGCTTGACCAAGCTGAATAATCGCCTCCCCAGCCGCCACTTCGTCGGCAGTTACCGTATGAGGATCAAGAGAATAAGTTTTTGAAGATGGATTCTCATTTACAATGCCGTTAACGTAAACATGTATCTTGATAACACTATTTACCTCTATTCCATTCTTTTTACCCACAGCAATATGCGCATCCAATCCCCCGCCTAAAATAGTTTCAAGATTGATTCTGGCTTTCTGCCCAAGTTCCTCCTGATCTTTATGAGTGAAAATTCTGGGTACCGCTAATGTACGCTCAATTTCAGGTGGCACATTCGGTACTGCCTCTGTTAAATTAAAATAGCGGACAGATGACTTAGTTGTTTTCCCCGTCTTATCAGTTACATAATAATACAATACATTATCGCCAACATTCGGAATACTGGCATACGGAACTAAAATAAACGGCTTATCCAACTGGCACAACTCAGTAATTACCGCAGACTGGCTTTTTGTTTCTTTATCACCTTCTCTAATTATTAAGAAGATTTGATCCAGCGGTTCAGCTCCTTCATAGAATGGGATAATCGCATTAAAACTTGTGATCCTATTTCCTGGCGGTGGTGTTAATTTATCACCAGTCAGTTCTGCAATATTTGGCGCTGGAAGCGTTGGAGCAATATCTTCTGTAATCATCAAAATGCTTGATGAAGAGTTTTTCGAAAAAGATGGCAGTTTTGTGAACATGCTCACCGAGTAACTCCCCTCAGATTTCTTAGGGAAAACTCTTAAGGCAACAAAACCATTACTATCTGTATTAATATAATATTGATAATTATCTTTTTCACTAATAAAAGGCGATATTTCTGTCGTAAGTTGTTCTCCATCATCCCCAAAAATACGTACTGCCCTATCAGTTACCAGAGGAATTTGAAAATAGGGAAGTGGATCATTTGTCTCATTCAACGCATACATATTAATGAGCAGGCTGCCATTGAATGATGAAGGTCGCTCATTATCTGCTGCCGGAGATAAATCTTTTACCCATGAATCTCCAATAATTATAGGGGTAAACCCTTCGTATGAAAAACCATTTTCATCAATAGAATGAAACGCAATCTCCAATTTAGCATCAGGGTCCGTAGCCTTATCCATTGAAAATGTTATGGTGAAATCACTAGCGCCAGAATCAGCGGCAACAACAAATTTTGCAGTACAGATATTTTTCTCAACATCTCTTGAAATACGAGGAATCTCACCAAAATTACAATCTTGTGGGTAACTGCATGCTATATCAGTCGTTTCCGTTACTTTATGGGTGTCATCACCTGAATAAGTCACAGTAATGACAACTGGGCATTCTTCTAAAACCGTTATTCCTGAAACGATATCTGCTGTCAATGTCGACATATTAAACCTCATATTAAAGTTAAACATCAATAAGTAAAAATCGCCAGTAATGCGTTTACACAACGATACTTACCATCTATTACCCCCTTTCTACTTCTCACATAAATAAATTATTTACTTTAGCCGTTACTGTAATAACAATAAATCCCCACTCAAAGCATAAGCCTTATATCCAAGTATACCCCATATAGTCACAATATCTATATGGTTAAGATTGCGGTAATTGTTAAATCATCTTTCACCATGTTTGCCATTATTCATACTGTCGCCATTAACTCCATGATTCATCGATTGAAAATAATCCATAATAAAAAATCGCTAGTTCACCAATAATAAACATGGCCGGGGAAATGGAAAACGCTTACGCATTTTCCAATAAACAAATAAAAGCCCAATCAGTTAAATCTACTGTCCAGGAGGAACCGTATCAATGAGTCCAAACCAAATCTTGGAGTTCTTTATTCTTACACTGTAAGTGACATAAACTAATCCTGGCCCATCACGATATGAGTCTACACCCGTAAAAGGTGCCTGACCAAGCGGGATAATAACCTCTCCTGCCGCCACTTCATCGGCAGTTACCGTATGAGGCTCAAGAGAATAAATTTTTGAAGATGGACTATGATTGACAATACCATTAACGTAAATACGTACATTGATAATACTATCCACATCTATTCCATTTTTTTTACCCACAGCAATACGCGCATCTAGCCCTCCCCCTAAAATTTTTACAAGATTGATCTTACCTCTCTGTTTAAGTTCGGCCTGATCTTTATGAGTGAAAATTCTAGGTGCTGCTAATGTACGCCTGATCTCTGGTGGTTGATTTGGTACTGACCTCGTTAAATTAAAATAGAGGGCAGATGACATAGTTATATTTCCCGTTGTATCAGCCATATAATAATATAACTCATTATCGCCAGTATTTGGAACACTGGCATATGGAACTGAAATAAACGGACTATCCAACTGATTCAGATCAGTAATGACAGTAGACACACTTGGCGTTTCATCATTATCTTCTCTGATCATTAAGAAAATTCTATCTCTCGGCTTAACACTTTCATAAAATGGGATACTCACATGAAAACCTGTACTACTATTTCCTACTGATGGTGTTAAGCTATCACCGTCCAACTCTTCAATATCTGGCATTGCAAGCGTTGGAGCAATGTCTTCTGTAATAAACAGAATATTTGATGAATATTTCCTTAAAAAATCCTGCAACTCTGTAAACATATTGACTGTGTAGTTACTCCCCTCCCCTCTACTGGGGAAAATTCTTAAGGCAGCAAAACCTCTACTATCCGTATTAATGTAATATTTATTTCCATTGAATCCTCTAATAAAAGGCAATATTTCTGTTGTAAGTTGACCTCTACCATCTTCAAAAATACGAACTAGCTTATCAGTTACCAAAGGAATTTGAAAATAAGGTAACGGATCATCTGTTTTACTCAGCGCATATATATTAACAAGGAGGCTGCCGTTAAACTCAGAAGGTTGCTCATCATCCGCTGCCGGAAATAAGTCTTTTACCAGCGAATCGCCAATAATCACAGGTTCAAACGCTGCATGCGAAAAACCATTTTTATCAATAGGATGAAATGCTATCTCTAATTTAGCATTGGGGTCCGTAGTATTATCCATTGAAAATATTATGGTAAAATCACCGGCACCAGAATTGGCAGTAACAATAAATTTTGCAGTGCAGGTATTACTCTTGATATCCCTTGAAATACGAGGAGTCTCATCAAAACTGACATCTTGCTGGTCACTGTACACTATATCAGTCATTTCCGTTACTTTATGTAACTCATCACCTGAATAAGTCACCGTAATGACAACTGGGCACTCTTCTAAAACCGTTATTCCTGAAACAATATCTGCTGTAAGTGTCGACATATTAAACCTCATATCAAAGTTAAACATTAATAATAAATAAGCATTTGATTTTTATAAAAATAATGCGCTCCCACAACGATACTTACTACTTATTACCTCCTTCCTACTTCTCACATAAATAAATTATTTACTTTAGCTGTTACTGTAATAACAATAAATCCATCACTCAGTGTAGAAGCTACATATCCAAGTATACCCTATATAGTCACCCTATTTTTGGGTCAAAATTAGGATAATTGTTAAATCACTTTTCGCCATGCATGGCATTATTCATACTGCATCCATTGACTCCATAATTTATTATTGAAAATAAAATAAAACATTTAATAAAATATTATAGCTCGGTAATAAATAAATCACCAGTTCACAAATAAGCAACATGTCTTGGAAAATGGAAAACGCTTACGCATTTTCCATAAACAGATAAAATCTCAATCAGTTAAATTTATTTCCTAGGGGGAACAGTATCAATCTGTCCAAACCAAATCTTAGATTCTTTTTTACCTACGCTGTAAGTGATATAAACCGAGCCTAGCGTACCATCACTATACGAATCTACATTAGTAAAAGGCGTCTGACCAAGCAGAATAATAGTCTCTCCAGCCTTTACTTCGTCATCAGTTACCGTATGAGGAGCAATAGAATAAATCTTTGAGGATGGATTCTCATTTACAATACCATTAACGTAAATACGTATATTGATAACACTATTTACCTCTATTCCGTTGTTTTTACCCACAGCAATATGAGCATCCAACCCTCCACCTAAAATATATTCAAGATTAATCTTACCTGGCCAACCAAACTCCTCCTGTCGTTTATGATTAAAAATTCTAGGTCTCGCTAATATACGCCTAATCTCTGGTGGTTCATTCGGTACTGAACTCGTTAAATCAAAATAGAGGGCAGATGACATAGTGATATTTCCCATTGCATCAGCCATATAATAATATAACTCATTACCACCAATATTTTGAATATTAGCATATGGAACTAAAATAAACGAATTATCCAACTGATTCAGATCACTAATGACAGTAGACACACTTGGCGTTTCGGCATTATCTTCTCTGATCATTAAGAAAATTCTATCTTTCGGTCTAAAACCTTCATAAAATGGGATACTCACATGAAAACCTGTACTGCTATTTCCTATTGATGGAGTTAATTTATTACCATCCAGTTCTGCAATATCTGGTGCCGCAAGCGTTGGATCAATGTCCTCTATAATAAAAAGAATATTTGATAAAGGTTTCTTTGAAAAATCCGGCAATTCTGTGAACATATCAACTGTATAATTACCATTCTCCTTCTTACTGGGGAAAATCTTTAAAGCAACAAAACCATTTTTATCGGTATTAATATAGTATTTATTATTATCGTAATTTAGAACAAGAGGCAATATTTCTTCCGTAATATTTTCTCCGTCATACCCAAAAATACGCACTAAATTATCAATTACCAGAGGGATTTGAAAATAGGGTAACGGCTCATTTTTTTCACTCAACGCATAGATATTAATAAGGAGGTTGCCATTAAATTCAGAAGGCTCCTCATCATCTGCTGCCGGAGATAAATCTTTTATCAACGAATCGCCAATAATGATAGGCTCAAACGCTGCATGTGAAAAACCATTTTTATCAATAGGATGAAACGCAATTTCCAATTTAGCATTCGGGTCCGTAGTATTATCCATTGAAAATACTATGGTGAAATCACCGGCACCAGAATTGGCAGTAACAACAAATTTTGCAGTGCAGATATTATTCTTGACATCCCTTGAAATACGAGGGGTCTCATCAAAACGGGTATTTTCTGGATGACTGTACACTATATCAGTCGTTTCCGTTACTTTATGAGTCTTATCACCTGAATAAGTCACAGTGATAACAACTGGGCACTCTTCTAAAACCGTTATTCCTGAAACGATATCTGCTGTAAGTATTGACATATTAAACCTCATATTAAAGTTAAACACCTATAAGTAACAAACACTTAATTTTCTATCAAAATAATGCGTTTATACAACGATGCTTACTCTCTATTACCTCCTTCCTGTTTGTCACACAAATAAATCATTTACTTTAGCCGTTAATGTAATAACAATAAATCCCTATTCGAAGCATAAGATTTATATCCAAATATACCCTATATAGTTACAATATCTCTGGGATTAAGATTACAATAATTGCTAAATCGCTTTTCGCCATGCCTGCCATTATTCATACTGTCACCATTAGCTCCATGATTCCTTGGTTGAAAATAAAATAACAACGATTAATAAAACATTATAGTATGTAATAAAGAAATCGCCAGTTCACAAATAAGAAAAAGCTCAATCAGTTAAATTTATTGTCCAGGTGGAACAGTATCAATGTATCCAAACCAAATCTTAGATTCTTTTTGACCTACGCTATAAGTGATATAAACCGAACCTGGCCTACCATCACGATACGAGTTCACATTAGTAAAAGGTGCCTGACCAAGCAGAATAATAGCTTCTCCTGCCGCCACCTCGTCGGCAGTTACCGTATGAGGTTCAACAGTATAAAGTTTCGAAGATGGATTCTCATTGATAATACCATTAACGTAAATACGTACATTAATGACATTATTTACTTCTATTCCACTGCGTTTACCCACAGCAATATGAGCATCCAACCCTCCTCCTAAGATATCGTTAAGATTGATCCTAGCTGGCCAGCCAAAATCCAACTGTAGCATATGACTAAAAATTATGGGTGCAGCTAATGTACGATTAATCTCTGGTGGTACATTTGGTGCTGACCTCGTTAAATTAAAATAGAGAGCAGATGACATAGTAATATTTCCCGTTGCATCAGCCTTATAATAATATAACTCATTATCGCCAATATTTGGAACGCTGGCATATGGAACTAAAATAAACGGATTATTCAACTGATTCAGACCAGTAATTACGGCAGACGCACCTGGCGTTTCGTAATTACCTTCTCTGATCATTAAGAAAATTCTATCTTTCGGTCTAACACCTTCATAAAATGGGATACTCACATGAAAACCTGTACTGCTATTTCCTATTGATGGCGTTAATTTATTACCATCCAGCTCTGCAATATCCGGCGCCGCAAGGATTGGATCAATGTCTTCCGTAATAAACAGAATATTTGATAAAGGTTTCTTTGAAAAATCCGGCAATTCTGTGAACATATCAATCGCATAGTTCCCCTTCCCTTTCTGACTGGGGAAAACCCTTAAAGCAACAAAACCGTTTTTATCCGTATTAATATAATATTTATTAATACTTAATTTTCGAATAAAAGGAGATATTTCTTCCGTAATTTTTTCTCCATCATACCCAAAAATACGCACTATCCTATCTGTTACCAGAGGAATTTGAAAATAGGGTAACAGCTCATTCGTTTTACTCAGCGCATATATATTGACGAGGAGGCTGCTATTAAACTCAGAAGGCTCCTCATTATCTGTTGCCGGAGACAAGTCTTTTATCAACGAATCACCAATGATTATGGGTTCAAATGCTGCATGCGAAAAATCATTCTTATCAATAAAATGAAATACTCTCTCCAATTTAGCATCAGGGTCCGTAACCTTATCCATTGAGAATGTTATGGTGAAATCACTGGCACCAGAATTAGCAGTAACAACAAATTTCGCAGTGCAAGTATTATTTTCGACATCTCTTGAAATACGAGGGATATTATCAAAATAGGTATTTTCTGGGATACTGTGCACTATATCGGTCTTTTCCGTTACTTTATGAGTATCATCACCTGAATAAGTCACAGTGATAACAACTGGGCACTCTTCTAAAACCGTTATTCCTGAAACGATATCTGTTGTAAGTTTCGACATATTAGACCTCATATTAAAGTTAAACACCAATCAGTAACAAACACTTAATTTTCCGTCAAAATAATGCGTTTATACAACGATTCTTACTATCTATTACCTCCTTCCTGTTTGTCACACAAATAAATCATTTACTTTAGCTGTTAATGTAATAACAATAAACCCCTATTCGAAGAATAAGATTTATATCCAAATATACCCTATATAGTTACAATATATCTGGAATTAAGATTACAATAATTGCTAAATCGCTTTTCGCCATGCCTGCCATTATTCATACTGTCACCATTAATTCCATGATTCCTTGGTTGAAAATAAAATAACAACGATTAATAAAACATTATAGCTCAGTAATAAAGAAATCGCCAGTTCATCAATAAGAAACATGTCCCGAAAAATGGAAAACGCTTACGCATTTTCCATAAACAGGTAAAAGCTCAATCCGTTAAATTCATTATCCTACTGGAACCGTATCAATGTATCCAAACCAAATCTTCGATTACTTTTCGCCTACGCTGTAAGTGATATAAACTGAGCCTAGCGTACCATCACGATATGAGTCTAAGGAACCGTATCAATATATCCAAACCAAATCTTAGATTCCTTTTTGCCTACGCTGTAAGTGATATAAACTGAACCTGGCGTACCATCACGATATGAATCTATATTAGCAAAAGGCGCTTGACCAAGCGGAATAATAGCTTCTCCTGCCGCTACTTCTTCGGCAGTTACCTTATGAGGATCAATAGAATAAAGTTTCGAAGATGGATTATCATTTATAATACCATTAACATAAATATGTATATTGATAATATTATTTACCTCTATTCTACTTTTTTTATCCACAGTAATATGGGCATCTAATCCTCCACCTAATATATCGTTAAGATTGATCCAAGCTGGCCAGCCGAATTCCAACTGTAGTATATGACTAAAAATTCTAGGTACAGCTAATGTACGCTTAATCTCTGGTGGTACATTTGGTGTTGACCTCGTTAGATTAAAATAGAGGGCAGATGACATAGTGATATTTCCTGTTGTATCAGCCCTATAATAATATAATTCATTATCGCCAGTATTGGGAACACTGGCATATGGAACTAAAATAAACGGATTATTCAACTGATTCAGATCAGTAATGACAACAGACGCACTTGGTGTTTCGTCATTATCTTCTCTGATCATCAAGAAAATTCTATCTCTCGGCC
>NZ_RCWE01000028.1:15578-60567 GCF_018448925.1 Photorhabdus akhurstii | reverse complement strand
GCAAGGGCATAACAGAATTACAGGCGGCGGGACTCGTCGTCTCTGCCCACGGAGGCCAGCGTCAATCCGTCATAAAGACGGTGGCGGCCTGAGAAGTGGGAAGCCTCGCCGTTTTTACGGCGGGGAGCAGTCACGAGCGGTATAGAGAAAGAAATTGCCTGGATTGGCTCTTCTTATGAAGATTTGTTAGCTTTCCCTACAGATGCGCGTAAAGACGCAGGCTATCAGCTTCATAGAATACAGCATGGAGTAGATCCTGAAGATTGGAAACCCTTTTCTGACATCGGTTCTGGCGTAAAAGAAATACGGCTAAGAGACAGTACAGGTATTTATCGTATTATGTATGTTGCTAAATTCGATGAAGCCATTTATGTATTGCATAGTTTTCAGAAAAAAACTCAACAAACGAATAAACATGATAAGGATATTGCTAAAGTACGATACAACGCAGTTATTCAGCAGCGGAGAAATATCAAATGACCACTAAAATTGACACTGAAATTCGTAAGGTAACTCCAACCGGACATAATATATTTTCTGAGTTAGGTTTTACTGAGCAAGAGGCTCAGCAACTTCATGCAACCTCTTTACGAGAAATAGAAAAGATACTAAAAATTAAAGAACAGTTAATGGAGGAAATTACTTTATGGATTGTGGATAAAAAAATGAAACAAGCAGAAGCAGCAACTGTGTTAAACATTTCTCGTCCAAGAGTATCTGATGTTGTGAATAAAAAGGTAAATAAATTCACTATTGACGCATTGGTTAATATGTTAACCCGTATAGGGAAGCCTGTTCAAATTACGGTGGGTTAAGACCCACACATTGAAGTCATTAGGGTAATTCAACATAAGAGGCATTTAGAATGGGTGCCTCTTGGTATTTGGTATTTTAAAATGATTCAACCTTTTGGCTCAATATTGTTGAATATTTCTTTGGCGAAAAATACTTTATGATCTTTATTAACGTTATTTATAATCGTTATTGAAAAAGAGACTTGCTGAGATTATTTTGTCGAATTCTCATGATGATATATTAATGATTTTATGCGATGTTATTTAATATAACTCACTCACTATATGATTTTATTGAGTGTTTTTTTACTATCGTTATTAATATCAGTTTCTTATTGAAATATAGGTTATTTTGTTAAATAAATCACAGGTTGGATTATTGGCGGAAGTAATTATATCCATGTGATTGTTGATTGCTGTAATGAATTAAAATTAACAGAAGGTAATTTTAAGATATAGTTAAAAATGATATTTAACTATTCTATAACTATTCTATTCATTTATTGTTGTTGAGTTGTCAGAGAAATATATTTATTCTCTGGTATTATTCTTATTTATATAAATGTCATTTATTAATGAATATAGAGGATAGAAGTTTATTATGACTAAAATTTTTTCATTCAATAAAAATCACCGGGATTTATCAGCGGGTCATCATTCATGTCTTAAAGAGGTTAATGGTGTTAATGGTGTTCCTAAATCTTTGTTGCCGGGTTTTCCTGATTTAGATGATCAATTCAATCAGATGGGAATTACCCATATCCGGTTGCATGATGGTTTTGGTATTGGCGATATGGATAATTATTATCAGGTGGATAGAGTCAATGATCGAAATCAAATAATTATTAACGTGCCAGAAGAAAATAAATCTGCGGCTAAGAAATTGCTCACTGATATTGCAAATATCAGAAGTATTTTTCCCAATGCGGCTGCCGGGATGAGAAATAATGATATTAGTCTTGCATTAAAAGAGGCTAATTATAAAATGACTGATGCTTATCTGCGCGACATTATGAATAATAAAGCTGATCTAAACCCAGATAATATTCAGCGACAAATCATGTTTCGTATTGGTCGTTCCGGTGATGGTGGTTATGAAATACCAGAGGATTTTGATATTTATGCCATATTGGTCAGCACGTTGGTGAGTCGTTACGCTTTAAACTATGCCAGAATAGGTTTGCCAAGAAAAATAACTTATTGGCAGGTTTGGAATGAACCTGATTTATATTTCTTTTGGAATAATAATGATCCTGAAAAATATTATTCATTATATGCTAAAATTGCAAGAATAATTAAAGCTGTCGATCCTTCGGTTAAAGTCGGTGGGGCGGGTATTGCGTTTGCTGATAGAGGCAAAGAAGATTATCTTGATGGATTTTTAAAATATTGTAGAGATAATCATGTGCCGTTAGATTTTTATTCCTGGCATGGATATGTTGAAACCGGAGATCCGCAAAATATTATTGATGTGGGGAATGTGGTGCAAAAAAGTTTGCATACTTATGGTTTTACCGATACAGAAAGTTTTTGTACTGAATGGACTTCTTGTCCTATTGGGACAAAAAATACCTATTCAAAAGTACAGGGTATTAAAAATGCGGCATACATTGCTTCCACATTTATTTATATGCAATATATAAAAGTCGACAAAGCTTATTATTATCGGGGAGATGGCTCATCTTTTGGTTTGTTTAATAACCAGCCGAATCCCAAAAATCCAAGTGTTAAAAATTTCTGTACCTATTCAGCTCAATCCTTTTACCTGTTTGCCAGACTGTTCGAAACACCTTATATTTTAAGTGGTAATAGGGATTTCTCCACGGGTTTAACTGTTTTGGCAACCGAGAATACCGAAGGTAATAAAATAAATATCCTTGCTGCAAATTATAAAGTTGATAAGAGTCTTGCCGATGGTAATGCGGCTCCTGATTATTTATATCAACAATATTATCTTGATGCTAGCCGATCACTGAATCAATTAACGGATACCTGGAGTAAGAATAAATGGTTTGGCGGCATTGATCCGACAACTATTCACGTTGATAATGCGGTTGTGCAACGTGAACCTGTTAAGCCATTTCCTGGCGATAATATGTTGAGAGCTAAAAATCGTGATTATACTGATAGCGACCAAGGTGTTACCGTAGTAATTAATCATATAGGCTATAAAAAATTTAAAGTTAAAGCATTCCGTATTCAAGAAGGTGGATCGCTGGCACAAATGACGCCACCAGAGGTGACTAATCAGATTAATGTGTCTATGGCTAATAATAAATTAACGTTAGTGGATAAGGGAGCAAAGCCTGCGACAATAACATTATATTCGTTAGATTTAGAGAATAATTAATTTTATATGCAATGGAAATATTGGAATAAATTATTTAATCAATGAAGATTAAATAATTTTAATATGACAGGCTCTGAAAAGAGCCTGTTTGATAACAGCTAATTGAATTATATGTATTTTATTTAGAATTAAGGTGATTTTTTATGGCTGAAAATATGCTTGTAATATGTGTTAATGATCTTTTTTACGATATTTTAAAATATAATTTATTCTTTATATGATTTTATTATGTGCTATTTTATTATTGTTATTAATATCAGTCTGGGTTGATTGGTATATATTTTTCCACTTTAATACTTTTGTGGTTAAATAAATCACAGAGTCAATTTCACTATAGGAAATAATTGTATTAATGTAATTGTTTGTTTAATTCAATGAATTCAAAGTAATAGATAGTAATTTTAGATGTAGTTAAAAGTGATATTTACTATTATCTAGGTATTCCATTCATTTATTGTTATTGAGTTACCAGATAAATGTATTTATTCTTTGATATTGTTTTTGGTTTATAGGGATACAATTTCTTAATTAGTATAGAGGGCATTATGACTAAAGTTTTTTCATTTAATAAAAATCATCGAGATTTATCAGCAGGGTATAACTCACGTCTTAAAGCTGTTAATGGTGTCAATGGTCTTCCTAAGTCGATAGCTCCAGGTTTCCCGGATTTAGATAATGAATTTAATCAGATGGGAATTACCCATGTCCGGCTCCATGACGGCTTTGGTATTGGGGATATAGATAATTATTTCCAAGTGGATAGGAAAAACAATCAAGATCAAATGATTATCAATGTGCCGGAGGAAAAGAAACCCGCGGCTAAAAAGCTGGTTGCTGATATTGCAAATGTTAGAAGTATTTTTCCTAATGCCGCTATCGGAATGAGAAATCATGATGTGAATCTTGCATTAAAAGATGCCAATTATGAAATGACGGATGCTTATTTGCGTGATGTTTTGAATAATCAAGCAAATCTGAACCCAGATAATATTGAGCGACAACTCTTTTTTCGTATTGGGCGTTCACTTGATGGCGGTTATGAAATACCAGAGGATTTTGATGTTTATGCAGCATTAGTTAAAGCTTTGGTGAATCGTTATGGTGTAAACTATGCGTGTATTGGGTTGCCGAGAAAAATAAGCTATTGGGAGATTTGGAATGAGCCTGACTTGCTATTTTTCTGGAATACGGATGATCCACAAAAGTATTATCAATTATATGAAAAAGTAGTGAGCGCAATTAAGGCCGCTGATCCTGATGCTAAAGTGGGAGGGGCCGGTATTTCATTTAGTAATCATGCCGGAGGACATTATATCGATGGATTTTTCCGATATTGTAGGGATAACCATGTACCGTTAGATTTCTTTTCTTGGCATGGATATGTTGATACTGGAGACCCGCAAAACATTATTGATATGGGTAATACCATTCAGAATAGTTTGCATACTTATGATTTTACCAAGACAGAGAGTATTTGTACCGAGTGGAACTCTACTCCTTTTGGATCGAGAAATACATTTACCAAAGTGCAGAGTCCTAAAAATGCGGCATATATCGCCTCTTCATTGATTTATATGCAATATACCAAAGTTGACTTGGCTCATTATTATCGTGGGGATGGTTTATCTTTTGGTTTGTTTAATGATCAACCTAACCCTAAAAATCCAAATGTCAGAAATTTCTGTACCTATTCAGCTCAATCTTTTGGTCTTTTTGCCAAGATGTTAAAAACCCCTTATATATTAAGTGGTCAAAAGGATTTTTCAACCGGTTTAACGGTTTTGGCTGCTGAAAATAAATCGGGTAATAAAATTAATATCCTCGCAGCAAATTATAAAGTGGATAAAGGCTTTTCTGATGGTAGTGTAGCACCGGTTCCTGCTGATTTATATCAACAATACTATTTGGATACTAGCCGAACATTAGATCAATTAACGGATACCTGTAGTAAGAACAAATGGTTTGGTGGTGTTGATCCGACAGCCATTCAATCTAATAATGCGGTAGTGCAAAAGGAGCCGATGCAACAACTTCCACTAGATTCTCTTTTAAGACCTAAAACTCGTGATTATACTCATAGTGACCAGGGAGTTACTGTGGTGATTGATCATATAGGTTGTAAGAAATTTAAAGTTAAAGCGTATCGTATTCAACAAGGTGGATCGCTGGAAAAAATCACGCCACCAGAGGTGACTGACCAGATTAATGTGTCTATAGCTAATAATAAATTAACGTTGGTAGATAAAGGCGCGAAACCTTCAACGGTAACACTATATTCGTTAGAACTAATTCATCATTAATTTATATGCAATGAGGATATTAGGGTAGATTATTTTATCTTTCTGTTAATAATTGGAGAATAAATTTAGACAGGCTCTTATAAGATCCTGTCTAATAATGGTGAATAATTTATTGTAATAAGGTTAATTCGGAATAAATAGGTGTTTGTTATTAATGATTCGTATATTCAATAAATTTTTAAGATTATTCTGGATAAAAACCTTGGGATAAAATTTGCTCTATATCCCAAATACAGAATTCAGGAAAAACATCCAGTCCGGTTTCATCAGCAGTAATTGCAACTGCATCAGACCATGCGTCATCCAACCACTCTTTATCTGCCAGACATTCTTTAAGGCTTGGCGCCTTATCAATACGTCGCGACAGAGATTTTCGTTGCTCTTTGATGGTTCTTTGCCAACTGGAGCTGTGACGACCTGGTTGAACTTGCCATTTCAGAAGGTGAGCCAGTAGAACGGCCAGCCGGCTTGCTAGTTCGCGTTTTTCACTTTTACCCACGTCTTCTATCTCCTCGGCAATGTTTTCTATATCTATCTGACTCAGCTTACCGCTACGTAGTAACGCTGCTTGCTCATTAGCCCAAGCTACCACGTCGGTTTCATAACGGGTTACCATGAAAGCCTCCGATTTGGATTATCTGTACAACATAAATAGATTTGTTTTTACGTGCAGTGCGTCAAAGAATTATGGTCCAAGACAATTGCTGTCAGCGCCGGGAGCATCTACATATTGAACTCGTTCTCGGATGTTGAGCAACTGTTTAGTGAGTTTTGTACTCGTTGTAACATATCAGCGATTTCAGTAGTTAAAAATGTAAAGAATTTTTCTTTGTGCAGCGTGCGTTCTTGGACATCTTGTGGGATAAAACGTTGCATTTCATTAAGGAAAGCATCACCTTTAATAATTGCAGGCAAGCGTGTCAGAATATTGGCTAATTTGTCTGGGTAGTCACCAATACGATAATCCGTAATTTTATTATTAATCCAGTCCATACGCAGGGTAGCTCCTTGCTGTTTTAACCAGCGTAAATCCCAGATATCTCGATGCCGTACATAGCGTTGTGTATTGACCAGAGAAACCAGTTTATCTGCCATGACTTCATCCAATGATTCGGTTAATACCAATGTATCGGCGTAGCCATCAGGTAGAAAATTGTAGTTGGTCATCAATGCTTTTGGTTCCCGAGAATAAGAAGGGATATTGGCAATTTCAATTTTGATTCTCTGTTTGGGGAGATCTTTGCGCTCAGACGCGGTGACAATTGAGACCTGCCACTTATCTATATTAAGGCCAGCATATTCGGGTTCGTTTCTTAAATCGGCGGGTTCTTTAACTGAAACTTCAAAGCCGTAACGTTTGCCAATGTAATGTTCCAAACATGTTTTCATGGCTTGTAATTGATTACGATTAAAGTTAACACCACCGGAAAAGTCTAGATCTTCGCTAAAACGTGGAGCTCCGTGACACAAACGCAGAGAGGTTCCTCCTTGGAAAGTGAGTTGATCAAGTAATCCATTAGTATCAAGGCAATAAAGAATATCGTAATGCAACAGTTCCTTTTCAATAACTGGTCGCATATGGGAACGTCCTGGTACCTGCATTGCTAACTCTATAAGTTGGGCGAAATTTGCTTTATTGACCATGTATAATCTCCTGTTTATTTACTAAATGGGTGTTGCGACCAACTCGTTTTAAATCACGCAGTGCACATTCAAGTTTTGCGAGTTTCAAAGGACGGTTTGCTTGCGTGATACTTGCTAAAATATCTTCTTGTTGGCGCTTGGTATGTGTGAATTCAATAGTACCCAGTGGCGTGTGATAAAGACCTTTCCGGCCTGTTGTCATTATTGTGAGCCTATCGATTAGGATCTGTGAAATAACGCCATATTCACTCAATGCTGATTCAAGACTAACGTAGTTGTATTCACCACGTCGTAGAGCTTTAGCAATATGTTCAATGGCGTAACTATCGCGATTATGAGCAAAGTTAAACAGATAAACCCCGCGTACAGGTCGTGCAAGCATTGATTCTTTAACCAGACGATTTAAGCCCGCTTGAAGTGTTTTGGGGCTATCTTCAGGAAAGATTTTTCTGAGATCGGCAAGGGTGAAGACATATCGTCCTTTTTTGTCCCAGTCAATAAAACGTTTAAGTGCAGTAGCTCTATTCATAAGTGAGCAATAACTCTATGTATTTGTGGTTTTGATGTCCACCTGATTATAGTTATTTTAAGTGGACATTAAAGCACTATAGTTATGGTGTTCATGTCCACTTAATGAGTTTGCCAAAATAGTGAAGGGAGTTGGTGTTTCGCTGGTGTGGTTGAATTATTTTGTTAATGCATTGATATTTCAGTAGATATTATAGCTCAATTTTATTTATGCAGGTTTTCACATCGAAGCCACCGATAAGGTAGGAATTGGTTACTTTTCACTATTTGTGGTGATTTTTTAAATCTACCCCTTTTTCTGTCAAACGATAGCGTTGTAATGGGCTGCTAGGTTTTTCTGGATGGCTCATTTCAATTAACTCTGCTGCCAGTGCGGGTTGCAAATAACGCTGTCGGAATGAATTACGATCTTTTAATCCAAGTGCTGATTGCAGTTGCCCACGGTTCATTTCTCCTTCCAGTACCATAATTAGTTGTTTAACTTGTTGGGTAGCTTGATGGGTAGATGTCAGAATTGCATCACGGATCATGTGCAGCATAAACTCAATAAATGGCGCACAATCAACGAGTTGGCTACTGAAATTAATTGCTTGATAGTAATGAGCTTGATGTTCATGAACCAGACTTTCAACGGGAATAAATTCAAATAATGGATTCCAGTGGCTTAAAATCAATGTTTGCCATAATCTGCCCATTCTGCCGTTTCCATCGGCAAATGGATGAATGAATTCAAATTCGTAATGGAAAATGCAACTGGCAATAAGTGGATGAATATCAGTAGAGCCTAACCAGTGAAAAAGGTCACCCATCAGCTTTGGAATCCGGTTTGCTTGTGGAGCCATATGAATGACTTTTTCTCCATCCATTACACCGACGTCGCTGTGTCGATAACTGCCGGCATTATCTAGCAACCCCTTCATCAGAACATAATGGGCTTCCAGTAAGTTTTGCTCTGATGTGAAATACCAATGGTTGAGCTTTTCATAAGCCAAGATAGCGTTACGCGCTTCTTGTATTTCTCTGATAGGTGCAATAACTCGCTTTCCTTCAATAATGGCTGCGATTTGGCTTGCATCAAGTAAATTACCTTCAATTGCTAGTGAGCCGTGAATTGTGCGTATCCGATTGATACGTCTTAATCTCTGGGCTTTTATTTGCTCCTGTTCTGTGCTTAACCGCCCGATATTCTCACTGATTTCAGCAACTAACTGGATCATTTTAGCTGTAATTGAGAAAGGCGGTTGATAGCCTTTTTTAACTGAATTCATTGAATACCTTAATTGGATTAATGGGCGTTATTATTGGTTCTGAAATAGGTTGATATTATCGCCAGTATAGACTGGCGATTATTGTATGAATTGTGTGATTATTTTTCCGCTTCGCCACCCAGCGCTTCAATGGTGCTTTTAATCAGCGCACTCAATTCGCCGGTCATTAGAATAAAGTCAGCATCAAACCGTTGGGCAAAATCTTCCCGATCAATGTCATCATTTTGTTCACGCAGAGTATCACTGAATTTTATGCGCTTGAAAGCGCCATCATCTGACAACATAAATTGAATACGCTCTTCCCAATCGAGCGCTAATTTGGTGACACATTTGCCAGCTTCTATATGAGTAGCGATTTCATCAGAAACCAAATCTTGTTTTTTACAACGGATCACGCCGCCTTCTTCCAAAATAGCTTTTAATTCGGCTTCATCCATTAAAGCAAAACCTGCTGGCAGATCACCGGAACGTACCCATTCTGTCAGAGTTAATTCTATTGGGTCTTTAAATGTCAGAGGAACAACAGGTAAAGAACCCAAGCTTTTTCTCAATAATGCCAAATTATCTTCGGCCCGTTTAGCACTGGCAGCGTCAACAACGATCAGATTGTTGGCGATATCGATCCAAATATAAGTTTGGCTGAATCGGCTAAATGCCCGTGGTAGAAGGGTATGCAATATTTCATCTTTCAGAGAGTCTTTCTCTGTTTTTTTAAGTTTGCGATGCTGTTCTCCTTCCAGTTTTTCAATTTTTGCTTGTAGTGCTTGTTTGATAACAGGTGAAGGCAACATTTTTTCTTCTTTACGGGCGCAAATTAGAATTTGGTTATTTGCGACATGGGTGAAGGCGTCACTGTGTGAACCCATTGGTGGCACCCAACCTGTTTTTGCCATATCTTGGCTGCCACATGGGGTGAATGCTAACGGACTCAATTGTTTTTCCAGTTCATCCGCAGAAAGTGAAATTTCCCGGTTTAAACGGTAAATCATTAAATTTTTGAACCACAACATAAAATTACCCCATATTTTTGCTCAATGAATCGGTGAGCATGACCAACATAAGGTAGCATGATAGCGAATCACAGGGATAAGCCCTAGTATCTTGTGTCAATTATCTTGCTTGGCGGTTTCGTGATTGTATTAATCGCTAAGACACGCCGTGCTTACTTGTGGAAAGTACGGCGCGGTCAGGTCATCCGTTGAAATAAGAGGATTCACCGGAGTGGTTTAAATTCCCGCTTGAACGCAGCGACGTTTTTCACCTTTTGGCGTGGGAAGGGGATCAAAGGGTTCAATTAAATAGTGGTATATATCACGCTGCGGTAATGTACTGCCGCTAATCCGATTTCCTTCATACCAAAGGCATGAAGCCGCCGGCCCTTGACCACCATAGGGAAGATAACCGTGTTCTTCCAGATGTAAGTCAGTATTACTAAGAATACTATCTGGCAGGTGAAGGCGTTCGCTGAGTTGATGATGGATATAGTCACTGGTACCAAACAAAGATATATACATCGCATTAGCAGAATATAAGGGATCAGAAAAATAATGGATTAAATCTTGATCCTGATAATATCTTTGTAAGAAGAAAACCGGGGCAAAAAATTCTTTATAATTACCTCCTAATGATAATTCTTTCTCGAAAACCGTCGGTTTTATCATGCCATTGATGGGATTAACTTCTCCTCCATAGGTGCAATAGGGTCTATTTACTTTAAATACTGAAGCAATTTTTATACTGTGATCGATATCGCTATTGGGGCCGACGATATTTTTATAGTCACTATAAGGTCCAATTTTATCTTCGATATTCTTCAAGTCAGAGATTAATCGTTGCTTGAATAAATCGTATATATCATTGTGTACTAATATAGCGTTTGGACCCGCGCAATCCTGCCCTTGATTGTAAAGAACGACGCGTTTTGCACTTTCAACGGCCAGATTAATGTCCGCATCTTTTGAGATAATAAGTGGATTATGACCGGCGCCATTAAGAATAAATAAGGTATTTTTTCTAAAATGTTTACGGACTTTGAGTGCATTCTCTGGCGTTCCCGTAAAGATTACCGCATCCGTTATTTTTACTCGTTGACTTAAAAATAACTCCTTATCTTCATAAGAAATAGATAATGTCGGAGAAAATTCGGATAAATTAATAACCTCCTCAAATTTTTTGTAATGTGTATGCATTGCTGTAGGCGGACGTATGCATACGTTTTCCGCCATAAGTGAAGGGATAAAACCAAAACATACCGAAGCGTAAATGGGTTGATTAAGCGGGAGGAATGATGTCACACCATAAATTTTCTTTTTGAAATACGCTCTGTTGTTCTCAATATTATTCAAGACGTCTATTGAACGGAGAATTTCATCTTCGGTGACGTTTTTACATTGATAGCCAGAGAGTGCTTCAACTAGCGCCTCGCGATTCTTCTGTAAAGCTGAGGAAAGTTCATCACATTTTTTTCTGATTTCGGTGAAGTTAATTTTACTGTATAACTTAGTCATATATATTTGGTCCTCCTCGATGCTATTGTTTATTAATCTCTCTTTTTGAGAGCTGTTAATTTCATTATTAACGATATTCTCCTCATTTTTTGGGGATTGGTTTTTATCTGGTTTTTTATATGGATTGTTAAAATGGGTTAGAATATGCTGCATGCAATTTAAATCTAACCATGTTTTAATTCGTGGGCCTTTGGTATCGCCAAATAACCCTCGATAGAGCAGAGACCATATTTGGGATGGTTCATCATCTGAAAAATGGTTTTCATATGTACTGATTATACGCTGGAAAAGTTGATCTTTAGTGGATATTTCTCCTGAACTTATTGAATTGGCAATGGCTGAGAAATACTTTCCTTCTTTAATGCTTTGTAATCCTTGATTTCCGTGTTTACATGTCCTGATATAATAATGATAACTTATTTCTAATTCCTGATCTGAAATGGATTCTCCCGGTTTTTTATAGCGATTGAGAAAGTTTTCAGCCGCGAATTTACTCGCCGGTTTTGATGAGTGTAATATTCTTGCTATCTTAGAAAAAGATAATCGTTTTCTATCTTTTTGCGAAATATTCACTTGATCATTGAGATGTGGCGCCAGCGCGACATAAAATTTAGACGATCTCTGTGGCTCTTTTGAGAGGTAAGTGCGAATTGCGTCTCGTGTCAGCAGATGGCGAATATCATCCAAAGAGAAACTATTTCCTTTCGACTTCGATATTTTTTTACCTGAATCATCGAGGAAAAGCCCATATTTGTAAAAACGTGGAGTTGGCCTGTTTAATGCTCCCGCGATCTGGCGAGCAACGGCGGCGGAAGCCAGCAGATCTTCACCATGCATTTCAAAATGAATGTTCCTGGCAAGGAGGCGCATACCCCAGTCTGCTTTCCATTGAAGTTTAGATTTACCGTTTAGTACCGAAATAGTTTGCTCTTGATCTAATATCTCATTTTTATAGAATTCCCGAATTTCTACGCCATATTCATAACCGGGTTTATTAATGACTTCATCACCAGGTATGTAATAGGTTATTTCTCCTGACGCAGGGTTCACGCCTGTGACTATGATATGCTCAAGTACCGCACCAGTTCTTTCAGAAATGGGCATGATCATGCTGTAGGTTCTTTGTCTTAAAGATCCCGTCGATGCCTTGCATATTTGGTTTATTACTGAGAAATTTTGCAGAAATAGTTTGATTCCGTCATTGTAATCGCCATTTTGATAGGCTAAAGAGTTTCTGACTAGTTGACACTCTATTTCATATTCTGCGGCGAGCTTCATGAGTTGATATTCCGCCATTTCAGAGAATGACGGAAAATTGCCGAAAGGGTCCGGCACCTTACTTATCGGTTGGCCTAGATAAGGCGTTAATTTTTCAGCATTTGGAATATTCAAAGGCACTTTTCTGAAAGGGTCCAAATCATCTGAAATGAGATAAAAATTAACTGTTCTGCCTGCTTTCTCCAATTCGGTTTTGATGAGATTGGCACGGAGGATTTCACAAAGGGTTCCTATGTGTGGCAGCCCTGTTGGTCCAAAACCCGCTTCGATATTGATTGATTCCTTATAGGGGATAGCCTGATTAATTTCGAGGGCTTCCTTGACATACCATTTCATTTGCAGTTACCTCCATCATAATGTTTTGATTATTTTAGGGTTAATGGTGATGAATAAAGACGGTAGAGGTGTTATCAACTTGTCAGGAAATCCTCAGTAATCCTGATGAGAAAAAATGCTTGAAAATGTTAGATTATTTTATATTTTTTGTTTTGATATCAGCGACTAACCTTAAAACCTCTTTAAAATGAATGAATAGTTAACGCTAGTTCTAGCTAATTAATTATTACTATAAACTTATTCTAAGTTCTTTCGGCTCTACTGGAGTGCTGAAATGATAAAGTTTAATGATGTTTCTTATAATGTTAAATAAAATTAATGTAATTGTTGTTTCTGGTCAAGTGGCTGACATAAAATTTTTTATTTTCTCTTCATTACTGAATTGAGTGAGATGGTGGCGACATTAATGAATGTATCATGCTAAGTAGAAAAGTCGTTTATAAGAATTGCAGTGTCGTTCAATTTATTAAATAAATATAATATCTAAATATATTTTAGATTATTTTTTCTTTTATATCAGTGTGATAAATCATTTTTATATTTTGTTTTTAAATTAATTTTTTAATTTTATTGTTTGTCTTGAATTGTGTTTTTTTAAATTTTTAGTTTAATTGGATAAATAAAATTTTTTATTAAAATAATGTCTATAATATAGGGTTGTATTTTGTGAAAAATAATCTAAATTAATTTTAGATTATTTTCATGTAAAATAAATAGCATTGTTTTTTATGGTTTTTAATATTTTGTTATTTTAGAATTAGATGAATTTATATTAAAACTAATTATTAAAATTTTAATCTGTTAAATAATTATTTTAATAAATAAGATAATTAATAAAATTCAATTAAAAAGATAAAATTACCTGACAATGTGATTATTATCACAAATAATTGTAATTATTGTTATGTTTAACGATGTAATTGTGCTTTTCCTCACGAAAATAAATTTTGTTTTTATTTATTATATAGTTGCAATGGATTAAGTGGCTAAAAGTCACATCGAAAAATTGAAATTTCAATAAAACAACTTTTTTAACTAAAAGGTTTTAAGTTATTTTAATGTAAATTAACAATTATTTTACAATTAAATGCCGTAGGAATTTATGTAAGTAGACCTAATATGGATAATAATTAATTGCTTAAAAATATTTTCAATTTGTTAGTAATTTTATTTTATACAGTAATATTATGAGTGGTATTTATTAGCCTGAATATTTTACCTGGTTAAACAGAATAGCGAGATTTTTGTTCAGAAATAAAGCTAATAATTAAATATAAAGCATTATAGATATTTTATTCTGACTTAATTGAAATGGAGTACTGTTAAAGATGGATGAAGAGCAGATTTTATCGTGTTAGTGACAAAAAGAAGGAGTGAGATCCTGGCAAAGTGGTATGCGCGGGTAACTCTCTGCGTGTTAAAAATGAAAAGGCCCTAACTATAAAAAAACAGAGTTATCTTGTTGGTCGAGATAAACGTTTAACAATTTCTCAGTACAATAGCCTGCGTTTGTTCGTTGAAACGGCATATGATGATGTGCACAGCGACAATCCAGCTTATGAAAATAAAAAACAGATGGTTCTGGAAACGAGAACTTGTCTGTACTTATAAGTTGACAGTGATAAGAGAACTGATTTTAGTTTCTCTAAACTAGCCTAAAAAAGAGGTGTGAAATGGTTAACAATGTGTTGAAAGTCTCCACATTAACCTTATTGGTCGCATGTAATGTCCATGCTGCAACAGTTGATTTGCGGGTAATGGAAACATCTGATGTTCACAGTAACCTGATTGACTTTGATTATTTTAAGAATAAGCCTACGGAACAATTTGGTTTGGTACGCACAGCGAGTTTAATTAAAGCAGCTAAAGCGGAAGCTTCCAACACCATCTTGGTCGATAACGGTGACTTGATTCAAGGTAGTCCACTGGCGGATTACGTGGCGGCAAAGGGCCTTAAAAAAGGGGAGTCTCATCCAGCACATCAGTTAATGAATACAATGGGTTATACCGTGGGTAACTTTGGTAATCACGAGTTTAACTTTGGTTTGGATTATCTGAAAAAAGCCATTGCTGGCGCGAAGTTCCCCTATATCAATGCCAACATCATGGACGCGAAAACCGGTAAGAACTATTTCACCCCCTATATTATTGTTGATACGCCGGTGAAAGACCGGGAGGGTAAAAACCATACCATTAAGATCGGCTATATCGGCTTTGTACCGCCACAGATTGTTATCTGGGATAAGGTCAATCTGGATGGAAAAGTTGTCGTTAACGATATTACTGAAACCGCGAAAAAATTTGTTCCTCAAATGAAAAAAGCGGGGGCAGATTTGATTATTGCTATTCCTCACTCCGGTTTTTCCAAGGAGCCTTATAAGGCAATGGCTGAGAATTCGGTTTATTACCTGAGTGAAGTTAAAGGCATTGATGCGATTATGTTTGGTCACTCGCACGGGGTGTTCCCAAGTGAAGAATTTGCAGACATTAAAGGCGTTGATGTTGCCAAAGGTACGGTTAACGGTATTCCGGCCGTTATGCCCGGCCAATGGGGTGATCATTTAGGCGTTGTTGATATGGTTATCGACAACGAGGGCGGGACATGGAAAGTGGCGCAGGCAACAGCGGAAGCGCACCCGATTTATGACAAAGTGAATAAAAAGGCACTGGTTGAGCGCGATAATGAGTTGGCGCACATTGTCGATCAAGCTCATCAGGGAACACAGAGCTTTGTGGGTAAATTTATTGGTAAAGCTTCCGCCAATATGTATAGCTATCTGGCTTTGATTCAAAGTGACCCGACAGTGCAAATCGTGAATGATGCACAAGCAGATTACGCTCGGCATTTCATTCAGGGTGATCCTGATTTAGCGGATATTCCGGTTCTGGCCGCCGCAGCGCCGTTCAAAGTGGGTGGACGTAAAAATGCGCCCGCGGAGTTTGTTGAAGTTGAAAAAGGCGATTTAACCTTCCGCAATGCCGCAGATTTGTATCTCTATTCCAATACATTGGTGGTCGTGAAAGTCACCGGCGCTGATGTGATTGAATGGCTGGAGTGTTCAGCCGGCATGTATAACCAGATTGATCCAAATTCAACTCAACCACAGTATCTGTTGAACTGGAACGGTTTCCGTACTTATAACTTCGACATGATCAGTGGCGTGAATTATAAGATTGATCTGACTCAGCCTGCTAAATATGACGTTGATTGCCAGATCATCAATCAAGGGGCGAACCGTATCAAAGAACTGACTTACCAGGGTAAACCGATCGATCCTCAAGCTAAATTTCTCATTGCTACCAATAACTACCGCGCCTATGGCGGTAAATTTGCCGGCACAGGCGAAGATCACATCGCATTCGCTTCACCGGATGAGAACCGCGCTATTTTGGCTGCTTACATTGTCAAAATGTCTAAACAGAAAGGGATGGTAGAGACTAACGCCGAGAATAATTGGTCGATTATGCCAATCAAAACTGATAAGCAACTGGATATCCGTTTTGAAACGTCTCCAAGTGAGAAAGCGGCGAAGTTTATCAAAGCATTTTCTCAATACCCGATGAAATATTTGGCAAATGATGATATCGGTTTTGCGGTATATCAAATTGATCTAACTGAAAAAAAATAACTTTAATGCCCTACGCCTGCCCTGATTTGGGCAGGTTTTTATTTGCTTACCATCAACAGGGGAATAATTTCCCATAAGGAATTAAGATGCGTTTTTTTAATTTATTATCAGCAATATTCGTTTTACTAATTGTTGGCTGTGCGAAGCAACCAGAAGTAACAGAAGTGACTGACTCGTTAGAGTTTCGATCAACATTGGAAGGGGGGCAGTTTTGTTTATTACCTGCTACTCCGCTGAAAAATTATGACTTCATTGCCAAAAATGACCGTTATGGTCAGAATGCAACCGCATCGACAGATTACTTCAAATTGGCTATTAGTTATTCTCCAGCATTTTGTAAGAGCAAAGAAAAGAATATTAACAAACTGAAAAGTAGTAACAAACTTGCTGAGGCGCAGCGTGAATATGAAAAGTTTGAATTGCAATGCTTCTCCGAAAACAAATTTAGTTGGGTCATTCACGGCTTATGGGCGCAAACCTGCAACGGTAAATCAATGGCGCAGTGCCGTGATTGGTCTGATGTTCGCAAACATCCACGTCTTTGCAAAGGGGATTTGCCACAATTGGATTATCAGGTGATTGAACCTTATCTGTGCGCTTCTCCCGGGGCAGATCTGTTACAAGGTCAGTGGGAAAAACATGGTGTTTGCGCATTTGCAACGCCAGATCAATTTTTCAGTAAACAGCAGGAGCTGTTCGATGAGTTGGTATTGCCGAGTAATCGTCCATCTAATGAACAGTTAATTAAGTTCCTCCAGAAAAATAACCCATCATTGAAGGGAAAAACCATTCAGATCAATAGTGATGAATTTTACATTTGCTACAGCAAAAATTTCGACGTGATTGATTGTCCAAAGCGTGAGTAATGATTGTTCTCCTTTCTATAACGGAAGATCACAGTGATGTGCCTGACCTACGGTAGCGTGGGTCAGGTTTACCCTCTCTTTAATAGTCGATATATCCCTTTCAGGGGATATTTTTTTATTATCCTTTATAGGGGATAAACTTGAATTTATCCTCTACAGGGTATATTTTGTATTTATCCGTCATAGGGGATAATTATGAAGATCACATCACCAGCAATGCTCGCACTCGCAATGAGAGAGGCCCGCAAAAAAAGCAAATTGACTCAGCGGGAAACGGCTGATCGGGTCGGTATTAAACAGAGCACTGTATCGGGATTCGAGAAGTATCCAGAGGGCAGTAAGATGGAAACCTTGTTCAAGTTACTCTCCGCGTTGGAACTGGAACTCCATGTATCAGAGCGCGGGAATTCACAAAGAACGAGCACCGGTTGGAAAGAGGAGTGGTAATCGATGAAGGCGTTGACGGTTGCGCTTAATGGTTTTGAGGTAGGAACGCTATTTCGTGATAGCACTGGTGCGATGTCATTTCAGTACAAAGATGAGTGGTTGCTCCTGAATGGCGCTCGTGCCATTTCACTTTCGATCCCTCTTAGCACCCAACGGCATAGAGGCAAAGAGGTATTTAATTTCTTCGATAACTTATTACCAGATTCTGATGTGGTTATTGCCAGGATACAAGCTCGGTTCAAGGTACAAAGCAAGCATCCTTTTGATCTATTGGCTAGTGTGGGAAGGGACTGTGTAGGGGCCATTCAGCTTTATCCAGAAGGAGCGGACATCCCTCCCGTCAGTGATATGGTTGGTGAACCGCTCAATGATGATGCTATTATCGAGCTGCTAGAAGGGTATCAAAGCTCCCCGTTGGGAATGACAGAGCGAGATGATTTCAGGATCTCATTAGCCGGAGCTCAAGAAAAAACCGCGTTTCTCTGGCATCAGGAATGCTGGCAACGCCCCCAAGGAAGTACACCCACGAGCCATATCTTCAAACTGCCAATTGGTCGGATAGAGCAAAACAATATTGATCTCAGAGAAAGCTGTGAAAACGAATGGCTTTGCCTAAAGATTGCTAAGGCATTTGGCCTCCCTGTAGCTAATGCCGAATTGGCAACCTTCGGAAAGCTGAAAGTATTGATTGTTGAACGTTTCGACCGTCGATGGTCATCTGATGGGAATTGGCTAATGCGTCTTCCACAGGAAGACCTTTGCCAGGCTCTAGGTATTGCTCCGGCACTCAAATATGAATCGGATGGTGGACCTGGCATTGCAGACGCTATGAAGCTGTTGCTCGGTTCTCTACAACCAACTCAGGACAGAGAAACGTTCTTCAAGTCTCAGATCCTGTTCTGGCTGTTGGCGGCGATTGATGGTCATGGCAAAAATTTCAGTATGTTCATTCAGCCTGAATCAGCGTACAAGATGACACCACTTTACGATGTGTTGTCGGCTTACCCTATTTTTGCGACGAAGGGGATAGCACCGAAAAAGGCCAAAATGGCAATGGCATTACGAGAAAAGAATCGCCAATATAATTGGGCGTATATCCAGTCACGTCATTTTTTATCTACCGCTCAACACGTTGGATTTTCTACTGAGACAGCAGAAAGTCTGATGACGCGGATGGGGGAAATGTCAGGAGCTGTAATCGACCAAGTTGCGCGTGAATTACCCAAAGACTTCCCTAGTCACATTAGCGGTCCAATCTTTGAGGGGCTTGATAAGCAGGCTAAAAAACTCCGTGTTGGATAAATCAGTTACTGGAAAGGTGGTGTGCCACTGTAAGATAACGAACAATTGAATGTGTCTTGAATTTGTATGTAATTCTTACTCTTTCTAGAGGGTGCAATATTAATCTTTTAATTTCTGTTTTTTGGGGTTCCATTCTTTTTCCCTTTCTTGATGTTTTTTTATGAAAAAAATAGCGGAACGTATTAATTGAATCCAAGGATATTAAATAGCTCGGCAAAATAGTCTACCTCTTTGAAGGAACTCAATTCGGTTTGAACGGTTTGGGCAATCGTTAAATCAACACATAACACTAACCGGATCGAATTATGCCTATTATGGTGCTGATATCCCGAAATAAACGGCGTCTGATGCAGAAAACCGCCCAGAAAAAAATATTGCTTGCAGTCTTATAGCAATTCACGTCAAGCTTCTCTGTTCTCTGTTCTCTGTTCTCTGTTCTCTGTTCTCTGTTCTCTGTTCTCTGTTCTCTGTTCTCTGTTCTCTGCCATCTAAGCAACGAATTGATAAAGGGTTTCAAGATCTGATGTTATAGAATATCATCAAAATCAGATCTGAAATTAACCAATTTAGCCGTAACTAACTCAACCAATTTAAACTTGGATCTATCATGACAAATAGAAATGTTATCTGGTTAGTAAGGCCTGTAGGCTATCAGGCCATTTTGAAACGTTGCCCTGGCTGTGAAGTAAAAAAGGAGTTTTATCCAGCCGGCACTTTTAGGGTTAATGCGCAAAAAAAAGTCTTAGATGTGTGGAGTATCTATAAATGCGAAAAGTGTGATTACACTTGGAATATTGATATTTTTTCCAGGATTCATGTCAACAAATTGGAAAGCAATTTGTATGAACGGTTTTTGCATAATGATCAAGATGAAATACGACGGTATGCGTTTGATTATCGCGTATTGGCAAAGAATAGAGCTGAACTCGGCGCAGCTCCTGACTTTATCATCGAAGGTAAAGAGCTTCATGACATCGCTCAAATTCCAGCGGCAGAGATCACAATACAGCTTGAATATCCCATTCCTATCAGATTGATCTCAATCTTGACCAAAAAGCTTGCATTGTCACGTAGTCGAGTGGCTAAGCTCGTTGATCAAGGCACTATTCAGGGGGTAACCGAAACGGAATTAAACAAAAAGTTGAAACGCGATATCACTCTTAGCGTTAACGTTAACGATTTATTGCAAGAGTATGATAGTCATTGTGTCTAGATGACACCGAATTTCCTGGAGATGACATATAAGAATGGATGAATGAAATGAATACGATAAAGAAATGGTGGGTGCTCACTGCTGTTTCAGTCGCGTTATCGCTGGTTGCTATCGATATGACAGTGTTATATACCGCGTTACCGAGTCTGACCCACAGTTTGGGGGCGAATACAACGGAAAAGTTATGGATAGTGAATATCTATCCTCTTATCGTCTCTGGGTTGTTGCTAGGTGCGGGTACCTTGGGAGATCGCATCGGGCATAAGCGGTTGTTTGTTTACGGTCTCATCATCTTTGGGTTCTCATCCTTGGCGGCGGCCTACTCTTATTCGCCAGAAATGTTGGTTGTTTCTCGAGCGTTATTAGGAGTTGGGGCGGCCATCATGATGCCTGCCACACTGTCGATTATCGCTTTGACATTCGAAGATGAAGATGAGAAATCTTTTGCCATTGGGATCTGGACAGCGGTTGCCTCTGGCGGCGCGGCGATAGGCCCCCTGATTGGCGGCTTATTGCTTGAATATTTTTGGTGGGGATCAGTGTTTCTGATCAACGTTCCTTTGGTGATTTTGACACTCATTCTGTCATGGTTGTTTGTCCCAACGGCGAAAACAGATTCGTCTCATCCGTGGGATCTTATTGGCTCCTTGCAGATCATGGTTGTCTTGATAAGCTTCGCCTATGCCATCAAGGAATTTGCCAAACGGCAGCCCTCCTATATCGCAATATTGGTCACTTTCACCCTGACGATAGGTTTTCTGGCGTTGTTTATTCGACGGCAAAAACGCAGTGTGCATCCGTTGATTGACTTTGGCCTGTTCAAAAGCCCGGCTTTCTCATCGGCGGTTATCGCCGGGCTGGTGGCTTCCGCCTGTTTGATGGGCCTTAATTTGGTGTTAAGCCAGCGTTTGCAACTGGTATTGTCATTAACGCCTTTGCAATCCGGGCTATATTTTCTGCCATTCTCATTGGGCGCGATTGTTGCAAGCCCGGTGAGTGGTTGGGTTCTTCCTCGTTTAGGGAGTGCGCGATTCCTCATAACCTCGTTGTTGATGTATGCCATTGCCATACTGGCGCTCATGGCGAGTTTTTCAACACCTCTGCCTGTGCAGATAGCTTGCTTTTTTGCGCTCGGTATGTGTCTTGGAGCAACAATGACCGCTGCATCCACGACTATCATGCAGGCAGCGCCGCCAAATCGGGCAGGTATGGCGGCGTCGGTTGAAGAAGTTTCCTATGAATTGGGCGGTGGATTGGGCATTGCGATCATGGGTAGCATTATGTCATTCATCTATAGCTATTTCATTGACATTCCAGTGGATTCTCCAGTCTACGATATTGCTAAAGATGGTATTGATGGCGCACTGACTGCGGCAAAAGATATGGCGCCGGATGCCGGGCAAGCTTTGGTCAGCCTCGCTAAGTCAGCGTTCGACGATGCTGTTTTTTCTGTGATGGGCGTTGCGTCCCTGTTTCTCCTGATGATGGCGGCGTTGGTGTGGTTCAATTTCCGCCGCGCCTCACAGAGTGATGCATCTCATGCTGCGGTTCATCATCAGTAAAATAGGTGAGTAGGATTGATTGCACCCATCGTTTCTTAATCAGAAGTTAATGGTTGAATAAGGGAGCCAGCATTTTTGCTGGCTCCCTTCCTCATTTAGCTTCATGGATATGACGTCTGAGACATTCTGGTTTCACTTTTTGCAATCAGCCTGTCACTGAGGCTTTTTAACGTACTTAACGGGTATTTTTAGTGTCTAAAATCGTCCGTTTAACATAATGGGTCATGGGTATCTGAATTTATAGATAAGATAATTTTTTTATTTTTAATGTTTTATTTGAGTTATTTTTTTAATATTATGATTTTTTTAAGGAAATTATATGGGGTATAGTGATGGCGAATATTATTTATCTTAAGTTACAAAGAAAGAAATAGGGTTCAATCTCTGGCGGATGTTCTACTATAGAGTCTATAGGTAATAAATATCAAAAAGGTCATGAAGATGAAATATTAGTTAATGAATTATCTTCCAATTTATCAATGCATCAAAATGTGAATTTTCAACCTATATATACGTAAACCTATCGATAAATCTTCTCCTTTATTATCACAAGCATTAACATCAAATGAAATATTAATATGTGAATTTTTCTTTTATCGAACTTCGATGAGTGGTGGGCTTGAATTATATTATAAAGTTAAATTAACCGAGGCATCTTTGGTTAATATAAATTTCTTTTGTCCAAACTCTATAACACATAATGACGCACAACCAGAAGAATCTCTATCCATTAAATTTAAATCTATTACGTGGGAACATGTGACTGCCGGGACTGGCTCCTATAGTATATGGGAAGAGAGGGTGTACTAATGATAATGCCGTCAATGAAACAGTTTGATTATTATGGTGATGAATTAATTAAAATATCCATATATTCAGCAGCTTATTTGTTGGAATATGTTGATCTTAAAAATAACTATTTACGTGAAATTAGTCAGGTGGTTAGATTGATAAGGAGTGATTTTCAAATTGCCTTATATAATTATAATCAAGGGCGCCAGGAGTACTGGGCTGATATAAAAAGATGCATAGCCGAAATAAGAATGGAATTGGATGCGGAAAGATATGGTTATGAACAAGGAAGAAAAAAAGATAGGAAAACATATTTAAAGACTCAAGAATATTCAGGAAAAGGATTTCTATTTTATGGTAAAAATGGGTTAAAAGTTATTGGCGGTCTTGTGCAGTTGGGGGCTGGAGTTATAGCTTTTGGCACGAGGGGGGGATGGGTAAGAGGCATGGAGTCTAAAGGCATGGGAGTTCTAGCGGTAGCTACAGGGTTTGGCGACGCAGTGGAAGGGGCAAGCAATATCATGTATGAATGGACAGATGGCTATATAAATCCAGGTAATCCAATTAAATTCTTGACAGAAAAGGGGTTTTCTTCTTTTGGTGCTGATGAGGGTTCTGGGGAATTAGCGTATGATACTGTAAACTTTGGCGTTGGTATTTATTTTGGGTTTGCAGCGTTTACTAAATTTAATCCTTCTAAAAGAATTATAAACTTACCTGTGGAAACAAAAAGTGGCCTTGAAAAAGTACCACTTTTACATAGATTGTTCACTGAAAAAGGGGGGGTTAGGTTATTCAAATATATGGAAACTGATTATAACAGAAAAATGTTTACCAGTAGTAAAGCGGTGCTTACTTATAAAGCTGGGAATGCGGCAATTAAAGCATACTTGCTGTTAGATAAATATCTTTTTAATGAGAAAGATGAAAATAACTGAAAAGGTAAATTATTTTTGCCTTTAAGTATAAAAGGAAACTAATTTTTTTATCTAATGATATTACTATGGGTATATGGATTATAGCAACGAAATATATTGATGCAAAAATGTAAAACATTACATATGGGTTGTTATTACTTGCGTATATGCTTGCGAAATATAGTAATATGAATATGAAGTTGAGTGTGATTATTGTGGGTAGATCCCAGCGAAACAAATCACTAAGCCATTCATTATATTTATCTTTTGATTTGATTTTTTGCTCATATTCCTCGTTAGAAAATTTTATTTCCTTCTCATATGAGTCGTTTAACAATTTAATTTCTTGCTCATATGCCTCGTTTAACAATTTAATTTTTTCCTCACGATGTTCATCGTTTAACGATTTAATCTTTTTTTCGTGTTTATCTCTTAAAGATTTAATTTTTTTCTCATATTTCTTTCTTAAAGATTTATTTTCTTTTTCAATCTCATCCCTTACGTATTTCATTTCTTTCTCATAGGCATTTCTTAAAGATTTATTTTCTTTTTGTGATAGTTTATTTAATAGGTAAATGTTGTTATTTTTCATTTTCATAATCTTCTCTCTTTTTTATGGGCGATGGTATTTTTTGTCGCCCATCACTAATGTTAGTTATCAGGCTATTTTTATTTGTATTTTTTCGTAAGGAGAACTTTCGTTTAAAAACTTAGTATCTATTCTCTCTATAAACGCATTTTTAAATTTAAACTCATGTGCTATTTTTCCATCAACATATTGAAAAATAGTCAATTCTAAATTTTCGTTTTTATCAATAGCATTAAGTAATAAAGGGGATGAACTATCTAAATTTTTTTCTAAAATTATTGTTTCTATATAACTTAAGTCATCAATACCTTTTGATAACTCAAGGTAGTTAGCCTGTATTTTATCTTTATGGGTATCATTGAACAGTTTCTAGACAACAACCCTTGATTTGCCCCTGTAATTTCCATGTAAGTGGTATGCTGCATAACACGTCCTTCTTTGTTACTTATTCCTAAGTAAGCCTTTATTTGAAAATAGTCAATAAAAACTGATGCATCGTTAGATATATCATGTATGACATAAATATTAATGTCTAGATTTATTTAAATAATGCTGACCTGGTTACTTTAGAGCTGATGATAGGCTTCCGTGCAGTTTCGGGCACTTCGGATCGCTTTTCTGAGTGCCATATCGTCAATCAGATTGAGGACATGAGTGCTCTTGACGATGGAGTCCCGCTTTATCACAGATCTCCTTGGCCTGCTGTTTACCATCCGAAGTGAGTTTGTAAGCTAGGCGGGCTGGCAGCAAATAACACTAGAGGTGATAGCTTCCACAAGTCAGACCAGAGCGCCTAAAAGAACAAGAGGGCATGACCCGGTTTATGGCCTGGCTGGACTTTCTGTGTGAACAACTTGAACCGGGCACAACCGTCTGGCACTTAATACGAGAAACGGAAAATATAACGGAGTAAATCTAATATCTCCATGCCGAAAGTATCACGTTGATTTTATATAACTATGGCATTCATAAAAGCCGGAAAGTGAAGATATGGTTAAAGCAAAACGTTAACCGGATTACTTATTTAATAGTAATAATGGATTAATTATTTTGGTCCAGCTCAAATATCTGGATTGATTCGTGGAGGTTTCTTTTTTTATTGCTACTTTTAAAATCGTCACTGTATTTTTAGTACCTTAATAAATGACGCAAATTATCATTCCATGCGGGGCAACCGGGTTATCAATTCCCGTTTTTTTACTCTGCATGTTCGCTTTCTCTGGTAGTCAAAAGTAAACGCTGTGTTATTCGACTAGTTTATATGCAGATAGAGTATGGAATCTGCACATTTCGTTTCTGCCCGTCGGGCTTGCAATGGAAAGGTGAATATTATGCGTGTTCAATTAGGGCAATTATATGATTTGCGATATTCGCTGAGAGTTGATCAATTATGTGTCGGTGAAGTATTAATGCCCTTGGAGCGATTGGAACCGGCACACCTCAAGGTAGCGATTGAATATATATTGAATAAGTATTCTATTCTGAGAGCACGGTTTATCGGTAGCGGGATGGATATGAAGATGGATTTCGTACCGCCTGGCAGTGAATTATTGCGTCAGGCTTTTGAAGTCAGAGAGCCAGCCGATAGTCCATGTGATCGCCGACGCTTAATATCAAACTACATTGCTGAGGTTAGGGCCGCCATGAATTTGGCAAATCCGCCGTTATTGCGTTACTGCCTGTTTGATGGCAATTGTGCCCGTGATCAAAGATTGGTATTGATATTCAATCACTTAGTTTGTGACGGTATTTCCAGCCGGATCTTATGGCGAGATCTTTCAAAGGCATACAGAATGTCAGTGAGTGGTCAGCCCCTTGCCCTTGAGAGTGCCACAAATTACGAGCAATTTTGTGCTGAGTTGTATGAACGACATCGGCAAATCGTAAAAGCTGTTATCCCTGATGATGAACAACAAGTTGAACAACCTACCCTGAATATTCTCGGTGGGCGAAGTGTTGAGTCACTCCCCATTAGCAGATTGTCTGAGGCCGTCACAGAAATCAGGCAGCTTGATGGCGAAGCTTTAAATAGGATACGCCTTTTGTCTAAGCGACATCGCGTCAGTGTTGCGGATTTATTGTTAGGTAGTTGGTTAAAGGCGCTGGCGGCTGTTTTTGGGAAGGGCAGCCTGAATATGCTGTTGTGGGTCAGTCCTCATTTTGTAGGATATTGGGAAACCTCAGTGGCTAATCTTGTCGGGTCAGTATCATTTCCAATCACAGTTAAGTTTAATATTGATCCAGAGCCATCGTTGGATAGCACTCTCCAGCACGCGGTACAAGAGTTCAATAACGCGATGGAAAAAGCGGCGGATTATGCTGCGACTTACTTGGTGCCTAATTCCATCTTTGGATGGCCTGAACTTCCTGCAATTTCTTTCAATTTCGTTGGTGATCAACGACGGTCTCCTAATGTTATTGGCTATGAACTGTCGCCTGAAAAAATACGTATTGGGAAACCCGATGAAGATGCGCAAGAGATACCATTGAGCATGGATATAGAGATCTATGCCGATATGATGGAAGTCACTATTTCTTCCAGGCCAGATTGTCATCTACAGATTTTACCACTTCGTTTAATGGATCTTTGGTTAGAAATGATTGGAGAACTTGGAATTGAACAGCCGTTTTTCTCTGGTTATTAATAGCATATCTCACCGTTTTTTCGCCTTTTATGGGCGTAAAATTTGACGCATAGGGGACGAAAGCCCGATGCGTTTTGATAATGTGCAGCTTAAACGGGCTACACGTGTGATGTTTTGTTTCGTGGTTTGGAGAAGAGTGGCATGCAACTATTCAATCTGGATTGGGTGAAACGTAATATCGTATTGCCCGAAGCTCCGTTATTAACTCAATGTACTGTCATTAGCAGAAACACCGCTTTTACTCACCGGGTGAAGGAATTGATTGAGGCGAAAGGCATAGATGTCGTTGATATTGATCTTAGCGCAGATCCTGCCTCCCAAATTGACTCAATAGGGGACACGGACACCCTGATCTATTTAGCTAGCCACGAAGAATTCTTGAACGCTGCGGATATTGTGGCTAATGAATTACGTGAGTTCGAAAGTTTACGCCTTATTGCTAATAAAGTTGCTGAGCGCCATCACGATGCAAAACCGCGGCTTTGGGTCCTTACCCAAGGTGTGCAGGGGTCTGGCGAGCAATTTAATACAGTATTGTCTGGTAGTAGTTTATGGGGATTAGGTCGGGTCATTGCGAAAGAGTATCCCTCTGTTGACGTTGGCTTGATTGATTTGCCGGTTAAACAGGTTGGGAACGAAGAGATAACATCGGTTCTTGCCATCATGGCAAATCAGCATCAACAGAGAGAGTTTCTCATTCATGATCAATGTATTTGGCAGCGTCAGGTTGGACCGCTAGCGGTTAGCCAAGAAAAGACGGAGATAAAACAGAATGCAAACTATCTTATCACCGGCGGGTTTGGCGATACCGGGCGTATGCTGGCGGATAGTCTGTTTGCGGCCGGAGCAAGGCACGTCACGTTGATGGGGCACTCCGCTCCGCCAGCTAATTTAATTACTGAGTCTGAACAGCGAAAAGCACAGGGTTGCAATCTCCGTTTGTTCCAAGGTGATGTAGCCGATATCGAGGACGTCAAAGCGGTGTTGCGACGTATCGATAGAACGGGGCACCCTTTACGGGGGATCTACCATTTGGCAAGCGTTGTTGAAGACGCGCTGCTTACCACGTTAAACAGCCGTTCGGTTGAAAAAGTTTTCCGCCAGAAAATAGCGGGAAGCTGGAACCTACATCTGGCAACTCAAGGGTTAAACCTGGATGGATTCATGACATTTTCTTCACTGTCAGAGATTATTGGCGTTGCAGGTCAGGGGGCATGTACCGCAGCGAACGCGTTCGTGGATGCCTTGATGAGATATCGGGCAGCGACTGGGTTATCAGGCATGGCGATCGCATGGCAGCCTGGGGGGAATATTAAAAATGTCATGGATACCGTCATTAGAGCGGATATTGCTCCTTATGCCGGGCTGATTGCTGGAAACTTTAGTCAGGTTGCTCTGGAGCGGCTGATTTACCAGCAAGAGCCGGTGAATGATATAGAGTCCGCTTTCAGTTCTACGCAAAGTGATAATGCTATGGTCACGCCTGAAAAACCTTCTCATGAAGAGCAACGTCAGGCGATGACTGAAATAGTGATAGAAGAGCTGAAAAAATTGGTTGCAGGAGGAAACGTGACTGCCGACACGAAATTGAGTGAAATTGATATGGACTCCATGTCGGCGGTGACGATTGCTCAGCGGTTGCGTGGGATCATTGGGAAATTAGTCCCCATGTCCGTTTTTTTTGACGACTGTAGCATTTCTGAGCTGGTTGAAAAGTTGAAACGCTATTTCTGACGAGCCGTTGATTGATGGAGTAACACCAAGCACAAACTTTGCCCTCTCCGTAACGAGGCTGGCTTAGCCAGAGGGTAGGGATACTGTTTAAGTATTTATGGAGCTTGACACGTTATGTATAAAGATTACTCACAGATTAGTGATGAAGAATTGCTGTCCATGCAACAAAGAGCTTTATGGTTCATTGACAACTATACCCCTGGCGATTCCAAATATAATATTTCCATGGCATTCCGTATTCACGGATCGTTTCAAATTGATGCTTTTCGTTACGCGGTCAACCGGCTTGTTTCTAAGAATGCCACCCTGAGAAGTACTTTCGTTAATGTGAATGGCGAACCAAGGTTGGTCATTAACGAACACTTACCGCCGGCATTGGAGGTTTTCGATACAACGAACTTGAGCCAGAAGGCGCTTGAGGATGCGGTTCAGAACTTTCATTCCATCCCTTTTCAATTAGAAAAAGCGTCGTGTCTGCGTTTTGGTATCTACGTCGTCGGTGCGGAAGAATACGTTTTACATATGTGTGTTCACCATATTGTGTCGGATTTTACTTCACTGGGGCTGATGTGGGATCAGCTTGAACACTATTATCTGGCTGAACTTGGCGAAGATGATGATTCCTGGTTGCCGCCCGCAGAGGATTTTAAGGATTATGCCGTCAAAGAACGAGAGTATTACCAAAGTGAAGCGGCGGAGGAGTCGAAAGCTTATTGGAGTGAATGTTTAAAGCAGCCGCCAGCCGTGTTGCAATGGGATAGTTTTTGGCGTAAAGGCACTAATGACAAGTCATCCATTCTGTTTAGCATTGGTGAAGAGACAACCCAAAAAATCAAGCGGCTTGCTTCAGGAATAGGTGGATCGGTCTTCACGGTCATGTTAGCCGCATGGAGTGTTTACATTGCCAGAGAGACAAAAGCTGCCGATATCGTTATGGGGGTGCCGGTATCGATGCGTCACTCGGTTCATCAGCACATTGTCGGCTGTTTGTTTAATGTATTGCCCATACGTTTATCCGTCGAACAGACATTTAACCACTTCCTATTGGCAGCGAAGGAGCGATTGTTATCGGCCCTTGATAATCGAAATTTTTGTCTCAGCCAAATGGTCGAACACCTGGCTGTGGAACGATATGATGATCGTAATCCATTGTTTCAGACAGCGGTGAATATGTTAGGGCAGGTGGGGCAATCGCGTTGGGCTGCGCTGGAGATGGCTGACGATTCTGTGCAGGCATCATGGGCGGGACAGACTATTTCCCCATTCAGGGTTTGTCAGCAGGAAGGCCAGCTTGATATTGACCTGTTTTTTGTGGATGCCGGTTCCCACTTAAGATGTGAGTTTAAAGCGGATAAACATTTTTTCTCACATTTGGGCCTTCGGATATTTGCAGAGCGCTTCGAGCAAGTGCTTGAGATGTTGATGGCAAATCCTGATGAAGAGATGAATACTCTGTTGGCGCCAGAATCAGAGGATTACAATCTGCCATCAGGCCCGATTAATGCTGGCGTTCTTCCAGAAGTATCAAACCAAACCCTCGTTTCTCTGTTTGATCAACGGGTGACGCAACAAGCGGCGTCAATAGCGATTCGTTATGGCGCCGATACATTAACTTATTTGGATTTGCAGCGTTGGTCGCTGGAGGTCGCTGTTCAGCTTAGACAAAATGGGGTTGTGCCCGGCGATCGCGTCGGGATTGCATTGTTGCCTTCACCGAAAGCGGTGGTGGCGATGCTTGCTATTATGCGTGCGGGCGCGGGATACGTACCGTTAGATCCCAGATTGCCGCAGAACCGTCTGGCGCAGATTGTCGAACAATCAGAGATGAAAGTTATCGTTGTTAACGCTGATGTTGACTCAGATAACGGGTGTACAGCTAAGCTGATGACCATTGCGACAGGGCGAATTGATCACAGTACACCTGATCACTGTACATTTGATCATTGCACGCCTTCTTCAATCGCATACAGTGTCTTCACTTCGGGTTCCACTGGAATCCCCAAAGGCATTGATGTTGAACACAACAGTGTTGTTTCCTGTTTTAACGCAATGGACGAATATTTAGCCCCCACGCCAGGCGAAGTGTGGACGTGGTTCCATGCCGCCAGCTTTGACTTATCTGTGTGGGAAATTTGGGGCGCTCTGTGTTCCGGTGGGGTTTTAGTCATTGTGCCCGATGATATACGCAACCAACCTGACAAGTTGCTGGATCTGATCGCGGCAGAGCAGGTAACGATTATCACCCAAACGCCATCCAGTTTGAAAAGCCTGTTATCTGAGTTTCAGGCTCGGCCAAGGGCTTATGCGATAAAGCATTGGGTAATTTGTGGTGAAGCACTACTCAGTGCCACGATTCGGCCCTATTTGGATGGGCGGTGGACATTGTGGAATATGTATGGCCCGGCGGAGGCAACAATTTACACCACCGTGGAGAAAGTAACGGCAGAGCTGACTGGCTACAATGTGATCCCCATTGGCAAGCCGTTAAACTTCGCAACGGTCTATCTTTTAACTCCTGCGGGGCAAACACCCCCGATAGGTGAGGTTGGCGAAATTTACATTGGCGGTCGTGGCGTTGCCCGTGGTTATGTTGGTCTTGAGCAGTTAACTGATCAACGTTTCATTGCCGATCCCTATATTCATCATGGACGTATCTATAAAACCGGTGATTTAGCCTATTGGGATGGGGAACGAATCCATTTTTGCGGTCGCGTGGATGACCAGGTAAAAGTTTCGGGTTATCGAATTGAGATTGCTGAGATTGAGGATTGTCTTAATCGCCATCACGCTATTGCGGACGCCGCCGTTATTATTGAATCTCACGAAGGGCTTGATCGTTTAGTCGCAATATTCGTCCCTGTCAGTAAGGATAACCTTCCCGAAGAGTCCGCTATTCGTGATCATCTTAAGGCTTATCTCCCCATCTACATGTTGCCTGGCAGGATTATGTTAGCGGATGAATTGCCGCGTAATGCTCACAACAAAATCGACAGAAAAGCATTAAATGGTTTGATTAAAGTGGGGCAATTGATCGATATCAGTTCGTTGAGACCGGCGCCTGTGTTACCTGCTGATTCGATTTTCGCTGAAATTTCGAGAATTTGGTGTGACGTGTTGGGAAGATCAGCCGTTGGGCTGGATGACGCATTTTTTAATATTGGCGGTACTTCATTAGCACTGACGAAAATCCATGCACAACTTGTTCAATTACCGGGATGTGGCGCTTTGACTCTTGCAGATTTATTCCGTTTTCCAACTATTCGAAAGTTAGCTAATTATCTTTTAACCCCTCTGCAATCGATGGCGCCGGTAGAAGTCGCGGATAAACCGACCCAAGCGCGACGTCAGAAAACGTTGAATGCAAGAAAAGCGTTGAAGGAGAGACAAACTCACTCGCCAAAAGGGGAACAAGATGTCTGAGAATGCGATTGCCATCATTGGCGTAACTTGTCGATTACCTGTGGCGAATAGCTTAGATGCGTTATGGGAGAATCTTGTTGCAGGCCGAATACTTGCCAAAAGATATAGCCAGGAAGAGCTGATTCGCCTTGGGGTAGCACGGCATATATTCACGGCAAAAAATTATGTTCCTGTCGATTCGTGTTTACCGGATATTGATCTATTCGACCCGGATTTCTTTTCAATCAGCCAGCGAGAAGCTGAATTGCTCGATCCTCAACATCGAATGCTGCTTGAATGCGCATGGGAACTGGCCGAAGCGACGGGTTATGGTAATCCTTTCCGACGCCCGCGTATCGGGGTTTTTACCGGGAGTTCGATGAATACCTATTTGCCTAATGTCATTAAATCTGAGTGTGATCTGGTTTCAATAATGGGGACCGAGCTCATGCTGACTAATGATAAGGATTATCTCCCGGCCCGGATTTCATACAAACTCGGTTTTAACGGGCCGAGTGTGGCTGTTTTGACTGGCTGTTCGACGTCACTGACAGCGGTACATATGGCGATACAAAGTCTCTTGCTTGGTGAGTGCGAGATTGCTTTCGCCGGTGGTGTTTCTGTGAATGCCTATTCTCGACCGGGTTATTTTTACCAGAACGATATGATCTTCTCAGAGGATGGTTATTGTAGACCGTTCGATGAGAAAGCATCAGGGACTTTCTTTGGTGATGGGGCGGGGCTGGTGGCGCTACGGCCATTGGATGAAGCCATTAGCAATGGGGATACCATCCATGCGGTGATCCTCGGTTCAGCGGCGAATAATGATGGTTCAGCGCGGGCTGGTTTTGCGGCGCCGGGAGTGGATGGGCAACGAAAACTCATTTTGGATGCTCAGGCGCTGGCGGGTGTTGGGCCGGATGAGTTAGGTATGATCGAGGCGCATGGTACCGCAACGCCGCTTGGGGATTCGGTGGAATATGCCGCGCTTTGTCAAGCTTTCCGCCAGAATACGGATCGTGAGAGATTCTGTGCATTGGGATCGATCAAGGCTAACGTAGGTCATTTAGCGGCGGCGGCGGGAGTTGCCGGATTAGCCAAAACGATAATGGCGCTCAAGACCGGCGCCATTGCCCCACATCCGACTTTCAACAGGGCTAGCTCTGCTATGAATCTTGAGCAAAGTCCCTTCATTATCAACACGATTCCCATCAACTGGCCGATAAAAGGACCACGACGGGCAGGGGTTAGCTCTTTTGGCGCCGGTGGCAGTAATGTTCACATGATTTTGGAACAAGCGCCGGTACGAAGGGCAGGCCAAAATAACGTTGGCTGGCGAGCTGTTCCGTTAGGGGGGCGCAGTGCCGATGCCTTGAACACATTGAGCGCCGATTTGGCAAAAACGCTGGAGGCTGAACCGGATACGCATATTGATGAAGTGGCTTTTACTTATGCGGAAGGGCGTGCCGCTCAGCCATACCGAGCCTGTTTGTATGCTAAAGATGTGAAAATGTTGATTGATGGGATTAAAAATGCCGATTTCACCGTTACGGCACAAATCTCTGAACCACAACGTTTGGTGGTTGCACTCGGTCCGGCTATTCGATCCACTTTATCAACGCAGATACCTGGCTATTGGCAAGAAGTGGATAGGTTGCTGGCTGAATTGCCGACAGATGTTTCCTGTGACATCGGTAAAATCGATATCACTGAAATGACAGTAAGTGATAGTAATAAGGGAAAAATTGCCAATCTTGTGGCGATAATCGCGGCGATCAATTGTTGGCGGAAGATGATTTCGACACCAATATTCATCATATCCGATAGTTGTTACGACCTTGCTGTTGCTTGCTCGTTAGGCATGCTGACCCTGCCTGAAATCGTTGATAAGTTGCTAGAAAACACGACATCACATTTCGTTGAACGTGTTGTTGAGCGTGGTATCGCTTTGCCCGGGAGTTTTTGGTCTAAACATCACGGCGTGATTGATGGCAATAATGTGAAGGCCATTTTAATTAATGGAGCCTCTCCGAGCTTACAGCAACAGAATGAAGTCATATCAGCAAATGACGTGATATTAGCATTGGGCTATTCGCCTGATAGTTTCTCTGAAATCGTGGCAAAACCTGAAAATATTATTCGTCTGGAGACTGCCCATGAAGAGCACGATCTGGCTTTAGTCAAACTGGTCGGCAAGCTCTGGCAACGTGGTGTAGTGATAGATTGGTCGATATTGCGAGGCGGGGAGGTTGTTCAACGTATTCCACTACCGGTTCAACCTTTGCAACGTCGGCGCTGCTGGTACACAGATTCAACGTTACCCGAGTACAAACCGGAGACTTATGGTCAACCTATAGCAAATTCTGAAACTTCCGACGAGTCAGTCGGCGTTTATGTTGAACGCTGGAAACGAACACAGCGCCTGTCGCCGGTATCATCATCGGCGACTAAGCATAACTGGCTGATTTTCTACGATAACAGCGATAAAGAAATTTGCCCGATTGCGGATGTACTGCGTGAACAGGGGCAAAATGTGTTTGAAGTGCATGAAGATCGTGCCACTTCTTGCGATGAAACAGCTTTCCACAAAACAGCGTTTAGCGTCAACGTTGATGATCCCATCAATATTCAGCGTTTGATGCTAAGGTTGCAGGAGCAACAAGCGCATACGCCCGATCATATCCTCTTCATTTTGGGTGATATCCCGTCAACGGATGACCTGCCGGTAGAGAAAGATCGATTCACCTTTACGCTATTTAATTGGGTGAAAGCGTTTTCTCAAGTGGGAAATAAAACCATGTCGTTAACATTGATTGGCCCCGGTTTTGTTGACGTAATGGGCAGCGAACCACGGAGTGTTGAGCGAGCTACGGCGCTGGCATCCATTCCGGCGATCAGCCAGGAATTGCCTGGCATGATAATGAAAGTTATCGACACACCTGCCAAAGAACTTAGCTCTCTCAATGATGCTCAATATATCGTGGCTGAACTTTTCACTGCTCATGATCAGAATGTGGTTGCTATGCGTCAGGGTTGGCGTTGGGAACGCTATTTTGATGCTGTAAACCCGGTAGTTAGCGAAAATCTGTCATCTGACATGATCTGTTTAGTGACCGGAGGATTAGGAACGGTTGGTTTTGGCATTGCGCAATATCTGGTCGCCAAGTTTAACGCGAAACTTATCCTGCTCGGTCAGACACCCAGAGATCTCACTCAGTCTGATACGTTGCAGAGCCAACGGGCAGCGCAATTGCGCAATATGGGGGCGGATTTTGCCGTGATTACCGCCGATGTGACAGACAAAGCTGGTGTGCTGGAGGAACTTGCACGAGTGGAATCCAGACTGGGGGCAGCGAATTGCTTTGTCCATGCCGCCGGGCCTTCTGGTCAGGCAACTATCCAGTGGCTACAAAATTCTGACCATCATGATTGGGAAAAGTTGATGCAGCCAAAGTTAAAAGGGGCGGCTGTTTTGCATGAAATATTTGCCGATCGTCCTCTGAAGTTTGGTTGTTTTGTCTCATCTCTGTCAGTGTTTGCGGGGGGATTGGGGCTTGCGCCTTATGCCGCGGCAAACGAAGCTTGTGCCGCGTTTGCTTCAACTCATCACTTGGATAAACCCTATTTCTCCATTGATTGGGATGGATGGGAAGGTTGGGATGAATCAAATAGCTTCAAATACAGCGCAAATCGTGCTCGCCCGTTACATCATGCCGATGTCGTTAATGCATTGGATATTATTTTCTCCGCCTGCCAGGCAGAGCCGCGTTTTGCCGTCTCCACCATACCTTTGAATGAGCGGTTGCATGATATTGTGGAAAATTCATTGCCGGCGGATACGGCGCAGCCTGCAATGGCATCTCCCTCGGCATCAAATAAATCCATTATCGATGAGATGGCAGCCATTTGGCGTGATGTACTGCGCTGCCCTGTTGATCATGAATCGAACTTTTTCGATTTAGGGGGAGATTCACTGGTCGGGGCTGAGTTGGTAAGACTAGTTAAGGCTCATTTTAATGTTGCGGTATCTATGGTTGATCTTTTCGAATCGAGCACCGTGGCGTCTCTTTCGATGCAAGTCGAGAAAAAACGATGCAAATAAAAAAACGATGCAAATAGAAACAAAGCGCAATCAAGGCAGGGCGCTTTAGCGCAAATCATGCTCTAGCGCAGATCAGCAAGACCAACATGTTCGGGAAAGGGAATTAGCATGAAATCAAAAACACAGATGCATTATTCAACAGATATTGCGATTACCAGCATAGCTGGACGTTTTCCTAATGCGGACTCGAGTCAAGATCTTTGGGATGCGATCTTAGGGAAACGAGAACTGATTTCGAGTTATACCAATGAAGAACTTCATCATCGTGGCGTTAATACTGATGAAACTGGATTGCATTACGTTCCGCGTGGTGGGTACCTCCAAGATCCAGAGGTATTTGATTACAGCTATTTTCAAATAATGCCGAGAGAAGTTTCTAAAATGGACCCTCAGCAACGGATTTGTCTGGAGGTTTGCCATGAGGCACTTGAACTTAGCGGTTATTCCAGCGGGGCAGATGCAGGGATCTGTTCAGTGTTTGTCGGCTCTCGCCGGAGTACCTGGCAGGCCGCACCGACGCTGAACCATTCTCCTGCTGACGCCATGCTGTTATTTGGCGGAAGTTCTGTCGATGCTTTGGCAACACGTGTGGCGTATAAGCTCAACTGCTTAGGGCCTGCTGTCAGTGTAGGCACTTTCTGTTCAGGTTCGCTGGTTGCTGTGCACATGGCTTGCAACAGCTTGTTGCTAGGTGAAAGTGACATGGCGCTGGCAGGGGGTGTTTGCGTCAGGTATCCGGCTCATGTTGGCTATGTTTACCATGCGGGGGGAATATTGTCCCCAACGGGACGAGTTCGCGCATTCGACGAGAAAGCTGACGGTACGATTTTCTCTGATGCCGCCGCATTCGTGGTATTACGCCGTCTGGAGGATGCTCTGCTTAATGGCGAGCCGATTTTAGCGGTTATCAAGGGATCGGCCATCAACAACGATGGGGCGGTCAAGGCGGGTTATAGCGCTCCGGGTGTTTCAGGTCAGGAGCAGGTGATCCGTCGTGCGCTTGCCGCGGCTGATGTTCGAGCTGATCAAATTGGTTTGATTGAAGCGCATGGTACCGGCACACCTGTTGGTGATGGGATTGAATTACGGGCGCTAGGTCGGGTATTTGCTGATGTATCGGCCAGATCCTGTGCTTTAGGCTCGATTAAATCCAATCTTGGTCATGCTGATTGTGCATCGGGTATCGCCGGGCTGATAAAAGCCATCTATGCTGTCAATTTAGGCATTATTCCGCCGTCAATGAATTGTGAATCTCCTTGTGCTGAACTACGGGACCCTGAATCCCCGTTTTATGTACCTACTGAATCCAGAGACTGGAATAACGATAAGGCGGAGAGAATTGCTGGTGTTAGCTCATTTGGGATCGGCGGCACAAATGTTCATGTTGTCGTTGCCGAACCACCGGCGACAAAGCCTGACACACCTTCCTCGGCGGCGGCACATCTGATCCCGCTGAGTGCACGTACCGAGGCAGCGTTAGCGCAAAAAATTTTGGATTTAGTGAAATATTTTGAACAGTATCCAGCCGTGAATATTGCTGATGTGGCATTTACCTTGCAGCGTGGCCGACGACATTTACCCATACGCAAGGCGATTGTCGCACGTGATATTCATGAACTGATATCGGGCCTGTTAGATAAATCCCTAGTGGTAGCCCCTCAATTGAGTGAACTGCAAGAGATGTATATTTCGCCTGCCTCTGTCTGGCAGGCCGGGGAAAGTATCAATTGGGATATTTTTTACCAGACCGAACATCGTAAACGGCTCCCGCTTCCAACTTATCCATTTGAAAGAACGGCAATCTGAGCTGTAAAACGGGTAGAGATCGTCTTCATTTTGAGGAAAGTGAGGTTGATATGAGTAATATTGAAATTATTCAGAGAGAAATAGTCTCTATTTTTGCAGAAACATTTGGTTTACCGAAAGAAGAGATAAAACTGGAAATACCGTTAGTTGAATTGGGGGCAGAGTCACTGCTGTTATTCGAAGCATTGGAGCCTATTCATAAACGATTTGGTATAAAACTTTCAGTACGGCAATTTTTCGCAGAATTACAAACGGTTCGTCAACTTAGTGAATATATTTTGCTGGTGGATAAAAACAGGGTTGCGGAAGATAACCATGCGGTAATTCAGCCTCAACCTGTCTTGGCTGATCAAGAAAAAAGAGTTGCTCAATCCGATACGCCAAATATTCCACCGGCTAACAAAGAACGCTTTTTTCAATGGATGTCGAGAAGTGCGCTACCGATTGAATCTGAGGAGAGAAAAAAATATCTGGCTTCATTTATATCTAAATATAACGAGCGAACGATTAAATCAAAAACGCATTCGGTAGCGGTACGTAAAAATATTGCGGACAGCCGTTCTGGGATTGGCTTTAAACCCTCCATAAAAGAGCTGCTTTACCCGATTGTCTGCACCAAGTTTGCCGGTCCTATCGTCCAGGATATTGATGGCAATGATTACATCGATATGACGATGGGGTTTGGCGCGCATCTATTTGGTCATAGCCCACCCTTTGTAGTTAAAGCGCTTACTCAGCAAATAGACAACGGTTTTGGTTTGGGAACCCGGCATGAGATAGGCTTGGAAGTGGCTGAACTGATCAAAGAGATTACCGGCATGGATCGCGTCGCTTTTGTCAATAGTGGAACGGAAGCGGTAATGAATGCGGTTCGGGCAGCTCGGGCGCTTACTCGTCGTAATCATATTGTCCTTTTTTCTAGCAGTTACCACGGGCATTGGGATGCGGTACTGGCGAGAGCCAGTGAATATGATGAAGTAAATACGACAAAACCTGTTTCAGTAGGCATACCTGAAAATATGGTTGCGGATGTTTCGGTGTTTGAGTTTGGTTCTAATGAAGCCATTGAATTTCTCAAAACGAATAGCACCGATATCGCCGCGGTGCTGGTAGAGCCGGTGCCGACTCGTGACCCAGGATTGAGCAATCCAGATTACTTGCGGCGTTTGCGTCTGGCGACCAGAGAGTTAGATATTCTGCTGATATTTGACGAAATTGTGACAGGTTTCAGAACCCATCCAGCGGGTATCCAGGGATTATTCGGCATTGAGGCGGATATTGTGACCTATGGCAAAACGATAGGTGGTGGAATGCCATTGGGCGTCATTACCGGTAGGAAGAATATGCTTGATTCGATTGACGGCGGAAACTGGAATTTCAACGATGACAGCTTCCCCGCAGCGGAGCCGACATTCTTTGGCGGGACCTATTTTCAACATCCGCTTTGCATGGCTGCCGCCAAAGCCACTTTGCTGGAGATCAAAAGGAGAGGGGAATCTTTTACCAAAGCATTGACTCGACGTACTGAATGGTTTGTTTCACGTTTGAACCAACTGTTCTTAAGTCGTCGGGTTCCCATCGAAGCAAGATCGTTTTCCTCATTTTTTAGATTAATTCATCGCGACAACATGGATTTGCTTTACTACAACCTGTTGATGAGAGGAGTTTATATCTGGGAATGGCGTTGCTGGTTTATCTCCGATGCACATGATGACACTCATCTGGAAAAAGTTTATTTGGCATTTGTGGATAGTTTGGATGAACTTGAGGAAAACAACCTGCTTCCTCGATATAGCTAGATCAAACTAGATTATTGTGAGCGATAACTTATTGAACTATTAAGCATCCTATCCTCTGGCTGTGCTGATTTCGGTGCTTTGAAACGACGGCTCATAGTCTGTTGGGTAAAGAAAATTAAGGAGAGCGTTATGCCTTTGGCAAACAAAAGCGTTTTCATTGGTGGGCCGATTCAATCCGCAATTTACGATGGTGGTTTTCATGAAGAGTTAAGAATGACCATCCAATTGGCGGTTAAGACGGTAGAGACACTGAATGGCAAGGTATTTTCGGCACATTTAACTGAGAAATTTGGCATTGATACCCCAAATTATACGCCGGAGATGGTATCGAAACGGGATTTCCAATGGATGCAGCAGTGTGATTTTTTCATGCCCATTCTTCCGGTTCATCAGGATGATGAATTATTGCGCACTGACGGTACGCATATTGAACTTGGTTGGGCTTCCGCCCTGAAACGGCCCGTCTTGTTGATCACTAAACTACCGATAGTGCGTGGTGGTAGTCATCTATTAAAAGGATTGGAGCATATTTGCAATTTGTCGAAATTAGACATTCACGATTTTCGTCATAATCCGCGGCAAATTGGCGAGATTTTCAGGAATTTTGCAGTTGAGTAGCTATTGAGCGCCTTTTGAGGATATACCGCCTTTCAATTGAATTGAGAGGCGGATTAATAACAAGTTTGCTTGAATGGGTAATTTGTGGAGTTACGATGGAAAATCAAGTTATTGAACCGATTTATGATGTTTTAGGAATGAAGATAAAAAACCCAATTATTGTTGGGTCGGGCCTGCTTTCTGATCAAGCTAAAAATATTCGCCAGTTCATCGCTCACGGCGCGGGGGCGGTCGTGACAAAAACGATTTATCCGCGCTCAGAAAAATTGCATACAGAAAAGACCTACTTGTTCAGTACAGGGATGTTGAACAATACGACATATTCGAAGAAAACCGTTGAATATTGGTTAACGCTGCTGCGTGAATTTAAGGAAGAACAACTTCCGGTAATAGTTTCTATCCATGCTGAATCACCTGCGGCGTTAGCTTCATTGGCTGTTCGTATCTCGGAAGTGACCGATGCCCCTTTGGAGTTGGGTATTTCATGCTTGCATGCGGACGACTTCACAGAAGATACACCGGAACGTGTATTCAACTACACCAAAGCGGTGAAGGAGCGAACGGATACCCCTTTTGCGGTCAAACTCTCGCTTGGCGATAATTTGTATGGGCGAGTTCAAGCTGCGGTGGAAGGAGGAGCTGATGCGATAACCTTGAGCGATACCATTTCGGGAATTGCATTCGACACCGCGAATGGCGAAGCGCTGCTTAATGGGGTTTGCGGATACTCTGGGCCGGGGATCAAACCAATGGTGCTTGCCGCTATTTATAACCTGCGTAAGCGAGGGGTGACGATTCCAATACTTGGGTCGGGAGGCGTACAGGATGGTAATGATGTTCATGAATACCTAATGGCAGGGGCGAATACGGTACAGGTTTATACCGCGCTTCATCGGCATATGTATAAAACATTGCAGCGCATTGTTCATGAATATACGCAAGCCATAACGTCAGAAAAAGTATGAGAAAAAGGGATAACATTATGAATAATAATAAAATTAGAGAATTTGCGGAACTGACCAGTGAGCAGGTTTTAACCGCGGTCGAAGGTAAAACGTTGATATGGCCGATTGGCGGGATTGAGCAGCATGGGCCTCATCTGCCATTGAATGTGGATTCAGTGATCCCAGAAGCTTTTGCTCGCGTATTGGCGGAAGATATTAATGGCTTCACCTTGCCGGTACAGCCAGTGTCTGCCAGATCATTGCCACAGAGTGGTGGAGGACTTGAATTTCCTGGCACGATTTATCTGGATGGATCAACATTTACCGCTTATATCAGCCGAACAATTAAAAGCTTGTGTTCATTACCCTTTAAACAACTGGTGATCATTAATGGTCATTTTGAAAATGAAGGTTTTATTTTCGAAGCAGTAGACGCATTACGGGCGGAAGGGCATTTTAACGATCGTTCCGTTATCGTATTTAGCTGGTGGAGTTTGGTCTCTGATGATTGGACTCGTGAACATTTAGTTGATTTTCCCGGTTGGCACGCTGAGCACGCGGGGTTAACAGAAACGAGTTTAATGTTGCATTTACGTCCTGATTTAGTGAGAGCGGAGCGACCTGACCACGATAAACCGCCACGTGCCGGGATCTATCAAGTACCGATTAAAAAAGAATTTTCAACGAGAGGCGTTCTTTCTAAAACATCCGGCTCAAGTGCGGAGATAGGCGAACTCATTTTCGAGCATGTCAGGCAGCAAATACTGGAACTGGTTACTGCGGATTAATCAGTCTTAATATCGCTGCGTCTTTTCTATTTTGCCCTGGCTACTGGGGAAAAGTTTATTGCTTTTATATTATCAGATGCGCCTTAAAACCTTGTCTTTCAGGGGAAGGTTTAAGGCGTAGTTTTCTGTCTATCAGTATGGTTTTAACATCGGGAAAAAAGTGGCAAGCGTATTATGAAAAAACAGGTAAAAACTTTTATCATCAAAGATAAAAAGAAGTGGTTAATGTTCTTTTTCAGCGGATAAAAAATTCGATGCTATGTTGGCATTGGAAGAGAAAACATCATGAAAAACAGGTTTTAAGTTTATTTTACACGGCTGTAAAAAGTTTACGGAAAACCAGAGATAATCGTTAGAGAAAGCAGATTAACTTTTAGATTAACCATATTGACAGCATTAAAGATGATTAAAGAAATATGCGTTGATTTTAATGCCAGTAACACACCATTTACTCTCTCTGTTTTTTAAGGATAGAAAAAGGAACATAGAATTATTAAAGTAAAGATGAGAAAACCAAGTATCAGTTTAATGAAAATGGCATCGTTAAATACGAGATGGAAAATAGAATTATTTACAGGCTCTAGGTTCGGTTTATCATCTTTTTAACATGGCTCAGCTTATTTTTTTACTTGCATTTTCACTTCCGGACAATTGAAACTGCTTTTTACCGATAATTAGTTAACTAAGGATTGAAAAAATAGGTGCTTCATTAATGCCAGATTTTAAAAAAATACAGAGTGGATAAAAACAGCCGCTTCTCTGTCATATTTAATACATTTATCGGCAATACTATCCTCTGATTATTTTACGTTTACCTAATCTGATGCAACTATTCAAAAGTGATAATGCGGAGCGATTAAAGCTATAAAAATGACGTAATGAAAAATAGGTAAATGGTTAATTTAGTAGGATTAAAGATCTGAAAAAATAAAGGGATATCCTTATATCATCAAACCATTTACTGGCTGATTTATCAATAAAATAAAGAGTGGGTCTTATTAAAATTATTCAAGATTGTCGGTAAAACAGAGTTAGTATTAATGCGCGTTGGTAAATAATGGATAAAAAAGAATGAATGATTAAACAGATAAATGATTATTATGATCAGTAAAGATAGAGAGCGGTATGATTAAACCTAACATAAATCAGACGTCGAAAGTGGTAAAATACCATTTAAAATTTTATACCGCTTAAAAGCCAATGTTAAAATAATGTGTTTTAATAACAGTTTAAACCCTGCCAATCATAAAGCCATCAGTGAAAAAATTTGACTCTATTAATGCTTATGTAATCAGGGGGAATAAATAAGAATATGAATAAACTAATCAGATAATCTGTTTTCTTAAAGGAGCTGGATTTAATAACGTTTTCAATTGGAAAATAAACTTGTTTATAAAATAATTAAATAATTTATTATGATAAATAGGTATAAAAACCCCAAAAAAAATGATTTAAGGGAATGCGAGTATGTTTACTTCCGGATTAACGATGTTGCACTTATTATGTGAATCTACCAATAACTTTCATTGAGTAGTTGTTGTAAATATAATGTTTCCTCGTTTTTTCTTTGCTGGTATTTGATTCTTTAGGCTCTTCTATTAATGCATTCGGTAAAGACTTGCCTGAGAAAATCTGGGAAAATGTTTTTTGTAACTTGGTTGCGAGTTTTCCAGAGATATTATAGCTTTTACAATAAGTGGCGATGACTAATAGATAAATAGAGAAACAGATTGTGGCAAAGAAAGAAAAACGGCCTCACCATGATGTATTATTCAAATATTTTTTAACGCAGCCTGAAACGGCCAGGGAGTTCTTATCCTTTTATCTGCCCGAAGAGGTCCAGTCGTTGTGTGATTTAGCCACATTGAAACTGGAACCCGGCAGTTTTGTGGACCTGCATTTACGTCAACTGCACAGTGATGTGCTGTACTCGGTTGAAACGGCTCGGGGACAAGGCTATATCTATTGCCTGATTGAACATCAGTCCACCCCTGACCCATTGATGGCCTGGCGGCTGATGTATTATGCCATGTCAGCTATGTCGGCTCACCTGAAAAAAGGCCATACTGAACTCCCTTTGGTCGCGCCTCTGCTGTTTTATCATGGTGAGGTTCGACCGTATCCTTACTCAAACCGGTGGCTGGATTGTTTTACGTTCCCCGAACAGGCTGCCCGCTTATACCGCCAGGCGTTTCCGTTGGTGGACGTCAGTGTGCTCAGCGATGAAGAGATCCTGACGCATAAAGGGGTTGCCCTGATGGAGCTGGTGCAAAAACACATCCGCTGCCGGGATATGCTGGAATGGGTCCCCCAATTGGTGGAACTCCTGAATGGAGGGTATAATACAATCGAGCAGCGCAATGTTGTATTACGCTATATTTTACTGAATGGACATACGCTGGATATCTCACACTTTGTCCATCAACTGATTGAACAATCTCCGGAGCATAAAACAATGTTGATGACTATTGCAGAACAGCTTGAACAAAAAGGGCGCGAACAAGGTATTGAGCAAGGTATTGAGCAAGGTATTGAGCTAGGCCGAGAGGCAGGTCGAGAGGAAGGCCGAGAGGCAGGTCGAGAGGAAGGCCGAGAGGCAGGTCGAGAGGAAGGCCGAGAGGAAGGTCGAAAGGAAGGTAAACTGGAAACGGCTCGTGCCTTATTACGGCATGGCGTGAGTTTAGATATTATTGTCACCAGTACCGGCCTGAGCCGGGATAAAATTGAAGCGTTAAAGCATTAAATTAATCTTCTCTTCCACAGCAAAATGCCGATGTTCAAGATCGGCATTTTTATTCTTATTCAGGATGATGGCTATACGAGGGACTTTTA
>NZ_RCWE01000028.1:0-15143 GCF_018448925.1 Photorhabdus akhurstii | reverse complement strand
CGAGAGGAAGGTCGAAAGGAAGGTAAACTGGAAACGGCTCGTGCCTTATTACGGCATGGCGTGAGTTTAGATATTATTGTCACCAGTACCGGCCTGAGCCGGGATAAAATTGAAGCGTTAAAGCATTAAATTAATCTTCTCTTCCACAGCAAAATGCCGATGTTCAAGATCGGCATTTTTATTCTTATTCAGGATGATGGCTATACGAGGGACTTTTACGTTTGCCCAGCGAAGCTGAAACCGGTCATACTGAAGCAACTTTATAGAGGACGAAATGACACCCTAATAGCATAGGGAGAGCGATTAGGTGAGTTGTTTGTGGAAACAAATACTCGTTCTGTTGTAGTAGTTGTTATTCCTATTGCATATTCCTTATTACCTGTGAAATTAATCTATAAGTCGTTTATGTTTATGAAAAGATATAAGAAATTTATACCTTAATATTTTATTTATTATATGAATCCAAGGGGGATTAGTTAGCTAAGGACTGAAAAAATAGGTGCTTCATTAATGCCAGATTTTAAAATAATACAGAGTGGCTAAAAAAATCCGACTTTCTGTCATATTTAATACATTTATCTGCGATACTATCCTTCGATTATTTTACGTTTACCTAATCTGATACAATTATTTAAAAGTGATAATGGGGAGATGTTAAAGATTTTATATAACTAACAGGAGGATATTCAGATGCTTTTTTGTTGTTATTTTACGAGAAAATCTATAAAAATAACGCAATAAAAAATTGGTTGATAGATTAGTTTAATAGGGTTTAAGTTATAATGGTTGAATTAATTATCTGAAAAAACATAAAGGGATATCTTTATATCATCAGGCCATTTACTGACTGATTTATTAATAAAATAAATAGTAGGGCTTATTAAAACCACTCAAGATTGTCGGTAAAACAGAGTCAGTATTAATGCGCGTTGGGAAATAATGGATAAAAAAGAATGAATGTCCAAACAGATAAGTGATTATTATGATCAGTAAAAATAGAGAGCGGTTATGATTAAACTTAATAGAAAGCAGACGTCGAAAGTGGTAAAAATACCATTTAAAATTTTATACCGGTTAAAATCCGATGTTAAAATAATGCGTTTTAATAACAGTTTAAATAGCGTTTCATAATTCTGCTACACATAGTCTTATCCAACCCGTTGTTATACATGGAATTATGAGTGGTATAAGGTGTGGCGCTATTTTGGAATCTTATTTAAAATCTGCCAATCATAAAACCATCAGTGAAAAAAACTTGACTCTATTAATGTTTATGTAATCAGGGGGAATAAATAAGAATATGAATAGATTAGGTAAGCTGTTTTCTTAAAGAGACTGGCTTTAATAACGTTCTCAATCGGGAAATAGACTTGTTTATAAAATATTAAATAATTGCTCATCGGAAGTTGGCATAAAGATCCAAAAAAATGATTTAACAGAATGCGAATCTGGTTATTTACAATAGACCCTGTAAATACTTCAATTTAAGCCGTGTCTCTTTTCATGCCTTTAATGTAATCTCATGCTAAAATCAATTTGTGTTGTTATTTTTATAAACTATTTTTGCTCTCGGTTTACATTTAAATACCCACTTAATTGTTATCGCCTTTCTGGATGATTAATCTAACAAACCTTTTACTATCGATGATGAAAATAAGGCGTTATTAGAGAAAATCAATCAATAGACAATACGCTACCTGAAATTTTATATGATGGAAAAAACTTTATTTTTAAAAGGGGTTGTCAACGGCTTATGAGTTATTAAGGTTAAACCTGTTAAACCTGTTAAACCTGTTAAACCTGTTAAACCTGTTAAACCTGTTAAACCTGTTAAACCTGTTAAACCTGTTAAACCTGTTAAACCTGTTAAACCTGTTAAACCTGTTAAACCTGTTAAACCTGTTAAACCTGTTAAACCTGTTAAACCTGTTAAACCTGTTAAACCTATCGTTTTTAACAAAACCTGCGGACTTCTCCTTCCTGAATGTTAATTATGAGTAAAACGCGCTTTTAACATCAGGGGAAGAGGGATAACAAACAGCTCGAAGAATTATCATTTCGTTGGATGTTCTTGTTTCTTGATGTATGTTGGTGAGAGTAAGCCACGCAATACATTCAAAATCAGCAAGGGTAATGCCTTGCCGAAATTTCTTTCCCGCCTTTATGCTGGCGGGAGTATCCTTTTCAAGGAAAAAATGGCGGAAATCAATTCACTTTAGGAATACTTTTTATTGTTTCCCGCTATTGTTTACCATAACGAAACTCAGGGGAGAGTTTACTTATCCCAAGCCCATTAATTTTTTTAACTTTGATCTGCACGGGTATCCGTTCTTTCATGGCTTCAATGTGGCTGATAACACCGATGGTTTTACCGGAAGCATTTAAATGATCCAGCGCGTCAAGCGCAATATCAAGGGTTTCTTGATCAAGTGTGCCAAAGCCTTCATCCAGGAATAGTGAATCGATACTGGTTTTATTGCTGACTAAATCAGATAGTGCTAAAGCCAAGGCGAGGCTGACCAGAAAACTTTCGCCGCCAGAAAGCGTTTTGGTATCACGAATAGCATCGGCTTGCCAGGTATCAACCACTTGCAGTTCAAGACCATCACTGTTTTTACGTTGCAAATCGTAGCGTCCGTGCAATTTTTTCAGCCGTTGATTGGCGAGATGAACCAAATGATCCAGTGTTAATCCTTGAGCAAAACGACGGAATTTAGCGCCATCAGCCGAACCAATCAGGTTATTAAGATAACTCCAGTCATCATAATTTTGTTGGCAATGACTGATCTCTTCCAATAAGGATTTTTGCTGTTGACGGCGTGTTGCATCATTACCAAGCAGGTTTTTCAGCTCTCCTTGTTGTAAGGTGTTTCTTTTTAGCTCATCAATAAGGCTTTCCAACTGTTCAGTCAGTTGTGATTTTGTATATTGATCAAGTAATTCAGGGCGATTTTTCCGATGTTGTTGCAGGGCCTCTATCGCTTTCTGGCATAGGGCGTTGGCTTGTATCTGCTGTTGTTCAAGCTGTTCTTTGAGTTGTCGTAATTCCTTACGTTGTTCTTGCGATAACAGTGCCGCTTCAAGGGCATGTTGATCGGTAAATGAGCTTTTAGCTAACGCGACATTAAGGTTCTGTTCTGCCTGCTGTTTTTGTTGTTCAGATTGGCGACAGTTTTTTTCTGTCTCATGAATGGCGCCGGTTAGTTGGTTGATGCTGGATTGCGCTTGTTGCAGATGTGACAATGCTTGTTTGTGCATTTCCTCCAGCTTTTGAGATTGTTGTTGTAATGCCTGAGTGATTTCTGTAACGGATTGTTCACCAAATAGCTTTTTGCGCTGTTGTTGTGTCTCTGCGAGTTGTTGTTTCTGCTGTTGTGCTGTTTGATTAAGCTCGTTTAAACGGCATACATATTCTTCTTTCTGTTTATGCAATGATTCAATCTGATTTTGGATAACCGCTTCTTCTTTTTGGATCTGTTGCCAGTTTTCATGACAGTTTTGATATACCTGCCACTCTTTTCTACGTTGTTGCAGCCAGTTTTCACTTTCATTCAACATTGGCAGTGATAAATCATATTGCTGTAATTCTGACGTCATTTTTTCGATGACATCCGTCAATTTACGCTGCTGCTGTTGTATCTCTGGTTGTCGTTCAGATAAGAGTTTTTTCTGTGTATTGTATTGATGCTTACTCAGTTCAATATTTCGCTCAATTTCTTTAACGTGTTCTTGATGAGCGGCCACTGTTTTTTCTGTTTTCTGGTACGTTTTTTCTGCTAGTTCAAGTTCGGTTAATTGGGTTTGGCAAAGCTGATGAGCAGATTGGTTTTGTTGCACAAATAGTTCGAGAGCGGGTTTATCTGAAAGAGAAATGTCGATCTGTAATGTTGCGCAAGTTTCCTGCCATTGTTGAGTTAATACATTCAGTCGTGGTTCAGCGTCAGCAATTTCTTGCAAAATATGGTCGTATTGTTGCTGTTGGAACTCTTTTTTATTGACCAATGATATTTTGGTGGCTTGTAACTCGTCGAATTGCAGACGTAAATCTTTTAACCGTTGTTCTGATTTTGGCAGTTCAATATTTTGATAAGCTTGAATGGCAGGGTGATGTTCAGAACCGCACAGTGGGCAAGGAGAGCCTTCCTTGAGTTGTGTCCGTTCTTTTTCCAGACTGACAATCTTTTGTTCTAACTGAATACGTTGAGTCAGATCGGCTAAATGTTGCTGTTTGTCTGAGAGTTGTTTATCGATGGATTCAATTTGAACAGGAAGTTCCTTTAATAATTTTTCCGGTTGTTGTAAGCGAATATGATGACTGGCAATAGCGACTTGTAATTGCAAGATTTGCGGCGATAGGATTTCCAGTTTATGTTGCAGCGGTAGCTGTTCCTGATATTGAGTTAATTGTTTTTTTAATTTCTCCGGCGAATATTGCTTTTGCAGAGTAAAAAATTGTTGTTTGGCCTGCTCAAATGCCAGTTCCAGCGGTTGGTTATTTTCAATCTGTTGTTTTAAATCTTCTCCTTGTTTGTTCAGATTATCGTTAAGTTGCGCGATTTCGGCGGTGAGTTCGCCAATTTTTTGCGTTTGGTGATCAATTTGTTGCTGCTGTTCTTGCCGCCAAGAGAATTGATGTTGCCAAAAAGCCAGCTTTTCACCGAAATGTTGATGATAAGGTTGTTGTTCGAAATAGTTTTCCAGTTGTTTTCTTTGATTGGTGAATGATAGGGCGCGCTGATTTGCGGTGTCATATTGCTGACAGCGGTTTTCAAGTGCGGTTTTCTGTTCGTTGATTTGTTGCTGAGTAAGATTGAGCTCTTTAATCTGCACCGCAATTTGATGATCTAATGGAATCACCTGTTCTGTTATCAGCTTTTCTTGTTGTTGCCGGTGTTGTTGGTGTGCGGCTCTGGCAGAATCTGCATGAGTCACGTTTTGCTGTATCGGCGTGAGTGTCTGTTGTTGTTGATGAAGTTGCTGACGCATCTCTGCCAACTGTTTGCTGATTCTCTGATGTTCATATTGCGTTCGGTTTTGATCATCCAGCAATGGGCGCAATGTTTCTGCGGGTTCACTGCTAGCCAGTTTTTGCAGTTGCGGCTCTGCATGAGTAAGCGCCTTTTCTGCCTGTTGTAAGGAAGCGTTATTTTCAGTAACAAGTCGCTCAAGTTCTTCTTCACGTGTCAGCCATTGTGCCGAATGTTGCACTGTTTTTATCTGCTGATTGAGTTGTGATTCAGCATGGGTGAGTTGTTGCTGTTGTTCCAGATATTGTTGATGTTGTTCTGCTGTTAACAAATCAATGGCGGATGCTTTGGCTTGCAGAATATCCAGCTCTGATTGTGCTTGTTTATGTTGTTGGTAGATTTGTTGAGATAAAATTCCGTAAATTTCAGTACCGGTTAACTCTTCCAATAAATCAGCCCGTTCGTTTGGCTGAGCATTGAGGAAAGCGGCGAAATCCCCTTGGGAGAGCAACATAGATTTGGTGAAACGGCCGTAATCTAATCCGGTAATTTCAATGATTTTCTCTTTTTTATCCTGGATTTTATCGGACAGAATTTTGCCACTGCTGCTAAGGGCGAGTTCTACTTTAGGGGCTTGCAGATTGCCATTCGGTTGATTACGCGCTCGTCGTTGGCTCCAGAAAGCACGGTAAGCGACACCTTTCACTTCAAACTCAACTTCAGCTAATGATTCCGCGGTGTGTCGGGTCATCAGCTCATTTTGTGAGGTAGAAATCGTTAAGCGTGGGGTTTCGTGATAAAGCGCAAGGCAGATCGCATCCAACAAGGTGGTTTTACCCGCACCGGTAGGGCCGGTTATGGCGAACAGACCATTGCTGGCAAACGGCTCTGCTGTGAAATCAATTTTCCATTCACCTTGTAATGAATTAATGTTCTTTAGCCGTAGACTCAAAATCTTCATGCCTGCTCCTCCTTGTTTTTAGCCTGATAGATATCGTTCACTGTTTGTTCGAAAAGAGTAGTCAGACGTCTTTTATGTTCTTCATCTTCGAGTGCTGATTGGGCAAGTCGTCGGGCAAAAACCTCATTAACGCTAAGTTCTGTCAGGGTTTCTCTGTTTTCTTGCGCTAGCCTATTTTGCTGCTGTGTTTTACTGCGTCGCAGCAGAATGACTTCGACAGGAAGCTCTGCAACCATTGATTGAATTCTTTTCTGAATATCATGGAGGTAATCTTGGGTGGCAACTTCAATATCCAGCCAGACGGGCTGCTCTCCTTGATGGTCATTAAAAGTTTGTAATTGTTGCTCAATCTGTTGTAGGTCGCCCTTGATAAGCTGCATAGGCTGATATTGTGGAATGGGTAAAAGCTTAATAGATTCCAGTTTGTCTTGGGTAAATTCCACCAAACAGACACTTTTCTCTTGCCCGATTTCATCGAAACTAAGAGGAATCGGGGAGCCGCTGTAGCGAATATGTTCAGATTTAGCCACGATTTGTGGCCGGTGAATATGCCCAAGGGCAATATAGTCTACCGGCGGAAACGCTTGTGCCGGGAAGGCGTCCAATGTACCGATATAAATATCCCGCACTGAATCTGTAACCGTGGCGCCAACGGTCGTTAGGTGTCCGGTAGCAATGATAGGTAAAGGCAAATTCAATTCATCACGTAATTCACACGCTTGCTGATAGAGTCGATGATAGTGTTTTGCAATGGCTTCTTGTAATACGACTTGTTTTTGTTCTCCTGACTGACCAGCTTGGCTGATCATAATATCTCTTGGCCGCAGAAAAGGGATTGTACAAAGAATCGCACCGGCATTGCCTTGTTTGGTGGTGAGGACTTTTATCTGTTTTTGTGGATCTTTTTCTGCGTGAGCGATAACGGTGGTATTCAGGCAGGAAAGGAGTTCTTTTGATTCATTTAATGTTGCGACTGAATCATGGTTGCCGCCAAGGATAATTAACTGACAACCGGTAGGCTGTAGTTCAACGATAAAGCGATTATATAGCTCGCGGGCGTAGCTAGGCGGTGAGCCGGTATCAAATACATCTCCGGCGACAATTAATGCATCGGCCTGGTAGTTTTCGATCTGTTTAATCAGCCAGCGCAGAAAATGTTGATGTTCAGCAGCCCGGCTTTTTGTAAAAAAATATTGGCCGAGATGCCAGTCCGAAGTGTGAATAATACGCATAGTTTCGCCGTCATTGGTTAAAGTGAAGCATGATTATAATCGCTGTATTCTGAATGTCGCTTTTAAATCCGATCTCTTGAATATATCTCCGAGCGGCTTCGCATTCATTATGAAATATGACAATTGTTAAATTAATTATTGCGAAATAGATTGCAGATAGCGGATAACCAAGGCAGGATTTCATAAATTTGTCATAAAACTGACGCATAATGCTTTTTCAAATTAGGCTGTTATCAGGTGCGCCGTAAAACCTCGTTCTTTAGGGCGTAGTGGATGTCAACTCAATATATTAACGGGATTAATCATGGCAAGACGCATTCTGGTAGTTGAAGATGAAGCTCCGATTCGTGAGATGGTCTGTTTTGTTCTGGAGAAAAACGGGTATCAGCCGGTAGAAGCAGAGGATTATGATTCTGCGTTGGCATGTTTATCTGAGCCATATCCTGATTTAGTGTTATTGGATTGGATGCTTCCCGGCGGCTCTGGCTTGCAGATAATTAAACAGATGAAACGGAATAATAATATCCGTGATATTCCGGTGATGATGCTGACTGCCCGCGGTGAAGAGGAAGATCGGGTGCGTGGCCTCGAAGTTGGGGCGGATGACTATATCACCAAGCCTTTTTCTCCTAAAGAGCTGGTTGCTAGAGTTAAAGCGGTATTACGGCGTATTTCACCGATGGTCATGGAAGATATTATCGAAATGAATGGCTTGGTTTTGGATTCAACCTCCCATCGGGTGACCAGCCAGGATAAAGCACTGGATATGGGGCCGACGGAATTTAAATTATTGCACTTCTTTATGACTCACCCTGAACGGGTCTATAGCCGTGAACAGTTGCTTAATTATGTTTGGGGAGCAAACGTTTACGTTGAAGATAGAACTGTTGATGTCCATATCCGCCGTTTACGTAAAGTATTAGAGATTGGCGGCCATGATAAAATGGTGCAGACCGTTCGTGGTACGGGTTACCGTTTTTCTACCCGTTACTAAATCCACGCACCGGAGAATCTAATGTGTTAGAACGTTTATCCTGGAAGAAGCTGGTTTCAGAACTGTTTCTCTTTTGTTTGCCTGCGTTAATTTTGTCGATATTTATTGGTCATTTATCTTGGTGTTTATTTGTTTCGGTGTTTTTTGCGCTGATATGGCATGGTTATAATCTGCTGAAACTGTCGAACTGGCTATGGCTGGATCGCAGTATGTTGCCGCCGTCGGGGAGAGGAGGGTGGGAGCCAATTTTCTATGGTATTCACCAGATGCAGCAACGGAATCGAAAACGGCGTCGTGAGCTGGCATTGTTGATCAAACGGTTTCGGAGCGGAGCGGAATCATTGCCCGATGCCATTGTGATGATGACAACAGAAGGTAATATTTTCTGGTGTAACCGTTTGGCGCAACATTTACTCGGTTTTCGTTGGCCAGAAGACAATGGACAGCATATTTTTAATTTACTCCGCTACCCTGATTTTAGCCGGTATATCCTTTCCAGAGATTTTTCACGTCCTTTATCCATTGAATTAAATAATGGTTTTACCGTTGAGTTCCGGGTGATGCCTTATACTGAGGGACAGTTTTTAATGGTTGCCAGAGATGTGACTCAAAAGCGAACACTGGAAAATGCCCGTCGTGACTTTTTTGCCAATGTCAGCCATGAAATGCGTACCCCTTTAACCGTCTTGCAGGGTTATTTGGAAATGATGCAGGATCAGGCAGAGGATAATCCGCTAAATAAGAAAGCGCTGCATACGATGCAGGAGCAAACCCGAAGGCTGGACAGTTTGGTGAAACAATTGTTGCAACTGTCTAAAATTGAAGTCGCTCCCCAGATTGATATGAATGAAGTGGTTGATGTGCCTTTGATGCTTAAAGTATTGCGTCAGGAAGCCTCGGCACTGGGTAATGAATGTTATAAGATTAATTTTGATATTAGTGAAGGACTTAAAGTGTTCGGCAATGAAGAGCAGCTTCGTAGTGCAATGTCGAATTTGGTTTATAACGCGGTTAACCATACCCCGAAAGGGACTCAGATTGATGTCAGTTGGAAAAAGAGTTCCCACGGCGCTGAATTTACTGTGAAAGATAATGGGCAAGGCATCAGTGCTGAACATCTACCTCGTTTGACCGAACGTTTTTATCGGGTGGATAAAGCGCGTTCCAGACAAACGGGAGGAAGTGGTCTCGGTCTTGCGATTGTGAAACATGCCTTACATCATCACCATTCTCATCTTGAAATTTCCAGCGAAATAGGGAAAGGGACGATCTTTAGTTTTACTTTACCAACAGGATTGATGGTACCTGTCAAAATAACCAGCAAACAGAGATAGGAATAGTTTGATTAACAGTAATAATTAATCTTCGCAATTGATTATTATTTTTTCAGGTTAAAAAAAACGCAAATCATATAGTGTTTATTCAATGATAGCTAACAGCAATCACTAGTTTTGAAAAAGAGTACGGCATATACTTCTGCATTCTGGTTTATCTATTGCCTTCTGGCACTATAAAAGTTTTACTTGTGGGCAGTTGTTGGCGATTCTATCTATAATAACTGCTATAAATCTGTCTTCAACAGATACTTGGTGAATATTATTTTGATAATGAATCGTTAAATTAGGGTTCAATATTGTCAATATGGGCTTAGCTATTGGCAGTATTTATATTATTCAGGCCATAAATATGGTAACAAAATATTAATAATCATTATGACACATCGTTTATCATCTAAGGATATTTGGGCATTAGGATTTATGACTTTTGCTCTGTTTGTGGGGGCGGGAAATATCATTTTTCCCCCTATGGTGGGGTTACAATCAGGTGAATATGTTTGGTTAGCAGCACTAGGCTTTCTAGCGACTGCGGTTGGTTTACCCGTCATTACAATCATCGCGTTGGCAAAAGTTGGCGGTGGTATTGAAGAGCTGAGTTCACCTATTGGTAAAGTTGCTGGTTTGCTGCTGGCGACAGTTTGTTATTTGGCTGTTGGTCCTTTATTCGCTATCCCACGGACCGCAACTGTCTCTTTTGAAGTAGGTATTGCCCCGCTTACCAGTACCGGCGAGTTACCCCTGTTTATCTACAGTCTTATTTATTTTTTGTTGGTAATTGCTGTTTCCCTGTACCCAGGCCGTTTGCTTGATACTGTCGGGCATGTGTTAGCGCCTATCAAGATGTTGGCGTTAGGTATACTTGGTGTTGCTGCTTTACTTTGGCCGGCCGGTGATTCAATTCCAGCGATTGATGTTTATCAGCAAATCCCATTCTCCAGTGGCTTCGTCAATGGTTATCTGACGATGGATACGCTGGGAGCGATGGTGTTTGGGATTGTTATTGTTAACGCCGCGCGTTCAAGAGGCGTTGCCGCATCTTCATTATTAACCCGTTATGCAATGTGGGCAGGTTTTATCGCCGGTCTTGGTCTGATACTGGTTTATCTTTCCCTGTTCAAATTGGGGGCCGGTAGTGGATCGTTAGTGCCTCATGCAGAAAATGGCGCGGTCATTTTGCATGCCTATGTTCATCATACTTTTGGTGGTGTTGGCAGTCTTTTCCTGGCTGTGCTGATTTTTGTCGCCTGTATGGTGACGGCGGTTGGATTAACCTGTGCATGTGCTGAGTTTTTCAGCCGCTATTTGCCCCTGTCTTATCGTTCATTGGTTTTGATCCTTGGAGGATTCTCCATGTTGACTTCTAACCTTGGTTTGAGTCATTTGATTAAGATTTCTATACCGGTACTGACAGCTATTTATCCACCTTGTATCGTTCTGATTGTGTTAAGTTTTACGCTGTGCTGGTGGCATAATTTTACCCGCATTTTGGCTCCAGTAATGTTAATTAGTCTGATATTTGGTATTTTGGATGCGATTAAGTCATCTGAAGCACTGGTTTATTTGTTACCAAACTGGGCAACACGTTTACCACTGGCGGACCAAGGGTTGGCTTGGTTAGCGCCATCCCTGTTGGTTTTAGTTGTAGCTGGTATTTATGACCGTGTTTTAGGGCGCTCTGGTACCCGCGAGACGCAAATGCATCAGTGATGATGTTTGTTTCTCTGACTGTTTGCCATCGTCGGATGTTCAGGGAAAGTATGGGATGGGGTTCCTGAAAAAAGGATATCCCATCCCGATATTGCCTACACAGATTAGCTATTTTTTTAGTTGTTGGTCATTTTGGTCATTAGTAACCAATAGCCGCACCGGCCGGGCGTCGGACATCATTGGCGCCATAAAAATGGTTTTCACGCACTTTACCAGATACGGCGGCATCATTGCCTGAAGAATTAGCTGAATCGCCAGCGGTTTTAGGTAAACCCACCATAATCACTTCAGCAGCGCCCCACGGTATCTGTTCCACCATCTTGTATCCCATTTTTTCTAGTAAATTCAACGAGTCTTTAGAAATACCACGTTGCTCATAATAAACTTCGTCGGGTAGCCATTGATGATGAATGCGGGGGCTATTAACCGCTTCTTGAGGAGGCATCCCGTGTTCAATGATGTTTAAGGCAGTTTGCAGGGTAATAGAGATAATACGGGAGCCGCCGGGTGAACCCAGAACAAGGAATATCTTGTTGTCTTTTGTGACAAGTGTCGGGCTCATCGAGGATAGTGGGCGCTTACCTGGGGCAATAGAGTTAGTCGCGCCTTGGATGAGGCCATAAAGATTCTTCTCACCAATTTTAGTGGTGAAATCATCCATTTCATCATTGAGGAAGAAACCTGTCCCGGGGGCGATGACGACAGCGCCGAAAAGTCCGTTGATAGTATAGGTGGTTGAAACCGCATTACCTTCTTTGTCGACAATAGAGTAGTGAGTAGTTTCTGGTTTTTCATGGGGGCCAATACCTGGCTGAACATTCTCCGATAATGTTGCTTTACCTGGTTCTATTTTTTTACGTAGAGATTCAGCGTAATTCTTACTCAATAAGCGATCGATGGGATTTTTAACAAATTCTGGATCGCCAAGGTAAGTATTTCTATCCATGTAGGCATGACGCATGGCTTCTGTCAGTGTGTGAATATAATTAGCCGAGTTAAATCCCATTTCTTTGAGGTTGTAACCTTCCAAGATATTCAGAATTTCACACATGGTTACTCCACCTGAACTCGGTGGCGGTGAAGAGATAAATTTATAACCGCGATAGTTACAGGTGACGGGGGTTGTTTCTGAGATTTTATAGTTGGCAAAATCAGCTTCGGTAATAATGCCGCCGGATTTTTTAGCTGCTTCGGCGACCAGTTTAGGAATATTTCCGTGATAGAAAGCTTCCTGCCCTTTTTTAGCAATTAACTCCAACGTATTCGCTAGATCGGTTTGTATCAGCCTGTCTCCCGGTTGATAAGGAGAGTCATCTTTGCGTAGGAAGATACGGGCTGCTTCTGGATCTTTGCGGAAGCGTTTGATTGAAGTATCCAGAATATCAGTGTCTGCGCGGGTCAGTATAAATCCTTCTCGTGCCAGCTTAATCGCAGGCGCCATAACTTGTTCACGACTTAATTTGCCATATTTTTTTAGGGCGCTGTTTAACCCCATCACAGTTCCAGGCACACCGGCCGCGCGGTAACCATATAAACTTGATTCTTTAATAACATTGCCTTCTTTATCCAGATACATATCGGCACTTGCTGCATTTGGCGCGGTTTCGCGGAAGTTAATAAAAGTATTGGTACCATCCGCCAAATGAATTGTCATAAAACCACCACCACCGATATTTCCACAACATGGATTAACAACGGCTTGGGCATAGCCAACGGCAACGGCTGCATCAACTGCGTTTCCTCCCATTTTGAGGATATCGACACCCACTTGTGAAGCAAGGTGTTGGGCTGAAACGACCATACCATTTTTAGCTTCAACAGCCGGTTGCGAAGCGGCATAAAGATGGGATGAGATAAGCAAGGATAAGATTGCCAGTGGTGTTTTCCATGTTTTCGACATATTGCGAGCTCCTGTTTTTTGGCGAGGTTATTTTCGTCAGTTGTAATAAGCTGTTTTATTTACACTGATTTTAATGTTAAACAATTGTAAATTTAATTATAAATGGCGATGGTTATCAGGAAGAGGGAGTTTTTGTGCGCAAGGTGGCAAAACGAGGAATTTCAGTGATAAAAAAACCAGCCGGAATAACCGGCTGGTCTGAATATGGGTAATATCTAAGGTTATAGTTTACCAGCGTTTTGAGACAGGTATTTAGCTACGCCATCTGGAGAGGCGCTCATACCTTCTTTACCTTTTTCCCACTGTGCAGGGCAGACATCACCGTGCTCTTCGTGGAATTGCAATGCGTCAACCATACGCAGCATTTCGTCAATGTTACGGCCCAGAGGCAGATCGTTAACGACTTGATGACGAACCACGCCATTTTTGTCGATCAGGAAAGAACCGCGCAGAGCGACACCCGCATCTGGATGCTCAATGCCGTATGCTTTTTGAATTTCACGTTTAGTATCGGCAACCATTGCATATTTAACTTCGCCAATACCACCTTGATCGATAGGAGTTTTACGCCATGCGTTATGGACGAATTCAGAATCAAAAGAAACACCGATAACTTCAACACCGCGCTTTTTGAACTCTTCGTAGCGGTGATCAAATGCGATCAGCTCAGAAGGGCATACGAAAGTAAAGTCCATTGGCCAGAAAAAGATAACCGCAGGTTTACCATTCAGGTGTTTTTTCAGGTTGAAATTCCCAACTATTTCGCCGTTGCCGAGGACTGCTGCTGCTGTAAAGTCAGGGGCTTGACGAGTTACCAGAACCATGAGTTACTCCTGTAGTTTTACGAGGTTTATGTAAAAATTAGATATAGAATAAAGAATTAGCGTACACCAATAAAGGATAAAATACTAATCTTTGCAATAGATTTTACCTATTAATACTTTATTTTTATTTTCTTTACCTTAATAAGATAGGGGATTTTTGCAAAGGTTTATTCGGATTCAAACTAAGAGACTTATATCAATTAGTCTATTTTTATTCGTTATAGAGCAAATCTGGGCACTGTTCGGGCCACTCCTAATACAACCCGTCAGCGCGACCGAAGAGCATTATTCTCACCTATTACTTACCTACATTTACTTACATGACGATTTCTGTGTCCATCATTTATTCTCCAGCATAGATGGGCAATTTGTAGTTATTGGAATAAGAACTTACTGAAATAAGTTAAATAATTATGTTACTTAAACATTTATAAAATTTATATTATTGACTGTTCTGAGCAAAAATTTACATTTACTTAAACTATCAATTTTGATATTTATTGAGGATAAATATAAATTTATATTAACTTTCTAACGTGAAAAACAGAGGTAGAAATGAGGAATCTTAAAGACGTCAATAGGGAAAAATTTTTACAAATAAAATGTAATATGAATGAATTGACGCGAGAAAACCCACATTTTTCCCTGCTGATTTCTCCCGTTTCAAGCAAGATCCGGCCCTATTTTTGTATCCTATTTCCTCCAAACAGCTTTTTGAAATGTTGTTAAATCATTTGCGTAAGTTCACTGCTTGAACAATGAACTTATTCAGGATTGTAACCAGTGAAAATATTCTCAGCCTTTGGTTGTATGGACTTTTTTGAATAATAAGAGTAGCCGCAGTGTATCCATGACATCCTTAGATTAACAACAAAGGAGATATTATGACCATCAATATTCAGGAAGAATTTGACAAATTAATAGAAAAAGCTTACGAACTGTTCCCGCAAAATCTTGAGGTAGATAATTATATTCAGCCCTGTGACTGCGATGTTAAACCGATTTACCCGGTTCGCTATGCTTATGTGAACTTTTTCGGCAAAGAGCTGGAAAAACCAGAAGCACCGCCGGATATCCATACCCTGATGTTCTCTTCATCACTCCAACAAACCAAAGGCTATGCCGCCCGCCTTCTGCGTCCCGGCTGGATATACATTAAGGAAGAAGACCCGCTTACCGCTCGCGGCAGCAAGGCCCGGGGCTATCTTCATATCTTTAAAT
>NZ_RCWE01000027.1 GCF_018448925.1 Photorhabdus akhurstii | reverse complement strand
ATATTAGCTTTTTGCGAGATTTAAATATTATGATATATCGTGGTTTTACGTTTAAACTAACATTAATCATATCCGATTTATTTTGACTGACACTGTTTTACCGGCATGGTTTTACTAATATTTTTTTACCAACATTGTTTTACTGGCAATTCTGCGAGTTTTTATAAATCAATCACCTTTTATCTTTTCTCTATAAATCACTAATCAATAGCTTGATAGTATAAAAACACCGTTAATGTTTTTTAGGATAATACCTTTTTTAGCATTTAAATTCGGCTAAATTAATCGTTTTATCTCTTCTTTATCGCATTTTTATTGATTTTTTCGTAAAGCAATGGTGAGAAAATATTTGAGCATTAATCTATTCTATTAATGTTATTTTACGTGATTATTGCTTTTCAACTCTCGGTTAATGATTAGTGAATTTCGATTAAATGTCATTAATCACGCTACTGAAAACTTTGATTCATTGTGTTAAATCAGTCTGTTGAATGAAGTATTTAACCTCTCCCTGTTTGTCTTTTTAAATAGTCATAGCGGGTTAGGCAAATGTAAAATAAGTGGAGTGTAGTATTACCGATTTACCGATAAGTGGATTAAACATAGCAGGGAATAGGTTGTTTTTAGTCACTCTATACCTTTTAAAAAGCTGACATTAATGGGCTACCTATCCTTTAATCCTTAGTTGATTAATCACCGGTAAAAGGGAGATGTAAGTTAAAAAATAATGTTGAAAATATGATAAGCTTATACAGCGGTTTTCATTCTGAGGGGGTGTTTGTTTTTAATTATAAATCGGCCATGACGAAAGGTTTTTACATTTACTGAACCGTATTTAACGTTCTTATTTTCATTAAACTGATATTTAGGTTTTCTATTTTCTCCTTTTTCTGTATTTGATCTTTTAGGTTTAAAACCAGTGAGGGTGGCAGAACGGCTAACGGTATTAAGATTAACGCCCATTTCTTTAATCATTTTTAATGTTGCTAAATATCCTTGCTTTTCTGGGGTTAATCTAAAAGCCGCTCGGTTTTCTACAATTATAGTCTCTGATTTTTCGTAAACTTGTTGCAGTCAGGCAAAATCTTTTATTTAAGAAGATTGGTTTAATGTGGTTAATACGGTTAAATGTTTTGATAAGATATATTCCTGTTATTGGGTTAACACTGTCATTTTTTCCACCTTATTTAATCAATTTGAAACCTGTTTTTTCTGATGTTTTCTCTTCCAAGGTCAGCATGATATCGGATTTTTTACCCGCTTTTAAAAATCCTTAATCACTGCTTTTTACTTTTGATGATTAAAGTTTTTACCTGTTTTTTCGTGGTTAGCCTGACCTCTTTTCCCGCTTTTAAAACCACACTAATAGATAAAAAAGGCTTTTTTTAACAATTGCCCCGTAAATCCTGGCCCAATTCGAGGGTTTACGGCGGTTTTTGCTAAATTTGTTAGCTTTCTTGCAGATTTAGTTGATTAATTTGCACAACCTGCTTTTCCTGCACATCATATAAATTATTTCATTAACCATTATCCATTAACGAAAACTTATGATTAGAGTTGCACTTATTGACGACCACGTAGTTGTCCGTTCCGGCTTTGCCCAATTACTCGCGCTTGAAAAGGATATTGAAATCGCCGGGCAATACGCCAATGCCAAAGAAGCTTGGTTGGGTTTACTCAGAAACCCGATTGACGTCGCCGTGATGGATATCGATATGCCCGATGAAAGCGGTTTGCACCTGCTCACCCGGTTACGGCAAAAACAACCTGATTTTCGTACCATTATTCTCAGTATTTATGACACCACGGCATTTGTACAAAGTGCGCTGGATGCCGGCGCCTGCGGCTATCTCACCAAACGATGCGGCCCGGAAGAATTAGTACAGGCAGTACGTTCCGTACATCAAGGCGGTTGCTACTTGTGTGCCGACGCACTAAAAGCACTGCGTCAGACACCACAAGAGATTAAAGCACTGCAAGTTCTGACGCCCAGAGAACGGGAAATATTTTCTCTACTTATCAACGGCATCAATGTTAAAACTATCGCGGAACAACTCAATCTCAGCCATAAAACAGTTCATGTTCATCGTGCCAATATTCTTAGCAAACTCCAGTGTAATAGCACTATTGATCTGGTTCATTACGCTCTGCAACACCAGATTCTAACGGGGAACTCATGAACAGAAGATCACGATTTGGCCTGTTATCACTCTTTCTGCTGTTTTTCTATTCACTGAGTTGGCTTGCTCTGTGGACTATCAGCTTCTACCTGAATGATAACGGACAACAAGCAGCGCTGCTTTTGCCACAAGGGTTACGGCTGGCCCTGTTTATCCTACTAGGATATCGTTACTTACCAACCTTATTAGCCACTGAGATTATTATTCTGCTATGGCTCGGCAGCGAACAACTTATTACTGACAATATCATTCTGTTATCACCCTTTCTCAGCCTAATACCTGCCCTTATCGTGCAACAATTCTGGAGGCGCTATACCCTGTATTGGCAACGGCTCTCAATTCTGCTGGCTGGTGTAACCGCTAATAGTGTGTTACAGGCTGTTTGTCTGGGGTTTACGCTGACTGCCGACGCCAGCCATCTGTTTCTCACCTCGTTAACCGGTGGCGTTTTGTTGTCACCTTTTGTTTATCTGATCTATGAATACCTGCGTCAGCAACATCTGAGAAATATGCTGCAACCGAGCGATCCTGATCCGCAGCTACGCCCTTCCTTGTTGATGTGGTGTTGTCTATTCTGCTTGCTAGGATTAAGCGCCCAGATCTTTATGTCGCCAGAAATTGAGAATCTTTTAATCATTCTCATATTTATCCCCAATGTCTTCATGGCCTACCGTTATGGCTGGCAAGGCGGCGTACTGGCAGCTCTGTTAGGCAGTCTCATGATCACGTCAGCTCGTCAATTCAGTGGTGCTTTTAACGATTTAGGCGAACTGGAAATGTTCCTGACCATTCAATCCTTATTAGGCATAGGTCTGGGGATAGCAATCAGCCGTCAGCAACAGCTCGCTGAAAATTTGCAACGTTACCGTGAATTGCTAGAACGGGAGTTAACCGCCCGCCGTACCCTGATGAAGAAACTGATTCACACAGAAGAAGACGTTTGTAAAAGCATTGCCCGCGAGTTACATGATGAAATTGGTCAGAATATTACCGCCATTCAAATTCAGGCAACGCTGATAAAACGTACCGCCACCACCCCGGCAACAGAAATGATCGCAGAACAGATCAATCATCTCGCCCAACAGATTCATCAATCCACGCGTCAATTATTACGCCAATTGCGCCCACCGGTTCTGGAAGAGATGTCCTTAGAAAAAGCACTTCACCATTTGATCCATGAATTTGCGTTTAAAGAACAAAATATTGATTGCCAATTGAATTACCAGCTTCCTCAAAATCCAACGGATGAAACGGTGGTTTTTACCCTCTACCGTCTGGTTCAAGAGTTACTGAACAATATCAGCAAGCATGCTCAAGCGACTCGAATCGCTATCATCCTGCGGCAGCACCGGGATGTGATTGAACTCAGAATCAGTGATAACGGCATCGGCATTACAGAAGACAAAAGAAAAGGCGGATTTGGCCTCCAGGGTATTGAAGAACGTATCCGTGCATTAGGAGGAGATTGGCAATTAAGTAATGATAACGGCACACGCATAACTGTTAACCTGCCCACAAATTCTGATGAAAATCAAGCATAACTAAGAATTATTCCTAGTTGCCTAAAACCTTACCTCATCCATTTTCATTAATTTTTCTTTACATTCCCTTTTTCATGGAGGAACCGGGTATGCAAGCCACCAGCCAGGAACAGATTTCACAACACTATCGCCGCTGGCGTAGCCGCCTGCTGATTTCCATGATTATTGGCTATGCCGCATTTTATCTGACGCGAAAAAGCTTCAACTTTGTCATGCCGGTTATGCAGTTGGAACTAGGACTGGATAAAGGGCATATCGGCTGGATAACCAGTCTGTTCTATCTGGCCTACGGTAGCTCAAAATTTATTTCCGGTGTATTTCATGATCGCACCGGTTATCGCTGGTTTATGGGCGCCGGATTAGTGATGACAGGAGTGTTAAACATTATCTTTGCTTTCTGCTCATCATTTTCCGCACTGCTGATCATCTGGACACTGAACGGCTTCTTTCAGGGATGGGGCTGGCCGCCTTGCGCCAGACTGCTGACACACTGGTACTCCCGCAATGAACGGGGCTTCTGGTGGGGATATTGGAATACTTCCATCAATATTGTCGGCATCACTATCCCAATATTGTCCGCTTTTCTGGCGACAACTTACGGCTGGCAAACAGCGCTGATGATGCCGGGAATTATCGGCATTTTATTGGGTATCTGGCTTTGTCATCAATTATGCGGCATACCACAACAGCAAGGTTTGCCCAGTGTGGGACAGTGGCGGCAGGATTTACTGGAGCTTCGACACGAACAGCTATCGCCCCCCATGCCGATGATGCAGATATTGCGGGATACGATCTTAACTAACAAAACTATCTGGTTGCTAGGATTCTCCTATATTCTGGTCTACCTCATCAGAATGGCGATTAACGATTGGGGAAACCTGTGGCTGTCGGAAACGCATGGCGCCAATCTGCTCAGTGCCAACGCGACGCTCTCACTGTTTGAACTTGGTGGTTTAACCGGCGCCCTATTTTCCGGTTGGGGATCGGATTTACTGTTCCGCGGCCAACGCGCCCCAATGATTCTACTGTCCGCGCTTGGACTGTTCATGGCTGTCACCGCATTGTGGCTGACTCCCATTCATCACTACGCGCTGTTGGCAGCCTGTTTTTTCAGTATCGGTTTTTTTGTATTTGGCCCGCAAATGCTAATTGGGCTGGCAGCAACAGAATATTGCCATAAACAAGCCGCCGGCACTGTCACGGGCTATCTGGGATTATACGCCTACCTGGGCGCGGCAATCGCAGGTTGGCCGCTAAGCCAAGTGGTTGCCCACTATGGCTGGTCAGGGATGTTTGCCCTGCTCACCGCCGCAGCCGCCATGATGGGTCTACTGTTGATGCCACTGTTAATGGCCGACGTTAGCAAAAGGGAACATGGAGTAGCATCGCTACTTTCTAATAATAAGCAGTTTTGAATACTAAGGATAAGACAATGAAACTGAAACCTCTCTCTACACTTATCGCAGCCGGTTTGGTCGTTGCTGCATTTACCAACAGCGCTCAAGCCGCCGGACGATTGATCGTTTATTGCAGCGCCACTAACGCTATGTGTGAAACTGAAACCAGAGCATTCGGTGAAAAATACAATGTAAAAACCACTTTTGTCCGTAACGGCTCAGGCAGTACCTTGGCAAAAATTGAAGCCGAAAAACGCAATCCACAAGCGGATGTCTGGTACGGCGGGACTCTGGACCCACAATCTCAAGCGGGAGAGATGGATCTGCTGGAGCCTTACAAATCCCCTAATCTGACGCAAATCATGCCGCAGTTCCGCGACCCGGCTAAACGTAAAGGCAACTACAGCTCCGCCGTTTACGTCGGTATTCTTGGCTATGGCGTCAACACTGAACGTCTAAAAGAGAAAAATCTGCCGATTCCAACCTGCTGGAAAGATCTCACCAAACCGATATATAAAGGCGAAATTCAGATTGCCGATCCTCAAAGTTCAGGCACTGCTTACACTGCGTTAGCAACCTTTGTTCAGTTATGGGGCAAAGATCAGGCATTTGATTATCTGAAAAAACTCAACGCCAATATTTCTCAGTACACCAAATCCGGCATTGCCCCGGCACGTAATGCCGCCCGCGGCGAATCCGCGATTGGTATCGGTTTCCTGCATGATTACTCATTAGAAGTAGAAAATGGCGCACCACTAAAACTTATCGCGCCATGTGAAAGTACCGGTTATGAAATCGGCGGCGTAAGTATCATCAAAAATGCCCGCAATATGGACAACGCCAAACTGTTTGTTGACTGGGTATTATCCAAAGAAGCACAAGAATTGAGCTGGAAGAAAGGGAAAGCTTATCAGATCCTGACCAATACCAAGGCAAAAGCTTCTCCTTTAGCACTTAAATTATCTGATCTAAAACTAATCAATTACGACATGGATAAATATGGCTCCAGTGATGTACGCAAAGAGTTAATTACCAAATGGGTGACAGAAGTGAAAATGGCTAAATAAAGCCAGCCAAGGGCGGAGCATTTCCCGCCCTTAAGAAGCTATCCGTCAGGCTACCTTATGTTCCCGCGCCAATAATGCCTTAAAGGATAGCTTCTTACTGCTGCTACCACACAATAATAATAAAACGGAAGGAAATTATGTCTCACGCCTTTACCCTGCCTATCAGACAAAAGCAGGATGCCGTGTTCTGGTGGATTGCTCTAATGTGGCTGGCTTTCGCGCTTCTGCCATCATGGAGCCTGGACTACGGCCTTTTCGAATCTACTCAAGATGAACTCTTCGCCTCTTATGGCTGGAATGGATTAAACATCGGCTTACTGTGGTTCCTGCTACCCTCAGTGCTGCTGCTACGTCCACTGACACCAGCAAATCGCAATCAACGTAACCGCCACTATTTTGATGCAGGTTATGCTTTATTATGCGCGCTATTTGTCGTTATCAGCGCAGCGATTATTGGTCGTGGGCTAGGCTACTCGACGATTTTCCTATTTATCTCGCTGGGCGCGATTATCACTCTAGCCCTGTCTCGCCTTGAGTGGTTAGGTGGTGATAGTTTTGTTATCGGCTCATTAGTCACGGTTATTGCCCTCATCGGCATATTTATCCTTTATCCGAGTATTGCCATCTTTATTCCGATGTTTACGGATGATGCCGGTCAGTTTGCCCCATTTGCTTTTATATCGATCCTGGGGCAGGCACATATTATTCAGGTTATCATCAACTCCGTTTTGCTCTCGCTGGCGGTTGGCGCAGGTTGCACCTTCTTCGGGCTAGTACTGGCAATTTATACCGCCAGAATCGCCCGCCGTTCCGCCATTATTGGCCGGGTATTCTCCATCTTACCCATCGTCACCCCGCCGTTTGTTGTCGGTTTAGGCGTCACATTGATGATGGGCCGTTCCGGTTATATCACTGAATTTATGGCAACCTGGTTTGGCCTAACCAACACCAACTGGCTGTATGGCTTTACCGGCATCTGGCTGGCGCAAGTTCTAGCCTTCACACCAATGGCGTTTATGATCCTTGATGGCGCCATCAAAACCATCCATCCCTCATTGGAAGAAGCTGCTTATACTCTGCGTGCCAACCGCTATCAGACGTTCTTCAATGTTTTTATCCCGCTGTTGAAACCGGCACTGGCGAACTCTTTCCTGATTGTCATTGTCCAGTCGCTGGCAGATTTCAGTAACCCACTGGTACTGGGCGGCAGCTTTGACGTACTGGCGACCCAGATCTATTTCTATATCACCGGTTCTCAACTCGACTATCAAGCCGCCAGTACGCTCGGCGCTTCGCTGCTGGTTTTCTCGCTACTGGTCTTCTGCATTCAGTATTTGTGGATTGGTAAACGTTCCTATGTCACGGTTTCCGGCAAATCCTACCGTGGTGATGTACAACCGTTGCCAACTTCACTGGTTTGGGGTGTCTGTGCCATCCTGTTTATCTGGGTTGTGTTCAACATTCTATTGTACGGCAGCATCTTCTACGGCAGTTTCACCGTTAACTGGGGAGTGGATTACACCCTGACCTTGGATAATTTTATCAAACTGTTCGGTCAAGGGATGAGCGACGGCGCATGGCCATCATTATTGGATACCCTGCTCTACGCCGGTATCGCTGCCCCGATTACCGCTATCCTTGGCTTGTTAATTGCCTACATTGTTGTACGCCAGGAATTTCGCGGTAAAAAGACCATCGAATTCACCACCATGCTATGTTTTGCCGTACCGGGTACCGTCGCCGGGGTTTCCTACATTCTGGCCTTCAACGATTCACCTTTTTATCTCACCGGAACTGCGGCAATCGTCATTATCTCCATGACCATGCGCAATGTACCGGTGGGTATCCGGGCAGGTATTGCCGGTCTTGGACAAATTGATAAATCACTGGATGAAGCTTCACTCAGCCTACGCGCCGGATCGATGAAAACCATCTTCCATATACTGTTGCCCTTACTGCGCCCGGCGATTTTATCTGCACTGATCTATAGCTTTGTTCGTGCGATTACCACCGTCAGCGCGATTGTCTTCCTGGTTACACCAGACACCCGCGTAGCAACCTCTTATATTCTGAATCGAGTGGAAGATGGTGAATACGGGGTCGCTATCGCTTATGGCTCGATCCTGATTGTAGTTATGCTGGCCATTATTTTCTTATTTGACTACCTGATTGGCGAAGCGCGGATTTCTCGTTCCAAAGCCAAAAACACACAGTAATCACGGAGTGACGACATGACACAACAAAATTTTGTCGAACTGAAAAATGTAACCAAACGGTTCGGTAGCAACACCGTGATCGATAATCTGGAGCTCTCTATTCCACTGGGACATATGGTCACACTGTTAGGACCCTCCGGCTGCGGTAAAACCACTGTGTTACGTCTGGTCGCCGGACTGGAGAAACCTAGCGCAGGTAAGATTTTCATTGATGGTGAAGACGTTACAGATCGCTCTATTCAGCAGCGGGACATCTGTATGGTATTTCAGTCTTATGCCCTATTCCCACATATGTCGCTGGGGGAAAATATTGGTTACGGGCTGAAAATGCTAGGGCGGCCTAAAGCAGAAATACGCGAACGGGTTAAAGAGGCGCTGGAGCTGGTGGATTTAGGCGGCTTTGAAGATCGTTACGTAGACCAAATCTCCGGCGGTCAACAACAGCGTGTCGCTCTCGCTCGCGCACTGATCCTCAAGCCTAAAGTGTTACTTTTCGATGAACCGCTGAGTAACCTTGACGCCAATCTGCGTCGCAGTATGCGCGAGAAAATCCGCGAATTGCAGCAGCAATTTAATATTACCTCGCTATATGTTACTCATGATCAAAGTGAGGCATTTGCAGTTTCCGATGCGGTACTGGTGATGAATAAAGGTAAAATCATGCAAATCGGCACGCCACAAACACTCTATCGCCAACCGGCGTCTGAGTTTATGGCAAGTTTTATGGGAGACGCCAATATCTTCCCGGCGACTTTAGGTGCTGATTATGTTGAGATTTTTCAATATCGCCTGCCACGGCCAGCAAACTTTACCACCAACAAACAATCGGTAACGGTAGGCGTCAGACCGGAAGCAATTACCCTGAGCCATCAAGGTAATACCAGCCAACGCTGTACCATTAGTCATGTGGCTTACATGGGGCCACAATATGAAGTCACCGTAGATTGGCAAGGGCAAACTCTGCTATTACAGATTAACGCTACCCAATTGCAACCCGATGTTGGCGATAATTATTATCTGGAAATTCATCCGTTTGGGATGTTTATTTTGGCCGAGAAAAGCAACTGTTAATTTGATTGCAAAAAATCCTGACTTTTAGATCAATAGGCCGCCAAATGGCGGCCTGAGAAAGATGATTTAGAAGGTTAAAATACGTTGCCGCAGAACTTTTGCAGTATGATGATAAAAAATGCTCGAACCAGGACTTTTAATAGAGGTAAAAATGAGCACTAAATTGAACGAAATGCTCGGCTTTGCCAAAGAGCTAGAAGAGGCTAATATTTCTAACGGTGATTTAACCAAAAAACTCGAAGCTAGAATTCAAGTTAGCAATTTAAGTACTGCACTGCTTCCAAAAAAACAGTCAACCAGTAAGCAAGATGTGGAACTTGCCAGAAAACGCTTTAAGGCATTGATACAAGAGCGGAAATTATGAAAATGCAGACTTTTGAAAGCGTATGGGACGCGATCAGTGATACACCAGAACAGGCCGAAAACATGAAGATCCGTGCGCAACTAACGAATACGCTCAACGCATGGATAGCAAAACGGGAATTTACCCAAGCTGAAGCCGCCAAAGTACTGGGGATTACCCAACCCCGTGTTTCAGAACTTGCCAGGGGAAAAATACAGCTTTTCAGTGTGGATAAGTTGATTGCGATGATGGCTCATGCTGGTGTATATATCCGGCATATCGAGATAAGCGAGCCGGAAGTCGCTTTAACCACATTACCCGCCGTTTAACTCTCTCAAAAGTGAGATCCAGCGCTTAGCACGCTGAATTTCACTTTTACTTAAAAGCCCCTGATTTCATTACCGCTATACAATTTGTAAGGTTCTATGCCATCTTTTTTCAGCTCATCGACACTATATACGTAAAAGTCAGCGCCACCATTTAACGCGACAAACTCACCACGAAACATCTCGATTTCCGGGTCAAAAGTGATCACAGCCATATGGCCGTCAATTTTTAACGTATTGTTTATCATGACCTAATTCCTAACCAAAATAACAAGAACCTGGCAAATAATAAAAATAAATTTACCAGATTCCTAATTAAATATTAGATACAGAAACAGCAACAAATAAACGTATTATTTAAGTAGTTCTCTTACCTGACCAGAAAATGCCTCTCCGCCATCCTTCGCGGTATAACATACATGCAAAATAATATCTGTCAAATTATCCAGAATATCTCGCTGTATACTGTCTGTTGCCGCTGATGGGAAGGTGAGTTTCCAGTCAGAAACCGCCCCCGTTCCTTCAAAAGGTAAATAGCGATCATCACCGAAATTAAGATTAAATGTACCGCTATCATTAATCCCTGATGAAAGTGCGATTTGTTGACTCGCTCTCAAATTCGTAACAATTTGTTTATTATCGCCCTCTTTATTTGAAAGTAAATATTTCACACCATTAATATCCGGCGTTTTCAATGTATAACTTTTGGTTTGAGTTAAAGTCGCTTTAATATCCTGATAAGGACCAATTAATGTCGGCAGCGTGACCGATACAGAAGTGATCTGGCGTAAATAATGCCCGGCATAATCCTGATCAAATAATTTCTCATTCAATATAAATGTAATTCCTTCACCGGTTTTAAGTTCAGATTGAATATCTTGCCATTTTTTCGTATCAGACAATAGATTTTTTAACGAGATCGTTTTAGTTAACTCTAAACGACGTTCATTACGATTCAAATAAGCCGATTCCATTTTCAATAGATTCAGTTTAATCTTTTCTCCGACCAACAAACCATTATGATTATCGTCCCAACCATTTTGTACAATAAATTGTGTGGAAAAATCCCCCATTTCATATTGCCAACATGCTTGTGCATTTAAACATAGCGAAAGCACTGCATCGTAAGCCTGACGATATAATGACATCATCTGATCATTCAGCCATTGATAAAGCGAAGATTTCGTTACCCTAGTCACAGTAAGAAACTGATACATATCCTGCTCTTTTTGCAGTTGAGCCTGAGACTGTTGTAATGTTGTATTCGCAGCGGAAATTTGCGCCTCTTGCTGTTCAATCTGTTTTTTCAACATTTCCAGCTCACTTTCCGCCTGTTTATATTGAATCTCCCACTCTTCACGTCGCCGGTTATAACTGGCTTTAACGCTCAATGCATCACTTGCCATTTGCATCATTAATGATGCCGTACGTGTAATACCCGCGGAACAAACAAGCGGCATATGCCATCGTTGTCCACCAAATGACGTTCCCGCAATACTCGGTATCAGCGAAGCGGCACCGGCGGCGGTTAACATTCCTTCCTCAACAGAAGAAATAATTTTTGCCGTACCTTGTAAATTCAGAGCATTGGTTTCATCTGTAGAAATGTTTTCATCATAAAGCGCCTTATAATGATCAATCCGTTGTTGTATTGTCTGCTGACTTTTTAATAATGCCTGTTTCCCTTTTTCAGCGATTGCGACAGCATCTTTCTGCAATGAAATGGTAAAAACAGCTAACTCTTTCAAATGTAATTGATTCAACTCTTCCTGTTCCGCGCGATCTTTACGTTCTTGCGCATTCAAGAGTAAATCACCAAAATGACTTAATGTATCTACCGCATGATAAACACTGGGTAATAATGCCCGGAAACGATAAGGCGGTATATTCAAAATAGCCGTACTACCTGCTGCTAATAATGATCCACCGTTCGCCAGTAAAGCGAGCAAATTTTTCGGATCGACAGGTGTTGCATATAATGGTAGCGATAAAGGTTTACCATCTAAAGTTAAATTATGGCGCAAATTATAAAATCTGCTGGATAAAATATCCCAATACCACAGTAAATCATTATTCAACGGCACTCTAAATATCGCATTATCCACCGCCGTATGAGCACTGACTTTAGTGGCTGGAAGATCAATTAATATATCAGGATCAAAATTACTCTCAAATTCTCGTAATTTATTATTCTTTGAAGAGGTGACATCTGCCAATTCAATCGGTAGCCAATGACTGACTAAATCAAAATCAGGTCTGGGACCAAGCAATTGCTGTGCTTGAAGATAGCGTAATTTAGCATTATTAAGTCCGTCATTGGTCAGAAAGCGATAAAAACTATCACCGAAATCAATTAAGTTCTGCACATACATTTGGAATATGGCTTTCTTATAATGTACCGGATCGGCATAAGCTATCGCATCTGGATCTTGTAATCCTTTTAGTTGTACTGAACTATCTTGAGAAACCTCTAACAGGCTGCAATTCCAATAGCCTGGGCTACCATTAGCCTTATTTTTTACTCCTGGATTGAAAATATAGTGTAACCAGTTTTGAGCATCCTGATATTGTTGTGAAGTATTGAGTTGATACGCAACTAAATAAGGCACATGGAAGAAAAGCTCCCAGAAATAAATACTATTTGCTCCGTTAAGCGCTGAATCATTATTTTCATCACTCCCCGGAATAGGCGGCTCTTTAATATGTTGCGCCTTCCAACTCAGTACATCAGAAATAGAGTGGTTAGCCCGCGCAATAAGTTCCTTGCCAAATAAGGTATTTAATCTGATAGATCGATATTTAAATTGTAATTCAGTAATGTCCAAATACTGTGCTTGCGTTTTTTTATCATAGGCCAACAGCAAATTAGGATAAGGCGTTTTACTTAGTTTAATTTCATAATAGTTATAACCTAAATCCGCATCTTCACCCTCTTTCTTATAACCTAATTTTAAAAATACACTCGGATCATTACCATTTATTTCATCGAGATCAAGTTCTACAGTAGGAATAATACTCTTTCCATTGAGTAATTGGCGTTCTGAATATAACAGACTATCGCTCCCTCCTTTAGTATGCCATAAACAGAAATCAGCCTCCCGATAACCGGAATGATCAATATCTACTTTTGGCGTTCCCTCTCCAGAAGCAACAAGTTTACCACCAGATTTATTGAGTTCTGAACTAAATACTTTAGCTTCTTTTAGTCCAGACAGCGGTACTTCCATTTCTTTGGCAAAATGATAAGTATTACCTTGCTTTTGTCCCCATTCAGAGAAATTAACGTTCAACTCAGGATAACCACTCTGACTGGAATTAAACATAATATAAAAATAGTCACCTGACCCATAACTATTATCATTAATAGTCACCGCGACAGAAACGGTTATTTTTCCATTATTTTCTTTTGCGCCATCAGCAAGTGAAATATTAACCTTTCCTGCTTCACTAGATTTACTTTTAAGATCAATATCACATACTACAGATTTAATAATCTCTTTCCCAATTGACAAACTATTATTACCACTGAGACGCAGTTTTCTACTACCCATTTCAGCAAATAGGTTCATTTTTTCTGTCGCAAGCCCAGGATAACTTCCTGACTCCTGATAAACCGGTTTATCAACTAATTTGTATGCATCCCCAAAATAGGCTGACAACATATTTGATTGTGTAAGATCTTCCGTAGAATTAGATTTAATCTGTTGATAAATGTAGAGATCTAATAACTTGCCACCAACCAGAGGCACAGGAACTTCGTTAAATAGTAAATTACAGGAGTAAGGATAGCTCTCTTCTCCTGATGTATTATTTTCTGTTTTTACTGACTTATAAATAGCAGAAATAACTAATACCGGTTCAGCTCGCAAATCCATTAATGCAATGAGTTCAAAACCATCATTAACTTTACTCTTATCGCTGGTAAAAGTACGTAATTTATTTGGCAGACTCCATTCACCATTAAATTTTCGATATATCAAATTAATACTATAATAATTTTTTTCTTCTTTATTATTATCAACTTCATGTGCCAACCAAACGATATGAAGACGACCATCAATAACAACTGGCCGGATCTTAATCACTTCCCCAGTAGCAGGAATACTAATTTTCTCCCATTCTTTCCAAGCGGTAGGATTAATGACATCTTGCATATTTCGATTAGCCATATTCAGCGATCGCCAATAATATTGACCTGGCGTAATATTCATCTTACCAATAAAATAATATTCAGATTGAGCGGGAGATAATTCTTTAGTCGTATTGACATAGCCACTCATTAACTCTAAGTTACTTATTTCTTCAAATTTATTTAAATAATTCAATATAACTTCTTGAACAACTTCATCACTCAACTTCCCTTTATTTAAATTATCCTCCAACTCTTTAAAATCACTTGTTTTACCCTGGCGTAATATAGGACTAATATAATTCTCTGGATAATTCCATAACTGTTGAAAACCAGCCCAAATATTATATTGACTTAAAACATCACTCCATTTCTCTACTCTATCTTCATATTGATAATCATACCCAGGTTCCATGTTAAGCATAATGCCATTAATATATTGCTGAATACTGGAAATCGCTTGTGCAACGACACTGGTATTAACCTGACTAGATACCTGATTATCAATCAGTAAATATTGATATAAATCATCCGGCGTTTTTAAATCGGGTGAATTAGCTATTTTTGAAATATGCCCTAAGTAATAACTAACCAATCCATCACGAACATTCTCAGCTAATTTTTTAGAAACAATATTTTTCATATCCTGAACCTCTATTAGAAATTTTTATTACACGATGAAAACTATATTTACAGAGTTGCTACCATCATTGTGCCAACCTGTTTATAATCCTCATAAGAGGAATGAGCATTGATATTTATCGTCGCTAATAATGAGCGCATGGAAAGAGCCATTTCCTCAGACCAAACTTTAAGTCTCATCATGATATCTATTTCAGCTAATGTTTTTACTGTATTCTCTTCCTTGCCAATAATATATGAATTAGCTAATAACACCTCATCACTCTGCCATGACAATAGTTCAGTTAATATTTTCACCATATTAGTTTTATCGTTACTTTGATTATTCTTATTGACTAGTTCCAAATAACGCAATATTTTATCTTCCGCGTTATCTAAAGAGGCAACTAATTGCATCCAATCTCGGTAGCGACTGAAATAATAAATAACCGATAAAGAAAGTTGCGTATTCTGGCAGCCAAACCGTTCAGGATGTTCAGAAAAATGATTCAACATCACAGTACTCAATTGAAAAGTCTTAATCACTGAAATATATCGCGATAAATCATACATCAGTATCAAATAATCCTGACTGATCACCTCTGGTTGTAAATTCTTCTTATCAAACAGTTCAAATGACTTCAATAAAAAATCGTAACTATTTGAGCCAATCCAATTTAAAATAAATAAAGGAAATGGTTGTGATAGCTGAAATGCATTTGCCAACATACTGGCTGATATTGCATTTTGTGCGGATTGAGTTTGAGTAATAATTGCAGCCCATTGCTCAGTAATAGATACTTTGACTTTCTCATCAAGTAATATGCTTTTTATCGCTTTATTAATTTCATCACTAATATTAACATCAGGTTTAACCAAACCATATTTTTGATGAGATACTGCGTTTAAAACAGTTTGACGTGGAGTTAACCAATCAATCAAATCACCATTATTATCCAATGCAGGTAAGATATTTTCTGACAAACTTTCCAACATTAAACTTTCTGAATTACGATGCAATCCAACTTGATTAATAAAGGCCACCTGAGCCGCATTTCCGGTCATAACAACTTCATTAGCTGGTAATAAGAATAGTTGAAGAGTACCAACAGATAATTTATTTATTCTCAACCATTCTGTAGTCTGCTCGATTGCAATCATAATATCCAGTATATCTGTTTGTCTATTATTTCCTGATTGCGATAAATAAGGCATACCCGCGACCTGTTTTAATACTTTATTTCCACCTATTAGCGTTAAAAGAACCACACCTTCTTGTGGTGTTAACCCAAAAATTCTCGACAATCGCACAATGCGATAAAACGCAGAAACAACAGCAAGTGAACATGTTAAACTCTTTTTACCAATCGATTCAGCAACTAATGGCGCTAATAGAGCAAAATCCTTCGCTTCAATTTTCAAACCAGCACATAACTTGCTAATAATAGTGTCATCCTGCTTTGTTTCCGAATAAAACTCACGATCATCAATCACCAATGGCGCATCAAACAACGAAGATGAATTGAAAATCTGATCGAAGAAAGGAATGGCTGTACCCGTCGAAAAAGGGGTAATTTGATATATCAACGCGGAAAAATCATCAGGCGAAATATGATATTTTTTACTCCAATGATGAAAAATTCCTAACATACGTAAGGTATTATCATTCATCTGTAATTGTTTATTTGCATCCCCTTCTGCCCGCATAGTTGCAGTCACCAATAAATCAATTTTATCTATCGGCAAATTAACCCATTTCCACAATCGTATCATACGATTTAATCTATCAAAGCGTTCATGATTCACACCAGATAGTTTATTTATCTCTTGTGGCAAATAATCACTTGAGACAAATTCACGATACAAATGTAAGAAATCACTCGCTTTTGCATTTGGCCCATTAATAAAGACGGCGCCATAACTATAAGGAGCCGCAGGCATACCTAAATTAAGCACATTTTGAGATAATCTCACGTTATTCTGTTCTAATGCCGTCCCTTTATTGGTAGATATTCCTTTTATACATAATAATTGCTCAACTTCTGCGACAGAAAGAGTTGTTTGTGAAATAAAAGTCGATAACAATTCAAGTAACTCTGCACTATTAACGCCATAATTATCTTGATATAATTGACTATTAGATGGGTTTAACGGCTCATTAATTATTTTTTGTTGGCAAATACCTAGCTGATTTGCTAAAGGCGCGACAAATTCTCCATTAGCAATATTTAGATTAGATTTAAGAAAATAAGGATAACTCTTATCTGTTTGTTGCGTCATTTCCAAACAAAAAAGTTTTTTATTATCAAATGTTAGATTAATTTGGTTTTGCGCATGATCATAAGGGAGTTGGAATGGATAACGTACATTAGCCAAAAGATCATAACTGGATAAATTGGTTTTTCCTTGTTGTTTTAATATAGCTTCCAAGCGTTGATTTAGCATAGTATTAACCAATGACAGTGTTGAAATTTCCTGATTAATACTGACGTCATCCAGCATTAAATGCGCTAAATCAGAACGGCGCTCATCCATTTTAATGGCCTCAGCACCCGCATTGGATTCAATATCCATCGCTAATTTATAAATCTCTGCTAAATAAGCAACCGGTGAATTATTTGCTTCCGGTGCGCCATTTGGACAATATTGCTGCCAATTATCCTGAAATAAGGATTGATATTGAGGACCTCCTTTTAATGAAAGCGAAGAATAACTTCTGGCATATGTATTATGAGTATAATGCTGCTGGCGAAATTTACGGGCTATTTGTATAGCATAGCTGTTTGCTGTATCATAAATATCTGCTGCCTGATGATCTGAATTATACTTCTCTACAAATAGATTACGGGGCATTCTTATAAGATCAAAAATAGATTTATAACCTAATTCAATTATCTTATCAGTAAAGTTATATTTATTACCTATTTTCTTTAGCAACGGGCTGATATCATGATTCATAGGATTGCCTTTATTTATTGGAAATATATGGATGGGTGTTTTATCTAAAAAAGATAATAGACTTGAGAACAGAGATGCAATAAAGAATAAGAAGTTTATTGCATCATCTGATGGTTATTAAAAACAGTTAGTTATCAACTGATTTTCGGCTCCAGTGTAATCAGAGCATAGCCCGCACGATTGGGTTTATTTTTATGTGTCACTCTGAGTAAAACAATTTCCGAACGAGTAATATCATTTGGCGCAGTATAAGTTGCAGTATACTTTTCGATGTCATTACCAAACTCATCTTTTGTAACTTCTGGTTCACCTACCTTAATATTTCCTCTTTCTGGCATGAGGCTCCATTCACTTGGAGAAGTCAAATCATTACCGACAGAAGAGAACTTCATTACGGCATCAGGTGTTAATAACTCTTGATTATAGCTAGGATCAATCCTGAACTCACCTTTCGTGTTTTTACTGATAAGCAAAATATTAACTTTATCTAAATCGCCATTATCAGCAACAGCCGTCACCGTAACCATATTATATCCGGCAGGGAAAGCAGCTGGAGGCGTATATTTTCCATTCGCATCAACAACACCATAGCCAGTACCCGTTTCCACACTCCAATTCACTTTCTTATTGCCATAAACAGTAAAATTGGCTTCCTTATTAACATCATTCTCATTGATAACAACAAAAGAAGGACTAACCGATACAGAAGAGGGCAACAGAGTGACAACCGCTGAAGCTTTAGCGTTCGTTCTTGAGTCTGTCGCAGTAATTGTCACAATTTGACTATTTCCTTTTATCTTAGCCGGTGCCGTATAATCTCCCGTATTAGCATCAATACTTCCCAATTCCGCTGGAGTGATGGACCAATTTACCGTTGCATTGGTGTTGGTTGTAAATTTATGCTTAGTTTTCACTGGCATAGTTAATTGAAGATCATTGATTTTAAAAGCAGTTGATGTTGGAGAAATATCACCAAATAGCACCATATCCCCAGGCACATACACCTTATCAAACTCAAGATAATTGCTTTCAGGGAACAGAAGGTGATTAACTGCAAATAGACTTATACTATTTAACTTAATTTTAGATACGTTGGCTAAATCCGTTTCAACGGCGCCTTTAACAATTTCCGCTGTTTTATCAATAAACTGTGATTGAAAATCAGGGCCTATAAGACTTCCCCAACCAGATGGGCCTTGTTCATCATATTTAACACCCATTCCATAATGTGACTCCAACTTGATTTCATCATTAGATATAACTGTAGGTGTAATATCTATCGATCCATCAACATAGAAATCAATTTTCGATTTATCATAATAACCAAGTATGCCATCTTTCATAATACCCACTTGCTGAGCAAAATGATAAGATTGACCATTATTACTTACTCCAGAAAAGATAATTTTTTCCCTCTCAGGTTTAATATACATTCCAGAATAAGGGATTTTCACCTTCTCTGGCCAAATATTAGTGGCGCCATTATATTTAACCAATCCCGTCCATACTGTATAAGATCCTTTTTCATATTGTACAGGTTTATCACTTTCAGAATATCCGTTTTTTATATTCAAATATTTGGCTGAATCATTTTGTTGACTATCGAGACTGACCAGCTCTAATTCTACTCCGGTAGAACTCGGTAATAAACTCTCATATTGCGGTTTAAGAATATTCTCAAAAAGTGTCTTATTACTGATAATTAGCATCGCAGAACGATTATCCGGTATCAAATAAGGAAAATTACTTGAGTTAGTTGGTAATACTCCGCCGTTAGGGTTATAGTGTGTTGCAATAAATAACAACACCGCACCATGACCATAATTATCAGAACTACGTAAATTAGCATCGGGTGCAGGTTGGGTTCTAATTTTAAACATTTTTGGAACCAGTCCAGCCGTATTATCCAGCTTCAAAATACCTAACTCATAAGTTACATCATTATTTTTAAGCCAATTACGGAAAAACTCTTTTACTTCTGCTGGCGCATCGTCAATAACATTGACTACACTCAAATCTCCTTTTTTAAACTCAACAACAACTTTTCCATCATTACCAACAGAGCCTGTTCCCGCAATCAAATTTACGGTTATCGTCATATGGTAATCATTATTCGGTGTAATTCTTTGATAATTCTTTACTCTACCATCATCATAAAGTTCTACTATCGTACCAGAAATAAAATTTAATTTTACCGTTGCCTGAGAATCTTCAATTGATGAATTTTCAAAGGAAATTAACGGCACTCCCAACGTCAAATTATCAAATTTTATCTTTTTATTTCCACTTTCCCAGCAAATAGGAGAAAAATGTGTACCTTCACTCACCTTTCTTACATATTGCTGTTCAAACAGCATATTTATTTTAGTTCTATCATAGGCAGCAATAATATCCCATCCAAGAGTCTTCGTTTTCCCACTAAAATCATTAACAATACTATTTTCTGTAGTCATATAATCACCTATGTTTGAAGTTATGAAAAACATGTTATTAAGGTAGGCGTATTAGATAATAGCTACCGCCATCATATTAGTTCAATAATATGAAATTAATCACCAGGATAATTTATATTTGCTCTCTATTACCAACTTAGGCATAAGTTGAAGAAAAAATATATATTATCCAATACATCCAAATAGATTGAGAATTAATTAGGATGCATATGATTAATATAACATGTATCAATGTGAATATAACATAGGAAAATATTCACATAAAATATGTAGCGGCCAATATATAATATTAGCCCTACAATTAATATTTAAATATAACAAATCAATAACTAAAGGATAATAATTACACTACAAAACACACATTATAAGTTTTGTGAATATCAAAGCCCTCTTCTATATGGCTCATTACGTCTTAGGTTGTTTTGACAGCAAAGCACAATAACGTTCGATATCCACGTTACCGCCACTGACAATGATCCCTACCCTTTGGCCTTGTAATGGCTCACACATTTTGCGGGCAGCGGCAAAACTCAGGCAGCCGGTCGGTTCGACAATCATCTTCATTCTTTCCGCATAAAAACGCATTGTCTCCACCAGTTCCTCATCAGAAACGGTGAAAATATCATCAACATTCTTTCGAATAATATCGAAAGTATATTGCCCAAGATGTCGAGTTTGCGCCCCATCAGCAATGGTTCTAGGCGTATCGATATGAACAATTTTTCCCTGACGAAATGATTGTTGAGCGTCATTACCGGCTTCCGGCTCTACACCATAAATTTTACATTCAGGAGAAAAATGGCGGGCAGCAAGCGCGCTCCCTGAAAGCAATCCTCCGCCACCGAGACAGACAAACAACGCATCCAATCCCCCAACCTCTTCAAACAGCTCTTTTGCCGCGGTTCCCTGCCCGGCAATAACGTGCGGATGATCATAAGGAGGAATTAAGGTCAACCCGTGCCTTTCTGATAATTCCCGGCCAATTTGTTCACGATCGTCCGTATAACGATCATAAAAAACAATTTTACCGCCATAACCTTCAGTTGCCGCTACCTTAGCCGCAGGCGCATCGAACGGCATAATGATTGTCGCCGGTATATTCAGTATACGAGCCGCCAATGAAATCGCCTGAGCATGATTACCCGATGAATAAGTCACAACCCCATTGCGGCGCTGTTCGTCACTAAATTGTGATAACGCATTAAAAGCACCACGAAATTTAAATGCTCCCATTCGCTGATAATTTTCACATTTAAAAAATAACTTAGCGCCAGTCATTTCATCAGCAGTACGGGAAGTCAGAACCGGCGTACGGTAAGCATAACCTTCTATACGCCGGGCAGCGGCAATAACATCATCATAAACAGGGATATTCTTCATAGGAATAACCGCAAGTTATACGAAATAGCAGACAAAATATCTACGCCAGAAAAATCTATCAAGAATAACTATAATTCAGAATCTCTGTGCGCCTGATTAATAATTGCTTTTGCCATCCATTTAGTGATCTCAATAATTTCTTCATTATCCATCTGCCAGATATCTTTCATCACCAGAAAGACTTCAGAACCATAAATCAGGGAAAAAGCACGAATGACATTTTCCAAAGTATCCGGCGGAAAATGCCCTTTTAATGGCTCAACAACCATTGCCAGGATATCTTTACGATGCCCACGAACCAATTTCTTTTCCTGTTTATCCTCAGATAAACGTCCCTGAGCCCATTGCTGCAAGGAAACTAACAGAGCTGCTCGTAACGCGCCTTCATGTTGAAACATTCGAGGATAGGCAAAATTCAACAACTCAATAATCCGCTCCTCAGTTTTTTCACTGGCCGGTTTCCAGGTAAGAATCGGCCCAAGGCTAGCGCCAACAATTGCATCAATTAAATCACTTTGAGTCGGAAAATAGCGATATGCCGTTGCCCTGGAAACACCAGCATGCATTGCCAATTCAGAAACCGAAGGTATCGCCCTCTGTTCAAAAAGTTCCAACGCCACATTTATTAACAATGTATAAGTTTTTTTCCGAGTACCGGTAAAATGAGTTTTCGTCTTCGAGTCCATCATCCCCCACAACTCTTTCACAGTAAAAATCGCTACATTAACACTTATGGTTAAAATATTTTTTCGCTATCATCACTCTACTCAACTATCTACAAAACGATCAAATTGATTCAGCCTATTTATGGATAAAATGAGATGACAGTCTCAATTTGATAATATAACAGTGATACTTGAGTCTCATCTTGACTATAATCTGTCCATGAATGAGTAGTCAGCACCAGGGAAGTATTCATAATTATAATGAAAAAAAACCAAGGCTATGTTTATATCGCTACTATTTTTGATACCAAGCGCGCAGAAATTTTCTACGTCAGGGATCTGATCAAAAAAGCCGGCCTTGCTGTTCGAACTGTGGATTTGACTACTCAATCTGGCTCACTGGAAAGAGGCGCCGATATTACGGCCCAAACAGTAGCAGAGCATCACCCGCAAGGTAAAGAAGCCGTTTTCTGTGGTGATAAGGGGAAAGCCATTTCCGCGATGTCAGTTGCTTTTAATCTCTTTTTATCAAAACAAACTGATGTTTTAGCAATTCTAGGCTTGGGAGGTTCCTGCGGTACAGCACTGATCACGCCGGCAATGCAATCTTTACCCGTAGGTATACCAAAACTTATGGTTTCTACTATGGCCTCCGGTGATGTTTCTGGCTATGTGGGTGTTAGCGATATATCTATGCTCTATTCGGTCACAGATGTATCCGGTCTTAACCGTATCTCTCGCCAGGTGTTAAAAAACGCGGCCAACCAAATTGCAGGGGCAGTCTATTTTCATGAAGAGAGCAATATTGAAGATAAACCGGCTATTGGTCTGACGATGTTTGGTGTGACGACACCTTGCATACAGTTATTAACCAGAGAGTTGGAACAGCAGTATGATTGTCTGGTTTTCCACGCAACCGGCAGCGGTGGCAAGACAATGGAAAAGCTAGCCGAAAGCCGTTTGCTTCACAGTCTATTGGATATCACTACCACTGAAGTTTGCGACTATCTGTTTGGTGGCGTTCTTGCCTGTAATACTGACCGTCTGGGGGCAATAGCCCGCACGCAAATACCTTATATCGGTTCTTGCGGAGCGTTGGATATGGTGAACTTTGGTCATCTGAGCACTATCCCAGAACGCTACAAATACAGGCAATTTTACCGTCACAATTCGCAAGTAACATTAATGCGCACCATACCCGAAGAGAACCGCCAGATGGGAATTTGGATCGCAGAAAAACTCAATCAGTGCGAAGGAAAAGTAAAATTTATTATTCCAGAAGGTGGTTTCTCCGCTCTGGATATTAAAGATGGGCCGTTCTGGAATCCTGATGCTAATCAAGCATTTATCCAGGCTTTCGAAGCTACATTTATAGAAACGGAAAATAGACAACTAATTAAAAGCCCTCATCATGTGAATTCACCTGATTTTTGCCAACAGGTGATTGATGAATACCGGCAGATGATGGCTTAACATCAACGGTAATATCGTTGCAAAAACAACACTGACACTGAAAGATTATATACAACTAATTAATGACTAGGCAAAAAGTTGCCAGAAGAGGGCATTCTAATGCTATTGTTCTATCAGTGACGAATTTACGACGTGTCTGTTGGAACGTTGTACTAAAAGAAATTAAAGCGGTTGACTATTCGTGTTCTAAAGGGAAGCCATAAGAACTTCCTGTTAATAACCTTGCTGTAGATGTTAGGAGTTAACAAACTAAATTAAAACATAAATACACCTGCTTTGTTTTCTCCCTTTCGGAGCTTATTTCCGTCAACACCAGGCTCCTGCGGCCCCCACCGCAGGAGTTTTTTTATGAATAAACCGGCAATAGATTAAAATTTGATAAGATATGCGCGACAGCATTCAGTACACCAAATAGAAAAATCAAGCCGAGCATCACATTACCTCCCCAAACCCTATACATAGGGCTGCCAAATCGCTTACGAGATGCTCTGGCAAGTAGTGCAGGAACGATAGCTGCCCAAACTGTTGCAGCAAGGCCAGCAAAACCTATCGCATGAATAAAGCCATTCGGGTAAATCATTCCACCAACTATTGGCGGAAGAAAAGTCACCACTGCCGTTTTCAAGCGCCCCAACTTGGTATCATCAAATTTAAGCAGATCAGCCAGATAATCAAACAACCCAAGCGTGACGCCAAGAAATGAGCTGGCAACCGCAAAGTTGGAGAAGAGAGTTAATAATAAGCCCAAAGCTGAACTGTTCAATCCTCCACTTAATGATTGCACCAAAACATCAATATTGCCCCCTTTTGCTATGATTTCGACAAAATCAGGCCGGGAAATATTGCCCATTGTTCCAATCAACCAGATCAAATAAAGCACCAAAGCCATTGATGTGCCAATAAACAGGCATCTCTTTATTTTCTCTGGATCTTTTCCATAATATTTCATCAGGCTAGGAACATTACCATGATATCCAAAGGAAACCAGACAGAAAGGTAAAGTCATTAATACATAAGGCCAGTAAGTTGGATTGACTTCAGTTGTATTAAACAATACCGTGGGTTTAATGTTATAAAGCAGACCGCCAAACGTCATAAAGAAAGTTAATACCTTAGCGCCAAGAATAATTGATGCTATCCGGCTGACAGTTTTAGTACTTAACCAGACAATAAACGCCACAACAAAAGCAAATAAAAAACCACCAAACCCAGGCGAAAAATCTATCGATACCTCCCGCATAGCATGTTGAATAATCGAGCCGCTAGCGGAAATATAAGCATAGGTCAGTATATATAAAACAAAAGCAAGGGTAATACCATTAATGATATTCCAACCATTGCCCAACAGATCTTTCGTGATGGTACTGAAACTTGAACCAATTCGATAATTAAGATTGGCTTCCAATATCATTAACCCTGAATGCAACATGCAAAACCAGGTAAAAATCAAAGCGGCAATTGACCAGAAAAACCATGCTCCTGACATGACAACCGGTAAAGAAAACATGCCAGCACCAATAATTGTTCCACCAATGATCATGGCGCCGCCAAATAAAGATGGAGACGATTTTTCTATCGACGAAGTAGCCATATGCGTTATCCTAGCGTGGCTTTACTTTATATAGTAAGCAGTAAAATTGGGGATGCTTTTCAACAAGAAGCATCCCGATATTTATTATTATTTAATTGGTTTTAATCTTGCAACGAAATGACGTAATACGGATGGTTCATAAGTAAAAGTTAATCCTTTAATCTGAGAAAATTGCTCCTTCAAGGAAATAAAGGCTTCTACAACATAATCCATATGATCATTAGTATAAACACGACGAGGAATAGTTAATCGCAAAAGTTCCATTGGTGATGGTTTCTGTTTTCCTGTTTCTGGGTCACGACCTAATAACAAAGAGCCAATTTCCACACTTCTTATTCCTGCCTCCAAATATAATGCATTATTCAGAGCATGAGCCGGGAACTGCTCCCCCGGAATATGTGATAATAATAATTTAGCATCAACAAATACTGCATGACCACCGGTTGGATATTGAATAGGAATACCAGCCTCTCTTAATCTGTCACCTAAATAAGCCACCTGATTAATACGATATGCCAGATAATCTTCATTCATCCCCTCTTCAAGACCAATTGCCAGTGCCGCCATATCGCGCCCGGCAAGACCGCCATAAGTGACAAAGCCTTCCATTGGCACACAACGGGTACGCACTTCATTAAAGAGATCTTCATCATCACGGAAACAGCAAAGACCGCCAATATTGACCAAAGGATCTTTTTTAGCCGACATTGTTAACATATCGCCATATTGATACATCTCTTTGACGATCTGTTTAACGGATTTATTTTCATACCCCTTCTCTCTTTGCTTAATAAACCAAGCATTTTCACAAAAACGAGCTGAATCAATCACCACAGGAATATCATATTGCTTTGCAATCTCATACACGGCTTTCATATTAGCGATAGAGATAGGCTGACCACCGGAACTATTACAGGTAACAGTTGTAATAATCGCGACAACATTATCATCGCCATGTTCTGCTATCGTTTTTTTCAATTCATCAATATCAAAATCGCCTTTCCAATCATAATAAGTGGTTGTATCAAAGGCTTTTGATGTGACGACATTAATCGCTTTCGCGCCATTTAATTCAACATGAGCCGCTGTCGTATCAAAATGGAAATTAGAAATAAAGACCGGATGCTTTGCACCACCTTGCGCTTTTTTACGGGCAATTAATGTCGGAAATAAAATCTGTTCTGCTCCACGCCCTTGATGCGTTGGAATAGTATATTGATAACCAATTAATTCATTAACTTTATCACATAGATGATAATAGTTACGGGAACCTGCATAAGCTTCATCCCCCATCATCATCCCCGCCCACTGGCGATCACTCATTGCCCCAGTGCCGGAATCTGTCAGCAAATCAATATAAACTGCGTCACTGGGTAATAAGAATGGATTATACCCGGCTTCTTCTAACGCTTTTTCACGTTCGGCACGAGTAGTCATGCGAATATTTTCTACCATTTTAATACGGAAAGGTTCTGGAATACGTTTCATATATATTTTTTTATCCAATAGTTGGCTATACCGCATAATTCAGACAAATTTCCAAGAACAACCAGAAATACGCCAGAATAATGTAGTGATTACAATATTTAATTTTTAAATATAACCAGAACAGCTAATCAGGGAAAAAATGAGAAATACGGTGATCGACATTAAACCATGCTTGCATATTACAAGAACAAATAAAATAATAACGTAAAAATATAGAAATCATAAAATGCATTTATTCCCTGATTAAAATCAACTATTAAGATATAGATAATATTTAAATTATCCGTGACCAATTCCACAAAAATAAAAATATCATAAATATAATTTTACATATGAATTCAACTTAATGAATCATATAAATCAACAAGAAAAACAGATAATAAATTTAGTTTAATAAATATAACAATGCAATTAAGCACCATCAATTAAGTCAATTACTAACACAGTAAACCATCCCATAAGAGCTTAAAAAACCAAGTTAAATAACGTAAGAATTAATAGCATTATTTACTAAGTTTTTTCAGGAATAAAAAATAGCTTTATTAGATCTATTACTATTTAATTCATTAAACTACAATATTCTCATTCTGGATAAAATTAATCTATTCTCATATAATAAAATAGATATTGTTGAATATAGGATAACATATGGAACAAGATAAACCCTATTGGAATCGAATGGTTCCAGAACTCACTGTTACTGACTTCTCTCTATCTCTGGATTTTTATCAACGAATTCTCGGCTTCCAGTTGCTTATTCGCCGAGATAATCCAGATTTTGCATACTTAGCACTTGGTGAAGCACAACTCATGCTTGAAGCGTTACATGATGATGGCTGGAACACAGCCTCATTAAATTATCCTCTTGGGAGGGGGGTGAATTTTCAGATTGAAGTTGATGATTTAGCGCCTTTACTGCACAACTTAAAAGCTAATAACATCAAACTTTATCGAGAGGTTAAAGATAATCATTACCGTATTGATGAAGTCATTGCATGTCAACGAGAATTTCTTGTGCAAGATCCTGATGGCTATTTACTACGTTTCAGCCAATTCATAGAAAATATAATGGCGTATTAATTTAAATAGCCTTGGCCAATGACTTTAATAGCTGAAATATACCCTCAAATTTATTCTATTTTTAATCCATAAATAAAATCCCGCCCTTTATTAAAAGGGCGGAAAATAGAAAAAACAGAGGTATAATTCCGCATAACACAATAATTATGCTAACTGAATATCAATAGAATTCCACTCTCGATTAGCTATTTTTTTCCGATATAATAGGCATGGAATAATCAGAAGTTAAATGATTAGGAGCTTGAGAACCAATAATACATGTTGCAGTATGAGATGAAAAAATAACGCATTTTGCCGCACATATAGGAAAATGCGGATACAATACACAAGCATGGATAGATGTAGAAAAAGCAGAAAAGAAAGTTAACGTTAAAAGGGCCCAAAGTAACTGGTGTTGCAATCTATTTATCATCATATCACCTCGCTGAATGGTATATTTTCATTTCCTTATATTCGACTCCTTTGAATTAATTATAGAGCAAAATTTAACCGAAAAAAATTTTTTATCACTTCGTTGATAAATCATTTAAGTTATCGAAAAAAATTGAACAACCAGATTATAAAAATCTCATCACCCAATAAAATTATTCATCAACATTAAACTATAAACAATATTTGAATAAAGTTATCTAATGATTTAATAAGCATGTTAAGATATCCATAACTACACAGTTGATATCTCACAAATACTAATAATAAATTAAAGAAATTATATAAAATATTTTTAAAAATTGGCGTTTAAATTTTTTACCAATTCAAGCAATCATTTAAATATCTTAATTATTTACAATCAAATTCATTTACTTTTTAATCTACATTTCCTCACAACAAATACACTATACTCACTAAATGTATTAATAGTGCTGTAGCCACAGTATACGCATCCACAGCAGAAAAAATAGGCGCTAAATTTAGCAACCTTATTCGACAATGACAAAACCATTTGGTTCTCAGATTCCACATCCACCCTGTACAACATATTCGGCAAAAATTTATCAATTTCGCTAACATATCCGACAAATAGCAACACTGATATTTACTGCCAATCATTCCCCTTATGATGCTCGTTTTTCGTTATTTAATTCGCACCACAAAGAGTTGTTCAGGCAGAACAAATCCAATTACAGAATTCATTTTTTATCTTTCTTTATTTCATCTCTGTTAACGGATAAATAAACCATGTACAATGTTTAGATATTTCCTGAGTACGCGGCATCTCAAGAAATAATTCATTTACCTTTTTCAATAAGCAGGTTTTTCAAATGCATCAAACTGATGTTACTGAACGTTCGCTCTTTTCATTAAGCTGGCCGATTTTTATTGATATTCTCCTTCATCTGGCCACTTTATTAATTAACACTTATATGGTGAGCCATGTTTCTACTTCTTATCTGGCTGCTATGGCTGTAGGTAATCAGGTATTTGATCTGTTTATCACTATCTTCAACTTTATCAGTGTTGGATGCAGTGTTGTCATTGCTCAATATATTGGCGCAGGAAAACGGGATAAAGCCAGCCAGGCGATCCATATTTCTATTGCATTCAACTTCTTGCTTGGGTTTAGCTGTGCACTGATTACTATCTTCTTCGGCTATAAGCTCTTGCAGATCATGAACATGCCGGAACATCTGATGGAAGATGGCTTTAACTATCTGCACATTCTCGGCATCTGTCTGATCCCCGAAGCAATTTCGATTATTCTAGCTGCTTGTTTGCGGGTTTATGGGAAATCAAAAGCGGCAATGTATGTTACTTTGATTGCTAACTTGCTGACAGTGCTAGGTAATATGATCGTCCTATATGGTTTCTTCGGATTACCTCAATATGGTCTGGAAGGGGTTGCCTGGTCTACGGTCTTTGGCCGGATTGTTGCCGTGATCCTACTATTCTGCCTGCTCAGTTATGGCCTGCGGATCAAATTTACGCTGGCCGGTTTCCTGCGCTGGTCAAAAAGTATGTTGGGCAAGATCTTATATATCGGTTTACCCGCGGCAGGGGAAAACTTGGTATGGATACTGCAATATATGGCAGCCATAGCATTCATTGGACTGATGGGTGAAATTCCATTGGCAGCACAAACTCTCTATTTCCAGCTATCGCTGTTTGTGATGTTGTTTGGCATTTCTGTCAGCATTGGCAACGAAATTATGGTCGGCCATCTGGTCGGCGCTAAGCGGTTTGAAGATGCTTATATTCGTGGCCTTAATAGTCTGAAAATTGGCTGTATCGTCACTATTGGCGTGGTCGCCGCTTTCTGGCTGTTCAGAATGCCGATTCTGCATTTCCTGACGCAAGATGAAGCCATTATCAAGCTGTTGTTACCGCTATTCTTGCTGTCCGTTTTTCTGGAGCCAATCCGTACCGCAAATATCGTTATGGTGAACGCATTACGCGCTTCCGGCGATGCCCGTTTCCCACTATATGCGGCAATATTCTTTATGTGGTGTATTGCTATTCCAGTGGGATACTTTTTGGGGATCAAAATGGAAATGGGCATTTTAGGTATTTGGATCGGTTTCTTCTGTGATGAATGGCTGCGTGGGCTGACTAACATCTGGCGTTGGAAATCAAAAAAATGGCAAACTAAACGACTCGATATTTAATTATCACAATTGCGGATAGCTAAAATAACCATTCCACCAGCTGCCCTGAAATCATTTTTTTTCCTGCTAAACTCCCACAATAAGAGGCCCCATTCCCAATGGGCGCCTCTTGTCAATTTATATAAGAGGTTTCTCAGAAACTGACTGGTGCTATTATTGGCTGATAACCTCAGGTAGTTTACAACTCATCAATGCAGTGGGTTCTCCTTGATACCCAGGAGTGTTTTGATTGACAAACGAGCCGGGCTATGAAGGCAATTTCGCTTGATTCCTCAACGTGTTATTGCATCAAAAGTAAAGCAATGTCGTCATTCAAAAAATAAGGAGAAGACCGATGCAGGTCAGCAGAAGAGCTTTCTTCAAGATCTGCGCGGGAGGTATGGCGGGAACAACAGCCGCCGCGCTAGGATTTGCTCCATCCGTTGCGCTGGCTGAAACTCGTCAGTACAAACTACTGCGCTCGCGTGAAATTCGTAATAACTGCACCTATTGTTCCGTTGGCTGCGGCATTTTAATGTACAGCCTGGGTGATGGTGCAAAAAATGCCAAAGAGAATATTTTTCATATCGAAGGTGATCCCGATCACCCAGTCAGTCGAGGCTCGTTATGTCCGAAAGGAGCCGGAGTACTTGATTATATTCGCAGTAAAAACCGCCTTCATTACCCCGAATACCGAGCTCCTGGTTCGGATAAATGGCAACGCATCAGTTGGAATGAAGCGATTGAACGCATTGCCCGTTTGATGAAAGATGACCGTGACGCCAACTTTGTTGAGAAGAATGAAAACAACGTCACCGTTAACCGCTGGCTAACAACGGGTATGCTCTGCTCCTCCGCAGCCAGTAATGAAACCGGTATTCTCGACCAGAAATTCACCCGCGCACTAGGCATGATCGCTATCGATTGTCAGGCGCGCCTTTGCCACGGCCCAACGGTCTCCGCTTTGGCGCCAACGTTTGGCCGAGGCGCCATGACCAATAACTGGGTAGATATCAAAAACGCTAACGTTGTTCTAATCATGGGGGGAAACGCCGCTGAAGCACACCCAGTCGGTTTCAAGTGGGTTATTGAAGCAAAAATTAAGAACAACGCTCAAGTGATTGTGGTTGATCCACGCTTCAATCGCAGTGCTGCTGTAGCCGATTTCTATGCGCCGATTCGTGCCGGTTCAGATACCGCGTTCTTACTGGGCGTGATCCGATATCTGATGTTCAACAACAAAATCCAATTCGAATATGTTAAGGCTTACACCAATGCCTGTTTGATTGTTCGAGAAGATTATCAGTTTGTAGATGGCCTATTCAGTGGCTTTGATCCAGATACCAAGAGCTATGATAAATCCTCATGGCATTACGAAACCGATGAACAGGGGTATGCCAAACGGGATGACACGCTATCTCACCCACGCTGTGTCTGGAACCTACTGAAAAATCACGTTGAACGCTATACCCCTGAACAAGTTTCCAATTTGTGTGGCACGTCAAAAGCCGATTTCCTCCATATCTGTTCCCAACTGGCAACTACCGCCGTAACCCATCGTACCGCAACTATTCTCTACGCACTGGGTTGGACTCACCACACCGGCGGCGCTCAAATTATCCGCGCCGCGGCAATGGTTCAGTTACTGTTAGGAAACGTAGGCATGCCGGGCGGTGGAGTTAACGCATTGCGCGGTCACTCGAATATTCAGGGTTACAGTGATCTTGGTTTGCTGTCACTGAATCTGCCCGGCTATCTGCCTCTGCCAAATGAGAAACAAGAGAATCTGGCAACTTATCTGGCGCAAACAACACCAAAAACCTTGGTTCCCAATCAGGTGAACTACTGGAAAAACACGCCAAATTTCTTTATCAGCTTATTAAAAGGTTTCTGGGGCGAACACGCTACCGCAGAAAATGACTGGGGTTACGATTGGCTGCCCAAATGGGATAAAAGCTACGATATCATGGCGCAAGCTGAGTTAATGACTCAAGGCAAAATGAACGGCTACATCGTTCAGGGTTTTAACCCATTAGCGGCATTCCCGGATAAAAATAAATCCAGCAGAGCACTGGCTAAATTAAAATATCTGGTGGTGATCGACCCGTTGATCACGGAATCTTCCAACTTCTGGCAAAACCACGGCGAGATGAATGATGTCAATCCGGCTGATATTCAAACTGAAGTTTTTCGCCTGCCCTCCTCCTGCTTTGCCGAAGAAAATGGATCGATCGTTAATTCAGGCCGTTGGCTGCAATGGCACTGGGCTGGCGCACAGCCGCCGGGAGAAGCGCTGCATGACGGTAAAATTCTTGGCAAATTGCTGCAACGTCTGCGCAAACTTTATCGTGAAGAAGGTGGTGCTTACGCGGAACCTATTATGAATCTGTCATGGGATTATCAAAACCCGGAAGATCCGACACCGGAAGAAGTTGCCCGTGAAGCCAATGGTAAAACATTAACTGATATTAAAGATGAAGACGGCAATATCATTCTGAAAAAAGGACAGCAACTTTCCAGCTTTTCTCAACTAAAAGATGATGGTTCCACATTCAGCTTATGCTGGATCTACAGCGGTTGTTGGACCGAACAAGGCAATCAGATGGCGCACCGCGATAACGCCGATCCATCCGGTCTGGGCTGTACGCCGGGTTGGGCTTGGGCATGGCCGCAAAACCGCCGGGTACTCTATAACCGTGCTTCGGTTGATCCACAAGGCAAACCGTGGGACCCAAATCGTGAACTGATTAAATGGGATGGCAATAGATGGCATGGCTTTGATGTTGTTGATTACAACAATGCTGAACCAGGAAGCCGCGTCGGGCCGTTTATCATGCAACCAGAAGGGGTAGCCCGCCTGTTTTCCATCGATAAAATGGCTGATGGACCATTCCCTGAACATTATGAACCGATTGAATCACCGATCGGCACCAATCCACTTCATCCGAATGTTATCTCCAACCCAGTTGCGCGGATCTTTAGTTCCGACATTGCTTATATGGGAGAAGCCAACGAATTCCCTTATGTCGCAACGACCTATTCCATCACCGAGCTGTTCCGTCACTGGACAAAACATGCTCAACTTAACGCCGTTGTTCAGCCCGAACAATTTATTGAAATCAGTGAAAAGTTGGCGGCAGAAAAAGGCATTGTTCAGGGTGATGAAGTCAAAGTGTCTTCCAAACGTGGTTTTATCAAAGCCAAAGCGGTTGTCACCAAGCGAATTCAGCAACTGACCATTAACGGTAAGCAAGTTGAAACTGTTGGTATTCCTTGTCACTGGGGCTTTGCCGGAGTAACCCGGAAAGGCTTTCTGGCAAATACTCTCACACCTTCCGTCGGTGACGCCAACGCGCATACACCGGAATACAAGGCATTTTTGGTCAACATCGAAAAGGTGTAATAGGAGCGAATTATGGCAATGCAATCTCAAGATATTATTCGTCAATCCGCCACGCATTCCTTTACCCCGGCGCCACGTGCCCGTGATCATCGAGAAGAAGTGGCAAAACTGATCGACGTTACCACCTGTATTGGCTGTAAAGCCTGTCAGGTGGCCTGTTCAGAATGGAACGATATTCGCGACGAAGTGGGCTTTAATGTTGGTGTTTATGACAACCCCACCGATCTGACGGCTAAATCATGGACCGTGATGCGCTTCTCCGAAGTAGAAGAGCACGGCAAACTGGAGTGGCTTATCCGTAAAGATGGTTGTATGCACTGTGCTGACCCGGGCTGTCTGAAAGCGTGTCCCTCAACAGGTGCGATTATTCAGTATGCCAATGGCATTGTGGATTTCCAGTCAGAGCACTGTATCGGCTGTGGTTACTGTATCGCAGGTTGTCCGTTCAATGTGCCAAGGATCAATAAAGAAGACAATCGGGCATATAAATGTACTCTATGTGTTGACCGCGTTGGCGTCGGCCAGGAACCCGCCTGTGTAAAAACTTGCCCGACCGGCGCCATTCATTTCGGCACCAAAGAGGATATGAAAAATCTGGCCTCCGAACGGGTAACGGAACTCAAAGGTCGTGGGTATCAGAACGCGGGTTTATACGATCCGCAAGGGGTTGGGGGGACTCATGTGATGTATGTTTTGCATCATGCAGACAAACCTCAGCTTTATCACGGTCTACCTGATAATCCAACCATCAGCTCGGCCGTGACCTTCTGGAAAGGCATCTGGAAGCCGCTAGCCGCCGTGGGTTTCGCTGCAACATTCGCCGCCAGTATTTTCCATTATGTCGGCATTGGTCCAAATCGAACCAACGAACAAGACGAAGAGCATGCCAGACAAGATGATGAAATAGCTGAGCAATCCACAAACGAGGAGAAACTGTCATGAAGAAGAAAGATACGATTCTCCGCTACTCACCGATTGAACGAATAAATCACTGGTCAGTCGTCCTCTGTTTTCTGTTTACCGGTATCAGCGGATTAGGATTCTTTTTTCCCTCTTTTAACTGGCTGATGAATATATTCGGTACACCACAGTTAGCACGGATACTGCATCCATTTCTTGGTTCAGCCATGTTTTTCTTATTTATCTTTATGTTTTTAAGATACTTCAAACATAACTTTATCGATAAAGAAGATCTTGTTTGGCTGAAAAACATCCATAAAATCATCAGAAATGAGGAGGCCGGCGATATCGGCCAATACAATTTGGGTCAAAAAGGAATTTACTGGTCTATCAGTGGTTGCCTGATTTTATTGGCTATCAGTGGTGTGATTATCTGGCGCCCCTATTTTGCCGATTTCTTCTCTATCCCCCTGATCCGACTTGCGCTTCTGGCGCACTCTCTGGCTGGAATTGGCCTGATCCTGCTGATTATGATACATGTCTATGCCGCATTTTGGGTAAAAGGCTCTATTCGGGCAATGGTCGAAGGTTGGGTAACTCGTGGCTGGGCGAAGAAACATCATCCTCGCTGGTATAGAGAAATCCGTCAGAAAGCGAAACAAGATAAGACGAATCCTTAGTGTTCAATCGGAACGCAGCCTGACAACAGGTTGCGTTTATTCGGCAGTACGATGTCTTAATTATTTACTCTTAATTATCTCTCCAATTAATATGGAAATATAATCCCATCACGTAGAACCACATATAAAAATCACTAACAAATACCCTTATCCAAAGAGTATTATATTGCTAATCAGCGAAATTCTCTATTCTGGATATTACAATCAATAGAATTGATAATATGTAGCCATATAACCCCAGACGAAACTATATCATTATAATAATTATCATTATTGACAATAAGAAAACATTTGTGGAAATCTTCAATGAAATATGTTTATATAATATAAACAAATAATTATTAAGAATAAATTTCATGTAATTATATATTGATTATCGTTACTATTATCAATTAGCTGAAATTATATTTTCATCATAATCATAATTAACCACTAAAATAAAAAATTTTTAAATTCGGTTATTTAAGATAAATCAGAATATATTTAAGACATTAATCAAAAAAATAGATCTATATTATTTTAGGCCATTAAAATATTAGATAAATAAAATTAAACTCTTCCTGACGACATTAGCAGAATTCACTCTCTATATACTTAAGCTGAATCGCTGTTTATCTATTACCAAATTAACTCTTCTTAAGTAAATATAAGATTTACTAACTGAACAAAGTTATCCAAATTGCTATATTTAGCTAATAACCGTATTGAGAAATTTTTTCTTTCCACTATTATAAATCAGTGAACGGTTATTACGTTCATTAAATCAATAGGTTTATTATCTAATTTGTTTATTCTTAAAGAAATAAAAGGCATATTTGTTCGTTACGTTACAAGCTGCAATTGCATTAGTCACAATGGTTATTAATTTTTAAATAATTAATTAGGATGCATTCAATGATAAGTAAGGAAACATTCGAGATATTTCCCTCTGTAGATATTGTTGACGGAATAGCAATGACATCAAATTCCGCCATTCGATTAACCCGTGGTGAAAACCCAACATTACGGCGACCTTTAGGCACTCCGGCCGAAGTAGCGCTCGCCTGGCAAAATGCCGGAGCAAAATGGATACATGTTGTTGATCTTGATGCTGCATCAGGACGCGGCTCAAACAGCCATCTTATTGCTGATGTTCTGGCCGCGGTCGACATTAACGTACAGGTCTGTGGCGGAATCAGAGACGAAACCATCTTGCGCAAAGTATTAGCAACTGGATGCCAACGAGTTAATTTGGGGACCGCAGCATTAGAAAATCCAGATTGGTGTGCCCGAGCCATTGCCGAATATGGCGATAAGATCGCTATTGCTCTGGATGTAAAAAGCACATCAGAAGGTTATCAACTGGCAACACATGGATGGAATGTCAGCAAAGGCAATCTCTGGGATCTCCTTGAGCGCCTTGATAAACAGGGTTGTCAACGCTACGTCGTCACCGATGTTGAGCGGGGAGGCATGATGAGTTCGCCAAACTTCACACTATTACAGGAAGTTTGTGCGAAAACGTCATCACCCGTTATTGCCGGCGGTGGAGTATCAAGCCTGGACGATCTTCGCGCTTTAGCAGATTTGTCCACTATCGGTGTCGAAGGCGCAATTCTTGGTCAAGCTCTACATATTGGTAAGGTTCCTCTCGAAGATGCCCTTGCTGCAACGCAATCATCGAGACGCTAAATATGCCTGAATATTTATCTCCTGCTTTGGATCTTCGTTCTATTGGTTTACTGGGCGAATTGCGTAGCGTGCCTGAAACACGCTATTTAACGAAAGAAGTGATGGCGCTACCCGGCTTACTCACAGAGAAGCCCGCATTCGTCGGTTCCCGCGGTGCTGCCTATTACGAACAAAAACCTTGTCACGAGCTACTGATGACGGCGAAATATTACACAGAATACATCTCTCAACTTGAGTGTAGCGATAAGCTGTGTACCGCCCCATCAAAATATATATTGGCCGATCATAGCCTGGCAAAATTGCTCAGAATTGTTGATAGCTTATTAAGCTCTCCGCAGACGGTTAACGAAAATATTGTGCCATTCATCGATGGGATCAAAGAGTGCGCAAAAGTCGTCAGCTCAACGCTGATGGGTACAGCATTTACTTTTTCACCCTCACCGATCCATGACCTGACATTGCCTTCATCTACGGAACACAAAGTGCCAAGATCGTTTATTGAAGGGGATAATCATCTGTTAACTTTGGCCGCAGCCCAAATTGACAAATGCCCCAACTCCTCTGTTGTTGGCATCATGTTAGGAGGATCAGCGGCGGCGGCAGTCACAGCCGCAGCATGGGATAGTGACCTCAATTTAGTAAAAGTCTCACGTTACGATGATACAGCTTGCAAGAGCAACCATCTCTGGGGACGCCATATTCCATCAGAGCAAACGGTAACAATCATCGATGATAATTGCGGAACAGGCGACACCTTACGTCAGGCAGTAGATCTGGTCATGGCCCAAACTGGGCAACGTCCGAAGGCCCGCGCCGTCGAACTGCATTGGGAAAAATTATTACGTACCCGCGTTTATGGGCATACCGATCGTGTATTCAGCCCTGAAACTTTAGATGTATTGACGCCTTGGTGTTTCAGGCATCATCAAGCTCTGAATCGTTTAGTCAATCAGCCCTTCGCTGATGATAAATATGCTCAGACAACCACGGCGGATTGGGTTGCCTATTCATACAGTTTATTGTCTATCCTTCATGACACCCTGACAGACTCAACATGGGCCGCCAAATTATTGCGTTTTTTATTAAATCTAAAAGCACAAACACCGCTGAATTATGAACAGCCAATCGATGCATTTAAAACCCTGGCATATCAATGCCCTGAATGTTCAACGCACAAAAATGAGTTTGGAAAAGGGGGAGTTAACTGATTATGACAACAGCACATATTATTTGGGATTGGAATGGCACATTACTTAATGATGTCAATGTTTCATTGAGTGCAACCAATTTTGCACTGGCAGAAATTGGTATTGAACCACTGACGCTGGAACAATATCGGGAACATTATTGTGTTCCAGTACAAACTTTCTATAAACAAGTGATTGGCCGTGAACCTTCATCCTCTGAATGGTCAGTGATCGGAAAAATATTTAATTTTCACTATCGCCCGGGTATTCAGAAAGCCAGTTTAACAGACGGTGTGAGTCAGCTCCTCGCTTCCCGTTATGAAACAGGCGCAACTCAGTCATTATGTTCACTGATGGAGCATCATGAATTGGTCCCTATGCTTGACAATCATGGTATTGGTAAATTCTTTACCCAAATAGATGGCAGAAATACGCCATTATTGACCACCGGCAAATCAGAGCAATTAGCTAATCATCTCAAAAAACTCAATGTTTCTCCTGAGCAAAGTGTGGTTATTGGGGACGCTACCGATGACGCCATTGCCGCATTAGCCGCAGGAACTCATGCCATTCTTTATACCGGAGGAACCCACAGCCGTGTCAGCCTTGAAGCTGCCGGTGTTCCTATTGTTGATACATTAAGTGAAGCTTTATTAATAGCTGACTCCTTGATCCATAAACAGTAATAAAGAGATTATTCAAAATAATCGGATAAAAAAAGTGATAATTTATAAAGGAATACGAATAAATATTTGGAATATTGGTTTCAAAAGAACAGATTATTTATCTTAAAAAAGATAAACAAAAATGGATGATTTAACTATTATTTAGAGTAAACCAATAAATAATTAAGGAATAGATTTATGTTAATTGCTGTAGTTGGACTCCAATTTGGAGATGAGGGCAAAGGAAAATTTGTTGACTATTTATCTAGCAACATCAATAACATTGCTCGATTCAATGGCGGCGCTAATGCAGGTCATTGTGTGCAACATGGTAATCTAAGAGGCTCATTTTCTCAATTACCAGCTTCACTCAACAAAAAGAATTTATATATCTGCCAAGGTGCTCTAATCAGTCTTCCGGTTCTGATTAAAGAGATCGATTTTATACAAAAAGAAAACATTGATTCTAATATATTTATCGATCCGCGCTGCCATATCGTCTTACCATTACACTCTGAATTAAATCGAGCGTCAGAAAAATATAAAGGTAAGCAGAAAATAGGTTCAGTTGGTGTCGGTGTCGGGGCCTGTGTTGAAGACAAAACCAATCGTCATGGCATTCGGCTTATTGATACGCTTGATAAAGAAAAATTAAGAAGTAAATTAGAATTTCTTTGGAATATCAGAGAAAAACAGATCAACCATGTTTTTAATGCACAAGCTACATTAGATTTTGAAGAGATGTTAGAAACAACTCATCAATATGGCAAGAGGATAGAACCTTATTTCACGTTCACTAATGAAATTATCGGTGATTTACTTAATTCGGGAGAAGATGTTTTACTTGAAACATCACAAGCCACTTTCTTAGATAATAGTTTTGGTACTTACCCTTATACCGTAGCATATCAGACACTAGTGCAAACCTGCTTTGCCATGATAGGCATACCGGCACAGAAAATGCATATTGTCGGAGTGATGAAATCTTATATGATCCGTGTCGGCAACGGGCCATTCCCCACCGAATTATTGACAGAACAGGCTGATTATATTCGAGAACGTGGAAACGAGTATGGCACCGTTTCAAAAAGACCAAGGCGCTGTGGCTGGTTGGACTTATCCCTGATTAAACATGCGGTGAAACTCAATGGCGTAACAGAACTCGCCATAACGAATGTTGATGTTCTTGCTGGTTTACATGAAATAAAAGTCGCTGTTGCCTATGAAATTGATGATAAACTCGTCTGCTGCGATGACGCATTATTGCAGCTCGATAGAGCTAAACCTATCTATAAAACATTTAAATCCTGGAGCGAACTTAACTCATCATATACACATTTAACAGAACTGCCTATTGAACTGATTGACTTCTTAGCTTTTATTCAAGAGTATGCTGGTATCCCAATCAAATATATTTCCTATGGGCCAGACAGAAATCAGACATTAGTCATGAAATAAAAGTGTGGAGAAAATAATGATTAACTATGTAACAGGGTTTATGTTTTCTAAAGATAAAAAACATGTCTCCCTGATTTCAAAATTACAACCCAGTTGGCAAAAAGGGAAGCTCAACGGGGTTGGTGGAAAAATAGAGGCTGGTGAAAGCCCTCAACAGGCAATGGCAAGGGAATTTGCTGAAGAAGCCGGCATTGAAACACGGCCTGAAGAGTGGCGATTATTTACGATATTAACTCGCCCTGACGTTTATCAGGTAAATTTTCTCTATATGTATGATGATCGTGTCTATTCTGTCAATTCTATCGAAAAAGAGATCGTCAATATCTATGAAACAAATTCATTACCCGATAATGTGATCTATAACTTACGTTGGTTGATTCCAATGGCGGCCGATGAGCATTTACGTTTCGATAAAGAAATAGAGATCACCGAAATGCGGGGTTAATACGGTATAGCAAATACTGTACCTAATTAACGTTCTAATAAACACAGAAGCACCAGTGCTTGAAATCGGTGCTTCTGTGAAATAAAAAACAACATCGTCACCAAACCATTTCAACAAATTCCCCGGCCTAAGCAGAGGGTTCGACGAAATTAACATCCGACCACACGGAAATAACCGCTACGGCGCTGGCTCGCCCTCCGGCGCCATCAGTCCTCAACAAAATCGGTACCACAGACAGTTGTGTTGATGCGGTATAGCTATCGTCTCCCCGTTTAACGTATCTTGCGTTCTCTCCTTCGCCTCTGTGCCCGGTACCGAGAGATAAGGATTTGTTGGCGGCATCGGAAAACACAAAGGCGACTTCCGCTATTGAGGAAGCTAACGCATTCGGTTTACCCGGCACGAATGGTCCATCGATTCGGTAAAGTAGGCGTGAATTTTGGAATACAGCGTCATCGCCGGAACAGGTGCTGTTTATCCCTATCTGTCTGGCCGACGCTAGTGGGTCTCCCGCCTGTTTACCGGCTCTTTTCACCGTGCCCCAATCCACCGATGAAGGGGTCAGGACAACCGCACAGGTGGATGGCTTTTTAACTGGTGAGAGAATAACCGTGGTCCATAGGGATTTCAGCATGCCGTTAGAACCCGATATGGGCGCAGGAGTCCAGCCGATCGCGCCAAATGACAGGGGAGTACCTCCGGCCTTCACATTGAAATTACCGTCACTGTCCGGGTAAATCGCCCCTGTCACGGTACGGATAGTGACATCAACCAGACCGTTGGCATCTGGAACGCATGGAATGTTAACGCTGGTATTCCCCTTAACCAAACTGTCCGATTGATAGGTACCGGGTAAACCATGCGTTTGGCAGGAGAATGAAGATTGTCCGATATCAACCATAAAGTCGCCGATTTTTCCTACCCGGACGCTACTCGGTGACGACGAAGAGATCAATGGACGCGTTCCCGATCCCACTGTGTAGGCCATAAACTGGGTCCCGGTGGGGACACGACAGGTTGTCGACCAATTAAGAGGGCCGCTGGTGGTATAACCGACTATCTCATCCCGTGAGTAATCACGCTTATCTTTGTTATTTGGCGCCATTGCATAACCGGTGACATTACGAACCATTTGCACCAGTTCAATCTCACAGTCCTGATAACTCTCTGCCGCCTGGAGTGGCAAAGTGGTCGATAAAAAGAGCAATGAAATCCCCAAGCCGATGAAGGTTGAGACGGAATTTTCTACACTACCGCCCCACAAACGTTCAGTTTTTAACATTCTTCTTTCTCCAAATTGCTTATCGGGCACATCAGTCAGGCTGCCCACATGAAGGTAACGCTTACAGACATACGGCATCGGCCTGCACCAGTTGCCCGGGTGTATCGGACGGCGCCTGATAACGGGTGGTACATTGTTGATTTGCCCCGTTTCCCCATTTAACTTTCACATGACCGGCAGGGGGCATACCACTGAGATAAACCCGGCCGTTATCGCCCACAATGCCGCTGCCGACCTGAGCGGCGTTCTCTTCCAGCGTCGCAATAGCGCCAAAAGGCACGGGTTTGCCATGATGTATCAACGTCAACAGTAACTGGCTGCCTGAACGAACCTGATAATTTGCCAACGTCACTGCTCCTCTGGTCGGATAAACGTTCTTGCTGGTCTGGTCAATATCGATCCCTTCCGGCAGGGTGGAGGGGTCCAGATTGATAGTATTTTTTTGGTAGACCGATCCGCCCGGCAGTACGGCGTAGCCACGCCAGTCAGTCTGCACGTTGCCGTCACCGACTGTCACCCCTTTCGCTCCGGGCGCACGGACCAACACCGCTTCATCACCCAGTGAACGTGATAACGTCATGCCGTAAGGATGGATTAGGAGAGCGCCGGAAGCACCATAGGTGAAGTGATAGCTATTTGCGCTGTCATTGTAGCCCAGATTAACGTTTCCCTGACTGCCCTGATAACTCAGAGACAAGGCCCGGCTGTTTTGCTGGCCGCTGTTCCCCCAACCTTGCTGGAGGTTATAATTCAAGCTGTTATCCCATAACATGCCACTGATCCCGGCCTGCTGAGTGAGGTTGCCCTGCGAGTCGCGCGAGGCTGTATAACGGGTGTAAACGCCCCGTAGCGCAGACGATGAACCAAAGAGACTGAGCGGGACCTGCATATTGAATGACACCTGACGATTCTCCGACCAGTTGCCAGCCCCTTCCATACGATAAATGTTATAACTCAGGTTATAACTGATCCCCATCAGCATCGCGTTATAACCCAAATTCAGATTGTTGTCGGTACGGCCATTCCAATAATCGTTGCGCGTCCCGGCGGCGTAAAGACTGCCCCAACGTCCTAGCGTTTGATGCAGGTTCACCTGCCAGGTGCTTTGGCGTCGGTCAAGCGCCCACGGGACCTGATATTCATTCAGGTTGTACCCCATGCTATTAACATCACTGAAACTGTAATAATGCTGAGTGGAATAGCGATAGGCTGCCAGATCAATACTGGTGCCGGTACTGATCACGTTCTTGGTATATTTCACTCGATAAGCCTGGCCCTGTTGCCGGTTATTTTCCTGACCCTTAGCCCCTTGCAACTGGGCACGAGCAAACGTCACATCCGCAGACAGTGCGCCTAATGCCCCCAGCGACACGCCCGAGCCTAATACACCCGACTGGTAGTTGCCTGCCACCAATCCCCCGCCGTACAAGGTGATATTGTGTGGCAAACCATAAACCAAGGTGCCTAAAGCGAATACCGGGGAACGGCTGCCATCGGTGAGGTTGCCGCCGTGATATTGGCCGGCCGTTAACTCATATTTAATGCCGCCGGGACGCTGCATCATCGGGACCGATGAAGAAGCGAGAGTGGAGACACGAGTACTGCCATTTTCCTCTTTGATTGTAACCGTGAGGTCGCCAGAATCCCCGGTGGTGTACAGGTCGGTGAAACGAAACGGCCCCGGCGCCACCGTGGTTTGATACACGGTATAACCATTCTGGGATACAGTCACCTGCGCATTGGAGCTAGCCACACCGGTTATCTCCGGGGCAAAACCACGCTGACTTTCAGGCAACATAGCCTCCTCAGAAGCCAATTTCATGCCACGCAACGGGATACTGTCAAAAATATCCCCACCGGTATAGGTTTCACCGGCGGTAAACTCACTGCGCAGTGACTGCACATGACGTTGCAAATAGGTATTACTCACCTGCCATCGAATCTGTGTAGAGGGGGAAAAACCGGAAGCCCCTTCGTTGCGCTGGCGATTGTAACTGTAAGTTTGCGTGCTGCGCAGACGCCACGCTCCCAGATTCAACCCATTACGAAAAGAGGCAAACAGGTTGCGGGAACGTGATCCGCCGCCGGTTTCCTCACCGTCATAACGCCCCTCCGAACCGTTAACGGTGTAGTTGATCAAAAAGGCCGGTATCCCGTTATCCCACAGTGACGGATCGACCATCCCAGAATGGCGGGGCTGCATAGCCGCCTGAGGAACACTGATGTCCAGACGCAAACGGGCGAAATCCAATATCGCGCTGGCGTGTGGGATCTGTTTCGTCAGATCCGTGATAGGGCTGCCGCCCGCTTTTCCCTGAAAAGCCGGTAATCCGCGAATATTGACCCCATACTCTTCGAGCTGTGCAACCGTTAACACCGGTTGCAAATGGTCGTTGACCAATCTAAATTCAATTTCGCGATTACCCACCTTATTCTGGTTCATGTAGACATCCACCAGATAGTGCCCCGGTGCGACATAACCCGCGTTTTCATACACCGAAAGATCAATATGCTCCAGCTCCCCCGCCGTTCCCATCAGGAAAGCGGGATTAAAGTATTCCCGCGCGGAGGTGGGCAAGGTTGTCGCCGTCAATGAGCATAGCAGGCATACATATATAGGACGGAGCCGGTCATTGCCTGTAGATGAGGACGCGTTATAACGGAACATGGCGATCCTGACTGTCGCCGGGAAAACGCCAGACTAATGGCCCTTGTACTCCGGCGGTAAACGAATGGGTTTGAAACGAACGGGTTTGAAACGAATAGCTTTGAAACAAATAGCTTTGTATGCCTTTCGGGGGCACCATCGCCTGACGTATGTGATCATCTGCCTGTTGAGTACCTACTTTCAGAACAGAAAAGGTCAGAAAATAGGGCGTGGGATTTTCCACCCGCAACCGCGTTCCCAGAAGGGAAAATTTCACCTGTTTAGCCACCGTGGCGTTATCCCGGGCGGGTACGCCTTGAGGACGATAAAATAGTCGAATATTCATCTGTAAGGCGACCTGCACTTGCGACGCTTTATTTGTCTGGTGACTTAATGCCGGCGCCTCCTCGGTATCCGGTACGGCAACTCCCGGGATAGCTCGCAAAGAGACTACAAAAGCCGATTCCCGATCCGGCGGTAATTGCCCCCCAAGCTGGCGAATACGGAACGAAAATTTCTCGCCAGCCTCGACCCGTTTTAACGGCGGCAGAACGATAAAAGGGGGAACTTGCCCGGCTTTGGTATCAAAGCGGCCGGTATCAGGGTCCATCGGGCTGACAAATCCCTGTACCAGATAGTTCTGCCCCGTATGATTAGTCATGCTGAGCGTCACACCTCTCGGACTATCTTTAGCCACATAAGAAAGCTGCATCGGAGAGAACGATAGTCCTTGATTATCAATCGCTTGCGCCTTGCATATATTCCCTAGCAACAGGACGAAACCGAGGGAGTAAAACATTAACTCCCAGTACGTTCGCCCATGCCGGTCACTGACTCTCTTCATTCTCCAACTCCGTAGAAAAGTAGAAAAAAAGTAGAAAAATAGAAAACAATGGCGGATTTAACGCGCCACTCTGGCCGTAAATAGGTTTGAAGCCCCGCCGTAATCATTAATCATCGACCAGCTCACCGATTTTTTACCCACCAACCCGGCATAAGTCACACAATCCTGTGGCGCTATCATTGAAGGATAGCGGTTCAGATCGAGCACCCGTCCGTCCAGCGTGAGACTATCCAGCGACAAGAAATACGGGGAGGGATTGCACGCCTTGATGCCATCGGGTTGCGACTGAAAGCGAAGCTGTCCATACGCCTCTTCCGGCAACAGAGGCAGGCTACGCGGTCGCCAGAAAAACTTAATCCGCATCCCCACACTCATCGACGCCCGCTCCCGAACAGGCTCATCCGTCACCCGCTGAGTTGCGGGGAGGGCATTTATCTGCACATATCCGAGCGATTCCCGATCCGCCGGAAAGGGGGGCTGATTAAAGGTTGGCAAAATACGCAGGCTGTTTTGACTGTTGGCTTCCAACCTGAACAGCGGCGGCGTCACCACAAACGCCGGAGTGGTTTTCTCCTGCTCTTCCGTTATCCTTACCTGCACCAGCCACGCCTGAGATGTGGTATTGACCACCGTCAGCGTTTGTGCCCGCTCGCCTTGGGTAAAAATCACCCGGGTTTTATTCAGGCTGATACCGGCTGCTTGACAGAACTCTGTGCCGGTCATCCCTAGCCCTAGCCAGAACATCAATGGCACCAACCGGTACCGCGCTGGGCGTACTCGACCTGTTTCCACAACGTCTCCTGAAACCTGTTGCCCGAGCTGCGCTCAGTGATAATCAAATTGAAATTGAATGTGCGCGGTCAGTTCACCGGGAGTCGGCACAACCGTGCCGGATTCATGTCGCATATCCATCTGGAAGGTAATTTGACTCTCTTTAGCGGCGTTACCCGGTGGCGCCAAATTCACATAATCGCCATTTTTTAGGTAGCTCCCCAACCCGCCTCCCGGCAATTGATAGCGCAGGACAAATCCCACATTTCCCGCTACCGTGGAAGTTTTATCCCGAAATAACGTCGGGTGGCCTTCTGACGTGGGGCCAGCTATTTTAATGGCCGGAGTACGGCCTGCTCTGGCTGATCCCGCACAGCCTGACAACGCCAACGTAATGGGTTTGCTGCCTGCTGCTGCGATACGTTCCGTACTGCTCTGCACCTGGGTGAGTGGTACGGATGAAAACTCGACATGAGATGTCTGCATGTAAAGCTCACAGGTTGGCTGCTCCAGCGTCAGCGCCAATGTCAGTTCTGCCGTGTTTGGGCTCGCTCCCCCGGGCTGAGAGGCGATACAAAACAAGCAAGCCAGTGCTGCCCGTCTGATAAGGGGCCACGGTTTTCGCATCACCGTATCTCCCCTTGATAGGTGGATTCTCCGCCGAGGTCATTAATCACCGTCCAGCTTACTTTGGCTGGATAATGCCCTCCTTTAAGTAGTAGAGAGAGGTCAGAGAATGGGGAGACCATGTTCGCTTTCTGCTGCGTCATCACCTCCTGTCCACCCACCTTTAGGGAGGTTAAGGTGATGTAATAAGGTGACGGATTGGTTATCGTGATTCCCGCGGCTGTCGGTTTGAAGCGCAGTGAACCAAATCCCTGCTCCGGCGAAACCGACAATCCCGACGGGCGATACATCAGCTTAATCGTGTTGGCTATAGCAAACTGTATTCCGCCGGAGACATTCCGCTGGGAGCGATTATCGGATTCAGAGCTTAACGGAATAGCCTTCGCCGTAAACCAGAACAGGGATTCCCGGTCGGCAGGCAGCGACGGGCCAGTTTTGATGATGCGCACCTGATTCTGGCTGTTGGGTTCCATACGAAACAGAGGTGGCGTCACCAAAAATGGGGCGGTTTTATCTCCCGCAGAAGTAGAACTGACTGTCGCCTGTATTAAATAGACCGCTTCTTTACTGGTATTGCTCACTGAGGCGGTTGTCGCGCGGCTATCCGCTGGATAGATAATACGAGTAGTACTGATCCCCACCCCTTCCGCCTGCGCGGAAGTAACCGACCAGCCTAACAGACCGGTCACTATCATTGCTGTCATCAATCTTTTCACTGACTCACCTGAAAATGTCTGGTTTGGTATTGCGTAAGTAAGAATTGGACCTCCCTGTCCAATTCCACGGCTATGTGTTTCTAACGCCTGTCGGCGTTGAATTAGTCATACGCTACTTTTACGGTCAGGTTCCCTTTGGACTCTGCTGCTTTTACCGCCGCCACACCAAGCTTAGCCAGCCCTATTTTAAGCGTGATGGCATTATCACCGGCTACTGCGGGACTGTATGAGGCATCTTTTAGGTTAACTGGCGCACCTGGCGGGATGAGCTTATCATTTATCGTCAGGCCAACCGCATGGTCGGTAATTGCAGCATTACCCGTGGAGTTAAGAAGTTGAAAGTAATTGCCTCCTGGTCCTGCTGCGGTGCCGCCAACCGTCAATTTAACGCTTTTCGCAGAACTCCACAGAGGGCATTTTTCCGTTTTAATCGTGACGAATTTTTGCGTGTTAGTTAAAATTGCGCCATCTCCCTTCCCTGTAAAATCAGATACCAAAGCGCCAAGACTAACAGGCTCTATTGCTGCAAACTTACAAGTCTCCGCGGTCACTGAAGAGTTCACCGTCAGGGTACCGGCACTCACTTCCTCCGCCATCGCCTGCGACATCCCCCCCAGACACAGCGCCGCTATCGCACAGGTCTTCAAAATTTGTTTTTTCATTTCATCGATTCCTTTTATTTGTTCGATACATTTTGCCTAAAACAACATCACGACAAGTTAAACAATCAGATAGCTAACGCGCTGCGTTTTACTTGTCATTTGAGTTATTTTGTTTGCTGATTAACTTCTGAATTTTGGTTAAACCGTCGATAACATATCTATTTTTGAGCGGGAAATATTGAGTAGCAGTTTGTTCTCTTTTTGAGACAACGAGTTATTAGCCCCCGACATATTCAACATTAATTCCTGAACGTTATGGTGTCGTGAGTATTTGTTCCTTAATTAAATTACTATCTGAACTTTAATAACTTCGTCAAAAGGGGGAGATAAATAAGAATGGACTTTTTAATTTGTGGTAATAACGTTGTGGTAATAACACGGCTAACGAATAAATCATAAAAGTGACCGTTCCGTCGGTCACAAAACTCAGTCATCAACTGGTTTATAGATCCCCCGATTGGCATCGAGATCAGTTAACATCCAAATTTACCCAATGTAGCCTCCGCAATAGGGATATATTGGTCTGTTAATTTATTGATGCTGTTATTGGCTACAGGATAACTACAATCAAGGAAAAACCAGTTTATCGGCGTCTCCAATATTGAAGCGATCCGCACCAGATGGGATAAATTAATTCGGTTTATCCCTCTCTCATAACGTGAGAGTTGTTGCTGACTAATACCTATTCTTTCCGCCAATTTGGCGGCGGTCATACCCAACTCTTTCCTTCTTTTTTGAATACGCTTCCCTACTAATAGATGATCTTGTTTCATTTTCATCCCAGCCCTTAAATTAAAAAAACACCTTTTTATGGCATCGCCAAAATTATTGCCCCTGATCCTGAGAAAGGTCCTGCCTCTACTCTGCCATTTTTCTGTAAAATTGATTTCACTGTAACGGGTACATTTCCGCCAGCCGGTACAAATACAGCAACACCGTCTTCACCGTTTTTCTCATTTAATAGCAATTTAGCTTTCAAGCTACCATCGCTTCTTAACGGTACGAATCCCCGATCTGGCCCCGTCGCTGTCACGATAATCTCGATGTCTACATTGCAGGTCACATTAATATTTTCCGCTCTGGTTGCGCCTTCCAGTTTTGCCTCATCAATACTACCGTAATTAAGTTCAACGGAGCCTTCACTGACCTGACAAAATCCTATCGGCGGCGGCGCAACGCCACATAAAGATCCAGGTAATAATCTTCCATGAAAACCATTTTGATCAGTTTCATAAAATAGCCCGACACATTCCTGATGCGATCGAATCGCAGGACCAAAATGTTTTGCAACTCCGGTGATCGGAAAACTGGTATATTTCAATATCTCCGCTTGCACTTGTTTCATGGTCTTAAATCTTTCCACGCGAGTATTAAATATCCTATAGGGCTGCCCTGAATAACCATCAACAAAATGGCGATGGTTAACCGATATCCAACACGCAGAATAACCATAACAAGGATTTGGCGTAAAATCGTTTTCTGGGTCCCAACGTTCAATGACAAAAGTATAATAGGCATTTGTCGGAATCCCCTCGGATTTAGTGATATATGAAAATATCGATGCAACCGCATTTGATGAAAACAGCGATAAAAGTACCAGGCAAACAGAGAATAACTTTTTCATTTAGTTACCTAATAAAACCGTGCAAGTTAGTCATAATTCAGATTAAATGTCGCAATCGCATGAAATGCGCCTCGCTTAATCGTCTGGTTAGCTAGCGCAGCAGGTTCTGCCTGCACATATGCTTGCAGTACAATCAAGTTTTCCCTCTTTTTTAACGGATACTCTTCCCCCTCTTTATTCAACAACAGCCGTTTGCCTTCTGCCGTTTCTATACCGATGGCAATTCCAGAGGCTTGACTCCCTGCACTTAACGCTAATAAGCCCGGCAATTGCGTATTTTCTATGCCGCTGAATGTCAATTTAATCGATTTACCCACACTCATATCGCAACCAGATAACCTGAGTAGAAAAGGTTCGCTATGGGTCCTACCATGCAGATATAAATATTTTTCAGAAATTGTTGCAAAATCGAGCTGGATATCTTCATCACCCGGTTTAATCGTGCAAGGTTCTTTAACCAATACACCGTGAAAACGCATATTATCCGCAGCCTGTACCACTTGATGACCATAAACCGTGGCAGCAATAACCATAAAACCAACACGCAACACGAATAATTTTAAATATTTCATTAAGTTTCCTTTCACTGGTATTCCGCCAGCAATGTCGCCGTCACTTCAAATGCCCCTTCCGGCAACGTACTTCCTGGTTTTTTCACCGGCACCGCTTGTATCACCGGCTGTTTCTGTGATGCCACCGGAATACGCTCATTAAGGGTGAACGCTTTACCATCCAACGTCAGACGAATGCCTAAATCAGTAATATTGGTTTGCAACGCGGCAGCATCAAATGAGGTTGGCGGGCCAATCACCGTTAATCCTAAACTCCAACCTGAGAGATTAGGCGCACATACCAACTGGTAATTCACGGGCTTGGTATAATTCACCCCGTCCACCTGATGGATGCCAACATTGCGACCAAAATAGACATCAATCATATTGCCGTCATTAATCACGCAAGAGGGCGCTTCAAGCAGTGTGCCGTGAAACCACATATTATCTGCCGCCTGTCCCGGCATCACACTGATTAACCCCAGGCACGCACCCCAGAAAACACGATAGATCAGAGGGTTCATTGCATGTCTCCCGTTCACTGGTATTCAACCATCATGGTTGCACCCGCGCCAAAGTCGCCGCCTTTCAATACCGCAGCCATATCTTTTACCGGCACCGCATGTAACTCAGGAAAATTAGGATAGCTAAATTTCATCCAGTCATTGACGGGCAATTTTCGCCCGTTATGAATAACAGCGATGCCTAGCCCAGCGTGATTGGTTTGTAACACCGTTCGATCAAAACTGGCAGCGTTACCCGATATCATCATTTTCATCGCATTAGCCGGCATTTTTTCACATCTCACGGTGTATTTAACGGGTTGCATATAATTAACCCCATCAATGCGGGTAATCATCACGTCGCCAAAATCTACATCAATAGTATTGCCGTTATTAATCACACAAGGTGGAGGAGCGATAACCACGCCGTAAATATTGACCGGTGTTTTACCCGCAAAATTACTGACAGGTCTTGCGGCTAAATTTGTCAGTAAATCAGCCTGAGCATTTACACTCAACAAACAGCTAAACAGTAATACGCTCCATTTTTTCTGCCTGCGATACTGCCTTTCTATTCGCAGAGAACACTGAAAAAGAGAACACAGAGAATTAGTCATAATTCACCCTGAAATCCACTACCGCGCGATATTGCCCAATCCCTAGCGCTCTCGGCGTCCGCACCGGCGTCACGTAATATTCCAAGCTGTCCTGCCCCGACGCCGTAAAACGGGGGCGTCCCCGCTCTCCCAACCGGATATCATTATTCGCGGTATCTGTTATCTGTAACCCCAACCCGGTGATACCCGTCACCCGCACCAAATGTGGATAATCGCGATCCGCCGGCGCCGCAAAACTAACCGTTACCACCGGCTGTAACTGATCCCACGTCAGATTGCCGGTCCGACTGTCATTGACTGCCCCTTTAGTTCTTAGACAGTCACGAAACTTCAATGTGAACGGTATCGGTGTTCCTTTATCACCTGGCTGGCGTAAGTCACTGTTTGGCGTGTTCCCCAGATTCACCTCCTGCCATGCAGAGGTCATGTCCAGTCGACAGGCCGCCTCAGTCAGCCCACCAAACACATGCAGTTCACCGTACAGCCCATCTATATCTGCTGCCCGCGTCTCCCTCGCCTGACTCTCCGTCATCGGTATCAGCCAGATCGCCAGTGCCAGTACGCAACTTATCCGCTTGATGTTCATTGTCGCCCCTCCCGACTTTACCCATCACGACGAATGTTTAGTCACCTGACAATGGTTCCCCGCACAATTAAAAGTTAATTGCGGTCGGCCGCCATAATCATTGACATACGTTAGTACCGGCGCACTCCCTAACTCCCCGGTACTGCCACTCAGCACCGCACTACTTTTAGGCGCTATCATAAACGGTTTAAATCCCGCCGCCGTCTCGCCCTTAAGCTGGCTTGATGCATCCACCACGGTGATGTAATACGGTGTCGGATTGTTCACCTGATATCGGTCTCCCTGACGCGTCAAAGTCATCTTCTCTTGCCACGGATTATCCAAATCGGTACGGCTGGCAAAAATGGCTTTCGGACGATAGAACAGCTTGATCCGAGTTTGTAACGCAATCTGCAAGGTATTCGGCTTCTTACTGCGCGGCGGAATTTCACGCAAATTAAAATAGAACAAGCTTTCCCGATCTTGTGGTAACTGTGCGATGGTTGGCAGTGACTGTATTTTCACCTGGCTCTTAGCGCCCGGCTCCACCCGCTGTACCGGCGGCGTCACCACTAACGGACCATTGATTTTGTTACCCTGTTCATCTTCTATCCATCCCTGCGCCAGATACGGCAACTCTTTGTTCTGGTTGCTGATATCCATACTGGTGGATTTGTCCTCACCGTTAAACACAACGCGGGTACGATCCAGCGCAATAGCCGCCATTGACTCACTGATCACTGACAGACTTAAGATAGCTATCGTGATTACATTGATTGTATTGTTCAATTTCATGCTCTCAATTACTCATGCTTAGAATAATCATTACAGATCACCGCGATACACTTCGGTGACAGCAATAAGGTTTTCACGCTGCCAGTCAATTAAAATCATGGCTGTTTATTACCGTCGGCCAGTTGGCAAGGCAGTAATAACGAAGCCATCTCTTCCACTTTTGGTAATTGATGTGGCAGCTCAATCACACACTGCAATTCTCCATCCCAACGCACATTCAGTTTCTCTCCGGGATTTATCCCGCTCAGGTAGGTGTTCCCACCATCACTGACGATACCGATCTCCCGTTGGTCCTTATTCAGTACCGTTGCCCCAAACGGCGGCACGCTACCATCCGGCAAGCGGATCAGCGCCATCGCTTTTTCACCGGATATCACCTGGAATTTACGATAACCAATCGCCCCTTCCGTCAGTGTTGCCTGTTGTACCGACCGTACTGCCTCCACATTGTCCGGCAGTTTGTTTAAATCAATACTCGCACTGTTGCGGTAATAGTTGTTCACATCAGAGATCACCGCTTTACCGAACATATTGGTATGGGTAATCGCGCCGAAACCTTTCACAGGTACGCCGCCGACACCATCGGTATCCACCATCAAACGGGTGGTCCCCGGCATATTAATGCGATGCAGCGCCGCGCCTTTCGGCGTCACGGTCATGCCCCCCTGGATAGAAAGCGCTGCCGTGGTATAACGTCCATCCTGATAACTCGCACTGGTCGTCAGTTGAGCACGATCGCCGTAATGGGTTAAATAACCGTTAGCCGCGGCCTTGCCATCAATACTGGTACCAACCGCTAAACGATAGTTACTGTTTTCATTAATTCGATCGTAATAACCTACCGTGTGGGAGTTACCTTCCCGATTGGCCATTGCGTTATAACTGATAGTTCCTGAATTACCCCACGGCAGGGATAACGTCATATACATCCCGTCGTCATTTTTACCTTCATATTTATTACGGTAAGCAGACAGATTCAGGTTAATGTTCTTATAACTGCCAATATCAAAATAGCGTGATATTGATACGTTATAACGATCGTTATTCGAACGATTCCAGTAAGTCTGGTGGCTGTAATTCAGGTAGATACTGGCACCAATATGCGTGAACTGCTTGTTCAACATAATGGTGTAAAGTTCTTTATTGCTCTCTGCATCACCATCGTGGTAACGACGATCCAGATACTGGCTCATGCTCATAAAGTCACGTTCCGAGAAACGATAACCGGCAAAAGTCACCTGGCTGTCATACTCCTCAAAACGCTTGGAATAACTGAGACGATAAGAGCCGCCAGTCAACGTTTGATCCTCAGCCGGTAAATGGGCGCGGGATTCAGTGACATCAAAGGAGAGCGCTCCGAAGGTCATCAGATCACGACCAACCCCCAACGACAACGCATTATAATCCCCGGCTCCCAGTATCCCGCCGTACAATGACCAACCGTTGTTTACTCCCCAGGAAAATTCGCCGATACCAAAGCCCGATCCTTCACTGTGATGCTTCCAGTTGGTTGGCTTCCCCGCCGCCAGTTTGTACTGCACCCGGCCCGGACGGGTTAAATAAGGAATATTCGCGGTATCGATCTGAAATTCTTGTAAACCGCCATCCTGCTCCTCTACCCGAACATCCAGTTTGCCGCTCACTGCGTCATTAATGTCCTGAATACGGAATGGCCCTGGCGCAACCTGGGTCTCATACAATACCCGTCCCTGCTGACGAATAGTCACTCTGGCATTGGTTTTCGCCACTCCTGTCACTTCCGGCGCATAGCCTCGCAGGTTCGGAGGCAACATATTGTCATCCGTCACCAGACTCACCCCAGTAAAACGGAAGCTGTCAAAGATATTTGAATTGAGGTAATCCTCGCCCAAGGTTAATTTGGCATTCCAACGTGGTATGGCCCGGTATAAGTAATAACGGCTCCAATCCCAGTTTTTCTCAGTGCTCCCTCCCCGCCCCGTGGTGTGGTTATACTGTGATTGCCAGTCTGCCCGCAGACGCCACGCGCCCAAATTTATCCCGGTCGTACCATTGGCGCTGACATTCTGATTTTCATTTCCCTTCGTCGGCTTAGAGACCTGAGCATTGACGTTATAATCAAACATCATCCCGAAAATCCCTTCATCCCAACGTGACGGCGGGTCCCAGTCTGGCGAGCTATATTCGAGATAGGCTTGAGGCATACTCAGGTATAACGTGTCACTGCTCAGATCACCGCGCACCGTCATGCCCGGCAGCGCTTTAGTCTCCAGGCACTGGTTATTGTTCCACCAGGTAATCTTTGATTCCCATTCCGCCCGCAACCCTAACTGTTTCACCAATTCAGGCGGCAAACACGCCACACTTCCTTGAGGATCATCCGGCGGCGCCATAAAAGTGACCGGCATTTCCGGCAATTCGCTCTTGTTCAGACGTATCGCCATCTGATAATCCCCCGGCATGATATAACCCGCACGGGAAAACTCTTTTAAATTAATCCGAGAACGATCCTGAACATCCAACACGTCCGTATTAAATTCAATTTCCTCTTCCGCATACACAGCGTGAGTACCTATTAAAGCAAGCAATACCGAAATAATAAGAGGTTTCAGGACACACCGAACCGAGACCACTTTGTCATATTCAGTGGTCGAACCCAAAAATAAAGCCATAGCATTCCCAGATCGATGATTAGTAATAATCCAGCCTGAACCGAACAGAGGTTCGATACTGCCCTGCTTGCAATAACTGGTGATTACCCACCAATCGCATCGCGTAATTAAGCGTCATCCGCCCTGCCTGTAAGTCTCCCACCGGTAGTGGAGTTCCCGGGTACGCTTGATTGCCGTACATGTCGGTAATTTGTAACGCTACTCCTTGAGCCACACCCAATAAGCGGAAATTGTTCCCATCCGGTACGCCGTCAAACGTTACCTGAAAGTGGCGCCAATCAGGTTTACCCAAAGTGGCGGAAGTCAGAACACAGTTAATCAAACGGATGGAAAAGGGGCGTGCTGGTCCCTGTCCATCATGTATCATCCGGCTTACCGGGATCGTGGCTAACTCAATCGTCTGGTCACGGCTACCTGCGTCAATCGCACAGGCCGTATCAATGATGGTGCCTTGCATGCTAACGCGACCATATCCTTGTGTTCCTCGTGGAGCTGCCGTTTCAGCTTCAATAACACAGGAAAACATTAACAGGCAGGGCACTACAACAACGGCAGCATATCGACTCATAACGTCTCTCCAGCTAAACTTATTCAAAACTTTTAATTAGGAAACGCCCGCCTCCCTGTCAGCGTTTCCATGCATGAAAAGACTTATTGATAAGTCAGCTGGAAGTTGGCAATGCCGGTGAAATTACCCGGAACAACGGCATCAGGTGAAGTATCCCCCTGAAGATAGGCAGCAAAATGCAGATCATTATTACCATCATGCAGAGCTACAGCCGGTGAGGGAGTCCCTAGTTTGATTTTGTTACCGCCCGCATCAGTGATCGCAATACCCGCACCTTTAGCAACGCCTTCGATACCTAGCAAACCATCACCGCCGGTAATGCTAGATTTAGCGCCGACAAACGTCGTAGTGACTGTACTTATCGTTTCAGTCGTACAGTTATCTAAAGAAATTTTGAATGGCGTGGAAGAAGAACGGCCACCGTTTTGCAAAGATGCGCTAGAAATAGAACCCATTGGAACTACCTGATCAACCGTTTCCGGGGTGATAGAACAAGGTGCATCAGTAATAGACCCGGTAAAAGTCACCGTTCCGTGACCTTGGCTAGGATTCGCTGCATTTACAGAACCCGCAGCCAAAGCTACTCCTAACCCCAGGGCCATAACCAATTTATTCAATATCATGTGAATTAATTCCTTGAATTTAAGGATAAAATACCCAATACCATAAAAAAAATAACCGTGCAGGATTCCAGCTCCATGCACCCAATATTCAGTGCAAAACAGTTTAAAAATCTCGGATTAATATTTTCTAAACCAAACAAAATGCACCAAACTGTTTTTTTCAGTCAAAAACACTAAGAGGACATAATATTTCGGAGTTAACACTCGAAAAAAGATATTAATTCGAACTTATAATCTAATTAATCGATTAATATTTGATTGAATTCAGATGAACCTACTAATTTTTTACAATAAATTAATGGCAGCGTGTAAAAAATAGTAAAAAACAATGAAAAAAAACCAGCTATTATAAATAGTTAAACATTGGCAATTTGGCATTACACAAAATTTGACTTAATCAGTCGTTTTATAGGAACATATTTACAGTTTGGTGCATTCTGTTTAGTTTCTTTTTATTGTTAAATAATTTCCATATATATAATTACAAAGCTTACAAGCTGATATTTTCTATTAAAAAATGGCTATCTATAACTATCTAAAAACGATAATTATAGATTTTGGTCAAAATAATTAGAGTTACCAGCTAATAATTTTATAAAAGTTCTATTAATTGATATATTCCGGTAGATTAATATTATTTTTCTACCTATAACTATCCGCCCCAATTGCACAGGAATTATTTTCATGAAGAAACGTAAGTTTTTGACCAGATATGAAATTAATGCGATTTTAGAAAAAGCACGTCAGGGACGTCACGCCGAGCGAGATTATTGCATGTTATTGATGTGCTTTATTCATGGTTTTAGAGTGAGCGAACTCTGTAATCTAACATTATCCGATCTTGATCTTAGCTCAGAAATTATTCATGTCAGGCGATTAAAAGGGGGATTATCAACCACACACCCGTTAATACCAGAAGAAATTAAAGCGCTAAATCAATGGTTTAATATTAGAAAGAGTTGGCGAGAATCAGATACAGAATGGGTCTTTTTATCACAAAAATCAGGAGCTATTTCACGCCAGCAAGTTTATGGTTTATTAAAACGTTATGGCAAGCAAGCATTAGTTAATATTTCACCTCATCCACACATGTTAAGACATGCTTGTGGTTATGCTCTCGCTGATTTAGGAAGAGATACACGCCTTATTCAAGATTATCTCGGTCATCGAAATATATCCCATACCGTTATTTACACCGCAAGCAATGTAAAACGATTCTTCAAGATATGGGAGGTTCCTGCAAAAGGACTCGATTAATTTCAATATCTCTTTTTATGTAAGATATGTAGTATGAGAAACTATTTCTCTTTGAAACAAAAAAATCATCTAATTATCCAATGGTAAAAGTCCTCGTCCATCTCTTGATGAGGATTTTTTATACAACAAACCCATTATCCACATCATAAGACACCACTTATTATTTCTTATAATTACGTTTGAAATAGTTTTTTTTGGAAATTAACCAATAAAACAATTAAATAAAAACATCTATTTAAGGATAATTTTAATAATAATTTCCATTATTGCATGAATGGATATTTTCGCCGGAATGAAGAAAATAAAATCACTGGAAATTATACTCTGTTTTCCAGTGATAGCCTGTTGACTTTTAATATTTCATGGTTAATTTATTAAATTTTTAGATAATGTTAAATTTAATCAACTATTTGAATATTTGGAGAATGAGCAAGATAGCCAACAAGATTACCAACGTTGTCTTTAACATTCCATCTTTCGAAAATGGATATATACCATGAATATCTTGCTACACCTGGAGTACGTAATTTAGATCCTTGATTGAAAATATTACGCGTTTCCAGTACGACTGGATAGTCTTGGTTAGTCCCTAACGTTGCCTCTTTACTTGGGGCCGCAACTTGAGATACAGCCGAAGTTAGGGTTGGTGGCGAAACTAACGATTTGGCGCCCACCCCTTCCATATGATACAGAAATACCTGATCATCAAATTGGGCTGATAGCGTTGAGGCTCGCCATCTAATTACATCCCCTACCTTACCTTGAATTAAAAGTGTACCTTGAGCATTATTTTTGGGCACATAAATATTATTTTGAGAGGTAATGTAATAAATATATTTATCATCCATTACCGTTGGTTTGCTAGGGTCATGACTAATAGAATTACCGAGATCGTTTGTGATAGCTTTTACATCAATAATAGCAAGAACATCAATCAGTTGTACACCAATAATTGGCCTTACATCATCCAGCTCTGTATGTTCAATATTATTCATAATACTGTTCCTATTCTTATACATTGGTTTTACAAGTATTTAATTATCTAGAACTTTAATGAAAGGATCATGACAGACATATCCAATAAGTTGTCTTTTACGATATATTTTCATATACCAGGTATATTGGCCGTATCCCTCTCTCTGAGCTGTTGATTGATGATAATATCGTGTTATTAGTCCACCATGACTTTCCCCATCTCTTTTATAAACTACACTACTTATATTATTATTATCAGCCTTAGCCAAATAAGGAATAGAAATATCACCATAATCAAGTTGCGGTAATGTTATAAGCGTAACATCACTACCGCCAATTGCTGTTCCTGTCATGTGGCATAAAAGCACTGTATATTCAAATTGTTGCGTCAAAGACATTGGTCTCCATCTAATGTCATCAGCAACATTGACGGTTATCTCCAACTCTCCTTGAGCATTATTTTTAGGAGCATAAAGATTCCCAGTACTTGTTATATAATAAAAGTAATTGTTAGATACCACTTTCGCAGTTTCTAATGTTTGTGATTTACTTAAATCATAATGACTAACGATGGCTTCCGCATCTACACAAATCAGAATATCTACAACTTGATATCCAGAACTCTCTATAGCGTCACTCATTATCTATTCTCCTTCACAATAAAGTGTTAGATTGTTTAACAATCATCTTTTATATTAATAATTAAGATCAAAAAAACCACTAATATAAATCATAGTTTTTAAAATCAAATTACTTGTATTTTTATAATAATTTTTCAAGATATAAATAAGATTCATATTAATATTGGAGCGCAAAATTATTATTTTTAGTATTAAATTACTAATTGTAAACATAAGTAATTCAACATTCTCTCTTGCGTTAAAGTTATACTTTCCTGATATTTAACTATGAAATTATTTTTTCCATAATTAACAATAAAAACACTGAGTGAAAAATAAAATATCGAGTAATTAATTTAACTATAAACCTTTAGTTTAATAATAAAATAAGGAGAAACTTTATATGTTTAGTCAGTAATATGGCAGTGAAACTTTTAATTTCTATATTAAATATCATTCTGCCTATCTTTGGCGTAACGCATATATCAATTCAGCAAACTAAAATATTAAGTTATATCAGTTAATTAAATAATTAGATTACAATTAATCATCGAAAATAAAGTAAAATCACTGGAAATTATACTCTATTTTCCAGTGATAACTTACCAACTTTTAATATTTCATGGTTGATTTATTCAATTTTTAGGTAATGTTGAATTTAATCAACTACTTGAATATTTGGAGAATGAGCAAGATAACCAATAAGATTACCCGTGTTGTCTTTAACATTCCATCTTTCGAAAATGGATATATACCATGAATATTTGGCTATACCTGGAGTACGTAATTTAGATCCTTGATTGAAAATATTACGAGTTTCCAGTACTACCGGATAGTCTTGGTTAGTTCCTAATGTTGCCTCTTTACTTGGGGCCGCAACTTGAGATATCGCTGAAGTCAGGATTGGTGGCGAAACTAGCGATTTGGCGCCTACCCCTTCCATATGATACAGAAATACCTGATCATCAAATTGAGCCGATAGTGTCGAAGCTCGCCATCTAACGATATCACCTACCTTACCTTGAATTAAAAGTGTAGCTTGAGCATTATTTTTGGGAATATAGATATTATTTTGAGAAGTAATGTAATAAATGTATTTATCATCCATTACCGTTGGTTTACTAGGGTCCTGACTAATGGAATTACCAAGATCGTTTGTGATAGCTTTCACATCAACAATGGCAAGAACATCAATCAGTTGTACACCAATAATGGGTCTTACATCATCCAGCTCTGTATATTCAATGTTATTCATAATACTATTCCTATTTTTATATATTGGTTTTATAAGTATTTAATCATCTAGAACTGTAATGAAAGGATCATGACCAATATATCCAATGAGTTGTTTTTTACGATATATTTTCATATACCAGACATACGAACCGCGTCCTGCCCTCTGAGCTGTTGATTGGTGATAATATCTTGTTATTAATCCGCCACTATTTTCTCCATCTCTTTTATATACCACACTATTGATATTATTATTATCATCTTTAGCCAAATAAGGAATAGAAATATCACCATAATCAAGTTGCGGTAATGTTATAAGCGTAACATCACCGCCGTCATCAGCTTGTAATCTCATATGGCATAAAAGTACCGTATATTCAAATTGCTGTGTCAAAGACATTGGCCTCCATCTAATGTCATCAGCAACGTTAATAATTACTTCCAATTCTCCTTTAGCATTATTTTTAGGAGTATAAAGATTTCCATTGCTTGTTACATAATAAAAATATTTGTTATGTACTGATTTCGCTGTCCCTAGTGTTTTTGATTTACTTAAATCATAATTACTGAGAATAGCTTCTACATCCACACAAATAAGAATATCTACAGTTTGATATTTCGAAATCGCTATAGCGTCGCTCATATCTATTCTCCTTCACAATAAAGTGTTAGATTGTTTAACAATCATCTATTATATTAATAATTAAGTTCAAAAAAACCACTGATATAAATCATAGTTTTTAAAACTCAACAACCACCGACTAAAGTCGGTGGGTTAGTGATTAACGGACTGAAAGTCCGGATACGCATCGGCTGAACGATGCGTCAATTGTCCATCCTGAAGTTATCATCCGGGTTTGGTTCAAAATGATGCTCCAGATAAGCCTTTATCATCTCTTCCGTTAACTGACCCGCCGTCGCACAAAAATAGCCTCTGCCCCAAAAATGCTGACCCCAGTAGCGTTTCTTTAGATGCGAAAACTCTTCAAACAACTTACTCGCTGTCCTTCCCTTCAGTCTCCTCATGATTTCTGAGGGAGATAATGTCGGGGGACTACTCACCAGTATGTGAACATGATCTTTGCTCACGACCCCTTTTAATATCCTGATTTCAAATGCTTCACATGTCTGACGAACTAACTCGCGCACCCGTATTGCTACTTCACCTATCAGCACTTTGTGCCTGTATTTCGTTACCCACACAAAATGGTATTCAATCTGAAATACTGTGTGACTACCGTATCTGTAATCCATGTTGCACCTCCCATGCAACACAGTATCTCAGCTAAAGCTGACCGACTAAAGTCGGTGGTTTTAACCTTTCATATGGAAGAATAAAACATCGAATAATTAATCTAATTATAAATTTCTAGTTTAATAATAAAATGATAATAATTTTTATATATTCAGTCAGTAATATAACAGTGAAACGCTTAATTTTTATATTAAATGTAATTCTGCCTATCCTTGGCGTAACGCGTATATTAAAAAATACTAAGTTACATTAGCTAGTTGAATAATTAGATTACAATTAATCCTCAGAAATAACGACACTAGTTAATGGGGTATGATTGCAATAACCAACAAGTTTATTTAAATTATCATAAATAGATATATACCATGCATATTGAACTATACCTGGCTTACGCAGCGTAGATTTTTGATAGTAAATATGTCTTTTTTCATGGATAAAATCGGCTAAAGGAGCTTGTGCCAATTCAATACTATTTTCTTCCGGAAGCGTTAGAGCTTTTTTAAGCTTCGGGACAACAACATTAGTTAATGTATATATAGTCATTGGTTGGGAAATGCAATCATTCGCACCTTTCTTTTCCATATGATATAAAAACACTTTATAATTAAATTGAGCAGATATGCTAGAAGATTGCCACCTAACTATATCACCTACCTTACCTGTAACTTTAAGTGAATTTGTAGAATTTTTTTCGGGAGAATATGCTTGATTTTTAGTGGTAATATAATAGAAGAAATTATCATCAATCTTAGTTGGCTTTTTATAATCCTGGCTCAGACTTAGTTTATTTTTATTCAATTTATTTAAAATAGATTGCACATCAATACAGATTAAAATATCTATACTCTTAGTAAATTCAGCATTATCAATATCAGCAGTGTTCATAATGTCGTCCCCATTATCTTATATTAATTTTGTAATTTATAAAACGTGAACAAAAGAGCTATGAGAAATATACCCAATTAACTCGAGGTTATAATGTATGCTTATTATAAAAGTCAATTTTTCTTTACCTGATTTCTTACCTTTTGATTCCATATAGGATTGTGTTATAGATTCTATGCCATATTTAAACGGTGTACCGGGTAATTGATTATTATCTTGTTCTGGATAAGCGACCTTTGTTGCTTCCTGAGTATATTTTAGCGGAGCTATCGCTTTATAGCTATTTTCTTTAGTTTTTTTGTATAAATTTACTGAGTGTATCAATTGTTGCGTTAAAGATATTACTCTCCATCTGATAGTATCGTCGACACCCATTTTTACTATCAATCCACCCGTAGCATTATCTTTAGGTACATCAGCGTTTTCATTATTAGTAATATAATGAAAATATTTATTATCTACCAGTGTAGGGTTGTCCGGATTTGTTCCTAGTTTATTGTAATCATTAATAATATAATCAACATCCACACAAATAAGAACATCTACAGTTTGATTCATTTTTGCACCCCTTCATTGGATTAAATTGCACTAAGAGCCCTCTATCATTCTAATAATTAACTACTAAACCTGAAATAACTACTGGTATAAATCACAGTTTAGATAAGAAAATTACTTGTATATTTATCAGAAATCTTTTTAGACACCGCCAAATCCTATCGATAATTTATTTTAAAAAAAATAATCCATATCAGATTAATATCATAACGATATTAATTCATAAACAGATTAGTATTCTTTTAAAAGGTAAGACAATATATGTCATCAGCACTTAACTAAGGTGTGAGCGATTGTAAAAGGGATTTCTTCAAAGAAGAAACCCCTTATTTTCATTCAATTTTACTCAATGATTAAATTATCAATTGATATTCTTCGACAAGAATTGTGTATCGGGGAGATCGTCATTTAATTGATCATAATCTTTAACTTCATTTTTAAAGGTAACAATCTTATCTTGCCCACTGCATTGACTATTAGATATCATATTACAATCATCGGGAATATTCTTTTCTCTTATTCCAAGCCATTCAGAAAATAGCGTCAGAAAATGCAATCCGCTTCTTTGTGCTGTTATCTCTTCACGATAAGCGTAATCACCGCCGGTAATAAAAAACGGCACCTGAAAACTCTGTTTATTTTCATCATCATGTGTCAGGTTTTCTTGATCGGTTCCTTTCTCAACAAAAGAAAGCCCATGATCTGCAAAATAAAGCATCGTCCATCTTACATGATGATGATTAGCCTCAGCCGCAATTTCAGAAAGTAACTTATCTGTATTAGATATACTTTTAACATAACAAGAAATTTCTTCCGATTGTAAGAACAGATCATATTTCCCATTCGTTCTGACGCATGCCTGTGGGTGAGATCCCATTAGATGAATAACAATCAGTTTTTTCTTCTTTTCTGGTATTAATGCCTCTTTAACATAAGGCATCAATTTATCATCAGGCAAATAACGCCGGTCATCAGAACTACCGCTTTTCAGGAAATGGACACTATCCGCCTGCTGTCCAATCAACGCCACCGGAGAATCAAAAGCACTCTTCATCCCCTGATTAGATATCCAATAGGTATAAAACCCCGCTTTTTTCGCCAACGTTATGACACTATCATTCAAATTGATCGCATTCTCGCCTTTCAGAGCCAGTGAATTAGTCAAAGATAACTGAGTCGATGCCGCTGATGAGATGTAATTTGTAAATATCTTGCCATTCGCCTTGTCCAGCCACGGCGTATTGTTATAAGGGAAACCATACGCATTCATAAAGTCCTTTCGAACACTTTCACCAATGACCATGATATAGGTTTCATATTTATCCTCTTTTACCACCGGCTGCCAAGAGTCTTTCTGTTTTATTATTTCAGCGAACCTGATCCTTTCTGAATTAACCTCTTTATAGCTCTCAACGACATCACTAAGAAATCTAATTTCGGGTAATCCTGATGCCAATAGATTAAAGTTAGGATCGAAATCAGATTTTATATACCCTTTTACCGGTGACCAAAAAGCTGATAATACAAAAAACAGTGACAGGAATATTATACTTTTTCTCTTTAGCGTTATCCTTACCTTTAAAGATAAAGTCATTAATATAATAGTAGCCGACACCACTAAATAGGTAAAAAGAGGCAACCCACTGATAAACTCGACAGCTTCATTTTTATTAGTATAAATTAAAGACCCTACTGAATTGATATCAGGACAACCATAATTCAACCCTACGGGAGAATAGATTACACTCATTAATCCAATCATGCATACAAAAATATAATATATATATTTATTCAAACTTGACAATAATATCAGTATTGAAAAAGCACTAAATACATATATAAACTTTAGCTGATATCCAAGGCTTAAATGGGCCAATGAAATAAAACCAAATAAACATATCAAAGTGAAATTTTCTTTGATTTTTTTACTCAATAGCATACTCACTCATTTCCTTTAAATCTATACAATAAAACACCAAAAATTCATCACCTTTTCTTATTGGTAGGAGTAACTTTACAATAAGAAAATCTGCGGTTAATCAACTACCATCATGATACAGCTTCAAGCAGCGCCATTCAGATTGCTACACTGAACCATTAAACTAACCGCGTAAAAAAACACCTTACTCATTTATCTGTAACTTTAGTTAAGGATTCCCTGAGCCAGGACAGTTATTAATCTTCAATATTTGATTAACAACATGTAAATAATATGCGTTTTTTTTGTTAATAGCAAAAACTCTGACTATATCGATCCTGATCGCAATTTTAAACTATACTTAATAAGTAACCTATGCACGAAGGCATATATCCGACTGCAATGGTAACTAACTGAAAAATAGTGGAAATATCTATCTTAAACACTGTACATCTTAAAGAAACATTATCCTCGTAATCGATACTCAGTAAAGAGAAAGCTAGTCAGGTCAAGTTATTGGTTATTAAAAGCTATTATGAACATTAGCTGCTGCAATTGATGACATGCCCTAAGCTTTTCATACAACAGCCAAACATGTTGGTATTCCAGTAAATCCAGCCAAGAAAACTCAATAAAATATTGACAATAGATAGCACACACAGAAAGAATCATCTCAAAACCATTAGGAGATTAGCGATGAATGAAAAATTCTATCAATTAAAAATAACACTTATAGATTCAAAACCTGCTATTTGGCGGCAATTTGTCGTTCCAGCCTCTATTTCATTTGACAGGCTGCATGACGTGATACAAATCGTAATGGGATGGCAGGATAGTCATCTACATGAATTCCGTATTGGCAAACTGCGACTAACAGAAACGCCAGAAAGCTCATCTGATGGCAAGGAAGAAGATTTATACCGTCTGTCTGATCTGATTAAACAAAAAGGGCGATCTTTTACCTATCTCTATGATCTTGGCGATGAATGGGAACATGAAATTACCTTAGAAAACAGTCATTATCCTGCCAATAACCTCCCGCTTCCTTTTTATTGTCTGGATGGCGCTCGCGCTTGTCCCTTGGAAGATACCGGCGGGATTGATGGTTATGAAGATTTAATCGCAATACTGAATGATCCTTGCCATGAGGAATATGCAGAAACGCGGCTATGGATAAGTGAACTACTTTATTTGGATGAAGATGAAGATTTCGACTTCGAACAATTTCCCATTAACAATATTAATGCCTTTCTAGCGCTCTATTATCGCTGGTCACGAGATCGTTACCATCTCTTGTGGGATTGGGAATGAATTTAACAATAGGACAAATCTATCATCATTGGGAAAAGTTTCAAATGAGTTACTATGATGAACATGGGTACTTGCTTTGAATTAATTTTTCCCATGAAATTAGATGATACTTAACTCAGTATCGAGTGCAGTTTCTGCGGTGTTTTCAGATTAGCCCTATCAAGCTGCACTGGTATTTAATATCATTATCATCACTCATTTGATATTAAACATAGCAACTATCACGTCAGGCATTACTATTACGGCCATTCCTATCAACCAATAGGAAATATAAACCGCATGCAAAGACGAAGTATGCATATAAGATTCTCGCCTTTCTCACCACTCCTTTCCGGCCTCATTAACAAAGTTATTAAAACAACGACTAAATAGATAATGCCATTAATCATCGTAAGAGATTGTAATAAAGATATTTTTTTAATTAGCGAATTCGAGATGGACTAATATCTCTTTGACTCCATATCGAATTTGTAACACTTTCTTACAAATTTATATTTTTGTAAATTTGAAAAAAATTCTTGCTATCTGATGAATATTTAATTATTACTTAAGTGCCATTATATGGTCTATATTTAAAAATTACCCCCTGTTCCCCTTATCCTTGGGGACTAACTGACTGGGATTGATCTCTCTCTCCCTCTCATTCAACTCGCCATTATTCACGCTATAAGCACTGCTTTTATCTGTGATGATGGGATTTTTACTAGGTTATTTCTCTAACAAAAAATTGATTATTTCAACTCTGGGAAAAATATGCCCCTTGTGAGGCTACAGCAATCGCCTCACAAACATCTTTCCAGATAAAAACCTTATAGGACAGTGTGTTATGAATAAAAAAGAGTCTCTATTCCTACAAGAATTGCAATATATACGGCAATTGGCGCAGGAAGTCGCAAAAAAAAATCCGCATCTGGCAGATTTTTTATCCGAGGGCGCCGGTGATCCAGATATTGAGCGAGTGATGCA
>NZ_RCWE01000026.1 GCF_018448925.1 Photorhabdus akhurstii | reverse complement strand
AGCGGTGGCTCTGATATTAGGGATTATTTTTAGCCTGTTATCCATACAAATAACAGGCTGCCCAAAGTCAGTGATTGAATTTAACTTGATGCTTGAAAAAGTGACCTTAACCTTTTGCGACACCCTCTAAACGGCGAGGCTTCCCACTTCTCAGGCCGCCACCGTCTTTATGACGGATTTACGCTGGCCTCCGTGGGCAGAAACGACGAGCCCCGCCGCCTGTAATTCCTGTATGCCCTTGCGCTCTATGTTGAGCGCCGCGTTGATATCACGATCATGTTCGACACCACAGCAAGGACATGGCCAGCTCCGCTTATGCAGCGGCAGTTCTGGCATTTTGTGACCGCAACAGTGACAGGTTTTCGAACTGGCGAACCACTGATCCAGCTTCACCAGATGAACCCCTTTCTCTGCGGCTTTGTATTCCAGTTTCTTGATGAAGCCATGCCAGCCCGCATCTTCTGATGCAAGTTCCTGCGAAATATTTACATAGGAAGAAATAACATCGAATTTTGCCTTCTGTTTGACAAGAATATCGCTCATGTAAGAAGCTCGAGGGTCTGGTTGTTTATAAATTCGATGACCAAATCCCATAAGACGTTGCTTTCTTTCTACTAGTTCATCAATAAAAGTACTAATATTTTTAGAATTGTCATGTATATCATCGATCATTAAACCAACTTCCTCACTCGCTCCGCCATGAAGAGGGCCGCTGAATGCGCAAATACCCGCAGTTACAGCATTAAATGGATCTGCACCGGAACTTGCTACAGCTCTAACGGTTGCAGTTGAGCAATTCAGTCCATGTTCTGCATGAAGAATTAAAAACTTGTTTAACATTTCTTCTGCTACATCGTCACACTGTTGGCCAAAACATGTTGCTAAAAAGCTTGCAAAGAATCGATGTTTAGTATCGAAAAAAGTTCTAAATACAGGTTCGGATGTAGCATATTTCTGAACATATATAGCAATTGCGGCAGCTATTGTTGCCAAAATAGATGCAGTAATTATCAAACGTTCGTCCTTTGTTTTTATAGAATGGTCAGAAAGCCATTTATTCTGCGAAGATAAAACTGCAATTGCAAGGAAATCAGTGGGAGTAGTATCGAATATTACTGGTGATAATTTTTCAATATGCTTGAGTGCTGACAGGTAATTGTTATGGAGCATATCCAAAAACTCTTCACTTCCTTCTGAATTTAATTTTCCTGTAATCAGAAGATACACAACATCACTAAAAGAATAGTTATTTGCCAGTTCTCTGACATTATGGCCTCGGTATTCAAACTTCAACTCTTTTTCATCGATTCGTCCTACATTACTTCTACAGATGGCTGTTTGCATTAAACCCTCATCGAGGATCTTCATCTTTACTTTTCGATTTGGCTTGAGAATAGTTTGGTCTGATAATTGTTGCACTTCAAAAAATTCATTAATTGATTTTTGTAAGATTTTGGACGTCATACTTTATTCCTCTTAATAATATTATGTGCATTAAACTGACACATTGCTTTAAATAGGATTATACCCGTCATCTTTCAAGTTGCCTCTTTGTTGGCTGCACTCGCTCACCCCGGTCACATAGTTTGCTATGCTCCCGGGGATTCACTCCCTTGCCGCCGCGATCCATTTTGAAATCCATAGGATTACAATAATTAAATTATTGCACTAGCTAATGACGATGTTTAGATACGAATCAATACCTTACTCATTGTAATATGTTTAGCTAAAAGAACTAGCGTCATTCCGTCTATAAAATTGACTTCTCGACCTGTACCATATTTAATCTCTCTGCCACTATTTCACATGCGTCAAGTAATGAATAGAATAAGTTTTCTAATTCCTCTCGACTTCCAATAAGCAATTTCTGCTTTAGCGTATTCTCACATTCCTTTAGGTTTTGCGTATATTTAATAATGTTGGTGAGAATTTCGTTGTCTCTGTAGTATTCCAAAACCTGCGTTTTCTTTGTTGGATAGAAACCACTTTTTAGGATTTGCAAAGGGCGTAAGCAACCATGATCGGTGAGTTTCATCATCAGTCCAAGCATATAATGTGCCCGATGTCCATATGTACCAGAAATCAGATAAGAACGAGCTATTTGCCTTATAGTAAATAAGTTATTAATAATGCCATATATATCGCTTTTCAATGACGGTCCCATTTCTAAAGCAATATTACCATAGACACGCTTAGTTCCATTAATAAGCGCATATGCTCTGAAACTAGGATATTGGTGAACATTCGATTCGCTATATACGGAGATGGATAAATCTTTGAACCTAGATTGTGTTGAGCGAATTGCTTCAAGGATAACTGTATCGACTTTATCCACGATAACAATAGAGTCTATATCTGAACCACTTCGCATATCACCCCGGGCAGCACTACCGTGGAGATAAAAGGCTAATAATCTATCTCCAATAAATTGCTTTAAAAGAATAATCACTTGATCAATAAGCGGTTGTAATGAAAGAAGATCATCTACTTTACCCTGTGCTGGAACAATTCGTGTCTCCGGGTACAAGTGCTGTAATAATGTCGAATAGTACTCCGCAATTTTACTTAACCGTGCCGCTGCATCACGGAAAACATTAATATCGGACAAAAGCTCTTCTTCGAATTTTTGCCAAGATATATTGCAAGTGATCAGCCAATTAAGATCTTCTGTTGGTGCTTTCAAAACATACGCACTATCTTTGTGAATACAGGATAGTCCCTCCGATTTGAGCAAACGATATAGCCCCAATTCGGCGTAACGCATTGCCCAACCAAGCTGGCGTACTCCCCAAACGTGAGTCTTTGGCGTCAAGTTTCTGAGGTAGTAAAGACGTGCAATATGAGCAACGCTAAAAACTGCTTGTCTATATATATCAAGATTTCCTTTGATACTAGGGAGTACCACATCACTTATTTTTTCCGACCGTAAGAGCCAAAGATTCTTAGTAAATTGCCACATACAATGAGGCGGATAATATGACAACTCACTAATCGTAAGATAATTTAGGGTAAACTCAAAAAACTCCGCCTGAAGGTATCTTAGTGATGTAATGCAACCTGTGGCGAAATTATCAGGTACAATCACGTAAAAATGCCTCACACACCGAGAAGAATAATCGGGTTGGCGGAGATATGAATCAGTTTCCACAATACCAAGGAGATTCTCTCCAAAAACTTCTAATGCGGACTGAATAAAATAGTCAGTTCTTGCGTCCATATAAATTCACTCTATAAGTATATCAAATCCATAAATCATGCATCGAATCAAGCTACATGTTTTAATAGGTTATAGTCGTAAGCAACAGGGATCTCAATTAAAAACGGTTCATTAAGAATGATATGCTTATTCCAAGATTTTCGGAAGTTCTTCTTTTTAAATTTACTCCCATATTAAAAAATACAGTCGGTGCCTTTCAATTCCAGACCAACATTACAGTATTATTGAGGCGAGACAGACCATGAATACCGGTAAATTAACGGTTATCTCAATCCATTACCACGACATTATATATTTTCAGGCATTAAGAAATACTTGGTGCACAAGTCGCCTATCAGCACAAGCGCACCTAGCAATACGGTGGATCAATCCATTGCAAGCTATAATCCCGGCGCTTTCCATAATGAAGTTGTCAAACCATGATCGACTAACGTTAATTGATCAGCATATATCGCCTGCCAGTCCTGTTTAGCCTTTTGATACACTTCATAATGTTCAGGATTTGGCTGATATTCATGTTGCCAACGCACCAGTTTTTCCCCTGTCGTCCCCATTGCATCATAAAGCCCCACTCCCACTCCGGCGGCAATGGCACATCCCAAAGCAGTTGATTCTTTAACCATCGGCACCCGAACCGGCAATCCTGTCACATCAGATAAAATCTGGCTCCATAATTTTCCTTTTGAACCACCACCAGCGAATACCAGTGAATCCGGTTTCACTGCGGAAAAAGCAGAAATCAGATCCAAATTACAGGCCGAGACAATCGCCGCGTTCTCTTCCAACGCACGAAATAGGGTCGCTTTATTGCATTTCTCAGGATCAATGGAAAGGTTAATAAAGGAAGGCGCGGCGTGATACCAGGCTTTAAATCGCATCACATCAGAGAAAATTGGCATGATACCGTAAGCGCCTGCCGGGACTCTGGCCGCCATATCTTCCAGTAAGCTATAAGTATCAACACCAAGACGCTCCGCCAACAGCTTTTCTTCCGCGCAAAATGCATCCCTAAACCAACGCATGGTTAAGCCAGTAAAGAAACTAATGGACTCCGCCTGAACCATGCCAGGGATAACATGAGGATTTATCCGTGTATTCATATTCGGGTCAGTGACCGGCACCGGCAGATTGACAACCTGCTGCCAGAAAGTGCCACCGATAACGGCGGTCTGGGCAGGTTTGACCACACCTAAGCCAAGACAGCCGAGCTGTACATCGCCACCGCCCATAATGACCGGTGTGCCAACGTTCAATCCACATTGAGCAGCCGCTTTCTCAGTGACGTAACCTAACAAGGTTCCGGTCTCTTTTACCGGCGAAAGAATATCAGAGCGCAATCCCGCCATCTCAAGTAGATCGGGGCGCCAGTCACGGCTTGCCAGATCTAGCATGCCTGTCGTGCCGGCATTGGAGGGATCGACAGCCAACTCGCCACTGAGCATATTTGCCAGCCAGTCGCTGATCATGGTTAAAGCCGCTGCCTGACGATAGATATCAGGACGATGATGAGCCAACCATAACAGACGAGGCATTGCACCCAAGGCTAATGTTTGCCCTGAACACTGGTAAACATCATATTCAAAAGTGCTGTCATACAGCGCCTTCAATTCACTCACTTCATGGCTGGAACGCGCGTCCACATTCGCGCAAGCCCAGATCGGCTCGCCATTGCGGTTATAAAGCACAATGCCTTCCCGCATGGAACAGGATGCCACCCCCTGAATAGCACTGGCGGGCAATTCCGCGGTTTTCAGCGCCTGACGAATACATTGGCATGCAAGTCGCCAGTTCGTCGCTAAATCAAACTCCATTGAACCCGGTACATCAGGTACAGGCTGATGTATCCATTCAGCCTGTCCTGCGGCGATCTGATTCCCTTCAAGATCAAATATCACTGCACGAACACTCCCTGTTCCTGCATCAAGCGCCATCAGATATTTTCCCGATGGATTAGCACTACGGCGTTGATTCATGATGCTATCCTCAGTTTAATTACTTTTTGAACTATTACTTTTTAAACTTATAGCTTTACCTCAAATTTTTTCTGCTTATTTCACGGATAGAGTCAATACAGGGTTCAACGCAGCAAATTCAACATTGCTTTGGCAGTCTGTTCTTCCGTCACCAGTCCATTAATATATTGACCATGCAACGCAGCAATAATGGCTTCCGCTTTCTCTTCCCCTCCCGCGACGCCAATCACTGTCGGGATGGTTTTTAGTTCTGGCATGGAGATACCTATCAGTTCCTGATGAATCTGCATATCCTCCACCAGTTCACCATCAGCACGCATAAAATAGCCAAGGATATCGCCCACAGCGCCTTTGCGGCCAAACATTAGCTGTTCACCGCCACTGATATAACCAGAACGCATAATTGTCGCCTGCTGTTGCTGATTAACCGCGCCAATGCCAACGATAGCAATATCAGCCGCGCAAGCCGCCAGCAAAACATCTCGGACACTGCTTTCCTGACGGAATGTTTCAGCAACCTGAGCCGTGGAAGCACGTAATGGAGCGGGGATAATACTGATTGAACAAGCTGCATCCAGTTGACCAATACCGGTCATATAAGGACCGACGCCACCGGATAGTGTGACTAACCTGATTTGTTGTGATGAGATAAAGCCACTTAAATGTTGCAATGTGCACATGGTGGTTTCACCAAATCCCACTGCTAATAATTGCTGCGGTTCAATCAATGCCATCAGCAAATGTGCCGCGCCAACCCCCAATCTGGCATTAAGATTCATATTCGCCAGCGCAGGTAAAACGCGCACCTGTTTCAAAGAGAAATGTTTTTGCAGGGTATCTTCCAGCTCCAAACACCCCTCATAACGAGAGTTAATTTGTACCCGAATGACACCTGATTGCCGCCCTTTCTCCAGTAATCTGGAGACTTTTAACCGGCTCAAACCAAGCAAATCGCCGATGTCGCCTTGTGTCAGGCCATCGTGATAGTAAAACCATGCAATACGCGCAAGCAGCTCTTCTTCACTCATGCTATTACCCGGATAGGTGTCCTCATTTTTCTCTTTAGCTGACTTTTCTTTCACTGATTTTATCGACATAACCACTTTCTTTTTATCCGCACTCAACAGATAACCATTAAAACGTATAACACGCCAGAGTCTTACCGCAAAAATTTGAACATAATTCAATGAATATGCAAATTTTTCACAAAATGTGATCTAAATATTGCCAATATCATAATTTAACAGCTACCATGTTGAACAATTGTTTTTTAAATATATAAATGTTCATTTTGTCTGCCTCCGCACCTGTATGTTAAGAGGATGCCGCGATGTTACATAACAACACCGCAGTACCACCACTATTAGAAGTCAGTGGCATCAGTAAGCAGTTTTCCGGCGTAATGGTACTGAAACATATTGATTTTACTCTGCTTCCAGGGCAGATACATGCTCTGTTAGGGGGTAATGGCGCAGGCAAATCAACACTGATGAAGATTATTGCCGGTATCGAACAGCCAGATAAAGGCACTCTCAAGATTAGTGGTGATCATGTTAGCCATCTTAATCCCACTAAAGCCCATCAACTCGGTATTTATCTGATACCACAAGAACCATTGCTATTTCCGAATTTGTCTGTACAAGAAAACATTCTGTTTCGTTTACCAAAGCATCAGGTAGATAAGTCTAAAATGAAACAGCGACTGGCATTACTTGGCTGTCAATTAGATCTGCATGTCAGTGCTAGCAGCCTTAATGTCGCCGATCAGCAACTGGTAGAAATTATGCGCGGCCTGATGCGTAATTCGAAAATCTTAATCCTTGATGAACCTACCGCTTCCCTGACACCAGCAGAAACCGAACGCCTATTTGCCCAGCTCCGTGAATTACAACAGCAAGGCGTCGGCATCATTTTTATTTCTCACAAAATCCCTGAAATTTACCAATTAGCGGATCAGGTCAGTGTCATGCGTGACGGTAGTATTGCTTTAAGTGGCAAAATCCGCGATTACACAACAGATGATATTATTCAGGCTATTACACCGGCCGCGAAAAATCAGACATTAAACGGCGCCCCAAAATTGAGCCTGGATCTCAACAATAACCGGCACCAGACAGCGCCAGATCGACCAATACTGACAGTCACAAAACTGAGTGGCGAGGGTTTCAGCAATATCACATTCTCAGTGAAACCTGGCGAGATTCTTGGCTTGGCCGGCGTTGTCGGCGCAGGTCGTACCGAACTGGCTGAAACCCTTTATGGCCTGCGCCCTGCGATATCCGGTGAAGTCAAGTTAAAACAACACGCTATTAATGAGCTAACAACCGCTCAACGTCTGGCTCAGGGTTTGGTTTATTTGCCGGAAGATCGGCAGTCATCAGGACTATTTCTGGATTCATCACTCGGCTGGAATATCTGTTCACTAACCCACAATCGCGATACATTCTGGATACGCCCCGCCTATGACACCGCTGTCCTTGAGCGCTATTGCCAAATCCTGAATATCAAATTCAGCCATATCAACCAGCCGATCAAAACGCTGTCCGGCGGTAATCAACAGAAAGTGCTGATTGCTAAATGTCTGGAAGCTCACCCCGCTGTCCTTATTATTGATGAACCTACACGTGGTGTGGATGTCACGGCACGCAATGATATTTACCAACTGATTCGCCATATCGCCCAACAACAAGTGGCGATTATTTTTATTTCATCGGATCTGGATGAGGTGGTTCAGATGGCTGATCGGGTGTTAGTCATGCATCAAGGGAAAATCAATGGCGAATTAACTAAGCAACAAATGGATATTGATACCATTATGCATATCGCTTTCGGCGAACATAAATCACAACAGGCGGCATCATGTTGAAACTTATCCAGAATAACCGCGAAATTACCGCATTAATTGCCATTCTCTGTCTATTTGGCTTGCTTAGTCTCATCGACCACCAGTACTTTAACTTGCAAACTGTCACCCTCGTTTTCAGTAGTGCGCAGATCCTTATCTTGCTTGCAATGGGGGCGACATTGGTCATGCTGACTCGCAATATTGATGTCTCTGTCGGCTCCATTGTCGGCTTATGCGCGGTCATGATGGGAATGTCATTGAATGCCGGTTTTAGCCTGCCCGTTTCCTGCTTGTTGACTCTTCTGCTCGGTATGGGTGCCGGGTTCATCAATGGCGTACTGGTCGCCTGGCTGAAAATTCCCGCGATTGTTGCCACTCTCGGCACGTTGGGGCTTTACCGTGGCCTGATGTTATTGCTGACTGACGGTAAATGGATTGAAGGCTTACCGGATGAATTAAAGCGCCTTTCCACACCTTTATGGCTCAATATCTCACCTATCGGCTGGCTGTTAATGATCTTGATATTAGCAATGGCGTGGATACTAGCAAAAACCCCATTTGGCCGGAGCTTTTACGCCACAGGAGACAACCTGCAAGGCGCTCGTCAATTGGGCGTTCGTACAGATAGCATTCAAATTATCGCTTTCGCCGTGAATGGCGTGATGGCCGCGCTGGCCGGGATTGTTTTTGCCTCCCAGATTGGCTTTATCCCAAATCAGACCGGTAATGGATTGGAAATGAGAGCTATCGCAGCTTGTGTGCTAGGCGGCATCAGTCTGCTTGGCGGCACCGGTACAGTAATCGGCGCTATTTTAGGCGCATTTTTCCTGACGCAGATAAACAGCGGATTAGTACTGCTAAAACTTCCTGCCTGGTGGAATGATTTTATTGCCGGATTTGTTCTGCTGGCGGTATTGATTTTTGATGGACGCCTTCGTTGTGCCATCGAAAAAAATATCCGCCAACAAAAATATGCCCGTTTCCTCAAAAATGACAAAAGTAATCAGGTGACATAATGAGTATCGGTCAACGTTATGGTTGGGAATTCGCCCTAGCCGCATTACTGATTATTGAAATTCTGCTGTTTGGCATAGCAAACTCACGCATGCTGGATATTAATATATTGTTGCTGAGTACCAGTGATTTTATCTGTATCGGGATTGTGGCCTTGCCACTGACTATGGTTATTGTGAGTGGCGGTATCGATATTTCATTCGGCTCAACTATTGGTTTGTGCGCGATATCGCTCGGAGTGATGAATCAGGTCGGTATTCCAATGGCCGCCGCCATTCCTTTAACGCTACTGGTCGGTGCAATATGTGGAATAATCAATGCCGCGCTGATTTTATATACCGGCATTAACCCGCTGGTTATCACACTCGGTACCCTATATCTGTTCGGCGGCAGCGCTCTGCTGCTTTCCGGCATCTCCGGCGCAACCGGTTATGAAGGCATTGGCGGCTTCCCACCAGCATTGACTGACTTCGCTAATTTGACGGTGCTTGGCCTACCCATGCCATTAGTGCTGTTTTTACTCTGTCTCCTTATTTTTTGGCTATTCATGCATCGTACCCACAGTGGACGCAATATTTTTCTAATTGGGCAAAGCAGTAAAGTTGCCCGTTACGCGGCAATTCCCATTGCCCAAACACTATATCTTCTCTATACCCTGACCGGCATCGCTTCCGCTATCGCCGCCATTGTATTAGTTTCCTATTTTGGATCAGCGCGCTCTGACCTTGGCGCATCCTTTCTGATGCCGGCAATCACCGCGGTAGTATTGGGAGGAGCCAATATTTATGGTGGTTCAGGTTCAATCATCGGCACCGCGCTGGCTATATTATTAATTGGTTATTTACAACAGGGATTACAGATGGCAGGCGTTCCCAATCAGGTATCCAGCGCCCTCGCTGGCGCCCTGTTGATCATTGCCGTGGTAGGACGTTCCATCAGCCTGCACCACCACCAAATTCGTGACTGGATACAGCGATGGCGAAATCAGAGGTTGTCTTCCTAAATCGACAGGTTGAATTTTATGACATTACAGTCCCTCTGAAACCCAACAATATGGAGAGAGTAATGAAAACATTAATCCTGAAAAAACTGGCTCTAATTAGCCTATTAAGTCTGGCTTGCGCCTCTTGGGTACACGCCGCCGAAAGAATCGCTTTTATCCCTAAACTGGTCGGTGTCGGCTTTTTTACCAGTGGCGGCCAGGGTGCGGTAGCCGCCGGGAAAGCCCTGGGTGTCAATGTTACCTATGATGGACCGACAGAACCCAGTGTTGCCGGGCAAGTTCAGCTTATCAACAACTTCGTGAACCAAGGCTATGACGCTATTGTGGTCTCGGCGGTTTCACCGGATGGACTATGCCCCGCGTTGAAACGAGCCATGCAACGGGGGGTGAAAATTCTAACCTGGGATTCAGACACCTCGCCGGAATGCCGTTCTATCTATATCAATCAGGGAACGCCAAACCAACTGGGCGGAATGCTGGTGGACATGGCTGCCAATCAGGTGCAAAAAAAGCAAGCCAAAGTCGCGTTTTTCTACTCCAGCCCAACAGTAACTGATCAAAACCAATGGGTAAAAGAAGCCAAAGATAAAATTGCCGCGGAACACCCAGGTTGGGAAATTGTCACCACCCAATTTGGTTATAACGATGCAACCAAATCCTTACAAACCGCAGAAGGGATCTTAAAAGCCTGGAGTGATCTGGACGCCATTATTGCCCCGGATGCCAACGCCCTGCCTGCTGCGGCACAAGCGGCAGAAAATCTGAAACGACAAGATGTTGCGATCGTCGGTTTCAGCACCCCCAATGTCATGCGTCCTTATGTCGAACGCGGAACCGTCAAGCAATTCGGGCTTTGGGATGTGGTCAATCAAGGCAAAATATCAATTCATGTCGCCAATGAATTACTCAAGAAGGGTGATTTAAATGTCGGCGATAAACTAGATATTCCCGATATTGGCATTGTTGAAATTGTACCAAACCGCGTTCAGGGTTATCGCTATGAGGCCAAAGGAAACGGTATTGTTGTTCTGCCTGAACGAGTCATTTTCACCAAAGACAATATCAATCAATACGATTTCTAATGCTACTGTCCAGCAATCTCTGCCATGCATGGTTGCTGGTCCAATGTAAGTGAGTTAGGAGAAGAAAAATGGCAGATTTAGATGATATTAAAGATGGTAAAGATTTTGGTATTGATATCCCGCAGAAGAACAGCCTGTTTGAACTGAAAGGCTGTGGCGCACTGGATTGGGGAATGCAATCACGACTTTCACGCATTTTTAATCCCAAAACCAACCGAACAGTTATGTTGGCTTTCGACCACGGTTATTTTCAAGGGCCAACAACCGGGCTTGAACGCATCGATATCAATATTGCTCCGCTGTTTCCCCACACCGATGTCTTAATGTGTACCCGCGGTATTCTGCGTAGTCAGGTTCCACCCGCGACCAACAAACCCGTGGTCTTGCGTGCCTCCGGCGCCAACTCGATTCTGACGGAGCTGTCCAATGAAGCGGTCGCGGTTGCGATGGAAGATGCTTTACGCCTGAATGTCTGTGCCGTAGCCGCTCAGGTCTATATCGGCTCTGAATATGAGCATCAATCAATTAAGAACATTATCAAATTAGTCGATCAGGGAATGCGTTACGGTATGCCAACAATGGCAGTCACCGGCGTTGGTAAAGATATGGTTCGGGATCAGCGTTATTTTTCTCTGGCGACGCGTATTGCCGCCGAAATGGGCGCACAAATCATTAAAACTTACTATGTCGATACAGGCTTTGAGCGTATTGCCAGCGGATGCCCAGTTCCTATTGTCATTGCCGGTGGTAAAAAGTTACCAGAAAAAGAGGCTCTGGAGATGTGTTACCAGGCCATTGATCAAGGGGCTGCCGGTGTTGATATGGGCCGTAATATATTCCAATCCGAAGCACCGGTTGCCATGTTAAAAGCGGTTCAAGCAGTCGTACACCAGAATGAGAATGCCAGCAAAGCTTACGAGTTATTTTTAAGTGAAAAACAATAAGGAGAATATAAGATGCACGTAACTTTGGTTGAAATTAATGTTAAGCAGGACAAATTAGACGAATTTATTGAAGTTTTTCGCCTTAATCATCTGGGGTCAATTAAAGAAGCAGGCAATTTACGTTTTGATGTATTACGGGATGAAAATATCCCTACCCGCTTTTATATTTATGAAGCCTATGTTGATGAAAAAGCGGCTAACATACACAAGCAAACCCCTCATTATCTGAAATGTGTTGAACAACTCGAATCTCTGATGTCTGAACCCAGGAAGAAGAGATCGTTTGTTGGTGTGATGCCGGAAATAAAATAAATATACCCGTCATCTTTCAAGCTGTCTCTTTGTTGGCTGCACTCACTCACCCCGGTCACATAGTTATCTATGCTCCCGGGGATTCGCTCCCTTGCCGTCGCGATCCATCTTGAAATCCATAGGGTATATATATCAGATAGTTTTATTCGATATGAGAAGATGACTTAAACCTAACATTTAGCACTAATACAACGAGTTAACTAATCATCAGGATCACCACCACCTATACTCATTGGTACCATACCGAGATCATCGATAATAGTTTCAATGTCTTCCATAGCAGTTTCTGATGCAGAAACAGATTTTGACTCGACAATAACGGATAAGCTATTTTTGTTTACACGATCCTCGAACAACATGATAGCCATTCCATCACCCTGCTTAGAAGACCACTGTAAACCCTGAGCCTCTAAATGTTGGTTATGGATTTTAGCTGCTAACCGTTGCGTAAAAGGGTATTTATCTGCTGTTGAATTAATCACCTGTGATTTGGTAACTCCCCATCGTCTTAATGTTCTGGCATTTAATTCAACTAACACTAAATCTGTGACTGGTTCAATAACTGAGTATACTTTTTGATTAAGGCTCCCACAATCAAATGGCAGCCCCTCTGAAGGCGATCCAACATCGTGAAAAAGTGTTTCCAGCGCAACTGTGCTAAAATTTTCTGCACCATACAATGTTCCCGTCGCTTTTATCGGATTAAACCGCCCTGAACCATAACCAGGATTAAATTGAATAGCAGAAAATGCCTCATGGTGAAGACGATAAATAGGCTTTCCTGCTTTCCAAATATAATAATTACTTATATTCAGCCTTTCTGGGAATTCCGAATCTCCTTGTAATTCTTGGTCTTTTTTCTTAACCATGAACACCCCTTTCCAGTTCTTCCCTAGCAGCAATAAGTACTTGCTCTGGCATTGCTCTCAAGACTTCTTTGGGTTTTTTATTACCTAACCAACTATTATGCGAACCAAACCAAACAGCCAATCCCCAAGAGGTCTTTTTATTACCAAATAACGTGATTATTTTCTTAACAATATCAAGAGGTTTGAAATCTTCATTCAAAGCATATTGAGGAAAATAATCTTTACCATCAATCGTAATCGCAAAAATCTTATTACTGTTTTTCCATCTGTTTGGCCCTGCGCTCTTATTACTGGATTTAAACCCGTACCCCTCTGAAACAGCCATTGAGGTTAACCAGATTGAATCTGATAGGATTGATTCCTTTAAAGCCTTTCGACGTGCTGAAAAGCGAGCATCACGATCTTGCTTATGTTCAGATGATAGTTTCGTGACAGAATTATCTGCCTTTATCTTATTGAACTCTTTCTTTTTGGGTTGAATCTCAGGTTCTGCTTTCTGCCTCACTTTCTTACTGGTCTTAAGTACAGAGGGAACATCATCTGTTTTTGAACTAACAAAGCATGAAGTTGGATGAGCATCATTATCATAAGTAGCAATAGAATTCACCGTTGCAACTGCGGTGCTTACTGCAACATATAAGGCTTTACAGTATTCAGTAGTACTAGCTATGTTACGATCCAGTTTGATAATTAAATATTCAGCATTTTTATCAATTTTACGTTCGATGAGCTCAGATCCACTCAATGTTTCTATTTCCACTGATTTCTTCACCTTAGTGGACGAATGCATTCTAGTTGTCATAGTATACCTTCTCATCATAGCAGCATATGGATATATTCAATATATAGGATATATCATGGCTAGTCACCATAGCGCTAATAATAAATATTGTTGTTACATTGTAACCCTTGTGTACTGACAAGATTTTTATTCAAAAGAGGAATATTCACTGCTGTTATAAGAAAAAAATTTAAGAACAAAAACAATAAGCTCTACCTTTTTGAAGTTAGCTATTCAACTAAAACAGAGAGCAAAATTAATCAATTTTTTTATTAAAAATGGCTTCATCAAAATCATTATTACGTGTCAACCACAGAAAAAGTGCTTTCAGAGAATTACAATCATTCTTCGTAGTCTCCAGTGGAACCATGTTTGAGTTTCGTTGCCATCTCAGTAGCAACCTGATTCATATCCAAACCTTCACCAGTAAAATTAGCAGGAATGTTTTTTAACTCAGTTGTCCCCCGTTGAGCAAACTCAACAAAATTAATAATCTCTTCATACATATGTGCAGGCACAGCATAAAACTGGATCTGATTGTTTGATGAGACAGCAATAGCATCTCCTTGGGCTTCCGCCAAGGCCGCGCTAGGATTGGATTTAAACTTGCTTATCGGTATGGTGTAACCACACATAACCTTCTGTAACATATAGAATACCTCCACTTTACACTGCCATATATAGTTCCAAATTCAGCTCTAACATCTCGTAGATTAATAAATTATTAATTTACAGGGTTCTCATAATAAACCAGTACACTCTGATCATGTTTTTACTTCTCAGGACTATACTGTGAAGCAGTATATATTTGCAACCAGCGGGGCTAACGCGGCATCAATATTCCTCATTCTCCTCCATGTTCTTTCTTTATAAACCTCTATTCATATTTATTCTCCAAGAATAACGCTACGTTTTCCTTGCCTATCACTAAAATCAACAAGTAATAATTCCCAACAGAATCTCTCAAAGTCACAATCTGCATTACTGAATGTCGTGTTAATAATACCGATATCGCCAACAAACAATTGTTTTAAAACCAACCAAAAAGGTTGACTTTTGATCGAATTGCGCTATTTTTGAGGAATGGAAAGAACCTTGATTAGCATTCTCCTCTTTGATACTAACTTGGAATATTTTTAAATATGCTTTCCAAACAGGCAAGCATACTTATGTTTTACCTTCTTGGCAGCATGACGAAAGTTAGAAGAAAGAGAGATGAGTCTGAAAACCAAACTACTTTCTTATCTACATCATTCATACCAATGACATAGGAGTAAATATATTTTGGCTGACTTAGTGCCAATCCCAATAGGCGTAATTGTTGCAGGCAGTTTGAACACGGACAGCGCGGAAAAACCGGAGCGTACACGTAGTACGTGAGGATTTTGAGCACTGCCCAGGTTCGCTCTTTATGGTAAAGAAGGGCAAATAAAATAGCCCTATTGGGATAGGCCGTTAATTTATTTAACGATAAAAGGGCAAGATCAGGGACTCATCTCCGCGGGTTGTTCATCAATTGACTCGATTGGTAATAAATACCAAGTTAACCATCAAGATGAAATTCTGGTTTACGGTTTGAGCCACTCAATGTTACGTAAGAAAAACGTTAAACATCAACCGGTGATAATTAGAAAACCCGTTGATAAATCAACGCCTCTGTTAGGTGTTGCAATTTCCAATAATGAAGTAATGGATTGTTTTATTAACCATTATCGGACAAGTTTAAATGGAGGATTAGAATTATATTTTAATTTAAAGCTAATCGGAGCTCAAATATTGGAATACAGTGTACTCCATCCCAACTCTTTAGAAAATAATGACCAGCAACCTCAAGAAACACTATCGTTAATATATAAAAGTATAACGTGGAACCATATTATCGCAGGAACCGGCGGTTATAGTATATGGGAAGATACGGTATATTAACTCTCAATAAAATACCACCTCCCAAACGGGAGGTATTTAGATAAACTTCAAAATAAACTTCACTCTGTAATCCATTGAATAAATATCAATTCTTTTCTTTTTCTTTTTCTTTTTCTTTTTCTTTTTCTTTTTCTTTTTCTTTTTCTTCACTATCAGGTTTATTCATAGTAAGAAGACAAGAATATGCAATTGCAAAAAACAAAGCACCAAACCGGATTGATCTATAATCATAAATACTAAAATAATGTGGAAATATATATACCAGTACACCGCCATTTACAGCAATGTTATGCTGTACAGTATTAACAATCACAAAGATAACAGTAAAAAGCACCGTTCGAATATGACCCCTTACATATTCCCTCAACTTAAACAGTACAATAAGCACCAAAATAGACATTGCGTAATAAATAATTACAAAAAAGACATTGTAATAGGATAATGTCACATCATCATTCATCTTTTTCACCATTATCTCTGCTTTCCTTTTCTTTACTATAGGGTCTATCCATAATAAGAAGACAAGGATATAAAAATAAAAGAAAATTCGCACCATATCTAATTGAATCATAATCGTCAATGCTAAAATAATGTGGGAATATATATACCAGCACACCACCATTTACAAAAATACCATATTGAATAGCACCAATAACCACAATAATAACAGTAAAAATCACCTCTCTAATATAGCCCCTGACATATTCACTCAGCTTAAACAGTACAATAAGCACCAAAATAGACATTACGTAATAAATAATTACAAAAAAGACATTGTAATAGGATAATGTCACATCATCATTCATTTTTTTCACCATTATTTCCACTTTGCTTTTCTTTTTCCTCACGATCAAATTTGCTCACAGGCATCAGACAGCAATATACAATAAAGAAAAACAGAGCACCAAACCGAATTGAGCTATAATCATAAATACTAAAATAATGTGGATATATATATATCAGAACACCGCCATTTAATAAAATATTATATTGAATAACAGTAAAAACCAAAAGAATAACAGTAAAAATAACCGCTTGAATATAAATTTTTACGTACCCCCTCAACTTAAAAAGTACAATAAGCACGAGAATAGACATTGCGTAATAAATAATTACAAAAAAAACATTGTAATAGGATAACGTCACATCATCATTCATTTTTCTCACCTTTAGAAATCGAATAAATACCGAAACTAGTCACAAGATCACCAGTAATCTCAGCAAGCAAAGGTATCCTCCCCATCACCTGCCACCCTCTGATGTAATCAGTTTTTATATACCGAAATAAACGAAACGTTCCGGGCCTCACAACAGATCTTGCCATTCCGTACCCAGACAACGCCAGATCTACATAGCCGTAAATTCTATCACCATCAGCTCCACTATAACCAAGGGTTTTAGCTGCATCACGATAAACATCTCTTACCGGACCTGAAACCTCTTTTCTTAATAACAGGTAATACCCATTCTCATAAACATTATTTCCTCCCTGTATCAGTAGAGGTACACCAAAACCCGCACAAGCGGCGCCAAGAGAGGCCACGCATACGCCAAGACCAGCAAAGATTTGAGAACCACCGCTAACAAAACCAATTCCTTTCAAAGTTAAATTGGTTTCTTCATCCCCTTCTTCTTTTTTTTCTTTTTGAACAATCATATATATCTGGCTATCATTCATTAACAGGTCAAATTCCTGTCTCTTTAGGTTATCTATTTCATCTTGCAGGATTGCAATACCACCATCAACAGATAAGCAATTTGTACCTATCTCATGATTAACCGTTCTGATGAGTTCATTTATTTCAAAAAGGAAACGACACCCGCTTCTAGCATCAGAAAGATATCTAAAATTAAGCTTGGATGATATCTCATGTAATTCTTTAATTTTGAGCTCTAAATAATGCAAACTCTGTCTTGATGAAAACGCCATGTTAAACCTCTATAACTCGTTAATTTTGACTCATACGATCCCCAAACAATGTGATAACCACTCCATGATCCTGTCCAAAAGAACACTGTAAGCCCTTAACCTTAGAATGCTGATTCTAAACTCCAATGGATAACCGTTATATAAAAAGGTCCTCATCCACGGCTGAATCAGATAGCTATGATTTGGTCCCACATGATCCTAATTCCTGATAATACCTATTAAGGCACGCTAATATCGAGAAATGCTTTTCCATAGCGGATACCCAGATTATCTGGGCCATACAATATCTTTACGACTTCTATCAAATCAAACCAAATCCATTAAATCACAATAATAGAACAATAAATAGTCTTTTCTTCCCCAGATATTCTATCTTCTAAATACTAACCATTATTCAAACCTAATTTTTTTAAACACTATCTATTCTTCAATAATAGTAATTATATCCCCATAGAGTTTCTCATCCCTAAAGAACCCGGTTATTTTCATTAACAAAATCAAGAGGCTTAAAATCTTCATACTCTTTTACTACCTAATACGCTTTAAATTCATTGCCCTGCTATGTGCTGTTATTTCCTTACTTACACGATTAGAATTTCATTTGAAATAACGTTTTCCACACCGGCTTAACGCAAAAGTCAGCAATATCAGTCAGGCAATGTCTCTTATGTTCAGGCATAGTGCTCTCTAATTGGAGGATTCAATGCACAATGATAAAACTGACGCCTACGTCAAACGATTCAATCAGGTATTTAATTATATTGAGCGCCATTTGGATGAGCCGCTTACATTGGAACAACTGAGTGAGGTAGCGAATTTTTCGCGTTATCACTTTCATAGGCAGTTTGCCAATTACTGCGGTATACCTGTAGGACGCTATATCCAATTAATGAGGTTAAAGCGTGCTTCTTACCGTCTGGCATTCAATCCGTTAGAAAAAATCATCGATATTGCGTTGGACGCAGGTTTTCAGAATCCAGAATCGTTCAGCAGGGCCTTCAAACAGTCATTTGGTCTGACACCAAGCCAGTTCCGTAAACAACCGGCTTGGATAAATTGGCACCAGCGTATGCCTGAACAAAAACATATCAGGAGACAAACCATGAATGTAAAAATTGTTAATTTTCCAGAAACACTTGTTGCCATGTTGTCCCATCATGGTCAACCCGAGTTGGTCAATGCAACCGCCGCACGTTTTATCGCATGGCGCAAAACCACAGGACTGTCACCTGTTACCAGCAGTCAAACCTACGGTATCGCTCCACACGATCCAGCAACGATAAAAGGAGAAGATTTCCGCTTTGATATTTGCGGTACAGTCGAGGCGCCAATCCAAGAGGATAATCTGTTCGGAGTGACTAACGGCGTCATACCCGGTGGACGCTGTGCCGTGGCTCGCTATCATGGTTCACATGATTCTTTATCAGAGAGTGCGCGATATTTGTATCGCGACTGGCTACCTGCCAGCGGAGAAGAACTACGCGATTTCCCACTGTACTTTCATTACTTTAATTTTGTGCATGAAGTCGCTACACACGAATTACTGACGGATATTTACTTGCCGCTTAAATAGAGGCTTGTATCACCAGACATATATCTTACAGCACGTTATTAACAGTTCGCTCAAAACCTCGAAAGAACGGTACGGTCGTATTGGAGGATGGCCGCCAGCCATCCTCCCGCATTTCATCAATAAGAACGTACAACCTCATTAATTTTTACTCAGATTAATTGGAAATTCTTTTTGGACTATTCTCATTTTTTTCTATTGACAATAATTGCATCAAAATCGTTATTACGTGTCAGCCACAGAGAAAGCGCTTTCAGCGAATCAGGGGTGAATTCATCACAGCGAGCGGTTATCTCCTCCGGCGTCAACCAGCACACATCATCAATTTCCGCTTCCTGTAAAGCAAACGGACCATGACTGATGCAACTGAATAATGCGCCACAAATACGGCAATCTTCTGCTTCATAATAAAAACTACCATGTTCTGCAAAAGGTACACCGGCAATACCTAACTCTTCTTCTGCTTCACGCCGGGCAGAATCCAACATATTTTCACCCGCCATCACAACACCGCCTGCGGTCGCATCCAGCTTTCCCGGATAAAAATCTTTAGTTATTGTACGATGTTGAACCAAAATCTTTCCCATGCCGTTGTGAACAACGATATAAGTCGCACGGTGTCGTAAACGTTGGGCACGCATTTGTCGACGCGTAGCCTGAGCAATGACTTCATTATTTTCATTAACGATATCGATCCACTCAACACTCACTACATTCTCTTGTTCCATCTTCAAAAACCTTTTTTATTAGCAAGAACTTGTAAATCTACAAAATGTTTATTCTACTCAAAACAACCAAATCGATAGGGACCCTACGAAGTTATTCGTTTCAGACGGCTCATGCAACCTTTTCGCTAAACTTGAAATAGAACTGTAAAGAAACTGTAGTCTGATAAGGTTTTTACTGGTAATGATAACAGGGTTGACAGCTTCATCTTATCAACCCTGAAAATTAGAAAAGAGAAATTCAAACCGTCGTCCGTCCATATTCCTCATTATGGCGGCATTATTTTCTGGCGTTCTATTTATTTGGTTATAAATTTCAATTCATTAATCTTAATATTTAATTTATTGACCTCTGTTTCATCATAATTCTTTCTCAATCCGCGTAGCAATATTGGTATAACGTGTTAAGGCCAAAATATCGCGTTTATCTTGCAGAGTATCAATAAGTGCTAGCTCTAATTGGTTATCCATATTCAAAAACAGCGTATTGCGTTGCCGAATATCAGGAATAATATCATTCCTTTCATTCATTGTTTTTTCAAATAATTGTCTCTGTTCTTGATAAAAATAATATTTATCGGGAGAAAACAATTCTGCAATTCTATCACCAATGTAATGAATATAGTTTAGCATACGGTGATCAGGGACACCTAAAGCATATTTTAAGGTCGGATTTGCATTACGTGGGAACCACTTATCCCTATCAGCACTACTTATATGTTTAAAAAATTCCTTTTGAATCTCCGATGCCATCTTCATATTATCTTCAGTTTCATGATTCAGTGACGGAATCAAATACAATTTTGCCATGACAGGCAATACCTCTGTAAGCCGTATAAAGTTGTTTGAATCATCCTGTTTTAAAGTCTCAATAATAAGATCAGCCTTATAAAAATGAACTATTTCTCCATGATGTAAAAAAACCTCCTGACCTTTCGTCAAACCCAACAATTCAATAGCACTAAATAGATAACCCAATGGTCCCCAATAATTATAAAGCCAGTTATCCAAATCTTTTTCCGGGGGCATAGAGGGAACCAAATCATTTTCATTCACATGACGGTAATGTGTCATATTTTCCAATTCTTGTACCGCGCTGCGGGTTAATGTCCGAGGCATCCCATAGCTATACAAGCAAGGATGATATTCTTTCAGTTGGGCACTATGCAATAACCCTAAAGCACCACCTAAACTATGTCCACAAACAAATACGTTTCGGTTTTTAGCTAAATTAATAATTTTATCAAACATATTTTCATCAGAACCGGGAACTTTTAACTGACCAATAAGATTAAATGCCTCCCAAAATCCCCTATGAACTTTACCATTATTAATAAAACCACTGCATACCCCATCTGGTTCACACCCCAATTTCAATGGTTGATACATAATATCAGTAATGGCGTCATCAACACTCGCCGTCCCCCTCCAACTGATAATAATATCCTGTTGGTTAGCTGCATAAAATAATTCCGTATCTCCTATCCCGCTTTCACCTGCTTTTGAATCAATAAATACAACATCAGTGTAACGTTCACTAAATGGCACATCATAAACAATGGGAGTACGCGCTATTTTTTCCACCTTACCAGGCAATTGAGATATATCCAGCATCTGTCGGTTAAAAAAATGAGTAATAGAACCAGCTATATCGACATTATCATCAAAATATGACAGTAATCCCATTAGTGCCAAATTATAAGCATTCACCAGGGAATAATCTTTCTGATGATGTAACAATAGTACCCACGCACGAAACGGACATACTTCCAAAACATACCGGCAGTTTGTTGAGAGAACACGAAAACCTTTCGGTACCGAATCCGGGAAATGATAGCGTGGCGGTTTCTCTTCTATCCATTTATCAATGACAGGCAAGCCATCACTTATCTGTCCAATCGTCACATAATGGTGTTGATGACCTTCCGTTTCTGCTTTGGGTTTGACAACTGACGCCCTAATACTGCGTTTTTCCCGTAATGGACGTTGTTCCATTTCATCAGCTAATGGTTGAGCGCTGATATATAACGTCACAGCATCAGGTGATAAGTTTTCTTCCCTAATCAATCCTTGATTATTAGTCACACCTTTGCGTTCATCTCGGAACCTCCCGCTACTTATCAGACGATAAGGCATATTCACTAATGGATTACCTTGTTCATCAACTAATTGGAACTCCACCCAATTTTCTGTAGTTTTTTGGCTATCAATAATGTCACCTGGGCATAATTCGCTCATAATTATTATCTCCCTCTTTTTATTCTGGAATATTAATTCGACACTTATTATTAGGTCGATACATCAATAATAGTGGGAGAGAAAATTCATTCACTCAAGTCTGTAATTGTAATAAAATTCAATAAATGCAAAACGAATATCATTATGAAAAACATAAGGTAAAAAATGGCAACCAAATAACAATGCAGATCATTGATTTATTTAATTTCACAAATACTAAATCCACAAAAAATAAAAACCAAAAACTCATTATCCTGATATGAAGTTATTATCACCACAAAACAGAAGAAATAATAGTTTGATTTACATAGGGAAAAAATTATCCATACTAATTGTCATGATTAATCATTAAATTTTATCCTTAATGAATTAAATAATAAAAACAGCCTGTCTATCCAAAACAAAAATAGCGAAGAAGATCAAGTGATAATATATCAGCACTTTATTATTGACATAAATATTATGTCAATAATTTATAATCTATATAATAGCAATGCCTGACACTTCCATATTCTTGCCATAATCATCATATAAAATAATCATTACGCAATATGTCCGAACTAGCTCCTTAATCTACCAGGACTCGGAAATCATCGCCGAATTCAGTATTAGCATGTCGCTTTACTCCGTCAGGTTTATCACCACATTCTTCATAAAAACCAACCCTCACCGTATGTTGACATCCGACTAAGAACCCATCTATCTGATTAATTCCTACAATATCATTGCCTATTTTTGATAGACGATCCCACGCTCCTGCCACATAATTTGTGGCAATATTTTACTGTTAATTTTTTTGATGAGATTTATTGATGTCCAAATTAGAAAAATTATGCGCAGATTTTGCCGCTCAAACCAACATTATGTTGAATCTTTCCACCGGCGCAGTGCAATTGAACATTGGTGATTATGGCCCCTGGTGGTTAGAAGTAGATTCAACAGGATCGATGCTGACTTTCCATCATACAGTGGCTCCGTTTGTTAATAGTGATGCGGAATTTTGGCTCTCATTAAACAGTAATATAAATATGCTTGGAGGAGCATGGCTTGCATTACATCAGCCAACGCAAACTATTCGTCTCTGTTTATTACAAGATATAGAACGAATCGATGCTACTGACTTGGCTAATATTCTGGGAAACCTGCAAAAAATAAGAGCTGAACTTCCTTTTCCAGAAACTAAAACCACCACTTCCGCTTCGGCCCACGATATTTTTGTTTGACACGTTTTTTCAGACTGTAAATTCAAAGGGTTCACAACAGAAAATAGAATAAAATAACGGAGAAAAAATATGCCAGATTTTTCAATACAGAGAGCTAACACCAGAATCGATATTCATCAAACTGAATTGCATCAACCAACGGCAACAGATAAAACTAGCCATTGCTGCGAGCCATTATTAAATAATACCATTGATAATCCACTGACAGCGCCAACCTCGGTTATCACACGTTGGAATGAAAAATCCGTCGTAACTAACAAGCAAATTGAAACTAATATTTCTCGTTTAGCCAGCGAAAGCACTGCCGCCCATAAAACAGTTGATTCTCTCTTGTCCAATCTGGTGAAACTTTTTGTTCGGGCGGAGGGTAATGAGTTAACAGCAGTTACTAAAATGCTTAATGCCTATACCGGAGATAAGCCCGGTTTTAGTATTGTCGGTCAACTTGGCGCAGGTGGATTTACTCGAATCATTAGTGAAGCACGGCAGAATGGTGTAAGACCTGATAGGGCAGATACAGAACCGCTAACATTGAGGGAGAAGGCCACTGCTTATTATGATCTCACTAACTCAGCTTATTTCCGGGACACTCTGGAGAAAATTTATTCATCACCTGAATTGAAATCAGAATTCAAGGATATAATTGATATTGGTTACTTAGAAAGTAAAAATTTTGCACCTGCCCGCGGTTCCACTAAGGAAAAGCCCTTACCTGATCAATTGAATCTCTACACTTTTAAAAATGAAAATAAACTTAATGCCTCTGAAAATCCCGAATTATATCAGGTGACTAAACAGAAAGACGGGCAAGAAGTTATCAGTAACCCGGCTCTGGCCGGCAATAGCCTTACAAAAGTCCAAAATGATTTCAGAACAGCAGCGCCTGATAAGGATAGTGTCTGGTCAACCGCCGCTTCACTTGAGGCCGATAATCGTCTGACCAACCGAGAGCTGGCGTTTGCCAGTTTAAATCCTCGCAACCGGCTGGACAGAACTGACTATCAATTTGGTCGTTCAGAACCTATCAAAGCACATCAAGAGTTAGCTAAGGAAAACATTATCGTACAACGTGGTAACGGTTTTTCTGTCTGGAATGTGAAAGAAAATACAGGATTTTCCAAGGATGCCGCTTTGCACAATTTGCCAACTGTCGCTGCACCTTCGGGTACTACGGATCGTTTTATTACTGCGGCCAGGTTGTTGGGCGCCGGTCTGAAAAATGATCTTGCTTTAGGTACGCCTACTAACGGTGAATCACCAGAGCAATCCATTCAACGTGGGGATCGGGAAATGAAAGAACTGACTCGATGGCTGGCAACGGGTTATCTGGTTGATGATAATCACCACTCTATGATTGAAGTTAATTTAGGCGCGGCTAACCACGGTTTAGCGCCTCAGTGGGGATTGAATCTCTATACCGAACCCTTTTCTTCTCCTATCCATGCCAAAGGGTTTAGCGTATCCAGCCAAGAAATATTGGCAGAATTAGAAGGCCGTGATGATGTCCACACAGATTACTCTACTTTCAGGAAAGATCTGTACGGCGGAAGTCGGGCAACAGTTAACGCGGATGGCAGCATAAAAACAAGCTCTAAATAAGTACGCTTTTCTCCAAAAGAAAAACTGATCATTTCTTTATTCATGATCTTCCTGTCGTACTGCTCAGGAAGATCACGTTGGTCTTAGCAAAATCCGCCGTAAACCCTCGCCCAATGCGAGGGTGTCGCAAAAGTTAACCCTTATCAGTTAAGCTCTGGGTTAATATTCCAAACGAGACCTTCTATGACTCAATTCCTACGGCAACTGACACCTTCCGTTCATACCGGGCGTCAGTTTGTCACCGCTCAGCACCTAACTGTACTGGAAGGAACTCTTTCCCTCCATGACTATTTGAAGCAAGTGGGGGAACGCACGGCATTTATTGTCTCCGATATCCTTGATGAGCAGGATTGGGCCCCTTTCGAACGCGATTACGCCTCATCCGGTAGAGCGCCGTATTCCCCACGTTCCATGATGGGCATTCTGCTTTATGGGATCATGAAAGGGATCAGTTCTCTCAGAGGACTTGAACGGCTGGCACGTCTGGATTTGGGATGTCTCTTTGTGAGTCATGGCATGACACCTGATCACGCCAGCCCTGGACGTTTCATCTATCAACATCAATCCACGCTGACGGGCTCGTTTTTTAACGGGGTAGCTTCATCCGTATTACATCACAGTCAATCCGGTGTTTCATGTCTGGCGGGGGATGGAACCGTGATAGAAGCGGCGTGTTCTCACTATCATCTCCTGACTCAGGAAGCGATTTTGCGAGAAAAAAAAGCTTTAACTACCGCCCCCCGCCAATCCCCAAAAAGCAGATAAAATCAGGCGACTGGAACAGTCTGCCGCCGTCTTACAAATCCGACAAGAAAATCGTGAAAAAAACGGTAAAGACGCCAGCCAGTGACGTATCAACCCGATAGAGCCAGAAGCGATGATCCAGCGGCTCAAGCGGAGACGGGGATTTTCCAGTGCGTATAAACCTTCAGTTTTGGTCAATGAGGCCCGTATCATTGTTGCTCAGACAGTCGATCCTGCCAGTGAAACACGGGTTATCGCGGATTTATTGGCTCAACATTATCAGCTATCTGGGTGTCACCCCAAAACCCTCTTACTGGATGCGGGTTATTTTCATGACGAGGTGATTGCTGAGACTCAAAAACATCAAATTCTGTTGTTCTGTCCTGACGGCAATGAGCACCAGAGCCAAAGAAAAATCTACCCAAAATCGCGGTTTATTTATCATGCAGAGAAAGACCTTTATCTCTGCCCGGCCAATGACAAGTTACGTCTTGTGAGTACAGTAAAACCGTCTGAAAAGAGCCGTGGGCATCGGGTTTATACGGGAGCAAATTGTGCCGATTGCCTGAAAAAAGAAAAATGTACGCAGGCGAAAAAGGGCAGAAAAATTAAACGTTACCCGGAAGATGAAGCGCGGGATAAACTGCGTTCACGTATGACCCAACCGGAGTCAAAACGGATATTGAGTCAACGAAAGGTCATGGTAGAACCGGTATTTTCTGCCTTACGAGGTATCCCGGGGTTGGAGCGTTTTCGGCGCAGAGGTTTATCGGCAGTCAGAGTGGAATTTACCTTGCACGCCATAGCGTATAACTTATCAAGGGCCGTTGCCCTGATATTATGGGTTATTTTTAGCCTGTCATGGGTTGTCAGTCCCAATAACAGGCAATAAATCTCTGTGGGTTTATTGTCAATGCCGGCCTTTTGCGACACCCTCAATGCGGGCGGGGATATAAGGCGAAAAGCCCGTAGGGCTTTAAAGATCAATCAGGCGTTGTCTGGCTTTGAACATAGGCTCTGAGCGTTTCAATCGTTGCTCCTCCGGTGCTACAGACAAAGTATGATCTTGACCATAAAAGCCCCGTTTTACTCTGCATCCGTAAATGCGTGTTTTGCTGGCGCAGCAGACGCGACGACACGGATTTCAGATTGTTGACCATCACACTGACAGCAAGTTTTGGCGGATAGGCAACCAGCAGATGCACATGGTCTGGTTCTCCGTCCATCTCAATAATTTCACATTCGAGTTTTGCGGCAGCAGAAGCAAAAGCATGCCGCAACTGTTCTATCATGCGTCCATCAAACAGTCTACGGCGGTATTTTGTCGTAAAAATCAGATGCACAACAAGTTTGCTGACACTATGCCGTTTACGGAGGAACCCCTCCAGTAAATCATCGTGATTACTCAATTGATATATTCCACTAACCTGTTAAAATAAAAGTATTATATCAATGAGCGCTGACTATGTTAAGAGCCACGAAAGTACGCATTTATCCGACACCGGAACAGGCTGAGTTTCTCAATGCCCAGTTCGGTGCAGTTCGTTTTGCGTACAACAAAGCTCTGCACATCAAAAAACAGGCTTACCAGCGCCACGGTGTCAGTTTAAGCCCCCGTAAAGATCTGAAACCGCTGTTGGCAGTCGCGAAAAAATCCCGTAAATATGCATGGCTCAAAGAGTATGATTCCATCGCATTACAGCAGGCGGTCATTAATCTTGATGTGGCTTTTTCCAATTTTTTTAATCCGAAACTGAAAGCGCGTTTTCCGGCATTTAAAAGTAAGCATGGAAAGCAATCAAGCTATCATTGCGTTGGGGTTAAAGTGCTTGATAGCGCGATCAAGATCCCGAAAGTTTCACCGATTGAAGCGCGTTTACATCGTGAAATTACGGGCACATTGAAAAGTATCACGCTGAGCCGCAGCGCAACGGGGAAATATTATGCTTCAATACTCTGCGATGACGGGACAGAAGCGCCAGCGAAACCAACATTGATATCAAATGTTACGGGTCTTGATATGGGACTATCGCACTACGCCATTAAATCGAATGGTGACAAAACCCCGAATCCCCGCCATCTCATCAATGCCAGCCGCAACCTGCGACGTAAACAGAAAGCGTTGTCCCGTAAGAAAAAGGGTAGTGCGAACCGTCGTAAAGCCCGTATACAGCTTGCGGGTGTGCATGAACGGGTAGCCAATACCCGTGCTGATTTCCAGCATAAACTCTCCCACAAAATTGTTGACGAAAGCCAAGCGGTAATTGTGGAGACACTGAAAGCAGCAAATATGATGAAAAATCACCATCTGGCACGTGCTATCGGCGATGCCGGATGGTCTGGGTTCATCACAAAACTGGAATACAAGGCCGCAGAGAAAGGTGTGCATCTGGTGAAACTGGATCAATGGTTTGCCAGTTCAAAAACCTGTCACTGTTGTGGTCACAAAATGCCGGAAATGCCGTTAAATAAGCGAATCTGGCAATGTCCAGAATGCGGAGTTGAACATGACCGCGATATCAACGCGGCAATCAACATCGAACGCAAGGGCATACTGGAATTATGTGCGGCGGGACTCGTCGTGCAATCTGCCCATGGAGGCCAGCGTAAATCCGTCATACAGACGGTTGCGGCCTAGGAAGTGGGAAGCCTCGCCCGACAGGGCGGGAAGCAGTCACGCTAGGAAGGATATCAACATACCTTACACGCTGCATAAATTAATGGTAATGTGTGACGCAATTACGTGTTCCACTGGAGGTTCCATGATCGATCTGTATTATGCTCCAACGCCAAACGGCCATAAAATCACCCTCTTCCTGGAAGAAGCGGGTCTTCCCTATCATATTCACCGAATTGATATTGGCGCCGGAGATCAATTCAAACCTGAATTTCTTGCCATTTCGCCGAATAATAAGATTCCCGCCATCGTTGATCAGCAACCAGTCGATGGGGGTAAACCTATCGCCATTTTCGAATCTGGCGCCATTCTTACTTATCTGGCAGAAAAAACGGGTAAGTTACTCAGCAAAGACATACGTGAGCGTATTCAAAGCCTGCAATGGCTGTTTTGGCAGGTCGGCGGCTTTGGCCCAATGCTAGGACAAAATCACCATTTTAGTCACTTCGCGCCGGAGAAAGTCCCTTACGCGATTAATCGTTATCAGGAAGAGACAAAGCGCTTGTATCAAGTCCTGAATACCCAATTGGAAAAAACACCCTATCTGGGCGGTCAGGAATACAGTATTGCTGATATCTCAACTTATCCGTGGGTTCGTGCCTATGAACGTCAGAATATTGATCTGAACGATTATCCGTCAGTGAAAAAATGGTTTGACGTTATCAGCCAACGCCCCGCCACTCAAATTACCTATAGCAAAGCCTAATACCTGTCTGCGGGGTAACTATTTCCCCGCAAAACTTGATCAGGCTGACAGATAGCTATATCTTTAACCACCAGTCCTTATATCTCTGCTATATGCTATAGTTTTTATATCAACAACAGTTCTTATATCAACAATTTAGGTTATAGGAGTGGTTATGCGTATTTTAATCACTGGCGGAACAGGTTTGATTGGTAGCCGTCTGGTTTGCCAACTTCTTTCTCTATCCCATTCCATTACTATTCTAAGCCGCTCACCTCAAAAAGTTTATTCTCTATTCAGCAATCAAGCTGAATGCTGGACCAGCCTGAAAGATAAAACCGATCTCAACGATTTTAATGCCGTAATCAATCTTGCTGGCGAACCCATAGCAAACAAGCTATGGACTTCAACGCAAAAAGAGAAGCTGTGCCAAAGTCGCTGGACATTAACAGAGCAACTCAGCAAGCTGATTAATGCCAGCCAGACACCACCGGAAGTCTTTATTTCCGGCTCTGCGGTAGGCTATTACGGGGATCAGAATCAAACAGTTGTCACAGAGCATGAGCCGCCTCATGATGAATTTACTCATCAGCTATGTAAGCAGTGGGAACAACTTGCATTACAGGCAGCCAGTGATAAAACTCGGGTTTGTCTTTTACGTACTGGTGTTGTACTGGCAAAAAACGGCGGAGCACTGAAAAAAATGCTTCCCCTGTTCCGTCTTGGGCTTGGCGGCCCTATGGGGAGCGGGAAACAGTATCTGCCCTGGATTCATATTGACGATATGGTGAATGGCATCTATTACCTGTTAATGACGCCTGATTTGAGCGGTCCTTTTAATATGACCGCCCCTTATCCAGTACATAATGATCAATTTGCTGCAACACTGGGAGAAGTATTGCATCGCCCTGCCATTATTCGAATACCTGCTTTTGTGCTGAAATTACTGATGGGAGAAGCTTCAGCGCTGGTACTAGGCGGGCAACAGGCCATACCGCATAACTTGGAACAAGCAGGTTTTGGCTTCCGCTATTTTCAGCTAAAAGAGGCATTTGAAGACCTGCTAAATGCTAAATCTCAACGCTTTTAGCCCCTTGCCAGCGGGTAAATAGATCATGAGGCAACTCGATATCAAACTGATCAAGCACTCGGTTAACTGTCTGGTCAATAATATCCTGAATCTGTTGAGGCTGATGATAAAATGCAGGCACAGGCGGCATAATCACCGCGCCAATTTCTGCCGCTTGAGTCATCAGCCTGAGATGCCCCAAATGCAACGGCGTCTCTCTCACCCCAAGCACTAACTTACGACTTTCTTTTAATACAACATCTGCCGCTCTGGTCACTAATCCATCAGTATAGCTGTGAACAATACCTGAAAGGGTTTTTATTGAGCATGGCAGAATGACCATGCCCGAAGTTTTGAATGAACCTGAAGAGATGGCAGCGGCAATATCTCTGTTGTCATATACAACATCAGCCAGCGCCTGCACATCTCGTAAACTATAATCTGTTTCAAGCGCCAGTGTCTGGCGGGCGGAACGACTGATAACCAGATGTGTCTCTATTCCTTCAACTGGTTGTAAAACTTGCAGTAGCCTTACGCCATAAATAGCCCCGCTTGCTCCTGTAAGCCCTACTATCAATCTTTTCATTTTTTCCTCATCAAACACCGAACAGCTATTTAAACCCGAAGGCCATCAACCTTCATTATAGATATCCAGGTTTTCGATTTCATTCTGATTATTCAGTTTTACTTCATCATCTTTACGCAGATTCTCCAGATAATAGAGATAAGTCTGGTCGACGTCTTTGGTAACATAAACACCATTGAATACTGAACACTCAAACCCATCAACATCCGGGTTCTCTTCACGAACAGCGTCGATCAGATCGGTTAAATCCTGAAATATCAATGCATCTGCACCAATAAGTTGACGAATTTCATCCACTTCACGCCCATGAGCAATCAGTTCATTTGCATTGGGCATATCAATACCATAGACATTCGGGAAACGCACTTCCGGTGCTGCCGAAGCAAGATAAACTCTCTTCGCGCCCGCTTCACGAGCCATATCAACAATCTGTTCTGACGTTGTACCACGCACAATAGAATCATCCACCAATAGCACATTCTTATCACGGAATTCCGCGCGATTGGCATTCAGTTTACGGCGGACTGATTTCCGGCGTTCCTGTTGCCCAGGCATGATAAATGTTCGGCCAACATAACGGTTTTTCACAAATCCCTGACGATAGGGTTTACCGAGTATGCGGGCAATTTCTAGCGCGACATCACAAGATGTTTCGGGGATTGGAATCACCACATCAATATGCAAATCTTCCCATTCACGGGCAATTTTCGCCCCCAGTTTATGTCCCATCCGTATACGGGAGTTATAAACCGAAATTTTATCAATAAAGGAGTCTGGACGAGCCAAATAGACAAATTCGAATAAACAAGGAGTCAGAGAAGGATTTTCAGCACATTGACGAGTAAATAGCTGACCTTGTTCAGTAATATAAACTGCTTCACCTGAAGCAACATCCCGCAGGAATTCAAAGCCTAGCGTATCCAATGCAACGCTTTCAGAAGCGACCATATACTCATTACGGCCATCATCCAAAGTACGCTTGCCTAAAACCAACGGACGAATACCATGCGGATCACGGAAAGCCACTAATCCATGACCAATAATCATCGCAATGCAGGCATAAGCGCCACTCACCTGTTTATGCAGTGCCGCTACCGCCGCAAAAATATTATCAGGCTCCAATGGATAATGCTGGAAGCAATCCAGTTCACTAGCAAAAACATTAAGCAAAATCTCAGAATCTGACGTGGTATTCACATGACGACGGGCATTCTCAAACAGCTTTTTCTTCAACTCATGAGCATTTGTCAAATTACCATTGTGTGTCAGTGTAATACCAAATGGAGAATTCACATAAAACGGTTGAGCTTCCGATGCACTGGAACTGCCCGCTGTCGGGTAGCGAACATGACCAATCCCAATTGTTCCCTGTAAACGCAGCATATGCCGGGCTTCAAACACGTCTCTCACTAAGCCATTGGCCTTGCGTAAACGAAACCCATTGTTACCATCAATAGTGGCAATGCCCGCAGCATCTTGCCCACGGTGCTGAAGCACCGTCAACGCATCATAAATCGACTGGTTAACCGGTGTAAAACCGACGATACCAACAATACCGCACATGTAGTTTTTCCTCATCAGCCAAACGGAGAGGTATATTTCTCCGGCAAGAAACTTGACGCATTTTGCAGGTAGTCAAAGAACCACCTAATGATATGACTGAACTGTGGGATCAATTGTGACTGTTTCCAATCTTCACTTCGAGCCAATGGTGTAAATGTATCCAGAAAAAACAGAATAGCCGCGACAATCAGTACACCACGCAATGCCCCAAAGCAGACCCCCAGTACTCGATCAGTACCTGACAATCCAGTCCGTTGCACAAGAGAACCTATCACATAGTTCACCATAGAACCGACAATCAAAGTAGCAATAAACAGCAACGCAATAGCGATCCCGTTACGCACCAATTCATCTTCAAAACGGGTGAAATAGACCGCTAAGTAAGTATAAAAATGGCTTGCCACAAAGAAAGCACATCCCCAAGTAACCAGCGATAATGCCTCACGAATAAACCCACGAATCAGGCTAACTAATGCCGAGAAGCCAATAATGGCGATAATAACGTAATCAATCCAAACCATGTTTTAATTCCAAAATAGACACCTCGGCATCCGTTTCAAGTGCATTCTAACAGAAAACGAAAACGTTTGCGTAGCAAGATTTCCTATCCCACAGAAAATAATTGGGCGGCGAATTTGAATAATCATCACCGCAATCACTTAAGATTTACTTCTTCATGAACACTTACTTCTTCATGATAGTTGCCCTATTCTTCACATAGGCATCACTCACTTTTATTACAGTTTGTAACTATTACAATCTATAACCATTACGGCCGGTAACTCCTTACCTGCCCTTGTAATCCAGTCAAACTTTTCAATTCTGATAATGCCGAGTCAAGTTGTTGCTTAGAGGCATTCGGACCAACATATATTCTGGTTAATTGACCCTGAACCGGAGATGAAGGAACCGTATAAACCTGATAACCAGACAAACGTAGTCTGGCAACAATTTCATCTACCTTTCCGGCATTTTTTAAAGCACCCAGTTGTACGATATAAGCCTGCCCTTGCGGGGCGGTTTCAACCGGTTTAACTTCAGGTTTCAGCTCTGGCTTAATGTCTGGTTTAGGTTTAAGCGCCGGGGCTGGCGGCTTAGTCTCTGGTTTTGGTTCAAACTTAATCTGTGGTTGAGGCTTCACTTCTGGCTGAACAGCAGGAGGGACTATCGGCGTGGGTTGAGGAATAGTAACCGATGGAATTTCCGGCTGCTCCAGTGTTTCTGGCTGCAATGCCTCTGTCTCATCTTCCAGAGGCACTGATAATATTGGTGGATTAAGAGGAGGTATAGATTCAATTTCCTGCTCGTCCCCTGGCTTTGGAACCAGGGGAATTGATGCAAATTTATCTTCGTTATATTTCTTGTTGCCGTCTAGCAACGCAGGCAGCACAATGACACCCAATGCTACCAAGACAATTGTTCCAACCAAACGATTCTGAAATCTACTTGCCACTTCCTTTCTCCCTGTCCAGAGCCTCCATGACATGCGCTACTGTGTGGAATGAACCACAAACGACAACAATATCTTGCTCATCAGCATCAGCCATCGCCTGATGCCAGGCACTTTCCACATCAGTAAATAGCCGTGGCTGTTCAAGATACTGCGCCAATGTCTGTGCATCGGCACCACGAAATTCAGTCAACGGAGCGCAATACCACTCATTTATTTGCTGTGACAGGCAAGTCAGTGTACCGGCAATATCTTTATCACCTAACATACCCACGACACCAAGGATTTTGCTACCCGGTTGACGAGGCAATTGAGCCAGTTTCTGTACCAGATAAGCCGCCGCATGGGGATTATGCGCCACGTCCAAGATCAACAGTGGATTTTCACGAACTACCTGAAAACGCCCCGGCAACTGTGCATTTTGCAACCCTTGATGGATGGCGCTCTCATTAATAGCCCGGCTGACTTTATCATCTTGTCGTAGCAGGCAACAAACAACTCCCATTGCCGTTGCAGCATTCATCAGAGGAATATTTGGCAAAGGTAGATTGCTAAATAGCCTATCATCAGATTGCCAGCGCCAGTTTTTATCCTGTTGAGAGAAACGCCAATCAACGCCACAACGGAACAGCTTGGCGCTTAATTCGTCCGCAACTTCCGCGACAGAAGATGGCATATCCGGCTCACCCACTACGGCAAAATGATCTTTACGGAAAATCCCCGCCTTCTCACGGCCAATATGCTCGCGGTCCGACCCCAACCAATCAATATGATCAATTGCAATGCTGGTAATAGCGGCAATATCGGCATCTACAATATTTGTCGCATCCAACCGCCCACCTAAGCCTACTTCTAAGATGACCACATCCAGACAAGCTTGTTTAAACAGTTGCAAAGCCGCCAATGTGCCATATTCAAAATAAGTTAGTGAAATATCGCCGCGACGAGATTCAATATCCGCAAATACACGGCAGAATTCCTGTTCAGGTAACTCTTTCCCCTGAATACGCACTCTTTCGGTATAACGTACAAGATGCGGAGAGCTGTAAACACCCACTCTCAGCCCGGACGCCAACAAAATAGATTCTATCGTGCAACAGGTGGTTCCTTTGCCATTAGTCCCGGATACAGTTATCACCTTAGGCGCAGGATTAACCAATTCTAACGTTTGGGCAAGCTTCCCCACACGCTCAAGCCCCATATCAATGGCCTTAGCGTGCAGGTTCCCAAGATAGGAAAGCCACGTCATCAATGGCGACGTGGCTTGAGGAATTTGTAAAGTGTCAGACATCTTCTTTATTGGTGTTTATTTGAATATCCGCCTCGACATCAGCGGGTTCTACCACAAATTCAGCAACAATTGGCTTAGTACCTGGCTGTGACTGATGAGTGAGTTTAGAAAGTAAACTGGCAAGTGTGTCACGCATTTCAGGACGACGAACAATCATGTCAATCGCTCCCTTTTCCAGCAAAAACTCACTACGCTGGAAACCGGACGGTAATTTTTCACGAACCGTCTGCTCAATAACTCGTGGCCCGGCAAAACCAATCAATGCCTTTGGTTCAGCAATATTGATATCACCCAACATCGCCAGACTTGCTGAAACACCGCCCATTGTCGGATCGGTCATGACAGAAATATAAGGCAAACCACGTTCTTGCATTTTTGCTAAAGCAGCACTAGTTTTCGCCATCTGCATCAATGACATCAATGCCTCTTGCATACGAGCGCCGCCACTGGCAGAAAAACAAATCAGAGGACAATTGTCTGCCAACGCTTGTTCTACGGCACGGACAAAACGGGCTCCAACAACCGAAGCCATAGAACCGCCCATAAATGCAAATTCAAAAGCAGCAGCAACAACTGGCATCCCACTCAGAGTGCCTTTCATCACGATCAGGGCATCTTTCTCTTGGGTTTGTTTCTGCGCCGCTGATATACGATCTTTATACTTTTTGGAATCGCGGAATTTAAGAATATCTTTTGGCTCTAATTCCCCCCCTAATTCCGTCGTTGCTCCTTCATCAAGGAATGTAGCCAATCGGGTACGCGCCGAAATACGCATGTGATGATCACATTTAGGGCAAACCTCAAGATTGCGCTCTAACTCAGCACGGTAGAGCACCTGACTGCAACTATCACATTTAGTCCAAACCCCTTCTGGGATGTTCGCTTTACGAGTTTGGGTAATGTTGCTTTTATTAAGAATTTTTTCAATCCAGCTCATTGAATGATCTTTCCGTCTGAATCTGGCTTATGCCAGTTTTGTTATTTGTGTGCCATTAAACCACAATGCTATTACAGTGTGGATAAAAAACTGCTCAAACCTGTTACCGGTTATCACTATTCTGCTTCATCACCGCACGACGATGACGCCAAATTTCAATCACTCCGGGCAGGATTGAGATAAAGATGATAGCGACAATCAACAGTTTCAAATTCTGTTGTACCATTGGCATATCACCGAATATATAACCAGAATAGGTGAATAACAGAACCCAAACTAGTGCGCCAATCACGTTATAAGCAGCAAAACGACGATAAGACATTTTCCCCATACCTGCAACAAATGGTGCAAATGTTCTGATAATCGGTACAAATCGCGCCAAAATAATTGCCTTCCCACCATGTTTTTCATAAAACTCATGTGTTTTATCTAAATAACTGCGACGGAAAATTTTTGAATTTGGATTAGTAAATAACCTTTCGCCAAAGATGCGGCCAATAGCATAGTTCACAGCATCGCCAATAACAGCCGCAATAATCATCAATACCACCATGAGATGTACATTCAGATCATTTGAGTCCAAAGCCGCTAAAGCACCGGCGACAAATAACAGCGAATCTCCCGGCAGAAACGGCGTAATCACTAATCCTGTTTCACAAAATAAAATCAGAAACAGAATGCCATACACCCAATGACCATATTGTGCGACCAGTTCGGCTAAATGAATGTCAATATGGAGAATGAAATCAATAATAAATTTAGCAAAATCAACAAAATGAGTCAGAAATTCCATCATATTCCCCGCTATGCCAAAACATCCGTGTCGGCAACTAACAAATGTTAAATCAGATCATCTGCCAAAAACAGAGGTCCCATAGCAGCGCCAGGCAAATCAAATTGCGCCGGATAATCAACAGCAACCAAATACAACCCTGCCGCTTTTGCCGTCGCAGCGGCTTTCGTCCGGTCTTTTAAAACAAGCAACTGGGCCATCCAGTTAATATCCTGATTCCCACAACCAATTTCCATCAGGCTACCGGCAATATTACGCACCATATGATGTACAAAAGCATTGGCTTTAATATCTATAACGACATAATGCCCATAACGGCTGACATTAATATGCATCACATTACGCCAAGGTGTTTTAGATTGGCATTGCACTGCACGGAAAGAGGTAAAATCATTTTCCCCTAACAAACATTGCGCTGCCTGATGCATTCGCTTTTCATCCAATGAATAGTGAAAATGAGTCACGCCATTAGCCAACACTGCCGGGCGATAACGATGATTAAAAATAATGTAACGATATCGCCGGGCAGTTGCGCTAAAACGGGCATGGAAACTCTCATCCACGGTTTTTACCCAACGAACAGCAATATCCGGCGGTAAGTGTACGTTGACACCCATTGTCCATGCGGCATCCTTGCGCTGAACAGCCGTTTCAAAATGCACAACTTGCCCTGTTGCATGTACCCCAGCATCGGTCCGACCAGCACAAAATACCGATACAGGTTCATCGGCGACTTTTGATAATGCTTCTTCAAGGCATCCTTGAACACTTTTCACTTCTTGCTGACGTTGCCAACCATAATATCGGCTGCCATCGTACTCAATGCCCAATGCAATTTTCATTTTTGAACCTGGCACAGATTCTGTTTGTTCTGTACCAAACATCAGTAAAATTGCTCCTGAATCAGTTTTTCCGCTGTCTCAACAGCCATTAATGCACCACCAAATCGGATGTTGTCGGCCACAGACCAGAATTGTAATACTTCCGGCATACCATAATCATGGCGCAGACAACCAATACTCAGCGCATCATTACCTGATGCTTCTGTCACCGGCGTCGGATAATCGCCTTCATCTGCAACGTTAATATCAACCATCCGCTCCAATTCTTCTCGAGCTTCTTCCACTCCGACCGAACGCAAGGTTTCCAAATGAACGACCTGAGCATTACCATAAAAAACAGAAGACTGAACGCAACTCACTGAAATGGGTAATCCCTCATCCTGTAAAACTTTGCGTATTTGATCCACAAGACGACGCTCTTCACTCACAGAACCCTCAACATCTGTTGGCAACGGTAAAAGATTAAATGCCAGTTGTTTACTGAAACGGCCTGGCTCCGGTGGGATGCCGTTAAGTAAACGTGCGCTCTGCCCGGCTAATTCATCAACCGCCGCTTTGCCATGAACAGAAACAGAGAACAGATTAGTCAAATGCAAACGTGCAATTCCAGCAGCATCCACCAGCGGTTTAATGGCTGTCAGTACCTGACTGGTCATATTATCCGCCAAAGCGATAATATTACGGTTGCGATAATCCGCCAATGCATGAGGGTTAACACCCGGAACAACTAAAGGTACATCCGGTTCCATAGCAAACAACCCACTGCTATCAATCACCAGACAACCTTCTTCTGTCGCTTTTTCAACATATCGTGCTGTGGCTTCTAATCCAGCAACGAAAAAAGCGAGTTGTACCTGTGACCAGTCAAAATCAGCAGCATCACCAACAACAAAATTTTTACCATTAAAACGCAGGCTTTCACCGGCACTGCGCTCACTGGCGAGAGGATACAATTCACCAACGGGAAACTGACGCTCTTGTAATAACGCCAATATCGCTTCACCTACTGCCCCTGTCGCACCCAACAGGGCAATATTCCAACCTTCTGACATGTTGGTTTTCTCCATCTATATTTCTGACATGCAGATATATTTCTGCACGAATTAAATCAGTTCTGTGCTGAAACCAAGAGCGGCTAACAATTCAGCACTCTCTCTGTTATCACAACATACAGTCAGGGATGACCATTCCCGGCGTTCTAAATAGTTTTTGCGCAGATAATCAAATTGCCCTTTTTGACCGGCCACTTGCCGTAATGGCATATCATCGCGGCGCACATCATACACTAAATGCATCAACCGCTTCAGTGTGCTTTGAGTCACATTGCCATGCAGGGTAACCCGGCTGAAATCCGGTTCCGGCAATAGATCAGATAAAGCCACTTTACGAGGGTGGCCGAGGAATCCGCAGTAAGCTTCAAATACCTGTGTAGTACCACGCGCTTTACCTTCGAGGGTATAACCTGCGATATGTGGTGTACCAATATCAACTAATTCCAATAATGGCAGGGATAAGTCAGGCTCCGGCTCCCAAACATCCAGAACAACACGAAGTTTCTTGCCATGTTCCAACACGCCAAGCAGAGCCTGATTATCAACAACCTCACCGCGGCTGGCGTTAATCAATATGCGATTATCCGGCAAAGCTGACAATAATTCAGCATCCACTAAATGGTGGGTTTTATATGGACCCGATGTATTCAATGGCGTGTGGAATGTCAGAATATCTGCCTCTTTAACCAGTTTCTCCAACGGCCAAAAGTCACCAACATCCCCTCTGGCAGCTCTTGGTGGATCACATAAAAGTGTCCGCACACCAAGAACAGCTAACCGTTCCGCCAGTCTACTGCCGACATTACCGACACCAATAATTCCGACAACTTTATCTTTAAGCTCAAAACTATCACGTTCAGCCAGCAACATTAATGCAGAGAAAACGTATTCAACCACAGCAATGGCATTACATCCCGGCGCCGCTGAAAACCCAATTCCTGCCTGCGATAACCACGACTGATCCACATGGTCAGTCCCTGCGGTAGCCGTACCGATAAATTTTATCGTGCTGCCTTTCAGCAGTTCTTCATCAATCTTAGTCACCGAGCGAACCATAAATGCGTCCGCATTATCTAGTATACCTTTCGGCACCGGACGCCCCGGAATAGCTTGCACATCCCCCAATGGCTGAAATAGTTGTTCAGCATAAGGCATATTTTCATCAACCAGAATCTTCACTTAATTCCATCCTGTGGCGTAAAACGGACGTAGCTAACTATTCTGCCATTTAATCATAACAAAACCCATAATAACGGTTTCTTTTATTATTAACTTTTCCTGAAACGGTCCGGTGTCGTACCCGCCAATTGCTGAAACACCGCGATAAAAGCAGAAGATGAGCTATAACCCACATCAAAAGCGACTTCATTCACTGTTTTCCCTTGTTCCAATAAGGAAATAGCATGCAAAAACCGTAACCGTTGCCGCCACTCACGAAATGACATTCCCAATTCTTGTTGGCAACGCCGTGACAACGTACGTTCCGAGGTATAACACCGTTTTGCCCATTGTGCTAATGATCTATTATCAGCCGGATTATGTTCAAGTTCCTGTAATATCGGCGCCAAAAGTTTATCTTTAGATGAAGGCAGATAGGTATATTGCACAGGAGATTGGACCAATTGATCAATCAGCACCTGAGCTAACCGCAAATCCTGCTCTGTTTCCGGTACCTTCAAGCCACGTTTAAAACAATCAGCCATAATGATATTGAATATTGGACTCAGCCGGATAATACAAGGTTGCTCTGGTAATAATTTTCCCCACTGAGGAGAGATATCTATTGCCCTAAATCGCATAGCCTTTTTGCTATAACCCGAATGTTCTATTCCTTCCGGTATCCAGACACAAAATTGTGGTGGAGCCAAAAAATGTTGTTCCCCAACATTCATTGCCATTACGCCACAAACGACATAAATAAGCTGCCCAAATGAATGGACATGACGTAAACATTCTGTATTCGCACTGAATAATTCGTTACGAAAAGAGATACTCGCAGGAATAGCCATGACATCTACAGGTTCATTCAGCTTTTCTGTCATATTGTCTTAATTGCCTTATCTATTGTCTGATTATCGTTATATATAATAAACCAGACACCTTTAGACTGAACCTTCATTTTTATCTCAATGCGATTTACTTATATGAATATGATTTTTCCACTTCTGGCAGTCTTGATTTGGTCAATTAATGCTGTGGTAAGTAAAGCCTCTGCCACCGTTATTGATCCGGCTGCAATCTCTTTTTACCGCTGGTTCCTTGCTTTTCTCACATTAACCCCCTTTGTTGTATTACCTGTCATTCGCCAATGGAAAACAATCTGCCAACACTGGTGGAAACTTTTAATACTTAGCTCACTTGGTATGGTGCTTTATCAAAGCCTGGCTTATTACGCGGCACACAGCGTCAGCGCAACATTTATGGGAATTCTTAATTCACTTATTCCTCTTTTAACTGTCGTTATCAGTATATTTGTTTTACGTGTTATCCCCACTGTCGGTATTGCTCTCGGTACTGTTTTATCCCTGTTTGGTTTAGTCTGGTTGGTTAGCGCCGGTGATCCTATGTCATTGCTACAACACGGTTTAGGTCACGGAGAATTGATGATGTTGATTGCTTCCATCTCCTATGCACTCTATGGCGTATTAACCAAACGTTGGTCTATTCCATTACCCAACTGGCAATCCCTGTATGTACAAATCGCTTTTGGCGTCCTGTTATTACTGCCCAATTTTTTGTTAACAAAAGATGTTCAACTAAACACCAACAATATTTCGTTAGTCCTATTCGCTGGCATTCCGGCCTCAATTCTCGCTCCCTACTTATGGATACAAGGTGTTATAAAGCTTGGCGCTAATACTGCTTCCATATTTATGAATCTGGCCCCGGTATTTACCGCAATTATCGCTATTCTGGTTCTACATGAAGAGATGCACAGTTACCATTTGATTGGCGGCGGTATAACGTTATTGGGCGTTATGCTGGCACAGCAACTACGTACTCCTCTTATTGGACGTAAGACAGGAAAATCTCAGGATGTTAATCATCAGAAAGCTTAAAAGGGATTCTTACCAATAAGCCTCCTAGCATTTCGCTAGGCAATAATTGGGGGTGAGTGCCATGATAAATACTGATGTCTTTGACCAGGGCTAATCCCAGCCCTGCCCCTTCATGCCCCGCTGCATTATCAAGACGATTAAAAGCCATTAGAGACAAATTAACTTCTTCTTTAGCAATCCCCGGCCCACTATCATCCACTTCCAAATAACAGTATGCCTTACAAGCGCTGAGAATCACTCTAGCCGTAACAATGCCACCTTCCGGCGTATATTTAATCGCATTGTCCAATAAGTTCGCGCACATTTCTGTCAGTAATACAGGTTCCCCCTTAATCCATTGAGCATTTTCTCCTTCATAACCCAAATCAATATGCTTACTTTCAGCCTGTTGCAAACGAGAAAAACACGCCTGTTGCAACAATTCAACTAAATTGACCGGCCTATAATCCCGAACAGCTTCCTTTTCATGCGCTTTCAAACGAGAGAGCTGTAATAAACGATCCGTCAGAGAGATAGTGTTATCCAATGTACTATTAATGGCCTGTAAGCTTTCTTTCCATTGCATGGGATCTTCGCTGGCAAGCGCTACCGCTACTTGAGTTTTTAATACCGTTAATGGTGTTCTAAGTTGATGAGAAGCATCCGCGCTGAACCTCTCCTGTCGGTTCACCATCAGTTTCAGTCGCTCTATATAACGATTAAATGCATATAATAACAGGGAAAGTTCTGACCAAGGCAACATATCCGGTAATGGAGTAAGATCATTAGCGGGACGACGGACCATGACGCCAGAAAGTTTATGCAATGGTTTAAGTAACTGTTTCAACAGAAAGTAAGCCAGAATCAGAGTCAACCCAACCACTGTTCCTTGACTCATCAAAGATGATATTAATAATTGTTGCGCAAGATAATGGCGGGAAGCCACTGTTTCGGCAACCAGTATCAACGCCATTCCCATCATCCCTCCTTCATTAATCGGCTGATAAAGGGCGGCAACCCTAATAGGATGGCCGTGATATTCAGCATCATAGAAATAAACCAAAGCGGTGTATAAATTGGAGCGAAGCGTATCTTTAGGTATTAAAGGCAAATCATCATAACCAGAAATGGTTTTCCCTTCAGGAGATAATACTTGATAGAACAATCTATCATTCATATTTCGCTCAAAACTATCCAAAACGACATAAGGTACATCGACAATCAATTGATTATTCTGAACAGCCAGCCGTTCTGCGACAGTTCGAGCAGACGCCAATAAGGTCCGGTCATAAGCCAACGTAGCCGCATTCTCTGCGCTACAATAATGGGTGCAAACCGATAAACAACCCAACAAAAATAGCGGAACGCCAAAAAACAAGAGTAATTGGTGAAACAATGAGTTCGGTACTTTAAACCATCTCATCTTTCTGGCACTCCAGACGATAACCTAATCCCCGTAATGTACTTATTCCCACATTACTGCCTGACAATTTTTTCCGAATCCGGTGTACATAAAGTTCAATACTTTGTGGGTTTGCTTCATCTAACAGTGCAAATACCTGTTCAAACAGCTGTTGTTTAGAAACAGGTCTCCCTCGACGATGGAACAATGTTGTCAAAACCGAAAGTTCCCGTGGCGTCAAAGCCAATGGCTCATCGTTCAGAATAAAGTAACCATCATCCTGATAAACAAGGGAACCGAATGTCAGCGTCTCCTGTAGCACATTTGCACTACGCCGAAGTAATGCCCGGATACGTGCCTCCAATTCCTGTAAATCAAAAGGTTTCGTCAGATAATCATCAGCACCAGAATTAAGCCCTTTCACTCGCTCAGAAACATCAGCCTTTGCCGTTAATAATAATACCGGCAAATTTTGTCCACGTTTACGCAAACGAACCAATAATGAAAGGCCATCCAGCCTCGGCAAAGAAACATCTAAAATCAACAACGCATAGTTTTCTGTCTGCAATAATTGATCAGCGATGATGCCATCACTCGCAACATCTACAGCAAACCCCGCACTACTCAGGGCTTTTTGCAGCCAGTGCAATAATTCAGGGTGGTCTTCCACCAAAAGTAAGCGCATATTTTAAATATCTAATCGACCAATATAAATATAATTACAAGCATAACTATATTTTCAGTTTATATCGCCACACCTATCTTTCTGAAAAATAGTCAGACACTGACTCAACTCCATTTGAGCGCCAAAATATCGCGCTATCAATAACAGGATATTCTGTCATACCGAATCAAGTAATAGATTTCTATTACCGCTTCCATTTACTCAGATATTGCCATAAGCACAGGGGTAAAATCAAAACGTTCATCCAATGCAGACGCCACAGAGACATTAGACAAAGTGAGTTTTATTTCACTGCCTACTTTTAAACTAAAATTCGATATCACAATCGGCTCCTTATCATTAAGAAACACAGATAAACCCTTCATTTTTAAAATCTTATCTGTGTCATTCTTAATATTAATTGAGATTTTGATTTTTGATGCTATTGAATTATTTAGCTGGTTAATTTTCTTCTTCATCTCTTTTGGTATGCTTATCGCTAAGATATCTGCGCCATTACCGTAAAGATGAATACCCTGAGTAGAACCAGCCACACTTGAATTCCCTACAGTGATGGGAACTTTAAAGTGAGCAAGTGAATCCATATTTTTTCTAAAACATTCCACATATTCCACGCCTGCAAAAATAGCCGGTACTTTTTCCTGAGCCTCTAACAGAGATTTTGATGGCTGTCTGGAATCTTTATAATCACCACATGCACTGACTTCAACCAACAAGTCAGATGTTACCATTTTAACCTGTTCAGATAATAGCTGGTTAACGGATACCGAGGTGTCGAGTTCTGTTTTACATCCTGTCAAAGCAAGAGCCATAACACTAGCCATAACACTACAAAGAATCAATTTTTTCATCATTTCCTCAATTCAGATTTCCGCAAGATAAAGCCTGATTATATTCAATAAATTCTCCGTTTAATTTAACAGATTGCACAAATAAAGAATTACCGTTTACATGATCCCCTCTTAGCCGAATGTAAAATTCTCGCAAACAAAACAGTACAACCTCAAAACTACGAGAAACTTACAACAAACCAAAACAAAAAAGAAAGCCTGTAGCTATTTGTTAGCTCATTAATGCGAAACACTACGCAAATTTAAGAGATTAAAATCACATATCAACAACTTTTCTTGTTAATGAAAGGTAAATGAAAGGTTTTGTTATTACTAATTGGGTCAACCAAGTTTGGTTGTAGTGGTATATCTTACACGGGTATTGATGAGAGTAAACAAATGAAAGCTATAACGATCAAGATATTAGCGGCAACCGCTTTACTATTTGGCACAAGCAGTGTTTTTGCTGCCAGTGCGCCTGGCAGGACCGAATGCATTGCCCCTGCAAAACCGGGTGGCGGGTTTGACCTGACCTGCAAACTGATCCAAGTTTCATTACTGGATACGAAAGAGATCAGCAAACCTATGCGCGTCACCTTTATGCCCGGTGGTGTTGGCGCTGTCGCTTACAATGCTATCGTCGCACAACGACCTGCTGAAGCGGGAACCCTTGTTGCCTTTTCTGGCGGTTCTCTGCTCAATCTGTCTCAGGGGAAATTTGGCCGCTATAACGTTAATGATGTGCGCTGGCTGGCGAGTGTTGGGACTGATTATGGGATGATCGCTGTCCGTGCCGATTCACCTTACCGCACCCTGAACGATTTGATGAACGCTTTCAAGAATAATCCTAACAGCATTGTATTTGGCGCTGGCGCTTCTATCGGTAGTCAGGACTGGATGAAAACCGCACTACTGGCAAAAGAGGTCGGTATTGATCCTCACAAGATGCGTTATGTCGCTTTTGAGGGAGGTGGCGAACCTGTCACCGCTCTGCTAGGTAATCATATTCAGGCGGTTTCTGGTGATCTAAGTGAAATGGTACCTTACCTGAATGGAGACAAAATCCGAGTTTTAGCTGTTTATGCAGATAAACGACTGGATGGTGATTTAGCCAATATTCCTACTGCCAAAGAGCAAGGTTATGACTTGGTATGGCCGATTATCCGCGGATTTTACATGGGCCCAAAAGTTTCTGACGAAGAGTACCAATGGTGGGTCGATACTTTTAATAAACTACAACAAACAGATGTTTTTAAAAAACAGCGTGATATCCGTGGGTTGTTCGAATTCAACATGACCGGCAAAGAGTTGGACAACTATGTGAAAAAACAGGTTGAACAATATCGTGAACAAGCCAGAGCTTTTGGCTTAGCCAAATAACAGAGTCATCATTATGAGCGATCGTATCTTTGCTGCTATCTGGCTAGTGCTCTGTGCCATTGGGATGGTTATTGGTTGGGGCATTCAGAGCGAATACACTTATGAACCTTTGGGACCTAGACCTTTCCCAATGATCATTCTGTCTCTGATGGCGCTCTGTGCCTTACTACTGCTTTTCAAAAAACCAGAACAGAGCAATTGGCCTAGCGCCCCCGTTATCCGTCGCCTAATGTTGTTGATTATCTCTTTGGTTATCTATGGCTGGGCATTTGAGTGGCTGGGGTTCCCTCTCGCTACAGCGCTGCTGACATTCAGTGTCGCACTGTTGTTTAACGCAACATTGCCTGCCGCAATCATTTCCGGGGTGTTCCTTGGCGTCACGCTCTATTTCGCCTTTGACCGCTTACTTGACGTAACCCTGCCTCTCGGTAGCTGGCTCAACTGACGGAGAACTTATGGAAACGTGGATGTATCTTAGCCAAGGTTTTGAAGTTGCAATGGTGCCGCAAAACCTGATTATTGCTTTAATTGGCTGTTTTGTCGGCACGATTGTTGGGTTGTTGCCGGGGCTTGGGCCGATTAATGGCGTTGCGATTCTGCTGCCACTGGCTTTCGCTTTAAAGCTGCCTGCTGAATCTGCCCTGATTTTATTGGCAACCGTTTATATCGGTTGTGAGTATGGTGGGCGTATATCATCGATTCTGCTGAATGTTCCTGGTGACGCCGCTGCCATTATGACCGCACTAGACGGTTATCCGATGGCCAAACAGGGTCGTGCGGGTGTGGCGCTGTCTATTTCCGCGGTGAGTTCTTTTTGTGGTTCTTTGCTGGCAATTTTCGGCATTATTTTATTTGCTCCATTACTGGCGCAGTGGTCACTAGCTTTCGGCCCTGCTGAATATTTTGCACTTATGGTTTTTGCTATTGCTTGTCTGGGTAGCATGATGAGCCAGAATCCGCTGAAATCACTATTAGCAGCATTAATAGGATTGAGTCTGGCAACTGTCGGAGTAGACGCCAACACCGGGGTTTATCGTTTTACTTTCGACAGTGTTCATCTATCAGATGGTATACAGTTTATTGTTGTGGTAATAGGTCTGTTTTCTGTCAGCGAAATTCTGCTGATGTTAGAGAACACCTCAACCGGCAAAACCATTATTCGCAAAACAGGCCGCCTGCTGTTCAATCGCAAGGAAGCGGCTGAATGCGCCATACCAACGCTTAGATCATCCTTTATCGGTTTCTTTGTCGGTATTTTGCCTGGCGCAGGAGCGACAATTGCCAGCGCAATTACCTATATGACTGAAAAGAAGCTCAGTGGGAATAGCGATTCATTTGGTAAAGGTGATATTCGCGGCGTAGCAGCACCAGAAGCAGCTAATAATGCCTCGGCCTGCGGCTCCTTTATTCCAATGCTAACATTAGGAGTGCCAGGTTCAGGTACCACTGCCGTCATGATGGGGGCATTAACGCTCTATAACATTACGCCTGGGCCGGGAATGTTTACTGAGCAACCGGATATTGTCTGGGGGTTAATTGCGGCTTTATTAATTGCCAATGTTATTCTGCTGATTATGAATATCCCAATGATAGGTCTGTTTACACGGATGCTCACTATTCCACTCTGGTTGCTTGTTCCAGCTATTGCTACTGTTTCAGCGGTTGGTGTATATGCCATACATAGCACGACGTTTGATCTTCTATTGATGGTAGGGTTGGGCGTTTTCGGTTATATTCTGAGGAAAATGAATTTCCCGATGTCGCCATTAATCCTCGGTTTTGTATTAGGAGAAATGCTGGAACAAAACTTACGTCGCGCACTTTCTATTAGCAACGGAGAATTTGGCATTCTGTGGAGTAGTGCAATTGCTCAGAGTTTATTGATACTGGCAACTCTGGTTTTGGTTATTCCACCAATATTACGAATTGTCCGTAAGCGCCGTATTCAGCAAGTAGCTACTGAAAATAAATCATAATTAAGAAAAAGCCCATAATATTAAAAAATCATAATTATCATAAAGATATTATGGGCTTTTCTATCACAACAAGAATATATTTCCGTATTCACATTATATTTCAGACAAAATCAACACTAAGCAAAATAGGTTTGAATTTACTTTATATAAACGAATATACCTTATGGATTTCAAGGTGCATCGCGACGGCAAGGGAGTGAATCCCCGGGAGCATAGCAAACTATGTGACCGGGGTGAGCGAGCACAGCCAACAAAGAGGCAACTTGAAAGATGACGGGTATAAACAAGATACAAACAACACGCAGAAACGGGACTATACACAAAGGTGACCCGCTATACGCGGTCACCTAAGATGTATCAAATAATAACCATTTTTGGTCCGAAATAATCTGTGATGGGGGATATCAACCTAAATACTTGCTCATCACCAAAGAAGCATTAGTGCCACCGAAACCAAAACTATTGGACATCACCGTATTCAACTTTTGCTCAGTAGGTTTAGTGATGATATTCATGCCCGCCGCTTTATCATCAAGATCTTCAATGTTAATACTCGGTGCAATAAAATCATGCTCTAACATCAGTAGGCTATAAATCGCTTCGTGTACACCGGCAGCACCCAGTGAATGACCAGTCATCGCTTTTGTTGCAGAAATTGCCGGTGTTGTATCACCAAAGACTTCCCTGATCGCTTCCAACTCTTTCAAATCACCCGCAGGAGTAGAAGTACCGTGCGTATTCACATAATCGATGGAACCTTTCATACCTTGCAATGCCATATTCATACAACGAACCGCACCTTCGCCAGATGGAACAACCATATCTGCGCCATCCGATGTTGCACCATAACCAACAATTTCAGCGTATATGTGTGCGCCACGTGCCAGTGCATGCTCTAATTCTTCCACAACAACAATACCGCCGCCGCCAGCAATAACAAAACCATCACGGTTTTTATCATAAGTGCGGGACGATTTTTCTGGCGTTTCGTTGTATTTGGTTGAAAGTGCGCCCATTGCATCAAATTCACAGCTCATTTCCCAGCACAGCTCTTCACCACCACCGGCAAAAACAATATCCTGTTTTCCTAACTGAATAAGTTCAGCCGCATGACCAATGCAATGAGCAGAAGTAGAACAGGCAGAACTGATAGAATAATTTACCCCTTTGATTTTAAAAGGAGTTGCAAGGCAAGCTGACACACCGGAAGCCATTGCGCGGGTTACCATATAAGGCCCCACACCGCGTAAACCACGAGCGCGCATACCATCAGCACTCGCAACCTGGTTATATGGAGAACCACCACCAGAACCCACTACCAATCCGCTACGAATATTGGAAACCTGATCATCAGTCAGGCCAGAATCTTTAATTGCTTCATCCATCGCCAGATAAGCATAAACAGAGGCATCGCTCATGAAACGCTGAATTTTTCGGTCTATTAACCCGGTGGTATCCAGTTTTACATTCCCCCAGACATGGCTTCTCATTCCTATCTCTTTGAATTTCTCAGAAAAAGTTATCCCGGAGCGGCCTTCTTTCAGAGATGCCAGTACTTCTTTCTGATTATTACCAATGCTGGAAACAATACCCAAGCCAGTGATCACTACACGCTTCATCAAATACCTCATTAAATGTGTTTATCCGCGGGATTTCTATCTATGCTATGTAGCACTTTAGCGTACACTTGTACGCTGAACAAGTCCGATCAGGATAAAATTACGAAGAAAAATTCATCTCTCTAAAAACCCCAATATGTTTTCTCGTTAAAATAACTGTTAATTTTCATAGAATACAGTAAAAAACATTCGGGCTTTAATAGACAAAAATAAATTTCAGATAGGAATTATTTTGGTGAACAATAAAATCATAAAATACTTTTAATTTCCATCAAAAATTTAGACTAAGGATAATAATATCAATGAAATATATATAAATCTATCAAGCATTCGAATAATGATTAGCAGGCTTATATTTATATATAAGTTGATATACTTGTTATTTTTATTAAGTTTATTGCTAATTGGAAATAAATTTAATAACTGGGAATAATAAGGGTGAATAAAATTTTTATGAAATGAATCAATCCCTATGTTATATTACTGACTGAATTAGGTAAAATACTTAAACTTACAGCAACAAATGTTTTAGAACAGAAAATTTTCCGACTTTATCAACCGATAAAGCCATTATTCACACAAAAAGTGATGGTAATTATGCTATGTCATATGCAAATGGTCGGTTCATTGTAAGACCTAAATAACTTTACCCAATAATCCTAATGGGGGTTAATAATGAGAGGACTTGGTTACCTTCTGCTAAGCGTTGGTATCATATGGATTTTAGTGGCTTTTAATATGGACATAAACATATTATCACAATATGGCAACAAATTTAACAATATGGAGCCAATTATTTTACAACAAAATCATATCCTAATTGGCGCATTCATTACACTTTATGGGCTAATTATGATTATATCCAGTAGGAATCAGAGATTATTAGAGTCTATATACAGAAGTAATATTAAGGAGATTGCCGAATTCAATTCAAAAGATGTATTCATACCTACACCTATGCAAAACTCAGATTACTTAAAACGAGCTAATAGGAAGCGGCCAAGCGTAAAGTGATATCAATGATTAATACTATTTCCTCACATTTAAAAGAGAGGCAATCAAAAGAATTTAAAAAATTATGTGAATTTCACATTGATTTATAAATATAAACCCCGCTTCGCTGGCGGGGCATTATTTCCTTGGGCATCCCGGCTTTATTATAAGGAGAACTTACTCATATTGGTAACATATGGGTAAGTTTCGCCGTTTCCATCGGTACCTCCGTCTTCACGCTTTGAATACTGTCGATCCGAGTTAGATGTTCGGCATGGAAACGACGATAAGAATGGAGATCCTCAGTAACGATTCTCAGAAGCGCATCACATTCTCCTGCCATTAAGTGACATTCCACAATTTCAGGCATTTCTTGGATAGCATCAGTGAAACGCTGGATCGTCTCTGCATCCTGAGCCTTGAGCCAAATTCGGGCAAACAATGAAAGATTAGCGCCGATCTTCGAACCATCAAGAACGGCAACATAACGCTTGATGACCCCTGCTTCTTCCAATAACCGTACACGCCGCAAGCAAGACGATGGTGATAAACCAACCTCTTTAGCTAATTCGATATTCTGGAGTCGGCCGTTACGTTGTAAGGCACGAAGAATACGTTTATCAATATTATCTAATTTCATTAGCATTCGATTCCATTAAAACTAAAAATAAATTAATCTGATTGCAATATTAATATAAAAAATGAAAAAATAGACACAAAATATCATAATAATTAGCTTAAAATACCAAAAATTATCTTTTTATAGATTGATTATAGCGTCTAGCCTGCCAACTTACTCTTAAACATTTATGGAGGAAAAATCATGCAGTTAGAGAACTTTTTAATTTTCGCTGCAACTGTACTGCCGTTAATCTGTACTCCCGGACCCGATATCATGTTTGTGGCATCTCAAGGTCTGTCAGCAGGAAAAAGCGCAGCCCTACGCGCCAATGCAGGAGTCATCTCCGGTTATTGTCTACATAGCATTCTTGGCGCTCTGGGTGTTACTGCTATTGTGGCAACCTCACCAATTCTGTTCGAGGTGATGCGTTGGATTGGCGTTGTCTACTTAGTCTATTTAGCGGTTCAGATGTTCCGTTCAGCCATGCGTCCCGGCAAAATTATTTTCTCGTCCTCATCAGCCAAGACCTCGCTGACCAAAGGTTTCCTAACCAGCTTTCTGAACCCTAAGGGGTTGCTGGTTTACTTTGCTATTCTGCCAAACTTCATCACTGCGGACAGCAACTATACGCTCCAATCCATTATTCTCTCAGCAATTTTCATCACTACCTGCGCTCTCATTTACGGATTAATCGGTGTCACCATAGCTAGCATGGGGCAAAAAGGTTCATTCAGCGATCGTCGCCGTCGCTGGGTTGAAGGCATTGCCGCAGGGCTTTTGTGTTTGGCCGCCGGGTACCTGGCGAAGAGCTGAACAGAATGATTGTTGATATAATGCCCAATAATGTCCAGCACTTGTCCAAATACAGGCGCTGGCTGCTGTTCAAATCAGCACTTTTTCACTCTTTTCTTCTGTCAGGTGGTACATCAATCTCAACCTCGCTAAAATCGCATTATTATCAGTAATATTGCAGGCATTACCGTGAAAAATTCTGCTATCTGTACCGCAACCCTAAGTTGGAATGATCAAGGTACCCCGGTTTCAACACAGTTTGATGATGTTTACTTCTCAAATCAGGATGGGCTGGAAGAAACCCGTTATGTATTTCTTAATGGTAACCGCTTCCCCCAACGATTCAGCACTCATTCCCGTTCTAATTGTGTAATCGCGGAAACCGGCTTCGGAACAGGATTAAATTTTCTGACGCTCTGGCAATCATTTGATGCATTTCGACAGCGAAATCCTGATGCGCCGTTGAAACGTCTACATTTCATCAGTTTTGAGAAGTATCCGCTGAAAACCAATGACTTAAAAGCCGCTCATCAACGCTGGCCTGAACTTGGAATTTTTTCACAGCAACTTTGCCAGCAATGGCCTCAACCTCTGGCAGGCTGCCACCGACTGATTATGGCAAATGGCGCTGTCACATTGGATTTATGGTTCGGTGACGTCAATGATCTGCTGCCCACAATGGATTCCACTCTTCACGGTAAAATAGATGCCTGGTTTTTAGACGGCTTTGCTCCTGCCAAAAACCCGCAAATGTGGAGTGAACAGTTGTTTGCCGCAATGGCACAATTTGCCCATCCAGAAGGCACCTTTGCAACCTTTACTTCTGCCGGCATCGTCCGTCGAGGTTTACAACAGGCTGGTTTTAATGTCAGTAAAATCAAAGGATTCGGTCGAAAAAGAGAAATGCTGACCGGGGTTCTGGCAACTCAGAAGTATCAGCCATTACCTGCACCTTGGTTTGCCCGGCCGACAGCAAGCCACACCGATGATATCGCGATTATCGGCGGAGGGATTGCCGGTATTCTCACCGCACTTGCTCTACTGCGCCGTGGAGCACAGGTGACTCTTTATTGTCAGGATGCAGCCCCAGCACAAGGTGCGTCCGGTAATCGCCAGGGAGCACTTTATCCGCTACTGAACGGTAGTAATAACGGACTCGAAAAATTCTTTATCTCTGCATTTACCTTTGCTCACCGCCAATATGAACAGTTATCAGCGCAAGGAGTTGATTTCAACCATCAATGGTGTGGCGTCAGCCAGCTTGCCTATGATGAAAAAAGTAGTAAGAAAATTGAGAAAATGCTGGCGGCAGAGTGGCCGAATGAACTCGCCATCGGCATGAATTGTCACCAGTTGAGTGAAAAATGCGGGCTGGATATTCATCACCACGGCATTCACTATCCACAGGGCGGATGGCTATGCCCGGCTGAACTCACTAAAGCAGCAACAGAATTGGCACAACAGCAAGGAATGCTCTGTCGCTTCAATCATCAAGTTACCGCGCTCAATTACAACCAGCATGGCTGGCAACTGCATCTCATGCATCAAGGACAACTATTAAACGCACAGCATAAAACGGTGGTGATTGCCAACGGTCATCATCTCCCCCAATTTGAACAAACCGAGAAACTGCCGGTAACTGCTGTGCGTGGTCAGGTCAGTCACATCCCAACCACAACTGATCTGAGCCAATTGCAAAATGTGCTTTGCTACGATGGTTATATGACACCGGCTAATCCAGCCAATCAACACCACTGTATCGGCGCCAGTTATCAGCGTCATCGGCTTGATAATGAATATTCTGAAACAGAACAACAGGAAAACCGTGACCGGTTGCTGAAATGTTTATCTGATGCCGAATGGGTAAATCAGGTTGATGTTTCTGCTAAACAATCCCGTCAAGGTATTCGCTGCGTTATCCGTGATCATATGCCAATGGTGGGAAATGTGCCGGATCTCAATAAAATAATGACAGATTATCAAGATTTGCCAGAAAAAATCCGCACAGGAAGCACCATCACTGATGCACCCTGTTATTCCAATCTGTTTGTTATCGGTGCATTAGGTTCCCGTGGATTATGCTCTGCGCCACTCAGTGCAGAAATTCTTGCCGGGCAGATCTTTGATGAGCCATTACCACTGGATAATGAAACATTGGCAGCTCTTCATCCAAACCGTTTTTGGATCAGAAAACTACTGAAAGGCCGTAAAGTGAAAACTGAAAGACCCTAAGGAACTGCGCTGCCTAAGCAGTGAAATGCTTATGTAACTTTTGGGAGGCAGCTCAATACATCTCAATACTATTGCAGATATCACGTCACATAATGAAGTCTGACAAGTGGAGGACACAAAATGGCTGTTCAAACATCAATACTGCACGTTCGTGTAGACGATAAACTCAAGGCTGATGCTACGGAAAATCTCTCAAATTTAGGATTGACCATATCAGATGCGGTACACATTCTACTCACCTATATCGTCAAAGATGGTGTGTTACCTGCTGACTTAGAAGCTTACGACGCCCGGTTTCACGCTAAAGTGCAAGAAGCGCTCGACGATACGCGCCAACCTGTCCCACATCAGCAAATAATGGATGAAGCGCAAGAATTAATTGAAAGGAAACTTCGTGCTTGCTCTTGAATGGTGGAAAAAGGAATAAAAATCGCCATTAAGTCTCCGTTTCTGATCCACTGGCCCCCAAGAAATTCATATGGTTTCTTAGGGGGGGTAGCTCGTTTTTTCTATTCTATTACTTTAATTCAACTTATTGAGTTTTAGCATTATCCAGCAGGCGCTGCCAGGTATTAAGCACCAGAATCTGATCCGGCGGCGCCAATTCTCCCGCTTTAATCGCATTTTGGATACTTTCTTCAACACGGTCATGAAGCTGTTCAGCCGTATGCGCGCCTTCCTGCTCCAATTCTGCTACCGCTAAGGTGAGATGCCCGCGGAGATAACCACCAGCAAACAATTCATCATCACTGGCGTGATCTACCATGCCATCAATTTGCGCTAAAATACGCGTTTCAAACTCAGCGAGCATCATTTTTCCTCAAATTCAGTTTCATTCTGCGAATATATCTTCCGGGTAAGGAAAATGTTCCGCTTTTAACGGAGGCGTATTGTAAAACGATTGCAGCCCCTGAATAAAGCACTCTGCTCTTGCCGGTATTCCCTGCGCTAAATAATCCATGATCTGCTCATGAACTTTACGCTGAAAAGCTAATCTATCAGGTTCAAAATCCCCTTCAAGGTTGTCACAACTGACATTAAACGGAAAACCTGCCGCAGTACAAAACAACCAATCAAGTGCCTGTGGTTTAATTTCTACTTTTTCAAATTCACTTTGCGTCTGTGCGTCACGACCATCCGGGCAATACCAGTAACCAAAATCCACCAATTTCCGGCGCTCTTGACCCGCAATGCACCAATGCGCAATTTCATGTAATGCACTGGCATAAAAACCATGAGCAAATACAATCCGGTTATAGGAGATCTCTTCATCTGCCGGCAGATAAATAGGTTCATTATCACCTTTGACCAAACGTGTGTTGTATTCATCACCAAAACAGCGATTAAAAATATCAATAAGTTGTTGATAGTTATGTATTATCATGAATTAAAAACAAAACCCTGAATCAGAAATAAAATGCCAACCAGCTACGGATCGTATCGCCGTGATTATCATTCAGTAATTTAATACTCATCAAAAAGGAGATGATGACAATCATTGGGCGAATCAGTTTCTGTCCATGAGTCAAAACTAAACTTGCACCCAACCGTGCGCCAATCACCTGTCCTGCCAACATCACAAGGCCCAATACCCACAAAACTTGACCGCCAAGGATAAAAAGCGCCAGTGAACCTACGTTAGAAGCAAAGTTCAGTACTTTAGCATGAGCGGTGGATTTCGCCAGGTTATAGCCACACAACACGACATAAGCTAACGCATAAAATGAGCCGACACCGGGGCCAAATATGCCGTCATATAAACCCAGTCCACTCCCGACAAGCAAGGCGAATGCCACAGGCGTCAAGCGACGATGGCGCTCTTCTATGCCAATGGCTGGCGTCAAAAGGAAATAAAGACCAATGATAATGACCAAAACCGGCAATAGCTGACAGAGAAAATCTGGCTTTATAAACTGGACAATAATCGCACCAGCCATTGAGCCAAGTAATGTCATCAATATGGCAAAGCGTTGAGATTTGAGATCAACCGCACCATAACGGACAAAATAGAGGCTGGCAGAGAAGGAACCGCCCACTGCCTGCAACTTGTTTGTCGCTAGCGCCTGTACCGGCGAGACTCCAACGGATAACAGCGCCGGGATGGTTAGTAAACCGCCACCGCCAGAAATCGAGTCAATAAATCCAGCCATCATTGCAACCAGAAAGAGCAAAATGTAAACTTCCGCACCTGACGACAATAACCAGTCCATATTTCATCCCATCAACAGCAACCACTTATCAATATTCAAGCTACCCATTTCAGTCTCTGGGATTTTCAAGGCTAGCTTCATTATTCTCAAGTTCACCAGCGAGGAAGGCTGGATTCGACATCAGCACACTGTGCCCTCTGGCGTAATAGGTGATCCATCAACACAATAGCCATCATTGCTTCCGCAATCGGTACGGCGCGGATACCAACACAGGGATCATGGCGGCCACGAGTGACCATTTCCACCTCTTCACCCTGACGATTAATCGTTTTGCCCGGCACCATAATGCTGGATGTCGGTTTCAACGCAATATGAGCAATAATTGGCTGGCTGCTGCTAATACCACCCAGAATTCCTCCCGCATGATTACTGGTGAATCCCAGAGCAGTTATTTCATCTCTGTTTTCGCTGCCGCGTAAATTGATAACACCGAAACCATCGCCAATTTCGACGCCTTTTACTGCGTTAATACTCATCAGCGCATGAGCAATATCGGCATCAAGACGGTCGAAAACCGGTTCTCCCAAACCAGCCGGAACATTTTCCGCGACAACCGTCACTTTCGCGCCAACAGAGTCCCCCGCTTTTTTCAGTTCACGCATCAAGGCATCAAGTTGTTCAAGTTTAGTCTCATCAGGACTGAAAAATGGGTTTTGTTCCACCTGTTCCCAATCTTTCAATTGGCAATGGATATTGCCCATTTGAGTCAAACAGGCACGGACACGAATACCATATTTATCCAACAAATATTTTTTCGCTATTGCACCCGCAGCAACACGCATCGCCGTTTCACGCGCAGAGGAGCGGCCCCCGCCACGATAGTCGCGGATACCGTATTTCTGTTCATAAGTGTAATCGGCATGGCCCGGACGAAACACATCTTTAATAGCGCTGTAATCCTGAGAACGCTGGTCAGTATTTTCAATGAGTAAACCGATACTGGTACCGGTTGTTACCCCTTCAAATACACCCGAAAGAATGCGAACCTGATCCGGCTCACGGCGTTGTGTTGTATAACGGGAAGTTCCCGGACGACGCCTGTCTAAATCAATTTGCAAATCGGCTTCTGTGATTGCAATGCCCGGTGGCACACCATCGACAATACATCCCAACGCCAAACCGTGAGATTCGCCAAAAGTGGTGACCCGGAAAAATTGCCCGATACTATTTCCCGCCATCCCAACTCCTTCTTGTTAATCGTTCTTCTATTTGACTCTGCCTGTTTTGCATTATTACCGCAGCTACAACCTATTCAATTATTCAATCTTTGAATAAACGAAAATGTTCGTGATGTTCAACTAACTGTTGACGTGTCAACATAAATACGCCATCGCCACCATATTCAAATTCCAACCAAGTAAATGGCACATCAGGATATTGTTCAATCAAATGCACCATACTGTTGCCAACCTCGCAAATCAACACACCTCGTTCAGTGAGAAAATCTGGAGCAGTCGCCAGAATACGGCGTGCCAGTTTCAAACCATCTGAACCCGCTGCCAAACCCAACTCAGGCTCACGGCGAAACTCTTCCGGCAAGTCGCTCATATCCTCGGCATCGACATAAGGCGGATTTGTGACAATAAGATCGTATTTAACCGGCGGCATATCGCGGAACAGATCAGAACGAATCGGAATGACCCGGTGGTCAAGACTGTGATTCTGAATATTCTGTTCAGTCACGGCCAGTACATCTGCGGAAATATCCACGGCATCTATTTCTGCTTCCGAGAAAGCATATGCACAGGCAATAGCAATACAACCACTACCCGTGCAGAGATCGAGGATATTGGCGGGTTGGTCAGGAATCAATCCTGCAAATTCATTATTAATTAATTCACCAATCGGTGAACGTGGAATCAAAACCCGCTCATCAACATAAAATTCATGACCACAAAACCAGGCTCTGTTAGTCAAATAAGCAACCGGAATACGATCATTAATACGGCGCAGTACCCTTTCGACAATACGATGACGCTCAGTTGATGTCAGTCGCGTGGTTAGCATCTCTTGTGGGATATCCAGCGGCAAAAACAGTGATGGAAGAACCAGTTGCAGCGCCTCATCCCAAGGATTGTCTGTACCGTGCCCGTAATAAATATTCGCCGCATTAAACCGGCTAACAGACCAGCGCAACATATCCTGAATGGTATATAACTCAGCTACTGCCTCATCGATAAAAATCTTGTCCAAAAGCGCCTCCAGCCCTGCAAATTCATTAGCCTGCTAGTTTGCCACGATCATTAAAACAAATCAGCTTTATATCAGGTTAATGACATAGAATTTTCAGTGCTAATGTTCAACGAGCAATGAATTAAGACATGACAATTAAAAAAGCGGCCCGGATGTTTTATTGCAGATTTTTAATTAATTTTCAGCACAAACCGTCTTATTCAACAACAAGACGGTTTGCTTTCTAGATATTTAACACTGTGTTTCTTTGGCTGATTGAGGGTTCACAATAATGACATTTTTTCGTATCCATAAATAATAGGCGGATGTCAACAGTACGATCCATACTCCTCCTACATAGAACGCAATGCGTGTCGCCGGAAAGTAACTGAGAACAGCAATGATAAATATCATAAACACGATGGTCAGAATCGGCGCAACAGGCCACATCGGTACCGGGAATTGTAATTTCTGTACTTCTCCCGGTGACATCTTTCTACGCATAGCAAATTGAGATAGCAAAATCATTAACCAGACCCACACGGTGGCGAAAGTCGCAATCGAAGCAACAATGACGAATACCTGTTTAGGAAGCAAGTAATTGAGAACCACGGCACACAATAATGCCAACGTCATAACCATGATTGTCACCCAAGGCACCCCATTACGGCTTAAATGCATAAATTTTTTATGGGCTAATCCTTTCTCAGCCATACCGTACATCATACGACCAGCGCCAAAGATATCGCTGTTAATGGCCGAAATTGCCGCCGTAATGACGATAATATTCAGAATATTCGCCGCCGAACCAATGCCTAACCCCTGAAATATTGCGACAAATGGACTACCTTCTTGGCCGATGCTATTCCAAGGGTAAATCGCCATTAATACAAAAATAGTGAATATATAAAACAGAAGAATACGAAACGGGATAGAGTTAATCGCTTGCGGGATCATTTTCGCCGGATTTTTAGCTTCACTGGATGTAATACCGATGATTTCAATACCGCCGAAAGCGAACATCACAACAGCCAGAGACTCAATAATGCCCCCCAACCCATTAGGCATAAACCCACCGTGTTGCCACAGATTTTGAACTCCCGTTGCCTGAAAATGGCCGCTAAAACCAAACAGAATGATACCTGTTCCGGCAATAATCATGGCGCTGATTGCAGCAACTTTCAGAATCGATAACCAGAACTCCATTTCGCCAAACACTTTAACTTTGCAAAGATTGAGTGCGCCAATAATGAAAATAATGCTAAGTACCCATATCCAACGTGGCACTTCCGGGTACCATAGCCCCATATAAATGCCAAAAGCAGTCACATCCGCCAGGCAAACGATGATCATTTCGAAAGTATAAGTCCAGCCGGTAATAAATCCGGGTAACGGGCCTAAATATTGATGAGCGTAACTGGCAAAAGAGCCGGCATCCGGTCTGTGGACCGCCATCTCCCCTAAAGCACGCATCACCATAAAAACAGCGGCGCCGCCCACTAAATAAGCTAATAATACTGCCGGACCAGCCATGTTTATTGCTTCAGCAGAACCATAAAAAAGACCTGTACCAATCGCAGAACCCAACGCCATAAACCGGATATGGCGTGCGTTGAGTCCTCGCTCTAGTTGTAATGAGGCTTGCATGATTTACCCTCTTATCTTTTATTATGTGGGTTTTATGAGAAAGATAAATGTGATAATCAGGCCGGTCAGGTGCCGGCCATTGGTTTGTTTAACGACTATTTTTACTCTGTAATATCTGTCCAGAAGGAAGTAATGAGGTGAGATGTTGCTCGGCTAATAATTTCACAGCAGCATCAATATCAGGCGCAAAAAAGCGATCCTGATCATAATAATCTACTTTCGCTCGCAGGATACCACGCGCTTCTTCCAAAATTGGGCTGCTTCTCAGGCCATTACGGAAATCAATTCCCTGGCAGGCAGATAACCATTCAACTGCCAAAATACCTCGGGTATTTTCTGCCATCTGCCATAAACGACGCCCCGCAGCCGGAGCCATTGATACATGATCTTCCTGATTGGCCGACGTCGGTAAACTGTCAACACTCGCCGGGTGCGCCAACGCTTTATTTTCACTGGCAAGCGCCGCTGCCGTCACCTGTGCAATCATAAAACCTGAATTCACACCACCATTCTCAACCAGAAAAGGCGGAAGCTGTGACATATGCGAATCCATCAACAACGCAATACGTCGTTCTGACAATGCACCTATTTCTGCTAATACCAGCGCCAAATTATCAGACGCCATTGCAACAGGTTCAGCATGGAAATTACCACCGGAAATCACTTCTCCCTGCTCAGCAAACACCAATGGGTTATCAGATACGGCATTAGCTTCGGTCAGAATAACATCAGCCGCATGACGCAATTGAGTCAAGCAGGCTCCCATAACTTGCGGCTGACAACGTAATGAATAAGGGTCCTGTACCTTGGGGCAATTAATATGAGAATCTGATAGTTCGCTGCTCTCTTCCAATACATAACGATACAATGCGGCAACATCGATCTGCCCCTGTTGCCCCCGCACTTCATGTACACGGGCATCAAATGGTTTGCGTGAACCCAATGCCGCCTCTACGGATAAAGAACCACAAACTATCGCTGCCGCCAGTAGATCTTCTGCTTCAAATAATCCACGTAACGCAAAAGCGGTAGAGACTTGGGTTCCATTGAGTAATGCTAAACCTTCTTTAGCCGCTAATGTAATGGGTTGTAAATTGGCCTTTGCCAGCGCTTCTTTGGCTGGCAGCCATTCACCCTGATAACGCGCTTGCCCTTCCCCAAGTAATAACAGGCTCATATGTGCCAACGGCGCCAAATCACCAGAAGCCCCTACCGATCCTTTACTGGGAATATGAGGATAAATTTCCGCATTGACTAACGCGATTAATGCCTGAATAACGGCAAGACGAATACCGGAGTAACCACGGGAGAGGCTGTTAATTTTCAATACCATGATCAACCGGGTCATATTATCGTCCAACGCTTCGCCGACCCCGGCAGCATGAGAGACAACCAGCGAACGCTGTAGTTTTTCTAAGTCATCCTTTTCAATCCGTGTACTGGCTAATAGCCCGAACCCAGTATTAATTCCGTAGGCAGTGCGATTTTCAGCAAGAATCGCATTAACACACTCCACGCTGTGTTCAATAGCAGGAAAAATCTGACTATCCAGCGTAATTTTCACCGGTTGTAGATAAACCTGACGCAGTTCATCAAGAGTCAATTTGCCTGGATAAATAGTTAGTTGCTTCATAATGTTCCTTATTTTGTATTAAGCATCGGCAAGTTTAATCCTTGCTCTTTGGCACAATGGATAGCGATTTCATAACCTGCATCAGCATGACGCATAACCCCAGTGGCGGGATCGTTATGCAGCACCCGTGCTATACGTTCTGCGGCTTCATCGGTTCCATCACAAACAATCACCATACCGGCATGTTGTGAGAAACCCATGCCGACACCACCGCCATGATGCAGAGAAACCCAAGTAGCGCCGCTGGCAGTGTTAAGTAAGGCGTTTAACAACGGCCAGTCCGATACGGCGTCAGAGCCATCACACATAGATTCGGTTTCGCGGTTCGGACTGGCGACAGAGCCGGAATCCAGATGGTCACGACCAATAACAATCGGTGCAGAAAGTTCGCCACTGCGCACCATTTCGTTAAAAGCCAGCCCCAATTTGGCGCGTTGCCCTAAACCAACCCAGCAGATACGAGCTGGTAATCCCTGAAAGCTAATGCGTTCCCTCGCCATATCTAGCCAGTGATGCAAATGTTGATCATCGGGGAGTAATTCTTTAACTTTGGCGTCGGTTTTATAGATATCCTGTGGATCGCCGGAAAGCGCTACCCAACGGAAAGGCCCGATACCACGGCAAAATAACGGGCGAATATAAGCAGGAACAAAACCAGGGAAATCGAAAGCATTTTCTACGCCGACTTCATATGCCATTTGGCGAATATTGTTGCCGTAATCAAAAACAGGAATGCCCTGCTTATGGAAAGTCAACATCGCCTCAACATGTTCCACCATTGAAGCTTTTGCTGCTTTGATGACCTCTGCCGGTGCTGAAATAGCACGTTGGCGATATTCTTCCCAACTCCACTCTTTTGGCAAATAGCCGTTGAGAGGATCGTGTGAGCTTGTCTGGTCAGTGACCAAATCCGGGCGCACACCACGACGAACTAATTCCGGCAAGATTTCAGCGGCATTGCCACACAGAGCGATAGAAATGGCTTTGCCTTCCTGAGTGTATTTTTCGATCCGAACCAGAGCGTCATCCAGATCTTTCGCTTGTTCATCGACATAACCCGTACGCAGACGGAAATCAATCCTGCTTTGCTGACATTCAATATTTAGTGAACACGCTCCAGCCAATGTTGCAGCCAGCGGTTGTGCTCCCCCCATACCACCCAAACCAGCAGTTAACACCCAACGACCCTGTAAACTACCGTTATAATGTTGGCGGCCAGCTTCCACAAACGTTTCATAGGTGCCTTGAACAATTCCCTGACTGCCAATGTAAATCCAGCTACCCGCCGTCATTTGGCCATACATAGCCAGCCCTTTAGCATCCAGCTCATTGAAATGTTCCCAAGTCGCCCAGTGCGGCACCAAATTCGAATTCGCAATGAGTACCCGTGGGGCATTACGGTGGGTTTTAAATACCCCAACTGGCTTACCCGATTGGATTAACAACGTTTCATCGTCTTCCAACTTTTTCAGTGTTTCAATAATCTTGTCATAACATTCCCAATCTCTAGCAGCCCGGCCAATACCGCCATACACCACCAGTTCATGAGGGTTTTCAGCAACTTCCGGATCAAGATTATTCATTAACATGCGCAGAGGAGCTTCGGTTAGCCAACTTTTGGCTGTTAATTGTGTTCCTCTGGAGGCCCGGATATCGGCATTACGAAATTTACTATTCTGGGCGTTCACGATCTGGCTCCTTCTGGTCTTTAGATATTTGTTAAATGTATAGTTGTATATACATGTATATTCAATAGGCCAAATCATTAACTAAAATAACATATTTACAGAGTTATTATTTTTATTTTCTTATAAATCAATTTGTTAATATTATTTCTTTCTAATTATCAAGGAATAATGTTTTTCTTATTTTTGTGTTTATAATCACAAATTATTTACATTAATTTTACAAAAATATAATTTAAGGGAGAAAATGTTTTTCCTGGTACGACAGTCGTAACCCATAACGAGGTTCAGCAGTGGAAAAGCTGATATCGACATATTGCCTTATCACTGTGGTGCATGCGGTTCTACAGATACAGGAGAAAATGACGGCATTACCTTGTCAAGAATTACATTGTCTGTATTTTCTTCAATTTGGCTATTGAGAAAATTTTTAAGAGTTCCCGCTCAAAGTACATAGTATCTGCTCCCAAAAAGAGAGTATAAGATCACGGCTATTTCTCCGAATCAACTGATTTATTCTTTATTCGTAATTAAAAAATATTCGCGGCCTTGCTCTGATTAAAAAGCTTGTTATACAATATAGACATCAATTTCAATAACAATCATTATTACGCCGCAAAAAATCATGATTATAATATGATAAACAAAGATAATAATAATTCCGAAAGTAAATTTAATAAAAATAAGGTTGGTGACAAATATGTGTGCTTAAGTGTATAGGAAATTAATAGAAAGTGAATCATTAGCCAATAAATACTATATTAACTATTTTTTCATGAGGAAGAGTGTTGAAAGATTGCGAGATTATCTGTAATGACGCTATGATAGATTATGCCCATGTCTATTAAATTAATGCTCAATATAATAATTTAAAGTCAGGAAAGTAATGAAATCTACTCATTCGCACCATAAACTACAAATAACTTACAAGCGGAATACATTCGTATAACTGATTATGAGAACATCTGAGGGTTCGTTGGATTCGAACTTATATAGTCTTCATCCTTCTCAGGAAGATGTGTTTTACGAACAAGTGCTTTATGAGAATAGTCCAATACACAGCCTCGGCTGGTATACATTGATAGAGAAAAATGTTGATATCGTTATTCTGCAAAAAGTGTGGAATTTACTATATCAACACATTGATATGTTACGTTTACGTATATCAATTAATTCGAATAATGAAGCTATTCAATATATTCAAAATCAGAGTACGCCAGAATTAATCAAGTGCTACGATGTTTCGATGCAGCTTGATCCTGAAAAGAAAGCCTATCTCTGGATGAAGCAACAAGTAGGTATTCCTATCGATTATTTAAAAGAAACTCCATATCAGGTTACACTAATTCGCTTAAATAATGAAAAACATTACTTTTTCACTAAATTCCATCATATTATGATTGATGGTGTCGGGGTATATCGACTTCATGAATATGTCCATAAATTATACAAATGTCTTGAAAATGAAACATCTACCGCATGGTTGTCAGAAATTCCACAATATTTAACTACAATAATCAAGTCGAGAAAATATTTTAATAACACTCAATATGAAAAAGATAAGAGTTATTGGTTTGATTTTCTGAAACAAAAAGAAATACATCAATTAACACCTTGCTACCAAAATACAGGTAGTGATAATTGTACGTTAATACTACCTCTTCCAATTAAAGAAGATTTGCGTACTTTTTGTAGAGAATACAAAACCAATCTGCTTTTCATCTTTTCGAGTCTGGTCAGCATTATTATGACTGAACTTACAGGGCAACAAGAGCTGGTTTTTAACACGATTACACATGGAAGAAAAGGAAAATCAGAAAAAGATGTTGTTGGGATGCATGCAAATATGTATCCGGTGCATTGTCATATTTCTCATGCGGCTAGTGTGATTGAACAGATTAAATTAACCGAATCTGAACTCAAAAATAGTTATTATCACTGTAAATTTCCTCAATCTCACCTTGCTCGAATTGCTCATAAACATAAGCTTTCTTTACCTAATATATCTATTTTCTATGAACGTTTTTCTGAGTCAGACTTCGAAGTCACCGAAAATCAGCACCATCACATAAATGGGGTATTTAATATTTATCCTATCGTCTTTAGATTAAAAAACTATGGGTATGCCCAGAAATTAAAAATAACGATAGATTATCTGCGGAAATACTTTAATAAGCAGGATGTCAACAGAATACTTAAACGATTGCAAAACCTGTTTATTACCTTACTCAACAACCCTGCATCATTAGTCAGTGAATTACCTATTTTATTAGAGCAGGAGCGTCATACATTACTGCATACCTGGAAACAACCCGATATATCCTATCCGCAAGACCGCACTCTCCAGCAGAAATTTGAGGCTCAGGCAACAGCCAGACCAGACAACATAGCGTTAGTGTTCGAAGGGAAAACACTGACTTATCGCCAACTAAACGAACGGGCTAACCAGTTGGCCACAGTGATTCGCGAACAGTATCAACAGCAGTGCAATAAACCCATGCCAGCCGATACGCTAGTAGCTTTATATCTGGATCGTAGTCTGGAAATGGTCATCAGCATTCTGGCGGTGCTGAAAGCCGGGGGAGCCTATGTACCAATCTCCCCGGAATATCCGCCGGAGCGGGTCCGGTTTATTTTAGAAGATACCGCATCCCCCTGTGTGGTGACTCAACAGCGATATCTGACAACGCTAGGGAAATATACGCAGACACAGACTAAACAGCCTGCATTGATAGCTGCGGATGATCGGACAGTGACAGAAAACCTCTCGACAGAAGATCCGACACCCGTCAGCGGAGCCACAGATCTGGCGTACGTTATCTATACTTCAGGCACAACCGGACAACCGAAAGGCGTGTTGCAGACACATCATAATGTCGTGCGTTTATTCGCAACTACTCAGGAGGATTATCAATTTGATCAAAATGATACCTGGGTGCTGTACCATGCTTACACATTTGATTTCAGTGTCTGGGAATTATGGGGCGCATTGCTCTATGGCGGGCGTTTAATTATTCCGACCGTAGAATGTACGAAGGATTTCGGCAGATTCAGTCATCTCTGTTCAGACCAGAAAGTTACCGTATTAAACCAGACACCCGGGGCATTTTATGCCTTTATTGATGCGTCATTGAATATTGGCGCTGAATTTCCCCACCTTCGCTACGTGATTTTTGGTGGAGATAAACTGAATCCGGTTCAATTGAAACCCTGGTGGAACCATTACGGCGATCAATCTCCTGCTCTCATCAATATGTATGGGATAACCGAAACAACCGTACATGTTACCTACAAGAAATTAACCCAAGGCGACGCCACAACAGTATCTTGCATTGGACGGCCATTAAATGACATGTACGCCTATGTCTTAAATCATTCCGGGAACCTTGTCCCCATTGGCGCACCCGGAGAGTTATACATCGGCGGTGCGGGACTGGCTCGGGGATATTTAAACCGGCCTGAACTGACAGCCGAACGTTTTGTAGAGAACCCATTTGCCACCAATAAAGATAAGGAACGCGGTTACACCCGCCTGTATAAAACCGGCGATTTAGTCCGCTGGCAGCCGGATGGCAATTTGGAATATCTCGGGCGCAATGATTTTCAAGTCACAATCCGCGGTTATCGCATTGAACTGGGCGAAATTGAGACTGCACTCGCTTTGCACCCACAGGTAAAACAGGCCGTGGTGATCGATCGCGAATATGAGGGTAATAAAGCACTGGCGGCATATCTGGTGACGGCGGGGAAACTCTCAGACAATGAGCTTATAAGGCACTTATCTTCCCGTCTGCCGGACTACATGCTACCGGCCAGCTTTACCCGTATTGAATCCATTCCTCTGACCTTAAACGGCAAACTGGATCGGCGGGCATTGCCAGAACCTGTCTGGGGAAATAAAGAGGGATACGTGGCGCCCCGCAATACGCTGGAAACCCAACTGTGTGCCATTTGGCAGGACATGTTAGGTATGGAACGGGTAGGCATCGAGGATAATTTCTTCCGTATCGGGGGCAACTCCCTGACGGCAATTAGGTTGACCGCCGCCATCCGCCGCATACTGGCAACCGAGGTCTCACTGGCGCAGTTGTTTGCGCTGAAAACCATCGCGGGCCTGACAACCCAGATGGAACAGCAGATTTATACGGTTATCCCTCATCTGGCACGGGAGCGTTATCCCTTATCGTTCGCTCAGGAGCGGATGCTATTTATCGAGCAATTTGAACAAGGCTCCGATACCTACCATATCCCTTATCTGGTTCAACTGGATAATGATGCCTGTCTGCCCCTGTTGGAAACCGCCATTAACCGGCTGGCTGAACGCCATGCTGTAATGAAGATGGCGTACCGCAGCAATGATGAAGGGCAGATTGCTCCTCAGGTGCTGGACAGCAGTTTGGTTATCCAATCCCAGCCCTGTGAAAACACTGACATGCTGCGGAGCACGGTTCGGGCAGAAATAGCCACCCCGTTTAATTTGGCTGCGGAACCCAGCCTGCGCCTGTGCCATTATTCGGTGTCTGGCCGACACTACTTATTAATGCTATGGCACCATATCGCCATTGATGGCTGGTCGGTCGATATCTTTATGGCTGAACTGGCAGAGATTTACCACTCCTTACGGGAAGGCCGCGACAGCCAGCTTCCCCCGTTGGAGATTACCTACGGCGATTACGCCGTCTGGCAACGGGACTATTTACAGGGCGACATCGGTGAACGCCAGCTCGCTTACTGGCGGCAGGCCCTGGCCGGTTATGAATCACTGGCCTTGCCCACCGATTATCCCAGACCCACACGGGTGAATTATCAGGGACGGGATTTCAAGTTTGTGCTAAACACCCGGCTGTCTGAACAGTTAAGGACGCTGGCAAAAGCGCAGGAAACCACCCTGTATACCGTGCTGCTCAGCGCCTTTTATCTCACGCTGGCAAAATTATCCGGGCAAAATGATATCGTCCTGGGGACGCCGACGGATAACCGTCACCACGCCCAAACCCAACCCCTGATTGGGATGTTTGTCAACTCACTGGCCTTAAGAATACAACTTCAACAAACCGCCAGTGTGGAAGCACTGATTCAACAGACCCATCAGCGGGTGACTGAGGCCAAGGTCCATCAGGACATGCCGTTTGAACAGCTGGTTGAGGCGCTGGATATTGAGCGTGACACCGCCCGCCATCCGATTTTTCAGGTGATGTTCGGGTTGCAGAACTTTGGAGAAAATCCGCCAGACAGTCGTCTGCCGTTCAGGCCGGTGACACTGGATGAGCCGTTATACAGCCCTGCCAAGTTTGACCTGAGCCTGCTTTTATCCGATGGGCAAACCGATATTACCGGGTGTCTGAATTACGCCGTCAGCCTGTTTGCTGAGGCCACCATCGAGAGACTGGCGGGGATTTATCAACGGGTGCTAGAAGCATTCGTGACAAACCAGACACAATCGCCGTCCGAAATTGACATCCTGTCTGCCCAGGAACGTTATACCCTGCTGCACTGCTGGAATCAGACCGACGCGCCTTACCCGCGGGATAAAACCCTGCAACAACTGTTTGAAACCCAAGTGGAAAGCACACCAGATAACATAGCGTTGGTGTTTGAAGGCGAATCCCTGACCTACCGCCAGCTTAACGAACGGGCAAACCAACTGGCCTATGTGATCCGTGAACGGTGTCAGCCACACCATCATGTCCCTATGCAAGCGGATACCCCCATCGCCCTCTACCTCGACCGCAGTCTGGAAATGGTGATCAGTATTTTGGCGGTACTGAAAGCCGGAGGCGCCTATGTGCCCATTTCGCCGGAATACCCACCAGAACGAGTCCAGTTTATCCTGACTGACACGGCAGCTTCCTGCATATTGACCCAACAGCGACACTTGATAACGCTGACGGCATACAGTCAGGCACTCGTGGAACAGCCGATACTGATGGCAACGGATGACCCGATAATCACCGCAGGCCAGCCCGAGGACAATCCGATATCGGTAAACAAACCCTCAGATTTGGCTTATATCATTTATACCTCAGGCACCACCGGCCAGCCGAAAGGCGTCATGATTGAGCACAAGAATGTGGCGCATATGGCGGCGGCACAGGCAGAAATTTTTAATGCCGCCAAGAGAAAAAAAGCCTTAATGTTTGCCGCCTATGTGTTTGATGGCTCTGTTTTCGAGCTCTTCCCCAGTTTATTTAATGGCCTGACGCTTTACCTTTGCAGCGAAACAGAACGTCATGCCCAGGCAATTGAAAAACTCATTCAACGAGAAGGCATTGAAATCGCCGCCTTACCGCCAGCCATACTCAAGCTGTTAATTGGCTCGCACTTACCTTCCTTGCAGTTATTAGTGACCGCCGGAGAATCCCCCTCGCTGGATTTTCTTGACCATTTCAGCCGTCATAGCTCTGTCCTCAATTCTTATGGTCCAACTGAAGTGACCGTTTGTGCAACCGAAAAAATATATCAACGTGGGGTCATCCCAACAAATATCGGCAAAGCCATTAATAACGCCCGCCTTTATGTTCTTGATAGTCATGGTCATCTGTCTCCTGTCGGAGCGCCGGGAGAACTGCATATCGGTGGGGCCGGAGTCGCGCGAGGTTACTGGAACCAGCCTGAACTCACCACCGAGAAGTTTATAGCAAACCCCTTTGCTACCGCAGCAGATAAAGCCAAAGGTTATACCCGTCTGTATAAAACCGGTGATTTAGTCCGCTGGCGGCCGGATGGCAATCTGGAATATCTCGGACGCGATGATTTCCAAGTCAAAATCCGCGGTTACCGCATAGAACTGGGCGAAATTGAGACTGCCCTTGCGACTCATCCTCAAGTCAAACAGGCAGTGGTGATTGACCGTGATCATAACGGTCATAAAGTACTGGTCGCGTATCTGGTGACGGAAGAGAAACTCTCAGACGATGAGCTCGTCAGGCACTTATCTTCCCACCTGCCAGAACATATGGTGCCTGCCAGCTTTACCCTTATTGAGTCCGTTCCTCTGACCCTGAACGGCAAACTGGATCGGCGGGCATTGCCGGAACCTGTCTGGGGAAATAAAGAGGGATACGTGGCGCCCCGCAATACGCTGGAAACCCAACTGTGTGCCATTTGGCAGGACGTGTTAGGTGTGGAACGGGTAGGCATCGAGGATAATTTCTTCCGTATCGGGGGCAACTCCCTGACGGCAATTAAGCTGACCGCCGCCATCCGCCGCATACTGGCAACCGAGGTTTCACTGGCGCAGTTGTTTGCGCTGAAAACCATCGCGGGCCTGACAACCCAGATGGAACAGCAGATTTATACGGTTATCCCACATCTGGCACGGGAGCGTTATCCCTTATCGTTTGCTCAGGAGCGGATGCTATTTATCGAGCAATTTGAACAAGGCTCCAATACCTACCATATCCCTTATCTGGTTCAACTGGATAATGATGCCTGTCTGCCCCTGTTGGAGACCGCCATTAACCGGCTGGCTGAACGCCATGCTGTAATGAAAATGGTGTACCGCAGCGATGATGATGGACAGGTTTACCCACAGAGACTGGACGGAAATTTGGTTATCCAATCCCAGCCCTGTGAAAACACTGACATGCTGCGGAACACGGTTCGGGCAGAAATAGCCACCCCGTTTGATTTAACCGCAGAACCCAGCCTGCGCCTGTGCCACTATTCGGTGTCTGGTCGGCACTACTTACTAATGCTATGGCACCATATCGCCATTGATGGCTGGTCGGTCGATATCTTTATGGCTGAACTGGCGGAGATTTACCACTCCTTGCAGGAAGGCCGCGACA
>NZ_RCWE01000025.1 GCF_018448925.1 Photorhabdus akhurstii | reverse complement strand
AGAGTCACGGAAGGAACGTTTAAGACGAAGACGTGGATAGGCTGGGTGTGTAAGCGCAGCGATGCGTTGAGCTGACCAGTACTAATGAACCGAGCGGCTTAACCTTACAACGCCGAAGGGGTTTTGGTGTCGGAAGACAGCAAACAGAAGTCGGAAGACAGAAGAGAGAGAGATTTCAGCTTGTTCAGAGATTGGTTCCAATGGTTGTGGTGACTTAGAGTCAGACAAGGGTTGGAATAAAACGGAATATGCCTGGCGGCGATAGCGCGGCGGTCCCACCTGACCCCATGCCGAACTCAGCAGTGAAACGCCGTAGCGCCGATGGTAGTGTGGGGTCTCCCCATGTGAGAGTAGGACACTGCCAGGCTTGACTTTTAGTGTTGTGTTGTGATGAAAGGCAGCATAAAGCACAAATAGCAGTGAGTAGGACAAATCTGTTGCAGATGGATTTGAGCGTCGCGAGGAGCGACGGTCCGAAGGGTGAATGGCAAGCAAGCTATTCGGTGAACTGCCAAAGTTGATATATAAGTTTTATATCGTAGCAAGCGATATAAATCACAGAGAATTCGGTGGTGCGGTAGTTCAGTTGGTTAGAATACCGGCCTGTCACGCCGGGGGTCGCGGGTTCGAGCCCCGTCCGCACCGCCACCTTAATTTGCAGAGAAACCCTGAGAGAAATCTCAGGGTTTTTTGTCGTTTATGAGTATTAAAATCAATAATTACCTTATTTTATTTGATAAAATCGGATAGTTTTTATAGTTATTCTGTATTTAAGAGGTTTTTTACGTGGTAAAAAAAACCTATGCGATAAGGTATGTCGCGGGCCAGCCTGTTGAACGTGTTTTTCCTATGTCGACTCATCAGCTTGGGAATGCATTACCTGTAGGTACTCCTTTGATCACTGGCACAAATGAGCTTAGGGTTGTTGTATGGAATATCTATAAACAGCAGCGTCCTTCATGGAGAAAGGTTCTAAAGGAGCTAACTAACGAAAGCCAGTTGATTTTATTACAAGAAGCGCAGACTACTCCTGATTTAGTTGAATTTGCTACCTCAAATTACTTGATAGCTGATCAAGTTCCCGCATTTTTATTGCCACAACATCCATCAGGTGTAATGACGTTAGCAACTTCTCATCCTGTCTATTGTTGCCCATTGAGAGAGAAAGAGCCTCTTTTACGTTTATCTAAATCAGCTCTCATCACTGTTTATCTTTTACAGGATAATCGTCAGTTAATGGTTATTAATGTACATGCGATAAATTTCAGTTTTGGTGTAGATGTGTATAGCCGTCAGCTAAATAATATTGGTGCTCATGTTCGTTTACATAATGGTCCAGTAATTATGGCTGGTGATTTTAATGCGTGGAGTAAGCAACGATTAAATGCTTTAAAACGTTTTACCAGATATTTACACCTTGAAGAGGTATCTTTTACTGATGACTATCGGACAATCGCGTTTGGTAAGCCTTTGGATTTTATTTTTTACCGAGAGTTGAATATTGCTGATGCTATTGTGATACCTACTGATGCTTCCGATCATAATCCTCTTGTTGTAAATTTTCATTAATTCTTTGTTATAAGAATATATTGGTCTATTTATAATGAATTAAATTCTTATTTAATTCATTATAAATGAATATGATTTTATAACTAAAAAAATATTATATCATTGTTGATTTATTGTAACTATTTATTATGTATTGCGATGAATTTATATTTCAAAAATAAGATTTATTTTAATTAATATGTAAAAGTGATATTTAAATAAATATCAAATATATCTTTTCTGAATAAATCATAACCACCCGCATAGCGGGTGGTTTGCTCTAGCCCTATAAGGGCATATTACCGACTGCGCCTAAATGACGCTCCTTTCTCTTCGTTCAAGCTAAGTGTCTTTGCTTCTTTGGCTTACCCCTTGAAGGGGTCTTCATGCTCTCGTGTACTTAACTTATCCTGCATTAAATCTGACTTTTCTTGCTCTCTGATGTATTTTCGGATTGTGGCTTCATTTAGCCCTACCGTACTCACGTAGTATCCTTCTGACCAAAACTTCCTATTGCCAAACTTGTATTTTAAATTGGCGTGCTTATCAAATATCATCAATGCGCTTTTACCTTTTAGATATCCCATAAAACTTGAAACACTTATGCTTGAACATCTATATCGTAACGGAAAGGTGTTTTTCTTGGTATAACCCTTGATTTCCACCCGCATAGCGGGGGGTTTTATGTTTAAGAAGCTGACGCTACTTAAACTGGCTAAAGCCATAAATTAAAATAAATGCCAGAGTAATCTGGCATTTATGAGTAAAAATTATTTGTTTATCTGATGTGTTTGAAAAATATTTTTCTTTATACTAAAGAAATAGGTGACTGATAATAAGATTACCCATACGATTCCCACAATTAATGCAATACGGGTTTTCTCGAAATAGCCTAGTAATACAATAACAAATACCATAAAGATAATAGTTAATGCAGGTGCTATTGGCCACATAGGAACGGGGAATTTCAGGGTTTTAACTTCTTCTTTGCTCATTTTGCAGCGCATAGCAACTTGAGAAAGTAGGATCATCAACCATACCCATACAGTAGCAAATGTTGCGATAGAGGCAATGATAACGAAAATCTCTTCCGGAATCATATAGTTGAGTATGACTCCAATTAACAAAACTGCTGACATAACGATTACAGTCATCCAAGGTACGCCATTACGACTCAACTTGGTGAATGATTTAGGCGCTTGCCCTTCTTGTGCCATGCCATACATCATACGGCCAGCACCAAAAATATCGCTATTGATCGCTGAAATTGCCGCAGTTATTACCACGATATTGAGAATATTGGCAGCAGAATTGATACCTAAGCTAGAAAAAATCTGTACGAATGGGCTACCTTCTTGACCGATCTGATTCCACGGGTAGATACACATTAAAATAAACAGAGTCAGTACATAGAACAGTAGAATACGGAAAGGGACAGCATTGATTGCTTTTGGAATCGTTTTTTCGGGGTTTTTGGCCTCACTGGCAGTAATACCAATGACTTCAATACCCCCAAAAGCAAACATTACAATGGCGAGTGAAGCTATCACGCCACTGATGCCATTAGGCATAAAACCGCCATATTCCCACAAACTGGCAATGCCGGTTGCATGATCTGTTTCTTGGCCGAATCCATAGATCATGATAGTCATGCCGCCGATAATCATAGCGATAATTGCAGTGACTTTCACAATCGAAAGCCAGAATTCCATTTCACCGAAAATTTTTACATGGCAAAGATTAATTGCGCCAATAAAGCAGACAATGCTTAACACCCAGATCCATTGTTCCACATGGGGGAACCAGAGTTTCATATAGAAACCGAATGCAGTAACGTCAGCCAGGCAAACTATCAGCATTTCGAATACATAATTCCATCCGGTTAGAAATCCGGCTAAAGGGCCGAGATAATGGCTGGCATAGTGTGAAAAAGAACCGGATACTGGATGGTGAACAGCCATTTCGCCTAATGCACGCATCACCATAAATACGGCAGCACCGCCGATTAAATAGGCGAGTAATACGGCTGGTCCAGCTTGCTGAATAGCTGCTGCCGAGCCATAGAACAGCCCTGTGCCTATCGCGGAGCCTAATGCCATAAAGCGGATGTGCCGCCCGGTTAGACCCCGTTTCAGCTGAGTTTCATTATTCTGCATTATTTATTCCTGTCACTTTCTCAGTGCTAGATATATTTTAAGCACACAATGCCTCGACAAGTCACACGTTAGCCAAGCGAAGCAAACCCCGTACCTTACCATAAAGATTGATGTTCGCGGGATAGATATCTGCAATAATGCGCCCTTGCCTAATGAAACCAGAGATTTTTATGTTTTACCCGATTAACGAAGTATTCCAGACATTGCAGGGAGAAGGTTTTTTTGCCGGAGTCCCGGCAATTTTTATTCGTCTGCAAGGGTGTCCGGTTGGTTGTAGCTGGTGTGATACTAAACACACTTGGGAGAAAGAAGCGGAAAAGCAACGGACATTGGAAACAATTTTGCTGAAGACGAGTGAAAGCAATGAATGGAGTGAAGCATCTCCTAAGCAAATTGCAGCGCTGTTTGTTCAACAGAAATATACCGCACGTCATGTTGTTATTACTGGTGGTGAGCCTTGCCTTTATGATCTTATACCTCTTATCGAAGAGTTAGAAAGCCTTGGCTACCAATGTCAGATAGAAACCAGTGGTACGTATCATGTTAAATGTTCTGATACTACTTGGGTGACAGTTTCACCAAAAGTTAACATGCGTGGTGGGTACCAAGTATTGCAGCAGGCTTTGCTAAGGGCTAATGAAATAAAATATCCGGTTGCTAGGGAAAGAGATATTGAAGCATTGGATGAGTTATTAGCGACATTGGATGACAACTCATCGCGTATTATTGCACTGCAACCTATTAGCCAGAAAGAAGACGCTACTCGTTTATGTATTGAAACCTGTATTGCCCGTAATTGGCGATTTTCTATGCAAACACATAAATATTTGAATATCGCCTGAGAAAAGCTTACTGCACTGGAGGTTTCCTGGTGCAGTAAGTTGTTTCACTTACCGCGGAAAATAGCTCCCGCATTACAGGTTTCTTTCACCATAACGGCACTGAGTTGTGGAATTGTTGGTTTAACTTTATCCCAAATCCAGGCAGCTAATACTTCGCTGGTTGGATTTTCCAGTCCGGCGATATCATTCAGGTAATGGTGATCTAGCTGTTCCCAAATGGGTTTGAATAGGGCTTTTAAATCGGCAAAGTCCATAATCCAGCCACTATGAGGATCGACCTCCCCGGTAATTTCCAGTCGTACCATAAATGAGTGCCCATGCAGGCGACCGCATTTATGACCTTCTGGGACATGTGGCAGACGGTGGGCGGCTTCAAACTGAAAATCTTTAAAAATCGTTGTACTCATAGTGGTTCTCCCTGACTTCAAAAAACCCGCTATTCTACCCGATCTTCTGAATTAAACCTGACTTTTTCATTTTTTTGCAACCGCTCTTATTAACTGTTTTATAGATATATTAAATCTGTAAATATGGTTAGGCGTTTTGGTTATTTGATATTGCGATAGTTTCTTTAAATAGTAACAAGTCGCTGAGATAACCTTACAAACCATCCCTATTTATTTTATTTACTAAAAATAACGGACATTGGTAATCGTAAAGGGCAGCACAGGACAATGAGCATAAAACCACCTTCAATTTCACTTCTTCCGGTTTCACCTGAACAGCTAGCGCGTTTGCAGTCGGCAATTGGGGATTTTTCACCGACTCAATTAGCCTGGCTGTCTGGTTATTTTTGGGGAATGGTAAATCAGCAACCACAAGTTCAGGTTGTGGCTCCGGCAGTTCCGACGCAGGAGACGATTACATTAATTTCAGCTTCACAAACTGGTAATGCTCGTCGTTTGGCTGAACAACTCCGTGATGATTTGTCGGCAGAAAAACTCAATGTCAATTTGGTCAATGCCGGTGATTATAAATTCAAACAAATTGCTCAAGAGAAGGCGCTGATAATTATTGCTTCTACTCAAGGTGAAGGAGAACCTGCTGAGGAAGCGGTTGCATTATATAAATATCTCTATTCTAAAAAGGCCCCGAAGCTGGATGGTACGGCATTTGCGGTTTTTGGTTTGGGTGATACCTCTTATGAGCGCTTCTGCCAGGCCGGAAAAGATTTTGATAATCGTCTGAATGAATTAGGTGCTCAACGGCTTCTGGAGCGTGTAGATGGTGATGTGGAATATCAACAGGTTGCGGCTCAGTGGCGTCAACAATTAACTGGAGTCCTGAAACAGCGTATTCCGGCCGGGACAGGGACTGTGATTGTTTCTGCACAGAATAGATCGGTAAATGAAATTTTCTCAACTTCTTATACTAAACAGGCGCCATTGACTGCTGTTTTAGCTACCCGTCAGAAAATAACGGGACGTGGTTCTGATAAAGATGTTCGCCATATTGAAATTGATCTGGGTGATTCAGGACTGCGTTATCAGCCAGGTGATGCTCTGGGCGTCTGGTTTGAAAATGATCCGGCGCTGGTGGATGAAGTATTGAATTTGCTCTGGTTGAAAGGAACAGAACAGATTGAGGTTAATGGTCAGAAATTGCCATTAAGGGAAGCACTGATCGGTCATGTTGAGCTAACTCAAAATACCAGTGTGATTGTGGAAAAATACGCTGTTCTTGCGAAAGATGAAAAATTACTTTCTTTGATTGCTGATAAACAAGCATTACAGCAATACGCTCACAATAAACCGATCGCCGATATGATAAGAGAAGCGGCTTCTCAACCGGAGGCTCAGCAATTTATTGATTTGCTCCGGCCTTTGACGCCAAGGCTCTATTCAATTTCTTCTTCTCAGGCGGAAGTGGAAAATGAAGTTCATCTTACCGTTGGTGTGGTTCGTTATGAAATTGACGGGCGGACCCGCACCGGTGGCGCATCCGGCTATCTAGCCGATCGCTTACAGGAAAATGGCGATATTCGTATTTTTATTGAGCATAACGATAATTTTCGTCTGCCTGCCGATCCACGCACGCCTGTCATCATGATTGGGCCGGGAACCGGAATTGCGCCATTTCGGGCATTTATGCAGCAAAGGGAGGCTGATGGCGCAGAAGGGAAAAATTGGTTGTTCTTTGGTAATCCACATTTTACGGAAGATTTTCTCTATCAAGTGGAGTGGCAGCGTTATGTCAAAGATGGTTTGTTAACCCGTATTGATCTGGCATGGTCCCGTGATCAGCAGCATAAAATTTATGTTCAAGACAAACTGCGTGACCAAGGTGAAGAAGTGTGGCGTTGGATAGAGGAAGGAGCACATCTGTACGTGTGTGGTGATGCAAACCGCATGGCGAAAGATGTGGAACATGCGTTGCTGGATATTATTTCTGAGCATGGCGGCATGGATACCGAACAGGCAGATGAATTTTTAAGTGAACTGCGTCTTGAGCGCCGTTATCAGAGGGATGTGTACTAATGAACAATAAACAACATGGTCCTTTGATTGTTGAAGGTAAACTGGCTGACAGTGAGCGTATGAAGCGGGAAAGTAACTTCCTGCGAGGTACGATTAGCGAAGATTTAACTAATGGTTTAACGGGGGGTTTTGCAGGGGACAATTTCCTGTTGATTCGTTTTCATGGCATGTATCAGCAGGATGATCGTGATATCCGAGCCGAACGTACAGAGCAAAAATTGGAGCCACGTCATGCAATGATGTTGCGCTGTCGTCTGCCGGGTGGCGTGATTACTCCACAGCAATGGTTAGGTATTGATAAGTTTGCTGCGGAAAATACCCTTTATGGCAGTATTCGTTTGACGAACCGACAGACATTTCAATTTCATGGCATTCTAAAAGGAAATGTAAAACCTGCGCATCAATTGCTGAATCAGGTTGGACTAGATTCGCTTGCGACGGCAAATGACGTTAACCGGAATGTACTTTGTACCTCGAATCCTATTCAATCAGAATTACATCAGCAAGCTTACGAATGGGCGAAGAAAATCTCAGAGCATTTACTGCCACGTACTCGAGCTTATGCTGAACTCTGGTTAGATGAGGAGAAAATCGCAACGACCGATGAAGAGCCGATTCTTGGGCCGACTTATTTGCCGCGTAAGTTCAAAACCACGGTAGTTATTCCTCCACAAAATGATGTTGATCTACATGCTAACGATCTGAACTTTGTTGCCATTTCAGAAGGTAACAAGCTGGTGGGTTTTAACGTGCTGGTGGGTGGTGGTTTGGCGATGACTCATGGCGATAAAAATACTTACCCACGTATGGCGAGTGAGTTTGGTTATATTCCCCTTGAGCATACGTTGGCGATTGCGGAAGCTGTGGTGACAACTCAGCGTGACTGGGGCAATCGGACTGAGCGTAAGAACGCCAAAACCAAATATACCTTGGAGCGGGTGGGTGTTGATACTTTTAAAGAAGAGGTGGAGAGACGCGCTGGCGTGAAATTTGAGGCCATCCGGCCTTATGAATTTACTGGTCGTGGAGATCAAATTGGCTGGCTGAAAGGTATCGATGATAAATGGCATTTGACGCTGTTTATTGAGAATGGTCGCCTTTTGGACTATCCAGATAGACCGCTGAAAAGTGGCATTGCTGAAATTGCAAAAATACATCAAGGGGATTTTCGCCTGACGGCCAATCAGAACTTAATCATTGCTGGTGTTCCTGAAAGTGAGAAACAACGCATTGAAACTATTGCCCGTCAGCATGGGTTGATTGATGACAAAACCACAATTCAGCGTGAAAACTCAATGGCTTGTGTCTCTTTCCCAACTTGCCCATTGGCAATGGCTGAGGCTGAACGTTTCTTACCTGAGTTTGTCACTCACGTTGAACAACTGATGAATAAACATGGTATTGGCGATGAACATATTGTTTTGCGGGTGACGGGTTGCCCGAATGGCTGTGGCAGAGCGATGTTAGCGGAAGTTGGGCTAGTCGGCAAAGCGCTTGATCGTTATAACCTTCATCTTGGTGGTAATCGGATTGGCACCCGTATTCCACGCATGTATAAAGAAAATATCAGCTCACAAGAGATTTTATCTATTATGGATGAACTTATTGAGCGTTGGGCGACAGGGCGGCAGTCAAATGAAGGTTTTGGCGATTTCCTGATCCGCATGGATATTATCAAGCCGGTCTTGGATTCAGCTCGCGATTTTTATGATTGGCAGGAGGCGGTATGAGCCAATTCAACTTATCTCAATTCGCTGGAGTGACTGCTGAACAGCAAGAGCAATCGCTGGCTGAGATTAATCTTCGGCTTGAAATGATGGATGCTGATCAGAGGGTAAACTGGGCATTAGAAAATTTGCCAGGGGAATTTGTTCTTTCCTCCAGTTTTGGTATTCAGGCGGCGGTATGCCTTCATTTAGTGACACAAGAATATCCTGATATTCCGGTCATTCTTACTGATACCGGTTATCTATTCCCTGAAACTTATCAATTCATCGATAAACTCACAACGCAGTTGAAACTGAATCTGCAAATATTCAGTGCTGAATATTCTCCGGCCTGGCAGGAAGCTCGCTATGGGAAATTGTGGGAACAAGGCGTAGCGGGAATAGAACGTTACAATCAGATTAATAAAGTTGAACCAATGAATCGAGCTTTGAAAAGTTTAAATGTACAAAGTTGGTTTGCTGGTTTACGCCGTCAGCAATCTGAAAGTCGATCAAAATTACCGGTTCTGGCTGTACAGCGGGGAGTATTTAAGATTTTGCCGATTATCGACTGGGATAACCGGCGTGTGCATCAATATCTGACAAAACATGGCTTGGAATATCATCCATTATGGGAACAAGGTTATCTTTCTGTTGGTGACATCCATACAACCCAAAAATGGGAACCGGGCATGAGTGAAGAACAAACCCGTTTCTTTGGCTTGAAACGAGAATGTGGGTTACATGAAAATTAAAAACCCGGTATTTCCTGAGTGGGGATAATGATAAAGCCCTCGCTGTGTTTTAGGGCGAGGGGGATGATTAATAAAGCTATTTTGGCGAGATCGCTTATATTCCATTACAGAACATCAAATTCTTTTTTGTCATTTTATAACTTTACCGCCAACTCATATATTCATTCGAAACAGTTTCAGTACTTATAAATATTTCACTGGATATCAAGGGCAATCGTGGATTACTTACCGATATTTGTCGAGCTGAAAGGGCGGCTTGTATTACTTGTCGGTGGTGGTGAGGTGGCCGCGCGTAAGGCGACTCTACTACTACGGGCAGGTGCGTTATTACAGGTTGTAGCGCCTGAATTGTGCTCTGAATTACAACAGCGTTATCAAGCGGGTAAGTTGGAATGGTATAAGGGAGAATTTCAGCTTGAATATCTTGATGGCATCTTTTTAGTTATTGCGGCGACTGATGATCGTATTCTAAATCATCAAGTTTTTTCTGAAGCGGATAAGCGAGGTATTTTGGTCAATGTCGTTGATGATCAAGCTCATTGCTCATTTATTTTTCCATCAATTATCGACCGTTCTCCGGTTTTGGTGGCGATCTCATCGGCGGGAAAAGCGCCGGTATTAGCGCGTTTAATCAGAGAGAAACTGGAGGCGTTACTGCCTTCCAGTCTTGGCACGATGGCAAAAATCGCCGGGGAGTGGCGTGAGCGAGTAAAACAGCGATTCACTTCCATGCGCCAGCGTCGTTCTTTTTGGGAACAGGCTTTCAGTGGTCGTTTTGCTATGTTAGTTGCAAACGGCCAGATCCAAGAGGCGGAAAAACAGCTTGAGCAACAACTGGAACAGTCTGATTCGCAAGGAGAACTGGCTCTGGTTGGGGCAGGGCCGGGTGATCCGGGATTGCTGACATTAAAGGGATTGCAGGTTATTCAGCAGGCTGATGTGGTGCTTTATGATCATTTGGTCAGCAGCGAGGTACTGGATCTGGTTCGCCGCGATGCAGATAAAATTTGCGTCGGCAAAAGAGCGGGTAATCACTCTGTTTCTCAGGAGGAAACGAATCGGTTGATAGTGAAGTTTGCCAGGCAGGGGAAAAAAGTCGTTCGTCTTAAAGGCGGTGATCCCTTTATCTTTGGCCGTGGTGGTGAGGAATTACAGGTTGCAGCATCAGCAGGCATTCCTTTTCAGGTTGTACCGGGAATTACTGCCGCCATCGGAGCGACGGCTTACGCGGGAATTCCTTTGACTCACCGGGAACACTCACAGAGTATCACTTTTATTACAGGTCATTGCCGAGAAAAGGGGAATGAGCTGGATTGGCCGGCTTTAGCCAGAGGTCATCAGACTCTGGTGATTTATATGGGGACGGTCAAAGCCGCCTCGATAAGTCATCAATTAATTTTACATGGGCGAGCGGAAGATACGCCGGTAGCCGTCATTGGTTGTGGTACTCGTTTAGAGCAGCAAGTGTTAACCGGCACTTTGCTTGAACTGGAACAGTTAGCACAGCAAGCCCCGTCGCCGGCCTTACTAGTGGTGGGAGAGGTGGCTCAACTTCACCATCAGATAGCTTGGTTTGGGCAGCAATCTATTGCCAAGATAAGCCGTCCGGCAGTAGTCGATTTTGCATAAGGAGTTGTAATGGATGAGAAAAGATTGACACACTTGCAGCAACTTGAAGCTGAAAGTATTCATATTATACGGGAAGTGGCCGCCGAGTTTGAAAACCCGGTGATGCTTTACTCTATCGGTAAAGATTCTTCGGTCATGCTTCATCTTGCACGCAAGGCGTTCTATCCGGGAACATTGCCATTTCCTTTGCTGCATGTGGACACGGGATGGAAATTTCGTGAAATGTACGAATTTCGTGATCGTACTGCGAAGAATTACGGCTTTGAACTGCTGGTGTATCGTAACCCGCAAGGGGAAGCAATGGGAATTAATCCATTTGTGCATGGTAGTGCCAAACATACTGACATCATGAAAACGGAAGGGTTAAAGCAGGCACTGGATAAATATGGTTTTGATGCTGCTTTCGGCGGCGCTCGTCGTGATGAAGAGAAATCGCGGGCTAAGGAGCGGATCTATTCTTTCCGAGATCGCTCACATCGTTGGGACCCTAAAAACCAGCGTCCTGAATTGTGGCGCAATTACAATGGCCAGATTAATAAAGGCGAAAGCATTCGCGTATTCCCACTGTCTAATTGGACTGAATTGGATGTTTGGCAATATATCTATTTGGAACAAATTGATATTGTTCCTCTCTATTTTGCCAAATTACGTCCGGTCTTGGAGCGTGAGGGTACGCTGATTATGGTTGATGATGATCGGATCGATCTGAAACCGGGCGAGGTTATCAGTCAGCGCAAAGTTCGTTTCCGTACTCTTGGTTGTTGGCCGTTGACGGGAGCCGTGAAATCTGATGCTGAAACATTGCCGGAAATTATTGAAGAGATGCTGATATCGACGACAAGTGAACGGCAAGGTCGGCTGATTGATAGTGATCAATCTGCTTCTATGGAACTGAAAAAACGTCAAGGTTATTTCTAAGGAGAGCAACCATGTCAGCACTTGCACAGAATGAAACCATTGCTTATCAAATTAAACAGCAGGGCGGTGTGGAAGCTTATCTGCGTGCTCAACAAGAGAAAGGATTACTGCGTTTCTTGACATGTGGCAGTGTGGATGATGGCAAAAGTACTCTGATTGGACGCTTGTTACATGATACCCGTCAGATCTACGAAGATCAGCTTTCAACGTTGCAGAATGACAGTAAACGTATCGGTACTCAGGGTGAAAAATTAGATCTGGCTTTATTGGTGGATGGTCTTGCCGCAGAGCGTGAGCAGGGCATCACCATTGATGTGGCTTATCGCTATTTTTCAACAGAAAAACGCAAATTTATCATTGCTGATACACCGGGACATGAGCAGTACACCCGTAATATGGCAACGGGGGCATCGACCTGTGATCTCTCAATTCTGTTGATTGATGCGCGTAAAGGTGTTCAGGAGCAGACCCGTCGTCACAGTTTTATCAGTACATTGCTAGGTATTCGCCATTTGGTGGTAGCGGTGAATAAAATGGATCTGATGGAATATCGTCAGGAAGTTTTTAATCAGATCAAACAGGATTATATGAATTTCGCTGCCCAATTACCGACAAATTTGGACGTTCATTTTGTCCCAATCTCGGCACTTGATGGCGATAATATTGTCACTAGAAGTCGCAATATGGATTGGTATGAAGGGCCAGCGTTGTTGGATATCCTTGAAACCGTTGATGTAAAAAAGGAAGCCTCAAAGCAGTTACTGCGCTTTCCGGTTCAATATGTTAGCCGGCCTGATCTCGATTTTCGTGGTTACAGTGGCACACTTTCGTCCGGGATTTTACGTAAAGGGCAGAAAATTAAAGTCATGCCATCCGGTATTTGCTCACGGGTGGAGCGGATAGTGACTTTCAATGGTGATTTGGATTTTGCTGTTCCGGGTGAGGCCATTACGGTGGTGCTGAAAGATGAGATTGATATCAGCCGAGGAGATCTGCTGATTTCTGCCGATGATGAGATGATGGTTACCCGACATGCGCTGGTGGATGTGGTATGGATGTCTGAACAGCCTTTGGTGCAGGGGCAGAACCTTGATATCAAAGTGGCGGGTAAAAAGAGCCGTGGGAAAGTTGAGAATATTCAGTACCAGGTTGATATTACGAACCTGACACAGCGGGTGGCTGTTGATTTACCATTAAATGCCATCGGATCGGTGGAATTTTCTTTTGAAGAGCCATTAATGCTCGATAGCTATCAGCAAAATAGCGACACTGGCGGCATTATCTTGATCGATCGACTGACTAATGTCACTGTTGGTGCCGGGTTGGTACGTGAAATTCAGACAAATGTTTATGAAGGGCCAAAAGAATTCAGCGAATTTGAACTGGAATTGAATCGGTTGATTCGTCGTCATTTCCCTCATTGGGGAGCCAGAGATTTACTGGGAGGTAAATAAATTGGCTGACATTGAAAATCTGGCATCAGAAAACGTTGTCTGGCATCCACATCAATTGACCAGAACACTGCGGGAGGTTGAAAATGGACATCCTGCATTGGTTATTTGGTTCACTGGTTTATCGGGTTCAGGAAAATCCACTGTAGCAGGGGCCTTAGAACAGGCCCTGTTTCAACGGGGAATAAAAACTTATCTGCTTGATGGCGATAATTTGCGTCATGGCCTTTGTAGTGATTTGGGTTTTTCCGAACAGGATAGGCAGGAAAATATCCGCCGTGTAGGTGAAGTGGCCAATCTGATGGTCGATGCGGGTTTAGTCGTGCTGACGGCTTTTATCTCTCCTCATAAAGCAGAACGGCAAAAAGTTCGTGAACTGCTGGAACCAGGGCAATTTATTGAAGTTTTTGTCGATACGCCGTTGGAAATTTGCGAATCTCGTGATCCGAAAGGATTGTATAAAAAAGCCCGTGCCGGTGAAATTCGTCATTTCACGGGGATTGATTCAGTCTATGAAGTTCCCGATAACCCGGAAATTTATCTTGCAGGCCAACAACCCGTTGAAGCTTCCGTGGCCCAGTTGCTGGTGGAATTGGAAAAGAGCGGCATTATACGCTCAAGGATTAATCACGGATAACGTCAACAAAAAGCACATTATTGCGTTTTCAGTGATGTGCTTGTGTAAAATAACTGCATTCGACTATTTTTCTCCTACCCTGTTTTGTGATAGTAGCGTCATTCTTTGAGTTATGGGATGATTGACAGATATTTCAGGGGGCGGAAATGGGTAAACTGACGCTACTATTACTGGTTTTACTTGGATGGTTACAGTATTCACTGTGGCTTGGTAAAAACGGCATTCATGATTATGTGCGGGTTAAGAATGATGTTGCGATGCAAGAGCGTAATAACAGCAAACTTAAAGTGCGTAACGATCAGTTATCGGCGGAAATTGATGATCTTACTGGTGGGCAGGAAGCTATCGAAGAGCGATCCCGTAATGAATTGGGTATGATCAAACCGGGTGAAACTTTCTATCGTTTAATCGTTGATAAATCTAAAGAAAACACTTCGCGTCCCTCGACTCCAAATAACACTCAATAATTAAAATGAACAATCTATTACTTCATTCCTGTGCTGATATTATTGCTTTGGTACCAGCAGCGGGTATTGGTAGCCGAATGAATTCGGATTACCCAAAGCAATATCTGTCTATTGCCGGAAAGACCATTATTGAGCACACCTTGGCTGTATTACTTGATCATCCCCGTGTTCAGCATGTTGTGATTGTTTTAAATCCTGCGGACACACAGTTTCAATCCCTTGATGTTGCATCCGATTCGCGCATTACTACGGTAGTTGGCGGTGAACAGCGAGCAGATTCTGTACTGTCTGGTTTAAATCATCTGGCTCATTTGACTGGCAATGATAATTGTTGGGTTTTAGTGCATGATGCAGCCCGTCCTTGTTTACACCATGACGATCTTGACCGTTTGTTACAATTAGCAGAAGCAGATGAACAGGGAAATATAGCATGCGGTGGTATTCTGGCGTCGCCGGTCCGCGATACGATGAAACGTGGACGGACTGATCAAGTTATTGACCATACAGTAGAACGGCAAGATCTCTGGCACGCACTGACTCCGCAGTTTTTTCCATTGATGTTACTAAGGGATTGTTTGTCAAAAGCACTTTCGCAACACGCTAATATTACAGATGAAGCTTCCGCACTGGAATATTGTGGTTATCAACCGGTGTTGGTTAACGGGCGTTCGGACAATATAAAAGTCACGCGCCCTGAGGATTTGGCATTGGCAGAATTTTATCTGTCTAGAAAATAAAGGAACAGACATCATGAGGATCGGACACGGTTTCGATGTACATAAATTTGGTGGTGAAGGGCCGATTATTATCGGTGGTGTTCGTATTCCTTATGAACAAGGGCTGTTGGCGCATTCTGATGGTGATGTTGCTCTCCATGCGGCCACGGATGCTTTGTTAGGTGCTGCGGCATTGGGTGATATCGGGAAATTATTCCCAGATACTGATCCGGCGTTTAAAGGGGTGGATAGCCGTAAATTATTGCGCGAAGCCTATTCACGTATCAGAGAAAAGGGTTATCGGATTGGCAATCTGGATATTACGATTATCGCTCAAGCACCCAAAATGCTGCCGCATATTCCACAAATGAGAGTCAATCTGGCAGAAGATCTACAATGCCACATTGATGACATCAATGTTAAAGCCACAACTACCGAGAAATTAGGATTTGTTGGGCGTAAAGAAGGTATTGCTTGCGAAGCAGTTGCTTTGCTGGTTAAGGAATAATTGATGGTATTGGCTGAATTAAATTGGCTGTATGGACAACCAGAAGCGACGGGGATACTAAAAGCCTCGCCGGAAGATTTTATTGTCTGTGAAGATTTGGGGTTTTCTCCTGATGGAGAAGGTGAGCACTTAATGGCGCACATCCGTAAAACGGGCTGTAATACCCAATTTGTTGCAGATAACCTCGCTCGTTTCGCTGGTATACCGTCTAGATCGGTCAGTTATGCTGGCTTAAAAGACCGTCACGCAGTGACAGAGCAGTGGTTTTGTTTGCACTTACCGGGCAAACAGGAACCTGATTTTGCCTCGTTTCAGCTTGAGGGATGTGAAGTTCTGACGACCGCTCGTCAGAAACGTAAACTGCGCATTGGCGCATTGAAAGGAAATTCATTTACGCTGATTTTGCGGGGAATCAGTCATCACCAATTTGTTGAAAACAGACTACGGCTGATTCAGCAAAGTGGCGTGCCTAACTATTTTGGTGAACAGCGTTTTGGTCGGGATGGGCAGAATCTGCTTCAAGCGCAGCGTTGGGCAAATAATGAAATCCGAGTAAAAGAGAGAAATAAACGCAGTTTCTATCTGTCAGCCAGTCGTAGTGCTATGTTTAATGCGGTAGCCAGTGCGCGGATTATTCTGAAACAACAGCAACAGGTGATGAAGGGTGACGCCTTACAATTAACAGGGCGTGGTAGTTGGTTTGTTGCTGATGAAACGGAATTGCCTTTATTGCAACAGCGGGTGAGCGATGGAGAGTTACAAATAACGGCACCGTTGCCTGGTGATGGTGAATTGGGAACACAGCACCAAGCTGCGGATTTTGAACGGCAATATTTACAGCCCTATGAATCATTGTGGGAACTTATCAAGCGTGAAAGGGTGGATGGTTCCCGTAGGGCGATTCTGGTGCAGCCTCAGAATTTGAGTTGGCAATGGCAAGATAATGACACGGTGAAAATCAGTTTCTGGTTACCCGCTGGCAGTTTTGCTACCAGTGTGGTCAGGGAAATTATCAATCAGGATCAAAATAATGTTACGAATATTGTTGAGTAATGATGACGGCGTAACTGCGCCAGGGATTCAGGTTTTAACGGCAGCATTGCGAGAAAATTATCATGTGCAGGTGGTTGCGCCTGATCGTAATCGGAGTGGCGCATCTAACGCATTGACCCTTGATCGTTCATTAAGTGTTAAGACGTTGGAGAATGGTGATATCTCAGTGTTGGATGGCACACCAACGGATTGTGTCTATCTCGGTGTTAATCGTCTGGTTCTTCCTCGTCCTGAGATTGTTGTTTCTGGTATTAATCGCGGTCCTAACCTTGGAGATGATGTGATTTATTCGGGAACGGTTGCGGCTGCAATGGAAGGACGCCATCTAGGGTTGCCGGCATTGGCTATTTCACTGAATGGTGAATTGCATTACCAAACAGCGGCAGAAATCACCTGTCGTTTGCTACAAATGTTACAAACAACGCCTTTGAGAGCGGGTAATATTCTGAATGTGAATGTACCTGATCTGCCACTTGAGCAAATTAAAGGTTTTCGGGTAACTCGTTGTGGTAGCCGCCATGCCGCGGAAGAAGTTTATTCTATGCAAGATCCGAAAGGCAACATGCTTTACTGGTTGGGGCCGCCGGGAGATAAACATGATGCTGGCCCTGAAACAGATTTTGCGGCGGTGGAACAAGGATATGTCTCTATTACGCCATTACAGGTAGATCTGACTGCGTATAAAGCGCAGGCGTTAGTAAGAGATTGGTTAGCTAAAGCTGAGGTTGATGGAGAATGCTGAGTCGGGCAATGAAAAATTTGCTGACACAATTACGCCAGCAGGGAATAAAAGATGAACGTTTACTGGCCGCTATTTCCGCCGTGCCGAGAGAGCGTTTTGTCGATGAAGCACTGGCACATAAAGCGTATGAAAATACAGCTTTGCCTATTGGTCATGGGCAAACGATTTCTCAGCCTTATATTGTCGCCCGTATGACTGAACTGCTTCAATTAACACCTGATGCTAAGGTTTTGGAAATTGGTACCGGCTCTGGTTATCAGACGGCAATATTAGCGCATTTGGTCAAACATGTTTTCTCGGTAGAACGAATCAAGGGTTTACAGTGGCAGGCTAAACGGCGGTTGAAACAACTTGATTTGCATAATGTTTCAACCCGTCATGGGGATGGTTGGCAAGGATGGCCGTCGCGTGGGCTATTTGATGCTATTATTGTGACCGCAGCGCCTCCGTATATCCCACAAGAATTGATGCTTCAGCTTACGGATGGGGGAGTTATGGTTTTACCGGTAGGTGAGCGTACACAAATTCTTAAATCCGTGAAACGTCATGGCAATGGTTTTCATAGTGAAGTGATCGAAGCTGTACGCTTTGTGCCCCTTGTGCAAGGGGAACTGGCTTAAGTTCATAGTCTGTTGCAACTATTTCTCAATTAATGGTTATATTTGCTTTAATAAGCGAAATTACTTTCGTTTTGGGATTTTTGCGGTTATGTATAACCTTTAGAAATTATTAATTTTTACGCTTATCTTTGCCGTTATGGGGGAAGGAAATATGAATTCGGGAAGCCCAATGAAAAAAATACAGCGGATTGTAACGTGTTTCTTGATGGGAGTCTGGTTAGTCGGTTGTACAAATACGCCAACCCGTCCTGCGCCTATCACCAGTATTGATCAAAAACAAAGCAGAGGGAGTCATCATCCGGTAATATATTCTGGCAATTCTGCTATATCTACGCCGATGCCATCTTCACCTTCATCAATGGGGGGGGCTGATAGTAATTCGCAGGAGAGAATTGTTTATAACCGTGATTATGACAGTATTCCTAAGGGCAGCTATAACGGCAGCACTTATACAGTCAAACATGGTGATACTCTGTTTTATATCGCTTGGATCACCGGTAATGATTTTCGTGATCTTGCGAGCAAAAATAATATTTCAGAACCTTACAGTCTGACGGTGGGGCAGACTTTGAGGACCAGTAATAGCGGGATGTTAACCGCTCATAACCATAATCAAATGCAAACGGCCCTGGTTGATTCTCAATCAACTAATGCGTATCCTGCAAATTCCGGGATACAAAAGAGTGTAAAAATGTTGCCAAGGGCAACTACGTCAACAGTAAACAATACGTATTTAGAATCACCGACGACAACCGCGAGCAGTGGAAACAGTGTTGTTAGCAGTTGGATGTGGCCGGCTGAAGGTAAAATGATTGAAAGTTTCTCTGATACCCAAGGGGGTAACAAAGGGATTGATATCGCAGGCAGCAGGGGCCAGTCAGTATTTGCAACAGCGGGTGGTCGAGTTGTCTACGCCGGAAACGCCTTACGTGGATATGGAAATCTGATAATTATAAAACATAACGATGACTACCTGAGTGCCTATGCTCATAACGATACGATGCTGGTTCGTGAGCAACAAGACATCAAGGCGGGGCAAAAAATTGCCACTATGGGTAGCACGGGTACCAGTTCTGTAAGATTACACTTTGAAATTCGTTACAAGGGAAAATCCGTAAACCCGCTGCGTTATCTTCCGCAGCGATAAACTGGGCAGAATGCTGAATTCTGCCTGCATTATCATGGGTAGGGGCAGCTTATGAGCCAAAATACGCTGAAAGTTAACGAGTTGTATGATGATGCGGATTTAGATGAAAGTGGTATTGAAGCTGACGACTTCGATGAGAAATTATTGAAGAACGATGAGGATGATCTAACTGATTTTGAGAATGATTTAGATGTATTGCAGGGCATGAACCAGCGGGTTCTTGATGCAACACAACTTTATCTTGGCGAGATTGGTTTTTCTCCTTTGCTGACGGCGGAAGAAGAGGTTTTTTTCGCAAGGCGGGCATTACGTGGTGATGTTTTGGCCCGCCAGAGAATGATCGAAAGTAACTTGCGATTGGTTGTTAAAATTTCTCGTCGTTACAGTAACAGAGGCTTAGCTCTTCTTGATTTGATTGAAGAAGGTAATCTTGGCCTTATCCGTGCTGTTGAAAAATTTGACCCGGAGCGCGGGTTCAGGTTTTCTACCTATGCAACATGGTGGATTCGGCAAACCATTGAGCGGGCGATTATGAATCAAACCCGTACTATTAGGTTGCCAATCCATATTGTTAAAGAACTCAACGTCTACTTGCGTACAGCAAGAGAACTTGCCCATAAATTGGATCATGAACCTAGCCCAGAAGAGATAGCGGAGCAACTGGATAAACCGGTTGATGATGTAAGCCGAATGTTGCGATTGAATGAACGTATCATTTCGGTTGATACCCCTATTAGCAGTGATTCTGATAAAGCGTTATTGGATGTTTTATCGGATGAGAATGAAAGCGGGCCGGAGGGAACAACACAGGAAGACGATATGAAAAAGAGTATCGTCAAATGGCTGTTTGAGTTGAATTCGAAGCAACGTGAAGTATTAGCGCGTCGTTTTGGTCTTTTGGGATATGAGGCTGAAACGCTGGAAGATGTGGGCAAAGAGATTGGTTTGACAAGGGAAAGAGTGCGTCAGATCCAGGTCGAAGGTTTGCGACGTCTGAAAGATATTATGCAAACTCAAGGTTTGAATATTGAAGCGTTATTCCGTACTTAATTGTTGAGTAGTTTAACTACTTGGGTTCTGAAGAGCTGTTGTTCCTGTTTTTGCATTGTTGATGCTTGGTATTATCAGGTTCTTCAGTACCCGGTAGGATTTCCCTAATTTTGTCTTAGATGATGATAGTAAATTTTAATCAAAGATTTCTGATATTTAAATTACGGTGGTCGACTAATTTAGGGCACTTCATTATCCTCTTCCAAATAGTTTGCCTTTTCAAGGGGACAAGTTCATAGTTATCGCTGGATAGTTCTACTCTTATTTTCGTTTGAATATAATTGATATTAATACACCACATTATATCCGGCCTCTCGGGATTAAATTCATTTCGTCTGTTTATTGCCAGCATAATTCCATCTAAGCCACGGATGGCTTTTAAAGTCTCACTGTGACTTGTAAAGGTGTTGCGTATAGTGCGGCGGCTGAGTATGATAATTGTACCGAGCAGCACTGTTCAGCGGACGGATATGATTAAGAGTTTTAAACATAAAGGGTTGAAAAAGTTTTTTGAAACAGGTTCTACAGCCGGTATTAATGCTATGCAAGCTCCAAAAATTGCTACTCGTCTTGAGGTGTTGAATAGAGCTGTAAAAATTGAAGATGTAGATATCCCAGGCTTTTTTTTACACCCACTTACAGGAAACCGGAATGGTGTGTGGTCTATTACTGTGACAGGGAATTGGCGAATCACCTTTGAGTTGTATGATGGTGATGTCTACATTGTGAACTATGAGGATTACCACTAATGGCTATGATGTATAACCCCCCGCATCCCGGAATATTAGTTAAAGAGGCTATGGAGGCTCTGAATTTGAGCGCCAGAGGCTTGGCTAAGGCACTGGGTGTAGCACCATCAACTGTGCAACGCTTGGTTGTTGGCAAGTCTGATGTTTCGCCAGAAATGGCACTGAAATTGTCTGTCGTTATTGGCAGTTCACCTCAAGTTTGGATGGGAATGCAGGTGGACTATGATTTATGGCAGGCAAAACAGCATATCGATGTGTCTCATCTTCATCGATTGCAAATAGCTTGATTGACATATTTCAATGTCCCTGATTCTGAATCATCTCAATTGTTTTGTCGTTGGTCTGAAAGGTGAGTATTAGCTCACCTTTTTTTAATCAGTATCTCAAATTACAGGGATGCCACTGTGGAATTTAAAATCGCTATCTGGATTTTGAATCAATTCAGCTTCAACACGGCCAAAATAGTTTACCCGTTCGGTAATATCTTCATTAGCAACAGATTGCGCTAGTGAAAGATAGTCCTGGTAGTGACGTGCTTCAGAGCGCAGCAGCGAGATATAAAATTTACTCAGATCTTCATCCAAATGAGGGGCTAGTTTGGCGAAACGTTCACAAGAACGCGCCTCAATATAAGCGCCGATAATTAGCTTATCCACCAATGTATAAGGTTCATGGTTGGTGATATGGCTAAGCATGCCTTTAGCATAACGGCTGGCAGTGATGCTTTCATAGCTGATATCGCGTGCGTCCATGATCTCCAGCACTTGATAGAAGTGATGTAGCTCTTCTTTAATCAGCAATACCATTTTATCAATCAGATCCTGGCTATAGGGTGAATTAGCTTTAGCAGTGATCTGTTTGGTCGCTTGGTTTGGACCTCTTAATGAATTGAGATCGCCAACTTTCTTGTAAGCAAAATCTTCATAAGGTTTAAACCATGCCAGAAGTGTATCCTCACTTCGCTGATCTACGGCATACTTGCGGATCAAAAACATAGCGCTCTGTGCTGCTTTCAGCTCGCATAACAGATGATCCCGTAGAAGCACAGGTAAATTTTCAGGCTGTTTTGCTTTATCTACCCACAAATCCGGGGTTTCACATTGCAAAAAATGGTATATCGGTTGTAAAAGGCTTTTGTCAAACACGTTCTTACACCATATCTTTTAGTCGATAAATCCATTCTAATGCTTGACGCGGAGTCAGTGAATCTGGATTAAGATTTTCTAATGCTTCAACCGCCGGTGACGTCTCTTCTGTTAATAGCGCGAGTTGCGGTGTATCGACATGACTTGCCGTTGCATGGTTGGATAGCGATTCCAGCTCTTTAAGTTTCTGACGCGCTCGTTTAATCACTTCGCGTGGAACGCCAGCGAGAGAAGCAACTGCCAACCCGTAACTCTTACTGGCTGCGCCTTCTTGTACGCTGTGCATAAATGCGATGGTATCGCCATGCTCTACCGCATCCAGATGAATATTAACCACGCCTTCAAGTTTTTCCGGCAACGTGGTCAGCTCAAAATAGTGAGTGGCGAACAACGTCATCGCTTTAATGCGGTTTGCCAGATTTTCTGCGCACGCCCATGCCAGAGAAAGGCCATCGTAGGTTGATGTCCCTCTGCCAATCTCATCCATCAATACCAAACTTTGTTCTGTCGCATTGTGCAAGATATTGGCGGTTTCGGTCATTTCCACCATAAAGGTTGAACGACCGGATGCCAGATCATCGGAAGCGCCTACACGGGTGAATATGCGATCAACTGGGCCAATAACCGCTTTTTCCGCTGGTACAAAGCTACCGATATAGGCCAGAAGTGTAATAAGCGCCGCCTGACGCATATAGGTACTTTTACCGCCCATGTTTGGACCGGTAATAATCAGCAGACGCCGCTGTGAAGATAAAGAAAGAGGGTTTGAGATAAATGGCTCACTCAGAACCTGCTCAACAACCGGATGACGACCACCGGTGATTTGAATTCCCGGTTTATCGCTCAATGTTGGGCAAACATAATTCAGGGTTTCAGCGCGTTCTGCCAGATTTGCCAATACATCAAGTTCAGCCAGTGCTTCGGCACTGGTTTGTAATTCGGCCAAATGAGGCAGCAGCAGATCGAATAATTCTTCATAAAGCGCTTTCTCTATTGCCAGAGATTTCCCTTTAGAGGTCAGAACTTTATCTTCATACTCTTTTAGCTCAGGGATGATATAACGCTCAGCATTTTTCAGTGTCTGGCGGCGGACATAATGAATTGGCACCAGATGGCTCTGTCCTCGGCTGACTTGAATATAGTAGCCATGAACACCATTAAAGCCGACTTTCAGAGTATCAATACCCAGTTTTTCCCGTTCACGGATTTCCAGTTGTTCCAGATAGTTACTGGCGCCATCAGCCAGTGTGCGCCACTCATCCAGTTCACTGTTATAACCCGGTGCGATTACGCCACCATCCCGAACCAATACCGGCGGGGTTTCTACAATTGCTCTTTCAAGTAATTCCTGTAATTCATCAAACCTGCCGATATTTTTCTGCAATTGTTTGATATAGGAGGAATCTGAGGAGTCCATAATTTGGTGGATATCCGGTAATTGCTGGAATGCATGGCGCATTCTTGCCAGATCCCTTGGTCGAGCGGAGCGTAGAGCCAAGCGTGCTAACACACGTTCGAGATCGCCTATCTGTAGCAAAAATGGCTGCAACTCCAGCCCAATTTCTTGCAAGGTAGCAATGGCTTGTTGACGATTTTCTAATATCTGGCGGTCCCTGACAGGGGCATGCAACCAGCGTTTCAACATTCGGCTACCCATTGGGGTAACACACAGATCAAGAACAGAAGCGAGCGTATTATCTGTACTGCCAGACAAGTTTTGTGTCAGTTCCAAATTACGGCGGGTTGCCGCATCCATAATAACCGTATCTTGCTGACGTTCCATCGTAATGCCACGGATATGTGGCAGCGCCGTGCGTTGAGTATCTTTGACGTATTGCAACAGGCAACCAGCGGCACGCAGAGCAAGTGCTGCTTTTTCCACACCAAAACCGATGAGATCACGGGTACCAAATTGCAGGTTCAATTGCTGTTTTGCGGTATCCAGTTCAAATTCCCATAAAGGGCGACGGCGCAGGCCATGAAAATTTTCAATCAGCGCCATATGCTCAAAACTTTCAGGATAGAGCAATTCAACAGGGCGGCTACGTTGCAATTCAGCGGCTATTGTTTCCCGTTCTGCCATTTCAGATATTTGGAAGCGGCCAGATGTTACATCCAGTGTGGCATAACCAAACCCTTGATTATCGTGCCAAATAGCCGCCAGCAGGTTATCCTGCCGTTCCTGTAATAGTGCTTCATCTGTCACGGTTCCGGGGGTAACGATGCGGACGACTTTACGTTCAACCGGGCCTTTGCTGGTGGCAGGATCGCCAATTTGTTCACATATAGCGACCGATTCACCTAATTGAACCAGCTTAGCTAAATAGTTTTCCACTGCATGATGTGGCACGCCTGCCATAGGGATAGGATTGCCGGCTGATTGACCTCGTTTGGTCAGGGAAATATCCAGCAATTTTGCCGCTTTTTTGGCATCGTCATAAAACAGCTCATAGAAATCTCCCATTCTATAAAACAGCAGAATATCAGGGTGCTGTGCTTTAAGACGGAGATATTGCTGCATCATGGGCGTGTGAGTGTCGAAGGTTTCTGTATTAATCATGCGGTGGTCTTAGTTAAGTTTGTGAATCAATTCTTTCGTTATGGTATCGCACCAAGCTTTAAACTTACACAAGTAAAATCTGGAAGCAATTCGCAAATTTAGTTGTAATTTTGGTCTGGTTAATTTGGCTGTGTGTAGAAGATAAAGCTGCGTTGCCGAAGTGGTTGAAAGAATTTCCCAATGTTGACTGGTTTTTGCTTTCTAATACTAACAACCGTAATTGCATTGTTGATAAAAAACTTCCTCAGTGATGATAGTAAGATTGTTGAACTCGGTATTGATGTCGCCGTCAGTATGACCAATCTAAAATCTGAGCAAGTGTCTTATTAGTTTTGTCATCAGCTTTGCCGGCAGACTAAGCCTTTATGTGCTAAGAACTTTTTTATGGAAATTTTTTGTTGAAATTATGGAATGCTAAAATGGCAGAAGCCTAGCAATTTAGCTAGGCTTCGCAGGTCCCTCAAAGGGGATAAATATTTGGGGCCTCTATGGGCAACAGCTGTATTGTGGGCGATCTTACTGGAGAAATCAAGTGTTATGATTTTGATAACAATTGACTTGCATTTATGGATTTAATTATTGCCAATTGGATTTTAGTGATAATTTCTTTGGGTAAAATCTGATTTAAATAACCTCTATTAGTTCTTGGCCTTTGTAGCCGTTTTCGACTGACTTGTTGTACAAGATCCGCTTTTGCCCAGCGTGTTATTTGTTCAAAATATTTCATATTTTCAATAACGTTTTTATCAATTACAACGTGCATTCCACGTTGTAATTTATTTTGATCACATTTGCTTGATAGAGGAACAACTATACAGGCATTGCCATCTATTTTACCGTTTATAATAACGATAAGCCGATTTTTTACCATTTCAGGTGGTATATGACCATCATAGGAATTAGTTATTATTTTGCCTTCTTTATTTTTTGGGTAATTCCCATAATCACATTCCAATATTTCTCCCACTTTGGGACTAAAATTTATAGGCACTTGTTATTCCTCTATATAAGGTGATAGATTCTACTATGACTTAATGATTTTTACTAAGGACTTATTTCAATAGGATTATATAATGGAAATCGGCCATTCTCATCGATGTAAAATAAAAACGGTTGATTACTGAAAATTGTGATGTATATCATATTTTAAATATGGATGAAATTTGCTGTATTCATTAGTCGTACTACTACAGCCGTAAAAGCCCAAAGTCCGTGTTTTTTCTGATGTTCATGACGCAAAAAAATCGCATGGTTTGAAAATTTCCTGTGAGCGTTTCTTCTGTTGAAAAAAGGAAATATGGCTGTAGTATTCTAGAGAAAGCACTAACTGAGTGGCTGGATTAGTTTATAATTCGTGATATACATTCACTTTAAGTATCACTATATATTTATTTTTAAACCATTGTCATTGGATGATGATAATTGAGTGGGACAGTAATAATAGATGAGTTAATCAATTATAAATGTGTGGTTAAAATATAGTTTTTACATACAGAAGTTAAAAAATAAGAAATTATAAATGAATTGTTTTCCAAGTATATTCAACCAAAAGTATATCTTTGTCATAAACAATAATACATGAGTTTGAACCCGTATTGAGCTTACGTGTCGAATATTAGGTTAACTCCAGCAAATTAAGTACCACTGGCCCGATGCAGCGCAGTGAATATTTTTTTAATGCACGGGCCAGAAGATTACGCTTGTCTTATGCGAAGCTGGTTCCTTCCAAATTATTTGATCACAGAAGCGTCTATCAAGGTGATACCGCCGATGATAGCCCAAGTGGTCCACGGTGATGTAGTTGATGAAGTAGTTTGCCAGAGGTGCCAGAGTGCCTTATCAAGGCCAAGCACAAAGACTTCAATCCGGCCGTCTGAATTCTTCGCTACTGTTGGGGCACTGGCGATAATGCCTGTAAATGAGCTCCAGTTAGACCACGGGCCGTTATGATAAACCTGCCAGGTGCGCCAGAGCGTGTTATCAGCGCCACGTGCGAAGACCTCAAGCCGACCAGAGAGATTCTTTACCACCGCCGGGGCGCTAGTGATCACGCCATCCAAACATTGCCAGTTTGACCACGAAACGGAATCAGAGCTGATCTGCGAGATATGCCGGAGTGTGCTATCGGCACTGCGTGCAAAGACTTCAAGCCGACCATCGCAGTTGTCGATGACCACTGGGTCGCTAGTGATCACGCCATTCAACGATTTCCAGCTTGACCACTGATCGGTGTGGGCAGCGGTTTGCCAAATGTGCCAGAGAGCGTTATCGGAGCCGCGTGCAAAGACTTCAAGCCGGCCATCGGCGTTGACACGTGCAGTTGGGTTACTGGTGAGCGTGCCACCCAGAGATTTCCAGCTTGACCACGAATTGGTATGGGCAGAGGTTTGCCAGATGTGCCAGAGAGCGTTATCGGTGCCGCGTGCAAAGACCTCAAGTCGGCCATCCGAGTTGATACATACCTCCGGGTTACTGGTGATCCCACCATACAGCGGCTGCCAGCTTGACCAAGTATTGATATCGGCAGCGGTTTGCCAGTTGTGCCAGAGCGCATTATCCGTGCCACGCACGAATACTTCCAATCGACCGTCCGCATTACGACAGACGGCGGGTTTGCTAGTCACGACTCCGTTAACTTTGTTCCAGCCGGCCCAGGAGGAGTTTGGCAGCGGTGTTGTTTGCCAATTGTGCCACACTGCGTTGTCAGTGCTTACACCGAAAACCTCAAGTCGATTATCGGCATTGTTTGCTACTGAGACAATTCCAGATAATGCTATCGCAGAGTTCTCGATTGCTATCTCACTGGCAACATATGTTTCGGTATTATCTGGCGTTGGCATTTTAATAGGTTCCTTTTTCATATATATTCTCTTTAAAAATAGTTTTTCGGATTTAAATAAATAATCATTTAATGAGAAGGATGTTCGACTTTATATATTGATATATTCACTAGCCTCCTATGTCGTTTTATTAATAAAATAAACTATGGATTTTTTTGTTAACTATTGATCTATAAAGTATTATATAAATATGGCCTCGAATTATGTGATTATATGTTTATTCACATGGGATCATATCAGTGAAATAATTTTTAAATAAATTATTTTTATTTTAAAGTCCTCGTGGATTCTATTTTAACTATATTTTTTTCATGGTTTTTAAGTTTTGTTTAAAATATTTTATGTAATAATTATTAAAGCACACAATTCATAATCTGGCCATTGAGAAACGCAGATCCTGATTTAATCATGTACCTAAAAGAGGTTATTCTGTTTAAAGTTGTTTTCCAGACATATTCGACTAAGAGCCTGTTTCAGATAGACAAAAATATGTCCTGGTTATCAACAATAATATGTGAGTTCGAATATGTGTCAGGTTGGTGTATCGAATATTGGATTTTTACCGGCAAATTAGGCACCACTGGCCCGATGAAGCGCAGTGAATATTTTCCTTAGCGTATCGGGCCAGAAGGTGACGTTCGTTCTGTGCAAAGCTGGATTCATTCCAGATTATTTGATTGCTGAAGCGTCGATTAAGTTGCCATTGAGGGATACCCAAGCGGACCACGATGGTGTGGCTTGCCAGATGTTCCAGAGAGCGTTATCGGTGCCACGCGCAAAAACTTCAAGCCGACCATCGGCGTCTTCCACCGCTGTTGGCGCACTGGTGATCGTGCCATTCAGCGTGGCCCAGTTGGACCACGGACCAGAATGGGATACCGTTTGCCAGATGTGGTAGAGAGCGTTATTGGTACCGCGTGCAAAAACTTCCAGCCGGCCATCGGCATTTTTCGCCACCGCAGGGGCGCTAGTGATCACGCCATTCAACGAGGCCCAATTGGACCACGGACCGGCATGGGGAGCGGTTTGCCAAATGTGGTAGAGAGCGTTATTAGTGCCGCGTGCAAAGACTTCAAGCCGACCATCAGCGGTACCGATGACGACCGGATCGCTAGTGATCTCACCGCCGAGTGAATCCCAGTTCGACCACTGGTTGGAATGGGGAGCGGTTTGCCAGATGTGGTAGAGGGCGTTATTGGTACCACGCGCAAAGACTTCCAGCCGACCGTCTGAGTTGATATGAACTGCGGGGTTGCTGGTGATAACGCCATTCAAAGATTGCCAATTTGACCACGGACCGGAATGAGCGACAGTTTGTGAGATGTGGTAGAGAGCGTTATTGGTGCCACGCGCAAAGACTTCGAGTCGGCCATCGGTATTGGCATATACCGCCGGATTACTAGTAATTGTACCTCCTAAAGATTGCCAGTTTGACCAACCGGCATTAGCGGCGGTTTGCCAGATATGCCAGAGCGCATTATCTGTGCCACGTGCGAATACTTCCAATCGACCGTCTGTATTGATATAAACGACAGGTTTGCTGGTTACATTTCCGTTAAGTGAGATCCAGCCGGACCAGGAAGAGCCTGAATGTGGCGCTGTTTGCCTATTGTGCCACACGGCATTGTCAGTCCCCACACCGAAAACCTCAAGTCGGCCGTCGGTGGTGTTGACTACCGAGACAATTGCAGACAACGCGATTGACGCATTTTCGATTGCGACCTCATTTGCAACAAGTAACTCGACATGATCTGGCTTTGGTATATTAATAGGTTCTTCTTGCATATATATCCTCGTTAGAAATAATTTTTCAGATTCACTAAATAGTCATTTAATAAGCAAGATGTTTAATTCTATGAATTAATATTCTCACTTTTACTCTTATATTCTTTGAAAAAATGATTAATGTTTTATGTGATGCTGGTTGATGGTCCGTGAATTATTAAGTGGATGAGATGCTACATTATAAAACCTCGTGTGTTTATATATATTTTTACATACGGTTATTCAAAAATAATAAATTATGAATGAACTATTTTTCTGTTTTAAAGTTTCATCTTTATTATATTTGAAAATATATTTTTATCATGATTGTTTTAATTGCATTAAAAACATTTGATAATCTTTACGGAAGCAAACAGTTTGCCTACTAGCATTAAAAAACGCAGATTCTAATTCATGAATGTTCTATAAAATGGAGGCATTGTTTGAAATTGTCTTTTGGGTATATTCGACCAAGAGTCTACATTGGATAGACGAAATTATATTTTTGTCATAAATAACAGGCTCAAGCTTGAATAAGTGTCGGGCTTGCATGTTGAGAGTTGAGCTAACTCCAGCAAATAAGATATTATTGGCCCGATACAGCATAGTGAATATTTTCTCTAATGCATCAGGCCAAAAGGTTATGTATATCTTGTGCGGAGCTGAGCTTGACAGATTATTTCATTGCTTAAGCGTTGCTCAAGGTGTCCCGAGGGATGCCCAGCCAGACCATGAACCGGATGCTACCTTCTGCCAGATGTGCCAGAGCGCGTTATCAGTACTGCGGGCAAAGACTTCAAGGCGACCATCGGCGTTGGCATATATGGCAGGGTTACTGGTAATTGTGCTCCCTAAAGATTGCCAGCCTGACCAACCGGAATTGGGAGCGACCTGCCAGATATGCCAGAGCGCGTTATCGGCACTGCGGGCAAAGACTTCAAGGCGACCATCGGCGTTGGCATATACGGCAGGGTTACTGGTAATTGTGCTCCCTAAAGATTGCCAGCCTGACCAACCGGAATTGGGAGCGACCTGCCAGATGTGCCAGAGCGCGTTATCGGTACCGCGGGCAAAGACTTCAAGGCGACCATCGGCGTTAGCATATACGGCAGGGTTACTGGTAATTGTGTTCCCTAAAGATTGCCAGCCTGACCAACCGGAGTTGGGAGCGGTTTGCCAGATGTGCCAGAGCGCGTTATCGGCACCGCGGGCAAAGACTTCAAGGCGACCATCGGCGTTAGCATATATGGCAGGGTTACTGGTAATTGTGTGCCCTAAAGATTGCCAGTTTGACCAACCGGAATTGGGAGCGGCCTGCCAGATGTGCCAGAGCGTGTTATCGGTACCGCGGGCAAAGACTTCAAGACGACCATCGGCGTTAGCATGTACGGCAGGGTCACTGGTAATTGTGTTCCCTAAAGATTGCCAGTCGGACCAACCGGAATTGGGAGCGGTTTGCCAGATGTGCCAGAGCGTGTTATCGGCACCGCGGGCAAAGACTTCAAGGCGACCATCGTCGTTAGCATATACGGCAGGGTTACTGGTAATTGTGTGCCCTAAAGATTGCCAGTCGGACCAACCGGAATTGGGAGCGACCTGCCAGATGTGCCAGAGCGCGTTATCAGCACCGCGCACGAATACTTCCAATCGACCGTCCAAATTACGAGAAACAGCGGGTTTGTTAGTCACTGAGACAATGCTGGACATCGCGATAGATGAGTTTTCGGTTTTTAGCTGTATTAGTTCATTTGCAACAGAAAACTCGGTATTATCTGGCTTTGGTATATTAATAGATTCTTCTTGCATATATATCCTCGTTAGAGATAATTTTTCAGATTCACTAAGTAGTTATTTAATAAACAAGATATTTAATTCTGTGAATTAACATTCTCACTTTTACTCTTTATTCTTTGAAGAAGCAGTTAATGCTTTGTTTGATGCTGATTGATGATCCGTGAAATATTAAGTGAATCAGATGCTACATTATAAAACCTTTTCTGTTTATATATATTTTTGCATACGGTTATTCAAAAATAATAAATTATGAATGAACTGTTTTGCTGTTTTAAGGTTTCATCTTTATTATATTTGAAAATATATTTTTATCATGATTGTTTTAATTGCATTAAAAACATTTGATAATCTTTACGGAAGAGAATAGTTTGCCGACTGGCATTAAAAAACACAGGTTCTAGTGCATGAATGTTCTATAAAACGGGGGGGTGTTTGACATTGCCTTTTTGGGCCTAATTCGACCAAGAGACTACATTGGATAGACAAAACTATATCTTCATCATCAACAATATGCGCGAGTTTGAGAGAATGCTTGGTTTGCGTGTTGAGAATTGGGTTGATTCCAGTAAATTTGGATTGATTCCAGTAAATAAGGTATTGCTGGCCCGATGCGGCATAGTGAATGTTTTCCTTAATGCATCAGGCCAGGCAGTTATGCGTGTCTTGTGCGAAGCAGATTATTTAATTGCTGAAGCGTCGATCAAGGTGCCGCCGAGGGATACCCAATCGGACCACAATGATGATGTAATTTGCTGAATATGCCAGAGTGCGTTATCCGCACCGCGTGCAAAAACTTCAAGCCGGCCGTCAGAATTCTTCGCCACCGTAGGAGCGCTGGTAATCACGCCGGACAATGAGGTCCAATCAGACCATGAACCCGATGCTGCCGTCTGCCAGATATGCCAGAGAGCGTTATCAGGGCCACGTACAAAGACCTCAAGCCGACCATCGGCGTTGATATGTACCGCAGGGTCGCTGGTGATGACGCCAGACAGTGACTGCCAGTTTGTCCAACCTGCATTAGGAGCAACTTGCCAAATGTGCCAGAGAGCGTTATCGGAACCGCGTGCAAAGACCTCAAGCCGACCATCAGAGTTGCTGATTACCACTGGATTGCTCGTTATCACACCACTCAGTGATTGCCAATTTGTCCAGGGATAGGCATGAGAAGTCGTTTGCCTGATGTACCAGAGAGAGTAATCGTTGCTACGCGCAAAGACCTCAAACTGACCACTGGCGTTGACATATACCGTTGGGTCACTGGTAAGTACGCCATTTAGTGACTGCCAATTAGACCACGGACCGGCATGGGGTGCGGTTTGCCAGATATGCCAGAGTGTGTTATCGGAACTGCGAGCAAAGACCTCAAGCCGTCCATCGGAGTTGACATATACCACTGGATTGCTGGTGATCTGGCCACCTAAAGATTGCCAGCCTGACCAACTGGTGCCGGGGATGGGGGCGGTCTGCCAGTTATGCCATAAAGCATTATCTGTGCCACGTACGAATACTTCCAATCTACCGTCTGAGTTAATGTGAACGGCGGGTTTGCTGGTCGCTCCTTCATTTAGTGAGTGCCAGCCAGACCAGAAAGATATGGTATTTGGCGCCGTTTGCCAGTTGTGCCACACAGCATTGTTGATGCTCACGCCAAAAACCTCTAGCCGACCATCGGCGTTGTTTGCCGCTGAAATAACTCCGGGTAACGCAGTCCAAGAGATTTCATTGGATACTTCTATTTCGTTTGCAACAGATGACCCGGTATTATCTGGAATTGATGTATTAATAGATTCTTTTTTCATATATATATCCTCTTTAGGCATGGTTTTTTAGACTCACTAAATAGTCATTTAGTAAACAGTATATTTAATTTCACATTAATACTTTCGATTGCATTCTGTATATTTTTATTTATGAAATGAATAAGTAATATTTTATTTGACGTTAAATTATAATTCTTGAGTTTTCATAAAATGTGATCTTATATTATGGAGGTCTATGTGTTGATATGTATTTTTAAATTCGAATATCTAAAAAACATTAATTATATATAAACTATTTTCTTATTTTAAAGTTCTCTTTTTTTTCTATCTTAAATCTGTTTCTTTGTGGTTGTTTTTATTCAAAATATCTGATGGTTATTATTAAGGTATATAATTAATCATCTGGCTATTGGATTAACTCTAGCAAATAAGATAATACTGGCCTGATGCAGCGCAGTGAATATTTTCTCAATGCATCGGGCCAGAAAATTACGCGTGTATTGTGCGAACCTAACTCTTTTCGGATTATTTTATCGCTGAGGCGTCGATTAATGTTCCTCCCAGTGAGGCCCAAGCGGACCATGATGATGGACTCGTCCTCTTGATGTTCCAGAGTGCGTTATCGGTGGCGCGTACAAAGACTTCAATATAGCCATTAGAGTTTTCCACGACATCTGGGCCGCTGGTAAGTCCGCCGCCTAATGAGGCCCAGTTGGACCATGAGCCGGAATGGGTATCATTTTGCCAGATGTGCCAGAGTGCGTTATCGGTGGCGCGTGCAAAGACGACAAGCCGATTGTCGAAGTATTTTATTACCGCTGGTGCGCTGGTGATAGTGCCGCCCAATGAGGCCCAATTAGACCACTGACTAGAATTGGGGGCCGTTTGCCAGATGTGCCAGAGTGCATTATCGATGGCGCGTACAAAGACTTCGAGTCGACCGTCAATGGTGCGGATGACCACTGGATCACTCGTGATGGTGCCGCCTAATGACTGCCAGTTTGACCAATAACCGGTATGGGGAGCAGTTTGCCAAATGTGCCAGAGTGCGTTATCGGCACCGCGGGCAAAGACTTCAAGCCGACCATCGGAATTGATATGGACTGCTGGGTTACTGGTGATCACGTGGCCTAGAGAATACCAGCTTGACCAGGAATTGGAGTGGGGAGCGGTTTGCCAGATGTGCCAGAGTGTGTTATCGGAACCGCGGGCAAAGACCTCAAGCCGACCATCGGCGTTGATATATACCGCAGGGTTACTGGTGATTGTTCCACCTAAAGATTGCCAGCCTGACCAACCGGCATTAGGAGCGGTTTGCCAGTTATGCCATAACGCGTTATCTGAGCCACGTACAAATACTTCTAATCGACCGTCTGAGTTGAGGTAAGCGGCGGGTTTGCTGGTCGCTTTTAAGCCAAGTGAGGTCCAACCGGTCCAGGAGGAGCCTGTATGTGTTGTTTGCCCGTTGCGCCATACTACGTTGTCACCACCCACACAGAAAACTTCGATCCGACCATCAGAGGTATTCGCCACTGAGACAATGCCAGACGCCGCGATGGTAGGGTTTTCGATTTCAACCTCATTTGCATCAGATGATTCGGTATTATCTGGATTTGATGTTTTAATCGGTTCTTTTTTCATGTGTATATCCTTGTTAAAAATAATTTTTTATATTCATAAAATAGTCATTTAATAATCAATGTTTTGATTTTTCTTAAAAAATAATAGCTAATGTTTTATTTGGAATTAATTTATGACAATTAAGTTATCGATAAGATATGATTGTATATTATAGATCTCTATAGGCTGATGTATATTTTTACATACGATCATTTAAAAACAATTAATTACATGTAAACTATTTAATTATTTAAAGTTTCATCTAAGTTATATTTTAAATATATTTTTAAAATTGTTTTAACTTCATTAAAAATATCAGATAACATGTTGTGTTTATACAATGATTCAAACCAGTGGCGAGCTTTAATTTTGAAAGTTGTATTAATTCCAGAGAAATAAGAGAGAATAATTTATATTGATATATTGCTCTAACCTTAATTACATTCTTTTGCCAGAAAGTGGCATATCATGGATATGCCACCAGTTTAACGAATGAATTTAAAAATAAGTTGTGATACCGGCACGAAACGTTCTTCCCGGTGAAGGGATATAGCCGAGGCTAAGAGGCTGGATATAATATTTATCGAACACATTATCCACACCAAACTCAAATTCGACATGCTTATTTATACGGGCAGTTAGAGAGATATCGGCTACAGTTGCAGGTCGCCAGATAATGGGCGCCAACAGAGGAGCAGAACCGCGTCCTGGTTTTCCTGCTGGCACAGATCGTTGACCATAATGGGAAATTCTGGCGTTGGCAGATACCTTGTCATTTAAGAATCGCTGTGTCAGATCGAGTGATACCGCATATTTAGGCGGAATGTGATTAGTTGCATAATCCGAAGGGAGACTACGTGCAGCACACCCGTCATTTTCCGTGCAGAATTTGACTTTTGTATAGTAATTCATCGATAAACGGGCATCAAAGTGATCACTATGGTAAACACTTGCCAATTCTAATCCGGCAAATTTTGCTTCTTTAATATTACTGATGTACATACTCCAGTAATCATCCATCCATGCTCGGCTAATATAGTCTTTTACCCGGTTATCAAAGTAGGACATTTTGATATCGAAGCTATCATTTTGAGCAATGATATTCGGGAAGCGTGAGGTCAGCCCGACTTCGATATTTTTTGAAATTTCAGGTTTTATATGATCGTCAACACTCATCATGTAGCCGCGAATACCTTCAACCATTGATGGAAAACGTGGGGCATAGGCATATTTGGCGTGCAGTGCTGTTTCATGATTAAGTTCAAGCTTAGTACCTACCCAATAGCCGTGAGCATGGTCTCGCTTATTGTTGACTTTCCCAGAGGTGAGCTGTGGTAACCAAGAGCTACCCGGACGAGCTGGACTGTAATCTTCGATCTGATAGGACTTAAAATCCCACCCGCCCATTAGGGTCAGACGGTCGGCAAGCATATAATTCCCGCTCAGGAAAAAACGGCCTTCTTTACGCTCTCCTTCCCGATTAACGGCATGTTCCCATTTACCTGCGCTGGGGCCTGTGCGTTCACGAATAAAGCTGGCGCCGTAGTTCAACTCAATATCTTGCATTGAGAGTTCAAATAATGAGGTGTTACTCAAATTCACCCCTACTGTGCGCATGAATTTTTTATCACCGAGGGTATTATTTGTGGTTCGAGGGCGATCATTAACCCGTGTTTGCCATATTCCGATATCCAAATTAATCCAGGGATTTGACTCAGGTTCCCATTTATAGTTGAGGCTGTGCCTGTTCATGTTGAGCCGTGTCAGTGGCCCCTGTTCCAAGATCATAAATGTTTGGCTCAGGTTTGCCATATCCGCGACATAGGATTCTCCGTAGAGATTTTGGTAATGGCTAATGATAGCGGAAATTTCATGACCATCGCCAAAACGAACTTTTCCTTTACCCAGTAATGACTGGCTATCTTCAGAAGTGTTAGGGACGGCATCCCCCATTGCATACAGCGAATAACCGGCCATCTGTTCACTGAATTGTGGAATGCGACAATCTTGTGGATCACTCTCACACAAATAACCTGGCATTCCACGTTCCTTAGCGCCCGGTCCGTGTTTGCCTGAGTGGTAATTGCCCCGCTTGCGCTGAGAAGCGCCAAACAGCAATTCATAGGAAGGTTCGGCCATCGCGAAAACAATACTCCCGGTGCGATTCTTAGCGTCGAAAAGAGAGTTTTTTGAGGGGGAAGGCCAGTCATTGCGTTGATAATCGTCAGGATTGGAATGGTTGCTCAACAGACTTCCTTTCAGGCGCAGTCCTACCTTTTGTCCGTCAAGGAGGATATCACTGGCTTCAATGGTTTTTATCTCCACCGTTCCCCCAATAGCTCCCATGCCGCCTTTTCCTGTCGGGCCTTTATTGATATCTACCCGGCCAATGAAATCGGGGTCAATAAAAGAACGGTTGGAGACACCTTGATAACCACGGTATAGCGCGGTTTGGTTAGATGCGCCGTCAACGGTAGTTAAGACTCGGCCTTGTCCTTGCAAGCCCCGGATATTCACATCCAGGCTGCCTGAACTGCGTGCTTCGCCGGATAATATCCCCGGTGTGGTTTTAAAAATATCGACAGGGTGGATCACACCGAATTTTTCAATATCTTTACCTTTGATAGTGGTACTGTCGAACCGCAATGGTTCATTACCTGAGTATCCGCGATTGCCTGCTACTGTAAGGGGATTTAGTACGACTACACCTTTGGTGGTCATCTTCTTTGTCATTTTTACCAGCGTATAACTGCCATCGGTATGTTGGGACAGTTGTAAATGACTGCCTGTGAGCAGTTGAACTAAACCCTGATGAGCAGTAAAACTGCCGTTTAATGACGGTGCTGTTAACCCGTTGGTTAAATTCGGATCGAAAGAGAGCGCGGTACCGGTTTGCGCCGCAAAGTGGGACAACGAATTGCCTAATGAACCTGGTGGAATATGAACGGAATAGAGAGTATCTGCTGGTGTGGTGGCGTAAAGGGAAGGTGTCGATAGCAGTATTAATGGCAATAACAGTGCGACTAAAGACCTTTTCTGCCAACGTGGTTGTGAATCTCGGCAGTTAGCATGATATGGCATAGTAATTTCTTGATATGGCATAGTAAGTTCTCCATAACTTTTTAAACTTCTTTTATTTCTATGCCGTATGAGATTGAAAAAAGTGTCAGTAAAAATGATTATTTTTATTAACTGGATGAATAGAGGGTAATCCAATAGCGGGTCAGGCTGTGCATTGAGAGCGGATAGGTTTGTAATAGCATATGCAGCGCCAGATCCGTATCCCGTATGGGAAAAGCACCAGAAACCCGCAAATTCGCCACTTTATCATCACAACGGATGACACCGGAACGATAGCGATTCAGTTCAGTAACCACCGTTGCCAGCGGCAAGTTATCAGCTACCATCATGCCCTGTAACCAGCTTAAAGACGCCGTTGAACGGGGATGTTGTGGGGCAACGGCGAATTGAGTGAAATGGGTTGCCTCTCCAGCATGCAGTATGTGCGGCAAACCGTTATCTGGCGTAATGCGAACCGCTCCTTCTATTATTTCCACCTGAGTATGTGAGGCTTGTTGGCGAACGCTGAATTTTGTGCCCAATGCCACAATAACGCCTTGTTGAGTTTGTACCTGAAATGGGCGAGCCGGATAGCGGCTATCTTTATGAGTTTCAATATAGATTTCCCCTAGCTTTAAACCAATAAGCCGTTGGGTATCGTCATAATGAACATCTGTTGAGCTTTGTGTATTTAAAGTCACTTGACTGTTATCCGGTAATAACCAGCGCTGAATTTGCCCGGTTGCAGTGTGATAATCGCCAGTGAGAAGCTGAAATTGATCAGATTGCCAGAAGAGTGATGATGCGCCAGCCGGTATTAACAACATGAGTGTAAGCTTTCTGATGGCTTCCCGACGGGAGAAGGTCTGTTTGTTGTTTAACAACGGTGAGGCGATATGTGGTGGTAGATGGTGTAACCGTGCTAACAGACATTGCGCCCGTTCCCAGGCTTGAGCATGTTCTGGACTTTGTGCACACCAGACAGCACAGGCATTTCGATCAGCTTCGCTGGCGTGGCTATCATGCAAAATGGTCAGCCATTCTGCGGCTTCGGCAAGTATCGTTTCAGAAGGTGTACTTGATGAAGAAGATTTATCAGTGAAAGTCAAACCAATCCCTCTTATGCCATTGCTATCAGGCATTGATAAAAGCCTTGTTTCATATAACGTTTTACTGTGGACAGCGAAATATTCATCTGATTTGCAATATCTTCATACTTCATTCCTTCTATCTGGGAAAGTAAAAAGACAGTTTGCACTGGCGTGGGGAGTTGATTCAGCATGATATCAATTTCCTGAAGTGTTTCGAGGATGATAAGTTTTTGCTCTGGTGCGGGAATAAGCGGTTCAGGCAGACTGACGAGTAAATCCAGATAAGATTGTTCAAGTGAGCGGCGGCGGTACCAGTTAACCATCAACCCTTTGGCAATGGTGACGATGTAGGCACGGGGTTCATTAAGTTGCTGTGGTAAAGGTGCACGAAGTAATTTAACAAAAGTATCTTGGGTCAGGTCTGCGGCAGTTTCATCACAGTTAAGACGATGCTTAAGCCAACGAAATAGCCAATCATGATTGTGGATGTACATGCACTGGATCTGTTGAGTGTCTGAAACATTAACGGTCATTTTCATGTCAAGCTATCAATGTAAATGCAAATCATTATCATTCTGGTATGTTACAGGTAATTGCTTTCCGTTACCAATGAATAATGGGTGCGAAGCGGCTGATCAAATACATTTTTATTTACTATAAAGCAAGTTAATGAATTAATTTGTAGTTTTGTTCGTTATTGACAGGGGGAAATTATAAGAGCCTTAAACAGGGATCGAGAATTTAAATAATTTCTGGTTGAATTTAATATTAAAAATATTTTCACCAAGGGAAAGTTTTAATAATTTTATGTTTAGGGTAAATTAATATGGTGTCGTGTTTATTGATGTGTGCCTAATATATCATGTAACTATCTTTTAATATTGATGTAATGTAGGTGGTTGGAATAATAAATCTGACGTTCAAAAATAGCAAAATCCAGATATATGACTATAATAGAGGGTTGTATATATAAGAATTACAGTGGTTAATATATGAAAAGCTTAAATGAACGAGGGATAAGATGGAAGGTACTTTAATTATTTGTGTTGATTCGATTCTGAGATTTCGCTCAGATTACGATATGGCAATAGCTGTACCGATGTTATCAGTTCAGGAACAGCTAGGGAAAAATGATCCGTTCTTTTTCCTGAAATATTTCAGAAATAAAGTCATCATAGAAAAAGGAGTGACAATATCAAATATATTTCTCGCGATAGAACCGTGGCAGGCTATGTTGAGCGCTTGGTTGGAAATTGATATTGCCGCTTATATTGCAGAGATTAGAAAACCCTCACAAGAAGAGCCGATATTTGATTGGATTAGTATTCAGAGAATCACATCGGTTCATCGGGTATATCAGCGAAAAGATATGAAAGATAATGAAAAACTGTCTGAATATTTTAATCGTGAACATACGCCGACAAAATATTTTAATATTGAATCAGTTTGTATGGCATCGGGTTATAGAAAAGGAGATAAAGAGCATTACAGTATCAGTGAATATATCCATGAGATTAAAAATATTCCAGTCATTGCCAGTGACAGGCAAATATTAATTGGTTATGATGATAATAATACGGATATTTTGAATGATAAATGTTTTGGTATATATGATAATAGAAATATCAAATATATACAGGGAACAACCTCGTTCGCGTTTCATGAATTAATGGAAGCTATTTTTAATGATGGCTTGTTTTATAATTCACCGCAGACAGCTTGCCATAGTTTAGAGATGATAAAAGAGATGTTAGAAATTATAGATCGCGGAAATATGAATGACGAAAAGGATAATAAAGAGCATATTAATCAACAAGAAAGTAATAGTAGAAATATTAATGGAGGTAATGATGATAGGGAATTAAATGTTGAATTTTATGATGGTGCTTTTGATCCACTGATAGAGCATATAGAAACAGAACGGGAATATTGGAATTATATAAAATTATTATGTCATTCGTATGGTCATTTGCCAGTAAGAATTGGCACGATTAATGAGGCCAAAGTTCCTGAATATCGCTTTTATGATAATATTATGGATGATGAAAGTTAGCTTTTAAGGATTAGTTGTATATTATACAAAGGTATTTAATCATTATAGATAGCATATAATCTTTTTCTGTCGAAATATTTGCAGTATCTGTTCAGTTTCGTATTCGTTTGTAAGTAATGTCTGACTAGTTCAATATAGTGATGCTGTGAATATTCTTCTTTTGTGCTAAAAGGTTGTAGCTTGGAGAAAAAAGGCAGATCTCATCATAAAAAAGTTAAATTTATGAATATAGATTTAGCTAGATTCGCACTTTTTACTCCAGATTTTTTAATGATAACGCGGCGACCTCATATATCTGGTTAGATGGCACGGATACCGCTGCGCATAAATAGAAAATTGATGAGTATCTATTTTAATGTTCATTGATGATATTGATATCTTTATAAATAATTTGTATTATTTGGCTTTTAAAAAATTTATGATTGTTTTTTTAAAATTCTCACTCTCAAGTGGCATTTTTTTATCTAAATAGTTAAATACGGTAGCCTTTGACCAGCCGTTATTATAGGTTTTTACAAGAGTTTTATACACTTTTTTTTCTAATTCTTTAGTTGCGGTTACTGTTACTCTTGGAATTGTTAGATCAGTTTGATAAGCAGAATAGATATCTTTTTCAATGCTTTGAAATGGAATGCAATACACATTAGAATTCTTATAAACGTGTTTTAAATGGGCTTGATCGCCATCTAAAACACAAATTACATTTTCAGGTTTTGTTAGAAATTCTTCTTTTTCATTCCTTTTCATAAGATTAACAACGTTGGTAGCTCCTCCAATATATATTATTTTATATTTATAAAAATAAGAATTGTTATTTTTGTCTATAATGTATTCTAAGTAATCTTGCAAAGTTTCATCTTCAGTTAGAATATATTTATCCCAGCCTTTAAAGGCAAAAAGGGAGCTTTTAATGAAGTTATAAGATCTCTTTGATATCATGGTTTTATTACCTTCTTTGTACATGTAATAAAGCTCATCATCATTAAGTGTTTTCATTAATGCTAAGGAGTGGGTTGTAAAAATAATATTTAAATTATATTTATCGCAAAACTCTCTAAGTAAATTTACTAATTCTACTTGTGCTGAAGAATCTAAAGAAATATCAATTTCATCAATAATGATGCATTTTCTTTTGCATTCAATCATCCTATAAAGGTTGATGATGAAAAATTCGCCAGAACTAAAATAATCTTCCCGTATATAATATCCATTTTCGTTAAGTCTAAAATAGTAATTATTTTTTTTAACTTTAAAGGATTTTAGGTTTTTATAGACATCAGTTTTATAAACTGAGTTTAACATGTTTATAAGTTCACTGGGAATCTCATAAGTTTGAAAAGCTATGCACTTTCTTAGATCTGTGTCGATTTTACTTAATGTTGGAAAACTATTGAATCTATCGCCATAGGGAATAGGTAATTCAACAAATATGTTAGATTTTACTTCTTCAGGAACAATTGATTTTGTATCAATAACTTTTAGATTACTATTATAAATATAAGTTATGACATCATTGTTTATCAAATATTCTATTCTGCTTTCTTGATTAAATATATAACGTGATGATGTTTTTATGAATATATCGGCTGATTGTAAATTTTTAATTGATTTTATAAATGTGGTTTTCCCAATACCATTTTTTCCTACAATACATGTAATTTTATTTTTTTGTTAAATCTAATGAAAAATTCATTTCATTAATGTGTTGTACTTTTGAAATATTAATTGTAATGTTCATATCTTAGAATACATTCTTATGGAAAAACATATCGATTATAACATTGCCGTATTTTTTTCTAAGCTTGTTTAAATAATTTTTATCAATAGTATTTATATGATTAAGATTTCCTGAAATCATCTCAATTCCTTTATCTACATCTTTACCAACAGCATCTTTGAATTTATCTTTGTCAGTAATGTAAAAGTAAATTAAGTGCTCAATTTTTTTCTTTATTTTTATATCAACGGTAACCTTCCCGGAAGGTAGCACAACCATACCAAGAAGTTTTACTTTACTTCCTTTATTAACGATCTTTGTTTTGTATTTATTTAAAGAAAAATTACCATTATTCTCTTTGCTGAGGAAGCTGGATATTGTTGCGTAAATACTATGAATTATTTCTTTATCATCTGATGATATTATTATGTCATCAGAATATCTGGTGTAAATTAAGTTTCTTTCTGAACAATAATCTTGGATGTTGTTATCAAATTTGTATAGACACGCATTGCTGAATGCTGGTGAGGTTGAGAAACCAATTGGTAATATATCATCGACAATTATAAATTCTAATATTTTATCATAATATTCTTGTATATCAAGAATAGGGATCGCTGACGTGTTATTTTCTAACACTTCTCTTGCGAAATTTTTAGTGATGCTTGAGAAGAAATTATTAATATCTGTGTTGAAAAACCATTTTTTATCAGAGTGCTTTTTTACTGCTTCGTAAGTACTACTTCCTTTTCTATATGAATAAACTACCTCTTTATTAATGTTTAAATGAAAAAGAATAAAATCATTAATAAATTTGTGATAGCTTTTAAGTTTAGTCGAAGGTTGATAAATTATACGTCCATTGTATTCTAACTTTTTATATTCACCTTTAATATTAAAGGATAAAAAATCATCTAATTTAGTTTTTTCATGAAATGCGATGCTGAAAATTGTTTCCAGTTTAAGTAGTTTTTTACTCTTAGGAATAATGGGATTATCAGGAGTATTCACAAAAAGCTCATTCTCTTTGAAATTTACTACCTGTACATACCCTCTTCAGGTTTATGAAGAAGGGCAGTACAAGAGTAACATTACATAAAGGCTCGTAGAGGCTAACATTACTGACTGGAGATACTCCTAGTCGCTAGCATGGGCTAAATATAAGTCAATTCGAATAAAAAGGCAACTTTTTTAAATTTGAGGTCTGGAAAAAGGGATTATGTTCAAACTAATAAAGCTGGAGTTAGGAGTAATTGTTAATTTTGTGATTAATGTCTATAGGGACACTAGTATAAAAACTGGGGTAGTGTTATTAATATTTCTTAATAATTGTAGAGCAATACTTTTTTTCATTTCTATAAATATGGCTTGAGTGCTTGCATTTATGCTTAGGTAAATATCTTTAAATATATCCAACAAGTATATATTAGTCTAAGAGAGATTAACGATGTAGGTACAAGAAATAGATCTATCTATTTGAAATGGTGGCGTAATTTTAAATCGCGCCATATTGGTGGCACAAAAGTGGCGCGATTAATATGAATTGCGCCATAATCGCGCCTATTTTTACTAGAATCTATTGTTTATTGTTCGCTATGAGTTCAATAACTGATATTTATGAGACCTTGTGTTGCATTACAACCTATGTCTATTTCGGATTTTCTGGTAGAGCATCCCATCTCTCCGTTCTTGGAAGGACTGTTCAACGTTGGTTGGGGTGACTTTTGAAGATAAGAAAGTACAGATATTGGATAGGGGTCGAAGTCGCCGCTATGTTATCGTTACGGAGGGAACATCATATCCAGTAGCGGATAGATCGAGTAATTTCCCAGGCTGTATCAGATCCATTTAAGCAATCCTTTTTAGCATGACACATTAAAGGCATTAGTTATTGAAGAGCTACGGCGATTGCATGAAGGTGTGTTGGCAAGATATGGCCTCCGACCTTCGCAATTTGAAAAATGGAAAGGAAAACACCGATAGTCTTTGTATTCACGCTATTGAATAGCTGAATGACCATAAAAAATTTCCGGGTTAATTACTCGGTTATCTTAGATAAACTATTAATTAGCTCTTTCGTTACGTTACCACATTAGGATTTAAATTTATGCGGTTAGGACTAAAAAGCGATTTACGAAATAATAGTAATTGACATCGCTAAACACCCGTCAGTATTTTCATCTTACCTTGGCCTGACATCATATACGCAGGGTTATCAGTGTAAATGAACCTTTGGTAAAACAGGTACAGACCTTACATGTAATTATCTTTATTTATCAAATGGATAAATGTAGGTTGGCTACCCGGATAAACAGCTCCTTGCACTACGATGTCGCTTCAATTCTGGCTTATGCTCAGAGGTAGGCCAAAAATTCGTCTGTTTAGGTAATGAGTTTTTATACAGAATTATCCTAAAAAAACAGAAACTAGTATTTTTCTGATCTAAATTTTCGCATTATGTTCTAAAAATAGGTAAAACAGATGTTTAAGTAAGGATTTTAGATGGAAATGCCGATTTATTTTCAATACTGGGGTAAGGCGAAGCGAGTTTTAGAGGTTGATAGTGCGGATTATCATCTGCTTCCTTACCATTGCTTGGATGTTGCTGCGGTGGGAATGCAGTTACTCTCTTTAGAAAGATCGTTAACTAGAGATCTTGCTAATTTTTTAGCGTTATCTACGCAGCAGCTACAAAGCATGCTCTCTTTTATATTGGCTTTGCACGATATTGGTAAATTCGCATCTGCTTTTCAAAAATTACTTCCCGGTCTGGCAGTGGGTCTGCATCGACCAGATTGCCCTAAAGAGTCTGGTGGCCGTTATTTTTGCCATGATCGTATGGGGTTATATTTCTGGGAAAATATCAAAACGGAATTACTTAATAGACTGGTTAATATTGAAGGTGTCGAGCGAAGAGAACAGCGAGAGATGTTTGATACCCTAATGGTATTGATGGATTGTGTATTAGGGCATCACGGTCGGCCAATTGATAAAACAAACTATAAAGCGATTAAACGTTTTACTGAACCTCATAACCTTAATGCTGCCACACTTTTTGCACATCATTTGGTTGAATTATTTCAACCTGAGTTTCCCATTGAAAAATTACAATCCAAAGAGTGGCGACGGCGACTGGAACAAGTGAGTTGGCAGTTTGCGGGTATTGCAATATTGGCGGATTGGATTGGTTCTGATAATCATTATTTTACGTATCAATCTGAGCCTATGCCATTAGCTGATTATTGGAAACATGCTCAAGCAATGGCAAAAAAGGCGGTTATGGCGGCCAATTTAGGTAAGGAGCCGGTAGTTAAGCCGTTTATTTCCATCCAGGAATGTTATGGTTTTGCTGCAACACCATTGCAACAGTGGGCCGAATCAATATCTGTAGATCATTCTCCTCAACTGTTTATTTTGGAAGATGTTACCGGGGCAGGGAAAACAGAAGCGGCGCTTGCGCTTACACATCGTTTGATGCAGGCAAAAGCCGCTGATGGTTTTTATTTTGGTTTGCCTACAATGGCATCTTCTAATGCAATATTTAGCCGAATTGCTAAACATTATCAGCAAATGCTGTCGATAGAGGATGACAGTAAACCAAATATCGTTTTAGCTCACGGTATGCGGGAGATGAATAATCAATTTCGTGAACCCGTTTTGGCATTAGGTCATCCAGATAGAAACTATGGTAAAACAGATATTTCCTCTTCAGCGCAGTGTAATCAATGGTTAGCGGACCCACGTAAGCAGGCGCTGTTAGCGCCTGTTGGCATCGGAGCGATTGATCAGGCTTTATTGGCTATATTACCAAGGCGTTATCAATCACTGAGATTATTTGGGCTTAATCGTAAAGTACTTATCGTTGATGAAGTTCATGCCGCTGATGAATTTATGTTTAATTTGCTGGAAAATTTATTAGCGTTGCATCTTTATCAGGGCGGTTCAGCCATTTTATTGACAGCAACATTGACCTTTAAACAGCGCCAACGTTTAACAGATATTTGGCTGAATGCCGGTGGACTAAGTTCTCAATTATTACAAAAAACAAATTTTCCTTTAGCAACAAAAATAAGTTTAAATGCCGTATCGCCCGTTATTGAACAACCGTTATCAAGCCGAAAAGATGTCAGCCGGGAAGTGAAAGTTGATTTCTTAAATAGCTTTAGTAGTTGTGTTGAAAAAGTATTAGCCGCCATTGTACAAGGGCAATGTGTCGTTTGGATCAGAAATACCGTTGATGATGCTATTGAAGCTTATCAGACACTGAGAAGTTTGCTTACTGAACCTGAGCGCTGTCTATTATTCCATAGCCAGTTTATCTTGCAGCATCGGAAAGAGATTGAAAATCATGTCTTGACTATTTTTGGTAAAAATAGTCAGGGTGAAATGCGGCGGGGCAAAGCATTAATCGCCACACAAATATTTCAGGAGAGTTTAGATACTGATGCCGATGTTATGATTTCAGATATTTGCCCTATTGATGATCTTATTCAGCGAGCCGGGCGTTTGCATCGTCACACCCGCGATAGCGATGGTATCTATCGATGGGGTATTAAAGATTCACGCCCTGCGCCAATATTATTTGTTCACGCGCCTGAATGGCGGGAGCAACCTGGATCGGATTGGCTAAGTTATAATTTTCATAACACGCAATGTGTTTATCGCTCGCCTGCCCGTCTGTGGTTAAGTATGCGCGTGTTGAGAAAATTGGGGGCTATACGTATGCCTGCGGAAACTCGCCAATTAATTGAAGCGGTTTATGGTCATGCCTATGAGCAAGCGCCGGAAGTGTTAAAACACCAAGGGAATGAATTTATTGATGAGGAGCGAAGTCAGACAGCTAAAGCTAAATCTTTTTGGTTACAGTGGCAATTATATGGTTATTGTGATCGCAGTGCTGATCGTTGGTATGAAGATGATTCCGATATTAATGCTCGCTACAGTGATATTGAAACTGTTGAGGTGTTATTACTGAAAAAAAACGATTCAGGACAACTGGTGCCTTGGGTAAATTCCGGCGAATTTTCAGTGTTGCTGAGTACGATTAAATTATCCAGAAATAAGTATGCAAATAAATTAGCGCCAATTCCAACAGAGTTAATACCCGCTCTCAATGCCTTGCAACAGAGATATTACCAAATTAGATATTTGCGGCCTTGGTTGCCAGAGCGAGATCCAAATTTTACTTATTCTTCAACAATAGGCTTTTGTGAAAGATAAAAGCAGGAGGTGTTATGAACTTAGTTCAGGACCCGTGGTTGCCCTTTCGATTACGTGATGGTAGTGAAAAAGTACTGCCCATTAATGCGATATGTGATCATGATGTTATGGACTTTGCTTTACCACGAGCTGATTTTCAAGGAGCGGCTTGCCAATTTGCTATTGGTTTATTACAAACCGTTTTTGCGCCGGAAGATAAATATCAATGGCATGCTTTATATGAAACACCACCTGATAAAAAGGTATTACAACACGCTTTTAATAAAGTGACACATGCCTTCAATGTTACCGGTATAGGGCCACTTTTTATGCAGGATTTTGATCCGCTGCAAACAGCAAAATCAACGACTGTAGCTGGATTATTAATTGAAGCGCCGGGAGCGAATGGTTTAAAACTTAATACGGATCATTTTGTTAAACGTGGCGTCGGAGATGTTATGTCTCTTGAAATGGCGGCTTTGGCGCTGTTTACCTTACAAATTAATGCGCCGTCGGGAGGAGTGGGGCATCGAGTAGGATTACGAGGCGGAGGGCCATTAACCACGTTAATGACGCCGCAACAAACGGATACAACATTATGGCAAAAACTGTGGTTAAACGTCATTAGTCGGAGTGAATGGCATTATGCAGAACCTGATTTAACCAGTGCTCAGGTTTTTCCCTGGCTAGCGCCAACAAAAGTGAGTGTTAATGAAGGGACAGAAATTTATGCTAAGGATGTGCATCCCTTACATATGTATTGGGCGATGCCGAGACGGATACGTCTGGTGGTGGAGAAGGGTGAAAATATTTGCAAAATTTCAGGTCAATATTCTGCATTCACCGTCTCTGAATATCGGACACAAAACTATGGCGGTAATTATTCCGGTAATTGGACCCATCCGTTAACGCCCTATAAATGGGATCTTAAAGAACCAACCCAACATTTATCGATTAAAGGCCAACCTGGAGGAGTGACGTATAAAATTTGGGATGCTTTAGTCTTTACCAGTCATGAGAGAGGGCAGCGTTGTGCGCCGGTCGTCAGCCATTTTTATTCTTTATGTTGTCATTTTGCTGAACTGCGAAGAGTCATGCCTCGTCTGTGGGTCTTTGGCTACGATATGGATAATATGAAAGCACGTTGTTGGTATTCTGTCACTGTGCCGTTGTTTTTTGTCTTACCTGAACAACAGGAAAAGATTCTATATCAAGTCAAAGAGCTGCAAAAATTGGCGACCAATATGATTTGGCTATGTCGGAATCAAATAAAAGCGGCTTGGTTTGAAAAGCCCGCGGATGTGAGAGGAGACATTTCCTTTATTGACCTGAATTTTTGGCAACAAAGTGAATCGCTGTTTTTTTCTGTGGTGTATCAACTTATCAATAATAGACGTTCGGATTCACCTTTTTTGACACCAGAGCAGGCTAAACATTGGCTTAATACCTTGCGTCATCTCTGTAGAAATTTATTCGATGAATATGTTGTTTTATCTGAATTGGGTAATGAACGTTCAATGGTAAAACGTATGAGAGCGCGTCAACAGTTAATTATCGGGCTATATGGACAGAGAGCTTTAAAAGAGATCAACACATTTATTACTAATCACCATATTCACTCTGGTAAAGAGGAAATGTAATGGACAGCAAGACCGAAATCATATTATTGCGTTGGTGGCAAAGTATGTTTATGTCACCGAAGCAGTTAAAAGAGAAAGGTATTATTCCAGCGCCTTCTACTTATAAAGCCCAGTTAAAGCGCTGTGAAAACGTTGAGATGGCCATGTTGACTGAAGGTTTTCGGGATTTGTGGTTCAGTTTGCCGGATGAAATTAGCTTATCAGAGAGTCCGGCAAAATTAGAATATTGGGCCACAATGGCGGCGGCATTAGTTTATGTTAAAAGCAACAGTGGTATTACATTGGCGGTAGCGGCGGGTAAGAAAGGAGGAGGAAATAAACCGGTTGTCAGTGAATTAAGATTCTCACAATTACAAAATGCTAAAACACCGAATGAATTGCTACGTCGATTACGTCAAATTTTACAGAAAGTCAAAGGCAATATTTCTGTTTTGGCTCTAGCACGGGATATTGAGGAGTGGTTCGCTGAATATGGACAATTACAGCCATGTAAGGCGGATAAGCGTATTAAGGTGAAGTGGGTTATGGATTATTACCGTGCAGCTAGTGGTAAATCGGTTGATTTATCGGATTTTCATTAATTGAGTTTAGGATGATTATTATGAGTCAGTTTATCCAATTACACTTATTAACTTCCTATGCGCCATCTAATCTGAATCGTGATGATTTAGGCCGGCCTAAAACAGCGAGAATGGGCGGTTTTGAACGTTTACGCGTGAGTTCTCAAAGCTTAAAACGCCACTGGCGTACTTCTGAATTATTTGAACAGGTGCTATCAGAGAATATTGGTATTCGCACTAAGCGATTTGGCATTAAGGTATTTGACGCTTTGGTCAGTGCTGGCGTGAAAGAAAGATCCGCTAAGGCATTGGCTGCAACGATTGCCGGTGTTTTTGGAAAAACGAAAAAAGATGCTTTAGAAATTGAACAATTGGCACATATCAGCCCGGCAGAGCAACGATCTGTCATGTCGTTGATTGAGGTGTTGGCGAAAGAAAATCGGGCGCCGACAGCCGAAGAACTTCATTTATTAAAAACTAAGCAAACTGCGGTGGATATTGCTTTGTTTGGTCGGATGTTAGCTTCAAGTCCGGCATTTAACGTCGAGGCATCTTGTCAGGTCGCTCATGCTATTAGTGTGCATAGTGTGGTGATTGAAGATGATTATTTTACGGCGGTGGATGATTTAAATGATGGTAAGGAAGATACCGGGTCAGCCCATATCGGCGAATTGGGTTTTGCCGCCGCGCTGTTTTACAGTTATATCTGCATTAATAAAACGCAATTAATAAAAAATTTGGATGGCGATGAAACCCTGGCTAATAAAGCGATTAAAGCATTAACAGAAGCCGCTGTGAAAGTGTCGCCTACGGGTAAACAAAATAGTTTTGCTTCTCGTGCTTATGCCAGTTTTGCTCTCGCTGAGAAAGGCGAGCAACAACCTCGTTCTTTATCCGTTGCATTTTTAAAACCTATTAATGACAGCGACCAGGGGCCATCGGCAATTAATGCCTTAGAAAGCCAGATGCACAATATTGATCAAGTTTACGGTACTTGTGCTGATGCCCGCTATAAATTCAACACATTCACAGGGGAAGGATCTTTAACCGAGCTGCTTGAATTTGTTGTGTGGTAATGGGGGCAGAATGAAAGCATATTTAGTCTTCCGATTATATGGCCCGATGGCAAGTTGGGGCCAACCTGCGGTTGGGGGGGAGAGGCCAACGGAATTGTATCCGGGTCGCTCCGCGATTTTGGGGTTATTAGGAGCAGCATTAGGTATTCGACGAGATGATGAGTCTGAATTAGCAAAATTACAAAAAAGTGTGTTAATTGCAATTAAGCAGACCGTTCCTGGCTCTTTAATGCGTGATTATCATACGACGCAGGTGCCGACTCACAATAGTAATGTGGTTCATCAGAACCGTAAAAGCGAATTAAGATCAGATAGACTGAATACCATTCTGTCTAATCGCGATTATCGTTGTGATGGTATTTGGATTGTTGCGATTACATTAACTGAACACACTGGTTTTACGCTTGAACAATTACGGGATGCTTTACTTAAACCCGTATTTATCTTGCATCTTGGACGTAAATCTTGCCCGCTTGCTTTACCTCTCTGCCCTAAACTCATTACGTCATCAGCATTAAAAACAGCGTTGGATATCCCTTTTCCACCGCTGATTCATTCTGATAGAGAGGATAGGTTATGGCTAGGGGCAAATGGGATTGTGACTTATTTTTGGGAGGGGAATAAAGATGAAATGAGCTCTTCAAATATCTTAATCAGCCATCCTTGGGATGAGCCGATTAACCGGGCGCGTTGGCAATTCCGGCAACGTACTATGTATCAACTTTCTATCGAGGAGAGTGTTGATGTATTTGTCTAAAATTGTGCTTCGGCAATCGAGTCAAACAGCAAATATATTAGCAAAAATGGGTGCGAATGGCGTTTATACTTCTCATCAATTGTTATGGAAATTGTTTTCAACAGACGAAAAACGTCAATTTCTATTTCGGGAAGAGAGTGGAATAATGGGACTCCCCGTATTCTATGTTTTATCTAAAACATCACCTCAAACTCAGTCACCATTGTTTGAGGTGGAAACGAAAGCGTTTTATCCTCAATTGCAGTCGGGGCAACGTTTAGCTTTCAAATTACGCGTTAATCCAACAATCTGTATTACCGACTCTTTTGGAAAACGTCGGCGTCATGATGTCTTGATGCATGCTAAGTTTATGGCAAGGCAGAAAGGTGAGACAAGGCAGGGGAAAATAAAAGCCATGATGGATGATGCCGCCCGTAATTGGTTGTTGAATAGCCGTCGTATGCAGCAATGGGGTATTCAGTTTGACGATTTACTGGATGTTGAAGGTTATACCCAGCATCGAAGTGTAAAAAAGCATGGGCAGAAAATACAATTTTCCAGTGTTGATTTCCAAGGACTTCTGACGGTGACTAACGGTGAGCTATATTTGGAACAGTATGCAAAAGGCTTTGGTCGCGCTAAAGCGATGGGATGCGGATTGATGTTAATCAGATCAGTGTAATGGAAATTTATTTTTGTCGGAGCGCGTAATGCAATATTCTTTGTTGTATCGGGATATTGATGTTAAAGGTGACGCATTCGCGGTTATTAAGTGTTTGTGTTACATTTCAAAAGCATGGTAAAAAGTGATATTGCTAATTAATATCATTCTGTAGAGTAGGGGGTAGTCGCTACTCTTGGAAATATGGATAAAATAATTACCGTGTTCCTCACGTCTGTGGGGATGAACCTGAATTTTGGTATACATTTGAACCAGGCAGAATATGTTCCCTGTGTTTAATGGGATAAGCAGTTATAATCAATGATAGGATATCGTGTAGTGGATGTTCCTGACCGTTACCGGGGTGAACCAAACTCGATATATCTCGTCAAAGAGAGAATATAAGTGTTCCCTGCATTTGTAGGGATAAACCGCGGCATGAGTGGTGCTTTACTATTTTCGCTAAATGTTCCCTGTACTAACGGGGATGGACCTAGCAGCGCCCCAAATAACTATAGATCTAAAAATGTGTTCCCTGTATTGTCTAACGGGGATTAACCGTGTGAAAATGACGCTGATAACTGGCTTTCCTGATGCTCCCTGCCTCTATGGGGGGATAAACCGGACAGTAACAGTGATACGGTCGGTAGTAAGCGGTGTTCCTTGTATCTACGGGGGTGAACCGACTTGATACTGTTATTTTTGAGGTTTGGAAGCGTGTTCCCTGTGATTGACGGGGATAAACCGAACAGCTAGCGTATTTAGCTGGCAGAGATAGATTTGTTCCCCGTTTCTACGGGGATAAACCGCTAAATACAGAACTATCGCCATTTGTTACAATTTGATCCCCGTAATCTACGGGGATCAACCGTCATCTGGAAAGGTAATTGACATAGATGGTCAGAGTTCCCTGAACTTATGGGGATAAACCGGATTCAGGTTTTATGATGATAGTTGAAGTAAAAATGCTCCCCGTTTTTACGGGGAAAGGGCAATGTACTGCCACCTTGACCACAATTTTCAGGCCAATGATAAATCTGTGGTTCGGGCATATCGATGGCAGTATTCGCTCGGTGATTTGACAGTGCTTTTCTCGGTGTTAAGGTCAACGGCTTATTGAATTTTTGCACGTAAGAGAATGGCTCAGTATATCCAATATATAATTTGGGGGTTTCCCCCCAAAAAATCACATAATAAATCTAAAAACAACGTTTGTAAAATAACCAACAAAATGTATTGGTACTATTAAACTAATACTTCTACTGCATTTGTTTGGCTTAGAAAACTATTTGGACTTGCGCTTAAACCATAAGCACCAGATTGAAAAATTACCACTAAATCCCCCGGAATTGCTACTGACATATCTCCTTGATGAACAAGAATATCTAGTGGAGTACAGAGTGGACCAACTATATTCACTATTTCACGCTTCTTTCCTTTAATTTTGTTACCAATGATTGCCGGATAGTTTCTTCTTATTAGTTGCCCCAGATTTCCTGATGCAGATAGGTGGTGATTCATTCCACCATCTGTAACTAAAAAAACAATATCTTGGGAGATCTTGCGCTCAACAATTTTAGTCACATAAATTCCAGATGAAGCGACTAAATAACGACCTAACTCCAAAATAATTTCCGCTTCAGGTAGGAATTTTTCTGCACGTTCTACCAGTTTGTGCATTGCATTACCCACTTCGGTGATATTTAGTTCTGTATCTCCCTGAAAGTAAGGGACTCCAAAACCACCTCCTAGATTAAAACGACGTACTGGAGATGGAGCAAAACGTGATAATTCAATTACTAAATCAAGAGCTTTATTTTGAGCTTCAATCAAATGGTCTGCACGTAAATTCTGTGAGCCAGGATAAATTTGAAATCCTTCAAAAACCAGGGAGTCTGGACAATCACGTATAAATATCAGTGCATCAGGTACATAAATTACATCCATACCAAATTGACGTGGTCCACCTCCCATTTTCATGCCAGAGGAGTTAAGATTATAATCAGGGTTTATACGTAAAGAAACGCGTGAACATAAACCAAGTTTTTCAGATAATATTTGAATTCGCCGTAACTCATTTAATGATTCGACATTTAACAATACCTGTGCGGAAATTGCTCTTTTTAATTCTGCATCTGTTTTACCTGGCCCTGCAAAACTAATATCTTCAGGAGAAGTTCCTGTATTTAGCGCCAATGCCATTTCATTCGCAGATGCAACATCAAACCCTTCAATTTTTTGGGATAAGTGGTGGATAAGTGGTACAAAAGGGTTTGCTTTAATTGCATAATGAATACTGATTTTTTCAGGTAAATATTTACGTAATAGACGTACTTGCTGGTCAATATGTTTTCTAGAATAGGCAAAAAAAGGAGTCTGTCCTATTTGAGTTTCTAGTCGGGTTAATGGTATTCCTCCTATTTCCAAACAATCTTCTTTAATGACAAATGTTTCCGCGATTTTCATCGATAAACTTTTCTGAGCTATTCCATTTTCTACATTCATAATTTATCTCACATTATAAAAAGACAGCGTTAGTATATAAAAACCGCCAGCGGAATTATAAAATTCTCATGAATAGAGTTAATTCATATAAATAAAAACACACTTATTAGATGGATGTATCCATATGTGGTTAATTATAGCCTACAGCTTTTACATCTAGAGCTGGTTAATTAAGAATAAAGCAATACAGAGGCACCGAATAGACCACCTACTCCGGCAGAAATAAGTAAAATTTTATCCCCTGAATGTAATGCTCCACTATTTTTTAGCGCATGTAAATTAATGATCATATCGGCACCAAAACAATGTGCTATTTCACTAATATTTTTAAGAAATATCTTCTCTATAGGAATATTCATAAACTTTGCTGCTTGACGCCATATCAAAATATTCACATTATGTGGAATAATATACGATATTTCATCTATCGTAATATCAGCCTGTTGTAATACATCTTGAATTACAGATTGTAATCTGAGTTGATAATTCGCTGTGAAATCTCGATAAGCATCAGAATTAGTTGGTAACCAAATACCTTGAGAATATCTTGGATAAGTATGTATAGAATATGCAAGGATGCTTGGACCTTGACCGTTCAGAGAGAGTAAAGCAGCGGCGGCGGCATCACCGATTACCGCTACATTAGGAACTACTCTAAGTTCAAAACTGTCAGCAATTTCCCCAACTACTATCAGAGCTTTACTATTAGGAAGCGCATTCTGTAAATAATGTTTTGCTAAAGATAGTGCGGAAAATATGGATACACAATTATTGCTGCTAGTTCCTATAGCGACAGCATTAGGTAGTTGTAGACGCCGAACAAGTGATGAAGCCATATTTTGACCCCACACACTACTTATAGTCCCCGTATGAGCATAAACCAGCAGTACAACTTCTTGCTTAATGTGGGGAACTTGTTGAAACAATTCCTTGCAGGGTTTTAGCAGCATTTCTTCTTCGCTGCCTTCTTCTACCGGACAATGAGTTAATTCATACATACGGCTAAATACCCGCGCTTCATTTTGGGTTAAACCTAAGCGTTGGTATTCCCTTTCAACTTTAAGCCTCTTTTGAGGTACATAGCTAGTAAGTGTCTCTAATGTCATCATATGAATTATTTACTCCATTTGGCATATAAATCGACACAATAAGCACCGGATACCGGGCTAAAACTATGAACTTTTCCTTGATAACTCAATCCATTGTAATTATTAAAAGACGTAATCAATTCATTACACTCATCTGGTAAGCAAGGGTCCAACAATGCCATACGATCCAAAAAGTCTAGTTGTTGCACATCCGTCACTCTCACTCCAGGCTCTTCTTCCAACAATATTCCCCAACTATCCCATATCAATGGTTCGTATCCAGCCAGTGAAGCTAAGTCTAAAAAGAATAAATTACGTACTATCCACTGCCCATATCCGTCATCAAATCGATATCCACTGAAAATACGTTCATTCATTGTTCCCTGTCGGATATGTCTCCATATCTCTGCTCCACTAAAGAATAAATGCTGAGGAAAATCTGATGGATTAACACTTAGTAATGGCTTAGGAAAAACATTTAATCGACTTTCGGCATATAACCATCTAGTACCGTTCCAATATTCTACTAAAGTATGATCATGCATCGGACATTCATCGCTATACTGATAATGAGCAAATCCATAACGGACTCTTGCTGGAATATTTTTATGTCGCATAAAGGAACATAATAAAACAGAAAAGTCCCTACAAGTAGATAATAGACGTTTTTCTGGGGGCCGAGGATTTAAAAAACCTGAGTCATCAAGTAACAAAAGTTTTTTTAGCATCAGTGAAACACAGCGGCTATCTATTTCTGTATTACGCATAGAAATGATATCTGGATTAAGTTTATCTTTTTCTGTCTGATAGTGAATCAATAAATTCTGCACAATAGAAATTAACTCCTCCACATCATTAGGTAAATCATCAAGCTGAGATGAATATGATGCCGATAATGTTACCTCAGTATGCTGCCGGTAGTGATGAATAGGATCAAACATGAATAGGCTCCCTTGGCAAAGATATAATTTCCTCTGTGTTAAATGGTGTTATAAAAGCTGAAACATAGTTCATTATTTTATAATGCAACTCTTTTCTTGGTACGTAATCACCACCGCTAACGACTGAATTTAATGCTTTTAATAAAGGAGAAAATTCATAAATAAAAGCGTAGTGACCAGCTCCAAATAGGATATGATGTTCAGCATAAGGCAAGTGCATTGCGTAATCAGCCGGTGACCCCATCAACTTCATAGTATCTCTTTCACCGGATAAAATTAAAGTAGGTAAAAGCATTTCATTTAGGGTACTAGCAAGAAACAAATTTGACAAAGCTGGAGCCAGTAAGATTACAGCACCAATACCCTTAACTAAACATTGCTCAACCTCAAAATACGATAGTTCATTTAGTACTGGTGAAAACTCTGGCTCCAGTTCAAAACAGGGCTGACAACCGCACATCACTAATGCATCATACGCTCCAGCGGAATGGCCCATCACTAATGGATGCGAAAAATTTATTCTCTCACTTAAAGTTTCTAAGAGTAGTGCATCATATGCGTATACTAAACGTCGAGGTCTAGTTGTCAAATTCATCCAACGATACCTAGCATCCTGAATATCTTGATGATCCACTGCTAACACAGCAAAACCTTGTGTTGATAAAAACTCGGCAAGGTATGATTGATCAAAACGTGAACCACCTGAGCCATGAGAAATTATTATTAATGGCCAGTTTGTACCCATAGGGATCGCATTTTCTTCCGATTTTGCATGTAATATATTTCGGTATCGCTTTATGATACCACTCTCAGCATATGCAGGATACCAAAGAGTAGCGGAAATAGCCCCTAATGAAGATGGCCAATTGTAATGTATTACTCCACTACCAATGATGTGCAGTATATCATTGATTCCGTTTGGCATTTAAATAAACCTCCAATTTATTACCATTGCTTAGTAAAGTGACCAAATTCCATTCAATAAAATAATTTTCCATTAATGTTTTTTTTACCAATTTTATACAATTACTTTCTTATTAAATCATAGACTTCATTCATTTTATTTATATTTTCTACGCTATAGAGGAAATTTAATTCCATTAAGAAATATTTTTACTTTTTTCTATACCTTTTCAGAGTGAAGATGCAGGTTTCTAATCTCATAATTATATTATTTAAAATAAATAACTTACATATCAAACCTGCATCTTAAAGTATATAATTAATGGATACTGATTTTTTTATTAAATTTTTATTCCATAAGTTAAGTACCAGACCGTTAAGAAGATACTCTACCTTCAGCAAGCTTTGCCTTTAATTGCTTATAGTCTGTTTTTCCATTACGATTTTTAGGAATAGCCCCTATCACTAATCTTGTTGGCCACATACTTCGGGGCATAAACTGCTGACATATTTTACGCAGCTCTGGATTGGATTTTTCATGCCAGGAAATAAAAAACACTAATCCTTCAACACAGTTCCCTGAGATGACAGGCCAGCCAATAACCGCAATATCGTCAACTCCTACTGCTTTACTCAGCATTGACTCAATTTCCAAACGCTCCAAACGCTGACCATTGACTTTCAGTTGATCATCACAGCGTCCTAAAAAATGAAATATCCCATCATTGTCACGTTTAACCCAGTCTCCAGTACGATACCAATAACAATTACCATCATATTCGAAGTTATCAGCCTGCATAGCGTTACTTGATAAGTAACCACTAACCACCTGCTCACCGCCAATCCATAATTCACCTTCTTCTACATCTCCTTCGTTTTGACGCTGACGCCCAATCTTTAACTTTGTACCAGGATAAGGAGTCCCGATTGGAACAACCAATTCATTAGTTATTGCCGACTCAGGGCTCCAGCGATAACCACAAACTGCAACTGTCGCTTCTGTTGGCCCATAAATGTTATCAATATGTGATGCAGGTGCAGCTATATGCCAGCTTTTAGCCATGTTCTGTAACAAAGGTTCTCCACAAAATAACGATTGGCGTAAATTAGGAAAAGAACCAGGTTCCAATTGTCGTAAGCGCTGAAAGTATAGAATAACAGAAGGCACCGATGCCCAAAATGTCAGATGTTTATCTCGAACAAACCCTCCAAGCATTAAACTGTTTTTGGCATCAAAAACATGAGTCGATGCTCCAATAGTCCAAGGAACAAATAGATCATGGATGGAAACATCAAAGCTCAGAGGACAAATTTGAGAAAAACGATCAGCGCAAGTTGGTTGATACAGCGCTATGGTATTGGATACATAGCGTGTAACATTAGTATGTGCAACCTCAACTCCTTTAGGATTACCTGTACTACCTGATGTAAACATCAAATATGCATCAGGATTATCCGTTTTCATTTGTGCGGTAGGCATCCTGGCTAAATCAGCATGTGAGAGAAAATAGTGTTTTGGATAATCATTACACCAATTCGGGCGCTGTTTACTATCTGACAAAATTATTACTAACGGTTTGTCTATATGTTTCAACAAATCGTGCAATAAGTTTTGTTCCTCAGCGCAAGTCACTAATAAATCAAAGTCGGTAATTTTAGATAATAAACTCAGCCCCTCAGGAGTCTCGTTTTCGTTTAATGGTAAATAAGTCTTACCGTAACATAATGAGGCTACAACACCTGCTAAGATTCCTATATTTCTTCTTCCAAGCAAAGCACAATATTTTCCCTGTGAAAGAGAGAAACCCCGGGCCAGAAGGGATGCTAACTCATGTAGCTCACGGTAGCTGTATACATCATTCTCAATAGATAACGCTTCGTAATCTGCATATTTCAGTGCGCAATCATACAGCCATTCACCTAAGTGTTGAAAAACTTTCATGATTCAATATCCCCTTCAATCAACTGAAAAATAGCAGCACCAAAAACTGCTCCTAACCCTACAGTAGCAACCATTACATAATCTCCTAATCGCAGTGTATCTTTAGCAAAATTCCAATTGATAAAGATATCCGCCCCAAAACAGTGACCCAATTCAGGTAATTTATCCAAATAAACTTTGTTCAGAGGTAATGCAATTTTTTGGGTTACATCACGCCATGAAATCAAGTTAACATTGTGGGGGAAAACCCAACGGATATGTTCCCAAGACAAATTAGATTGTTTTAAACAACGTTCCATTACATTAGCCAAGCGTTCAGCATAGCTGGTTTCAAATTGCGCTTGTTCTTCGGTAGTTTGCCAGGAGCCTTTAGAATGTTGTCCATAGTAATCAAGCTCTAAGGCTTTCATTTTGGCCCCGTCACCTCCTAGACTAATTATGCAAGCTGTAGCGGCGTCGCCACACAACGTAGTATTGGGAATTTGTTGTAGAATACCGCTAAAAGTTAGGTCAGCGGTCAGCAATAATGCATAACCTTGACTATTATTTCCAATTAGATGATTTTGAATTACCTGTAATCCATTAAGATTAGAAGCACAGTTATTCGAATGAATGGAAAAGCAAGTCGCATTACGCAGTCCCAATCGTCGGTTCAACCTCGACAACAAATTATTTGGATAAGTCCAGGTTTCTGAAGCAGTATGCGCATGAATAAGTAAAGTAATAGATTCTATTGTTATACCATTACGTGTCAGCGTATCTTGAGCTGCACGATACATCATCTCTTCCAGAGATATCTTACTGATAGCTATGTGATTTAATCCATAAAAACGCTGATATATCTTGATTGCATCTTCAGATAATTGGGGTTCAATAGGAACTTGTTCCAAGCCAATTTTCTGTTCTGGCAAATAAACACCAATGTCATTGATTATTAGACTCACGATGTAGCTCCAGTCGTTTTTTTATGTACAAAGATATAAAGCGAAGGCAGCAGGAAAAGGGTGAGGCATGAACCTACTAACATTCCCATGATAATCACTAGACCCAGTTCAAAACGGGATTCTGCTGCTGGCCCGCTGGCAAATAAAAGAGGTAAGGCTCCCAATATCATAGTCAGTGTAGTTAGAACAATTGCGCGTAAGCGAGACGCAGAAGCTCGCACTGTTGCGTAGTAAATACTAATACTACCTTTTTTGTGCAAGTTATCAGTGGCTTGCACCATTAAAATTCCTTGCTTACTGATCAACCCAACTAAAGTCAGCATGCCAACTTGTGTAAACATATCAAGTGGCACATCAAACCAAGATAACGCTAGTAATGCGCCTAGTACTGAAAAAGGAATGCTACCCAGTAAAACAATGAGTGGCCCCAGATAATTAGTAAGTTGTAATGCTAATAGACAATAAATACCTACTAATGCTATAGCAAAAGTTACTAGTAAACGTTGTCCTTCTTCTTTGCTTTGTCGTGTTTCTCCTGATAGGTCGTATGACACTCCCTGTGGCTTGAGGTTGTGGAGTAGCTGACGAGCAAACTCTGTTGCTTCTGATTGTCCTATTCCCGGAGCTAACACACCTTGCAGTGTCACAGCAGCTTGTTTTTGGAACGTATTGAGAGATTCGGGACCTACTTCAGGATTTTGAGTCACCAGACTTCCTAGTCTAATAAGATTGCCATCTATACTTCGTACCTGTAGATCTAACAGTGATTGTATTGCAGCCCGTTCAGTTTTTTTCAAGGCCATAATGACGCTATAGGTCCGTCCTTCATAAATAAAAGGTTGTAGCTTAGTATTGGCGTATGCCAAATTCATACTATAACCAACATCTGAAGCGGAAACCCCCACTTTCGCCAGTTGTTCACGATCTAGCCGTATGTGAATCTGCGGAGTATCATATTTCAAATCTTTTTTCAAAAATAGAAACATACCACTAGCACGCATTTCCCGTAGCATTAGATCACTAAGCGCATCTAGATTAGCGTAATCTTTATCTTCATGTTTGAGCACAAATTGGAAAGGCAATCCTCCGACACCTGGCAAGGAAGAAGGCAAGATTACTACCGACTGTAATGCCGGGATTTTAGCTACAATATTCTGTAATTCTGGTTGTAATTGTATTGTTGAACGTTGACGTTCGGACCAATTAATTAATCGAACAAAAGAAAGTAGTTGGTTGTCTTTTGGTACGCCTATGACATAGTTAAAATTAGCTATTTCCGGCAAGGTACTATAAATATTCTCTAATATCGGTGTATGTTGCTCAATATAGTCTGTTCCTATGACGCTGGGGCCTTCTGCAATTACCATTAAGCTACCCTGATCTTCTTTGGGAGCTAGAGCATGAGGTAATATAATGAACAGAATGGTTACACCAGCTAACGTAGTTCCCCATAGCCATAGTGGGAAATTTCCAGTTTTCATTATTCGAATTAAAACACGTTCATAACTACGACGGAAGCGAGTAAATATCTTTTCCACTCGTATCACCATCAATGAATGTTGATGATTTGTCGATAGCATACGTGCGCACATGACAGGAGTTAGGCTGAGTGCTAATATCCCAGAGATGATTACAGCTCCGGCAAGAGTCACTGCAAATTCAGAAAACAGCTTTCCTACAATTCCACCAATAAATGCTAACGGTAAATATACTATTGCTAGAGTTAAAGTCATGGTTACTAGAGATGTAGCAATTTCATTCCCTCCTTTTAACGCAGCCTGATAAGGAGTATCTCCCATTCGCATTCTATGTAGAGCAATGTCTAACACAATTATAGCATCATCGACTACCAGCCCTGTGGCTAGAACCATTGCTAGCAAGGTCAGTGTATTAATTGAAAAACCACACAAATGAATAATTAAGCACACACCAATCAAAGAGAGTGGAATGGCAATAACTGGGATCACAACAGCTCGTAATGTTCCTGCTCCCAAAAATATTACTAGGGTAACAGCACAGCAAGTAAGTAAAATAGTGATGAAAACTTCATGCACCGCACCGCCAATATATTCACTACTGTCGATAAGCACGTTAGACTGTAAATCATAGGGAAAACTGGATTTCAATTCTCCTATGGTTTTATATATATCATCAGCAGCCAATAAGGGATTACTACCTTGTTGCCAGTTGATCAATACTATTGTGGCAGGTTTACCGTTAAAAATAGATTTAATTTCCGGCTGACTGCCTCCTAATTCAATGTCAGCTACATCCTTTAGACGAACCGGAGATATATTTGTTGCAGTCATGATAGATAAATTAGCAAAATCACCTATTGTTGAAAGCCCTGTTTCTGGTACAAGTTGAAAACGTAATTTACTATCATGTAAAGCACCTCCATTCGCTTGAGCATTCTCCAATTTTAAACTTTTGCTGATATCTATTGTGGTTACACCGTGGCGTTCCATACGCTCTGGATCTAACCAAATTCTCATTGCATATTCACTACCCAATATTTCTACATTCCCCACCCCTTTTAAAGATTCTAAGCGTGGTTTAACAACTCGGTGCAAAAAATCCGATACCTGTGCAGCTTGCATTGTTTCACTAGTAAATGATAATGCGAAATCAGGAATTCGTTCCGTTTCTTGGCGGGAGATTTGCGGTGGCTCCATATCATCGGGGAAATGAGATATGGTATTGACTCGTTCCATGATATTAGTTAATACTTTTTGAGTATCGCTACCAATTGCCAAATGCAATACTACCTTGCTACTCCCAGTTTCTGAAGTGCTGGTGACGTAGTTAATATCATCAATTCCAGATATTGCCGATAATACTTCTGACGTAATACGTCCATCTATTAGATCTGCCGAGGCACCAGGATAAAAAGTACTGACACTAATTGCATCTGCATCTACACTTGGATAAAGGCCTACTGGTAGATACCCTATAGAAAACAAGCCAGCAATAAACAACAAACCACTGAATGTTGTTACTATGATTGGACGACGTAAAAAAAGACCGATAATTTTCATTGGTGGATTTCCTGACGAATAGGAGCGTCTGGGTATAGACGCATTTGCCCGGCGGTCACCACTAATTCACCTTTTTCTAGCCCTTTCCTTACTTGAACAATACCCTTATTATCGTCCCCAGTAATAATAGAGCGAATCTGGGCTCGATTGTCTTTTACTACAAATACTGATTGTCCATAGGCACTATAACGCACAGCAACTTTGGGTATCACTAGCGTCATCTGAGGAGAACTCGCAGGATAAGTCACCCGAACGCTAGAGCCATGACGAAAATTACCTTTTTCCAATTTAGCCCGTAATGTTAGAGTTCTGTTGATAGGGTTTACTTCAGTATTGACCAATGTAATGTTAGCTATACCAGTAAAACCAGCGACAGTATCATTTATATTAATCTGGACACCAGGTGACAGAGTTCCAATATCAGTTTCAGGGACACTAAATTCAACATATAAATCATTTGGATCATAAAATGAAAATAACGTTTGGCCTTCTTGAATCAACTGTCCTGGTGTCAAATCATGTAAACTAACAACTCCAGCAAATGGGGCTGTAACCATCATTTTACGCAATGTATTTTTAAATTTTTCTACTTCACTGACAGCATGAGCTAAGTTAACGTGTTCAGCTTGTTGAGCAGCTTGTGAAATTGCCTTATTCACCAGCAAATCGGCACGCTTGGTATTTTTTTTGGCCATATCTAAATGAGCTTCTTTTTCCTTAAGCTGAAAACGCTCAACGTGGTCGTCAAAATGATACAATACCCCATTGATTGGCACCTGCTTTCCGGCAGGTGCAATTTGCAAAATGGTCCCAGATATTTCAGCTCGAACAGGGAGATAGCGTATTGACTTAACTGTAGCAATAACACTCTTTCTATCTTGCCAATTCGTTGAAGTGACCTGTGCTGTTTCAACCAAAACGGGTTGTGGCCCTTTTTGTGCAACAGGTGTTTTGATATCTTTTTTCTCAGTATGATTAAAACTCTGAACAGCAAACAAATTGATAGAAATTCCTGCAAAAATAACTGCCACAATAGCACAAGATACCAATATCACATGATGATGTTTCATGCGAACTGCTCCTGAACTATAGATTGATATCTTTGACGCAGTTGATGTTTATCAAACTTTCCATTTGCATTTTTGGGTAATTGAGACAGTTGTATAAAAACATTAGGTATTTGGTATGATTCTAGTAAGTTAGAACAAAATTTTTTCAAATCAGATTCTAATAGTTTTTCTTGTGTCTGAGCTGCCACAAAAGCAATAATACTATCTTCAGGACTTTTTTCATCAGAATGTACAATAACCGCGGCTTCTATAATAGAATCATGACCAAATAAAACTTTTTCAATTTCACTGAAAATCACCTTGCGACCACGGACTTTTGCAACTTCGTCCATACGACCAGCGAAATAGAAATATCCCTCTTCATCTAACCAACCGTAGTCACCAGAATATAGACAACGATCCCCATAGATAGGATGTATGCCAATTCTTTTTTCTGTTGCTTCAGAGTTACGCCAGTATCCTTGCATTACGGTTTCTCCGCGAATTAATAACTGTCCAATTTCGCCTACTGCACAGGGTTGATTATTATCATTTACTACCATAATTTGAGTATTTGGGATAGCAATCCCCACGCTATCTGGTTTGCGGTCTAGATCATCTGGAGGAAGATATGTACAACGTTTACATTCTGTTAGTCCATACATAGAAAATATTTTGGCTGTAGGGAATAGTCTTTTAATCATTGACACATGCTGCTTACGCAAAGCCATACCTGTATTGGATACAAGACGTATGGAACTCAAATCAAAAGAACCTTTACTAGCATAAATATCAAGTAAACTATACAGTGATGATAGCCCAGGCATAATTGTGCAACGGTACTGTTGAATATGCCTTAATACTACTGGTGGCGGCGTATTATTTGACTCAAGTACCACTGTTCCCCCAACAAAAAATGCTAAAATTATCTGATATAATCCGTAATCAAAGGCAATTGGCAATACTGCCATTATAGTATCATTGTGGCGGTACTCTAAATAATTTACTAGAGACCGTGTAGCCGCCATCATATTTTGGTGACTTAACATAACTCCTTTTGGTTCACCAGTAGAACCTGAAGTATAAATAATAGAAGCTAAATCGACACTAATTGCCTGAAGTGGGATATTAGCTTCAGAAATCGGATCGGAAATAAAATCATCAAGATTAATTAAGTTATTTTCAGCACATATATGCTCAACTTTATCAACAATCAAATTAATATTTGAGAAATAAAAATGATCATATTTTAGTAATGTCGCCGCAATCTTTGAAGAAGTGAATAAAAAACTCGCTCCACTGTTGTCTAAAATAAATTTAATTTTTTCTTCTGGTGTATCAAATGCGATGATAGATGGGCAGGCCCCTATTTTTTGCGCAGCAAAAAATATAGCAATAGAGTTTATATGATTTCCTAAACAAATTACTACCTTGTCTCCTTGCTGTAATCCATCCAGCCTCATACCTGCTGCAATAGCGCATATTCGTCTCCATATATCTTTATAAGTATAATTCTGATTGTTGAAAATTAAAGCTGTTTTTTGGGGATATGCCATTTCAGCGTCTCTAATAATCTCAACCAAATTATAATTCATGTAATCATCCTGACAATTAAATTAATTAAGAGTGTATATCACCGTAAGAGTATTTAATATTGCAATCACTTTTTTTATTAAAAATGCTAAAAGTGTAAAGCACGGAAATCCAATTAAAAATAGCAATGGTAAGATACAACCGCGTAGCATCTTCTTGCTTTAATCCTAGTAGTGCAGCTATTCCAATCTCCAGAGAATACAAAGTAATATTGATAAGTAGTACACGTAATCCTTGACCAATTTGCTCTAAAGCTGTCGTTAATCCCAATACTATGCCTAAGCTAAAATAAGATGGAGATAAACAATTTAAATATCGTAAAGCAGCCTCAGTAATTAATTCATCTAAAGTAAAAATCTTAACTAACCAAACTTTCAAAAAGAATACAGCAGCACTAATAAATATATATATAACACCAGTGAGACTAAGACCAATCAAAAATACTTGGTTAGATCTGACAAAATTCTGTTTAGATAAAGAATTATTATAGTGAATTGCCATAGCTGTTCCTAAGGCAATAGCAGGCAAAATAACAAATGACTGTATACGAAAAGCTATGCTAAACCCTGCTATTTCATGAACATTATAAAAAGACACCAGATAATTAAAGAAAACTCAACAACCACCGACTAAAGTCGGTGGGTTAGTGATTAACGGGCTGAAAGTCCGGATACGCATCGGCTGAACGATGCGTCAATTGTCCATCCTGAAGTTATCATCCGGGTTTGGTTCAAAATGATGCTCCAGATAAGCCTTTATCATCTCTTCCGTTAACTGACCCGCCGTCGCACAAAAATAGCCTCTGCCCCAAAAATGCTGACCCCAGTAGCGTTTCTTTAGATGCGAAAACTCTTCAAACAACTTACTCGCTGTCCTTCCCTTCAGTCTCCTCATGATTTCTGAGGGAGATAATGTCGGGGGACTACTCACCAGTATGTGAACATGATCTTTGCTCACGACCCCTTTTAATATCCTGATTTCAAATGCTTCACATGTCTGACGAACTAACTCGCGCACCCGTATTGCTACTTCACCTATCAGCACTTTGTGCCTGTATTTCGTTACCCACACAAAATGGTATTCAATCTGAAATACTGTGTGACTACCGTATCTGTAATCCATGTTGCACCTCCCATGCAACACAGTATCTCAGCTAAAGCTGACCGACTAAAGTCGGTGGTTTTAACCTTTCATATGGAAGAATAAAAAAATAAAAACAAGGGAGAAACTACCCATTACGGGTAAAGCCATAGTAAATATATCTTTTATTACTTGAAAAACTTGAACACGTATTCCTAAACAAGATATAACCACGCCTTGACGATAGAGTAAAATACTTCCTACTAAAATAAGAAAGCTGCTACCAAAAATTGCTCCCCAAATCAGGCTTTGTAAGCCCTGATGAAAATATATCTCAGTTAAGTAAGTTGCACCTATATTAAGTATTGTACTTGATATTCCTAGCAAACTTCCACAACGATTAAATCCAAGACCAAATAAAGTGGATAAAATTAATGTGGCAAAACCAATCATTATCCCAATGAAAAGCATAGGAATGATAAAATTCATTACTTCATCTTGCTGTGAAGATTCAATATGAAACAAATAAAAAATGCCACTTCGAAAATACCATACATTGAATATGAGTATTGCCATCAATGCTAACATAGCTAAAAACAACAATAACAATCGTTGTCCTAGTAGAGAAAAATTAGTATTTCCTAAATGTGAACTATACCGCAATGCAGGTACACGCAATCCTTCATGGATGGACATCATCATATAATTCAGTGGTAAGAATAATCCAATTACATATAACATATTAGGTGAATTATGACTAATGATGCTAATGTTGATTAACACAGCAACTGCAGAAACTGCCATAGTGCCCCAAAGTGTAATGCCGGTATTCCAAAGATCACTGAGTAATTTCAACCACTGATATTGCTGAAAATGTCTCGGCTGAAATATGGATTGCATTGTCATATCAATTACCAATTTATTTATTATGTTTAATAAATTATATAGATCCAGCTAAAATATTTAGACGTTGCATATCCAGACTTCCTTCCATCCATTCATATCCTTGAATATCAGTAATTGTCTTCTGTAACCAGATATCTGTTAGAAAGAGCTCTGTTCCCACAAGCTTTGGCATGATACGAACAACTTTTTCCACAAACTCGGTAGAACAAGCTTTGGCTAGTGAAACAGCAGCACCATCCAATATATCATTATCTATTCTTGAGGCGGCACGGTAATTCAGATTTCTTATGGCTTCAATTTCAATTTGCAAGGAGGAGTGGAGCTCTCTAGCTTTTACATTTCTTATATGCGATATGGCAAAATCAAGTAGTGCTTGAGCACTACCTAACGCCATAGCACATACACAAGGCCTCATACGATAAAAAGTTTTTATCACTGCGTGCATCCCTCTCTCTAATGGTCTACGGTGCAAACCCAAAATATGCTCTTCAGAGATAGGAACTTTGTCAAAATATAAGTGACTTAAGCCAGCACCTTGCAATCCAGCAACAGGTAGCAACTGACGAAAAACTTTAGGATGAGAAAGGGTTTCAGGTGTCAACAAAATTACACTGATACTGTATGGTCCTATTCCAGTTCTGACAACCATTGTTCCGATCGTAGCATTGTGTCCATTACCTACTAGCCATTTTTCAGCATTAAGTTCAAAATCGTCATTCAATAATGCAGATGGATTTCCTGCATCAGAGCCTTTGCTAGGCTCTGTGACTGCCATGCAGGTACGAGCTCTATGTTGAGCAACATATTCAAAAAAATAGTCTTGTTGTTCAGTTGAGCCTAATTCTCGTACAATGATACCGGAAAGAGATGGGCCTGGACATGACAGCAGGACATTTGGGTCTCCGTAAGTAAGCACCTCATACATTTTTGTCCTTTCCAGACAGCTACTACTGCGATCCATATAAAGTTGGTCGAAAAGCGGTGCGTCAAGATGTGATAATACAGTATCGTTATCATCTAGCACCTTAAAAGACAAAGAACGAAATAGTTGAGCTAAATCTAACCATTTTTTTCCATAATGCGTACAGGCAATGGAATAGTCAAAATTAATCATGGAATTCCCTCAGATAAACTTGATTCAGAACAGAAAAAATGTGCTGCATTTCGACCAATCCTTGCTGTAGAAGGGCCCTTCCTCCCGTTGTTTTAATCAGGATATTAACCATTTCTTCAATTTCTTCAGCCGCATGTTCAGCAAACTGTGAAGGTATTTCTTCTTTTATATCTCCTACACACTGAAATAATAATAATTGACGCTGTATAACTTGCGCTAAACGGAGACGAATAGAGGAAATTGATAATAGAGAAACACTGCCAACCTTACGCTGGGCTGTATGATCAAGTAAAATTGATGTCCATTGTTCAATGCAAATAAGCTGCATTCGTATCATTTCACATTGATAGTTGACATATTTTTTCGCGATCTCTTGTGAAGCAATATCACCGTCTTTTGCTTCCAATTTGCATAATAATAATCTCTGGCGCTTCATACTATTACAGACAGGAAGGATAGTGACAGTATTTATTTCTTTCCAACTATATTGTTTTTCGTCTAAAAAGCGCAATTCTGAATTTTTCCATTGTTCTTCTGAAACTACAGCAAACCCGTTTCTCACAACAATTTGGTTTGATGTAGAGAAAATTGTTTGGGCTAATTGTTCCATTAACCAGTGAAAACGTTGTTCTTTCTTTGATTCGAATGGATAGCTGATATTAAACATGATTAGATTCCTAAATTTTTTGTAAGACAGACCATGCTATTCTTAAACTTTCCATATCATGCTCTACTAATAATATGTTCCTTCTGTTTAGTGGTGTTAGTGTCTTATCCGCTAGAAGTAACAATGTATTCATGCCTGTAACTTCAGGTTTTAAGAAAGCAAATTTGATTGAGCTTTTCCTATCTTTCGCTTCCATTTGAAAACGTATTTTTTTAAAGAAATAACCTGTACGTTCTGTTAATAATACAGTATCTTCTTCATCTAACCGCAATTGATGCAGTATATTTTTTACCATGCCAAAGGCATCCAAACCATCAGCTGATTCCCATTCACTTACCTGCCCTGTTTTTAATAATATCCATTTGTTCTCATGGCTTTTTTCCGTTGTGAGTAAGGCTGCAATAGCACAAGATCGCTCTGGTATTGGAAATCCGTTAGAAATATTACGAGGAATAGTATTTTGCTCCATTCCTAATAGTAGTATTTTACTTGCACTACCACTAGATAAATAATTACCAGCAATACCTAAAGCTGTAGTTGATACTAAACTTCCATTGTCACAAATGTCGAATGAGTATCCTTTAAGGTTATAATGGTCCATAAAGTATGGACCAAAAGCTGAATGATCTGGATCAAACTCAGGTGTCCAATAGGCAAATATAGATAAATCAACATCACTTAAAAGAATAGAATCTTCCATTTTCTTAAGAGCGGAATCGCCTAATTCAGTATAAGAGTATTGATCACCTTCTAATAAGGTTGAATCAGTTAATTCATCTTGAGAAATACGATGTAAGTCTTTCTGGTATATGGAGTAACGGTTTCTTGGAATTTTTCTGAGAGATCTCTTATTCATTATTTCGCAGAAAACCTGATTTATGTAAATCATGTCATGATACACCATTTAGGCGTTCTAAAACATAATCACAGACAGAACCAATACTTTGTACATGACTGGCTTCTAATGTATTTGCATCAATCATAAAATTTGGAACATTATCCTCTAATGACATTAAAAATGTCAGTGTAGTCATCGAATCTAACCCAAGATCATCACGTAATGATGTTGATTCACTCATGTCACTAAGAGAACCGACATTTAATTCTTTAGTCAAAATTTTTTTAATAATAAAGAAAATCTCTGATTTATTCATCATATTTCACCAATTTGTAGTTAATGTTAAAATTATATCCTATGGGATTTTTAAATAGGAAAATACCATGGTTCATGAAGAAGCATATAATGCCTATCATTAAAAATATTTTATTATATATTCCAATGAAGTTCATAAACTCCTGTCCTCTTTCTTATAGAAAAAAGAATACCTAACAAAGGAGTAATCAACTAATAATCATATGCATTGATAATACTAACTTTGATTAATAACGTCAATAAAATTTAATAATCCCACTATGGAGGGATTAAATTAAGTGATTAACAAATAAATAAGATTAAAAATCTAAAATATAATAAAAACCAGTTTTATTAACTAATTATTTAGTTAATGTAAAATAAAAAGACAAGAATATAAAAAATATTTAATTTATTTAGAGTATAATTAACATCACGCCAAAAAAAAACATAACGCCATGATTTATAAATGGATTTATATAATCAATGAAAAGTAAAATAATCAATAATGGGTACATAAATATAATGCTTGGATTCACATAATAAGTGCAACATCGTTAATCCGGAAGTAAACATGTTCGTATTCCTTTAAATAATTCATTCGGTGTTTTCCCTCCCCGTGTTTTTCGGGGGCGATTATTCAATCGGTTTACTACAAAATTTATTTCCTGATCAGAGACTTTATTAAAATCAGTTCCCTTTGGAAAGTATTGTCTGATGAGTCCATTGATATTCTCATTTATCCCTCTTTCCCAAGGCGAGTAAGGGTGAGCAAAATAAATTTGGGTTTCTAATTTTTTACTCATGATTTCATGCTCTGCGAACTCCAAACCGTTATCGAATGTGATGGTCTTAACCCTTTGTTTTAACGGGTATAATACTTTCACTACCGCTTTTGCGACTTCGAATGCCCGCTTGCTATCAAGTTTAACAATTATGGTATACAACGTTTTGCGGTCAACCAGGGTTAATAAGACACTTTTTTTATCTTTCCCTATTATCGTATCACCTTCCCAGTCGCCAATACGTTCTTTTTTATCAACGAATTCCGGGCGCTCATCAATACTGGCCCGATTTTTAATTTTGCCTCTTTTTTCATAGCGGCCATAGCGTTTACGATAGGGTTTTCTGGCAATTCGCAGATGTTGCCATAAATCACCCCCCTCTATTTTATCTTGATAAATCAGCCTATAAATCGTCTCATGATGCAAAAATATCCCTTTATGCCGCTTCAAATAATCAACCACCTGTTCAGGACTTAAATCTTGCCAAATTAACCGTTTTATCCATTTTTTGACTTCCGGCGTTATTTTTACGGCTTTTTTAGCAAAATGACGACGAGCCAATCCCTTCAAATGAGCCTGTTCAGGGCAATAGGTTTGAACTTCTTGATTTCTCTTCAATTCTCTGCTGATGGTCGACGGACTTCGCTTAAGTGACCCAGCAATGAAAAGCTGTGAAAAACCCGCTGTTTTTAAACTGGAAATCTGATATCTTTCTGTCTCGGTCAGTTGTGTATAGGCCATAGCGCATTCTCCTGTGGCGGGAAAGATGCCTACTATAGCAACTGACCGCCTTTCTGAAAAATTGCGCTTATTAGTCGAATCCGCCATGTAAAATTATTAATTAACAATAAAATAAATCACATCATCATATAAATGAGGTACATCGGTGATGAATGAAAAACAAACAAAAAGAAAAATTTCGAAATTAAAACAAAATAAATAATAACGGTATAAAAAGTAAAGATAGGAATCAGTAATTATTATGAGGCTTTAATTTAAATTGTGTAATTGCCTGTTCTTGGTATATTTCTTACAACAACGCAGACAGGTAAATTATGGACGAAAAGAAGCTTAAAGCCCTCGTCGCCGAATTGGCTAAGGGGTTCAAAACTGAAGCTGATCTTAATCAGTTTTCCCGCATGCTCATTAAGCTGACCGTTGAAACAGCGCTTCAATTTTTTTGTCAATATCACATCTCTTCGGTATAACAACGGGGTAATTTACTGGCTGATAATAGGATAGCTTTCTGCTCTTTAGTCAGTTTTTTGAAGTTGCTTCAATATCGGTAGGGGATTTCAAAGATTGCACGAGAGACAGTCCTATATGGTTAGTCAGCGAATTGGCAATCCGAACCAGACGTTTCGAACGGCGCGTATCGCTTAATTCAGCATGTTAAAAGAGCTCTTTTGTCCATGCTCGGTGTTGGCTGAAAACATCTTAAGTTATCTCAATCACTGTTTTTTGTTGAGATCAGCAAGACAAGCAAAAGTTCGAAAAAATCCCTCGAATAGACTAAGGGATTTGTGTAGGAAAAACAGCTTTAGGGCGGGGAGGATATCAACTCTCAGCTTTCAATAAACCTTTGGGAAGGGGCGTCGTCAGTCAGTGTTTGTAAAAAATCTACGTAGGTAAGTTTGCTAATATTATCTCCGTTTGCCAAACGGTATTTTAACCAATTGATAATTTGCTCCACTAACTGTCCCTCTGGCTTATCCAGCTTATCAGCCAATTCTCCGTGGTTTTCCCAGCAATTATAACTGATCGCAGATGCCATCCCTTGCAGGGCGTAATCGGAATGGTGCCAGGCATGCGATAAATGATCGCCCAGAATAAAGGGCGATTCACTGCCGCCTTGACCACAATTTTCAGGCCGATAATAAATCTGTGGTTCGGGTATATCGATCATCAACTCACTCACCGGTGTCAAAAATGCCGACCAATCGCTGACGATCATTGCCGGTAATAACAGACCGAGGATACGTGGGTCCATACTGCGAAAAATCACTTGCCTCTCCCGCAATATCACCTGCTGGCGTGAACGCCAATGATTAAGCTGCTGTATCCATGACTCGTCGCTGCGATAAGCCCATCCCCAACTGTTATCGCTCAGAGTTTGGCTATCAAGCAGATGACCGATTACTGACAGGCAACCTGACTTGGGCTGAACCAGCCAGGGACTTTGCGCCAGCATGTGATCCATCGGTGTATTGCTGTAGAGCGGAAAAGCCTGCTCTACCCAGTCGTTGCGATAAAAGAGCGCCACCGGGTTAGGTTCCGCCAGTGAATTGAGCATAAAGAAAACCGATGGTTTATTAGGGGTACTCAGCCACTGTTGCCAATTTATTGACTTGTTCATTTATCCTCCAAATTATCAATAATCCAATTTGTTTCCTGTTGAGCCAGCACGGCACAAAGCGGTTTGGCAGGGAGTTTAACCTCCGGCAGAGGCGCAACTCCTTCCGGCAGTTGCAGAGACAATCCACGGCCCGCACCGGCTGAACCTTGCCCGACCAGCAAATTGGGGGAAGTCAGAATACCGCCGGGAGTTAACCGGATAAAATGGCCGCCGACTTTTAAGGTAATCTCTGACGTCGCCTCCAACACCATCTTACCGCCG